>NZ_JBVJJE010000013.1:0-326099 GCF_055585925.1 Streptomyces sp. NPDC052064
CACGATCCACGGCCGCGACTGACGTTTCCCCACGACTCGACCAACGAGCAGACAAGCCGACAGTCACTTGATCAACAACTTCTGTTAGGACCTCTGAGACCGGGATCTGCGGCGGACCCGGCCTCTTCGACCAGACTGAAACCAAAAACCAGGTTCCACCCTGCAGCTCGTGACCGACCTGACCACCTGTGTGGATGGGGCCGCGACCGGAACGGGCAACCGGTCGCGGCCCCGCGTCGCGTTACCCCCGCTCTGCCTGACACAAATCGCCGACTGGGGATCGTCTACTACGCCTTCCCCGCCCTGCTCGCTCGCATCACGGTCGACACCGGATGGTCATCGGGTGCCACGACCGGTGCGTTCTCCCTGACACTCCTCGTCTCCACGGCGGCAGGTGTACCGATCAGTCGCATCCTGGACCGGCGCGGCCCGCACCTGGTCAGGGCAGGCGGCTCGGCCCTTGCGGTTGTCGGGATGCTGATCGTGGCGTTCGCCCCCAACCCCCTGCTGTTCTATGCCGTCTGGGCGGTCAGGCAGGCAAAGGGCGCCGCCCGGTAGCCAACCGAGAGGCGTACTGCACGAAGGCCCCTGGCCGTCGACGAGGTCGGGCCGGCCGGGAAATGGTGAAGTCGATGAAAGCACACGGTTGCGGATCAGACCTTTTCGGCGTTCACGCGAGGGTGGTCCGCGGTGAGCATGGTGACGTTCTCGACGTCGGAGGTCAGGATGGTGACGCGGCCCGGCTGGGCGAGGGCAGTGGCGCAGAGCATGGCGTCGATGGCGTACTTGTGGCCGTGCAGGCCGGCCGCGCGCAGCAGGCCGGCGGCGGATTGGGCGAGGGTCTGGGTGACGGGCTCGACCCGGAGCCGGGATAGCGTCCACTTCAGCGCGGCGTCGTTGATCCGGGGGTGGATCACCTCGACGAGTACGGCTGCCGAGGTGATCACGGGAAGGTCGGCGTCGCGGGCGGCGGCGAGCCATTCGTGGACCTCGCGGTCGCGTTGTACGGCCTTGGCTAGGCCCTCGCTGTCCAGGATGAGGGCGCCGCTCACGCAGCTGCCCCGGCATCGGAGGTGGTGCCGCCGGTGAGCTTGGCTCGCTTGGCGGCGACGGCCTCGGGGTCGGCGGGGCCATGGGTCTTGTCGAAGTCGGCGATCAGCTCGTCCAGGTTGTCGCGCTCGATCTGCTGCTGTGCGGCCCTCTCCAGGTAGGCGGACACGCCCCGCTTGCCGACCCGCTCACGGATCGCTTGCAGAGTGCCGGCGGTCAGTGAGACGGAGATTCCACTGGTAGGGCCGTCGCCAGGAGGGAAGTCGGTGTCGTCGTCAGCCATGACACAAGTATGGCATTTCGAATGCCATACGACGAGATTCTCGGCGACGCAGAGCTCCAGGTGCGCTTCGGGCGTGCGTCAGAGGTCGCACGTAGCCCCGTGTCGGGGTCGGTGACGGTGTAATGGCCGTCGGCGTCGCAGGTTAGTGGGACGCGGGCGGTGCCGGACTCGGGGCGGACGGGGCGGTACGGACGTCGATACCGGTGGTGGCGAGGTAGTGGTGCGGCCAGTCGGCTACGACGTCGTCGGTATGCGGGAAGCGTGCGGGTGTGGCGAAGGCGCTGCGGGCGTGGGCACTGGTTCTCGGGCACGTTGTACGTCCCATGACACTGCCGCTCTGACACGCACATCCGGGGTGGGCCGGTCGATCGCCGCCCGGTTTCCGGGCAGCCGCCGCGAGGTGGCCCTCGCCTGGGAGCAGCGTGTGACCAGGCCGAGAAGGGCCGTACGGCCGTACAAACTGAGCCTTGCCGACGACCAGGTTCGGCGCGACCGGGAAGCGGCGGAGGCCGAACGCGAACGACCGCTCCGGGAACTCGGAAACGAGGTGGACCAACGCCGTACCGCGACCAAAGCGCAGGCCGGCACATTGGCCGGCACTCCACGGATGGCAGTGATCCTGCCGCCTGCCCCCAGCACACCACCGCCCGCGGGCCGCCAGCCCCGCCTGTGCCCCCGCCGCTCCACTCGCGGAGGCTCGTCGACCCCGGCACGCTCCGGCTCGTCGGTCCGAGCGGCATCATCACGCCGCCGAAGCCTTCGGCTGCGGGCGCGCCCAGCGCACGGCCGAGCGGATACACCTCGGGTACGTCCGGCCTGCCGCAGCCCCGCGCCGGATCGGCGATCCCCCAACAGCACACGTCACCGCGCCCCTACACGGGTACGGAGCAGGAAAAGGTGGCTCTGGACGTGGTGCGCAAGGCACTCGCCACCGACGACGACTGGCTGCGTGACGTATGGGCCCAACGCGGCCTCGGCGCCGACGCGGTGGACGCACTGTCGCGGTTCTGAGAGATTGGCGGGGCAGGGCTCAGCGACCGATCGTGCCGCGGGCGGCATGGACTCCGTCCTCGACGATTCCGCTGAGCCAAGAGAAGTCGTTCACAGCCACCCGCACCGCTTCCCGCTGCCGGCCCCTGTCCGGGCCTCCCGAGTCCCTGTCAAGAGGACCTGCCTGGACGGGGGCCTCGTCGCCTGTGCCTGTACGGGCAGCCCGACCCCGCGGGCCTGGCGGATCGGCCCCAGCGGCTCGCGCTCCGGCGGACGCTACTCGGTGCGCAGCGCCGTGGCCGTACGGGCCCTGGCCGCCCAGCCGGCCGGGATCAGCGCGCCCAGCACCGCGATCACGACCCCGCCGAGCCCCAGCAGGAGCAGCTGGAAAGGCCCGAACACGTCGAGGACAAGCGACGGCAGGCTCGTGCCTACGGCACGCCCCATCACCGGCATGACGACGTGGTGCAGCGCGTACCCCGTAGGGACGCCGATCAGCCCGCCGATCACGCCGATCACGGCCACCGAGGCGAGCACGAGGCCCATGGTCTGCCGCGGCGTCATGCCGATCGCCTTGCAGACGCCCAGGTCGTGGATGCGTTCCCGGGTGTCGAGGACCACGGAGTTGAGTACGCCGAGACCGGCCACGGTGATCAGCATGAGGGTGAGCAGCACCGCCATCGCGGACATGATGAGGATGACGCCCTCCTGCCCCGAGGAGGCGTTGGTGGTGGCGTCGCCGCCCAGCGGCTGTACGACCGCGGCGACCTTCTGGGCGTATTCGTCGGCGGAGACGCCGGACTTGGTCTCGACGAGGAAGGTACTGGGCTCGGCGGACGCGAAGTTGGCCATGTCCGCGTGGATCTCCAGCTGGCTGCCCGACGTGTCGAAGGACTCGCCCACTATCCGCAGATTCGCGGTCTCCTTCTCGTAGGTCACCCGCACCGTGTCACCGATCTTGGTGCTGGTCCTCTCCAGGAAGCGGGAGGGCACCACGACCTGCCCCTTACCGGTGATCCAGTGCCCGGAGAGCATCGCGTAGCTGCCGGAGCGCGAATTGCCCTCGTAGAGGCTGGCCTGAATCGAGCCGGAGACCCCCGCCACGGCGACCTCGGTCTGGGCCTTGCCGTAGTACGACTCCGTGCCCGGTTGTGACGTGACGGCGGACCGCACCTTCGCCGGATCGGCGACCTTGGGCTTTTTGGACGTGCTTGCCGCGCTGTTTTCCACGGGAGGCGGGCCTGACTCGCTGCCGCCAGGGGGAGGCGGGTCTTCCGCGTTGCCCCCTACAGGAGGCGGCGGGGGAGGAGCGACTTCGATCGCCTTGGTCGTCGTGACCGTGACCGCAGCACGGCTCTCGGGGTCCTGGGAGGTGCCGATCGCGTTCAGGGACGAGGTCAGCCCCACCGCGAACGTCGCCGCGACCGTGCCGAACGCCACCGCGAGCAGCATCGCGAGGGTACGTACCGGATGCGTGAAGGGGGTGGCGAGACCGTAGGTCACGTGTCGCGGCAGCGGCAGCATCCCCATCGCCCGATGCGCCCACTGGCCGCGTCCTGTGCGCGGCGACCGGCCGATCGCGATGGCCTCGACCGTACGCAGCCTTCCGGCCCGCAGCGCGGGAATCAGAGCCGCGAGCCCCACGACGACCAGGGCGGCGGCCGGCACGGAGACATCCACCCACCAGGCCACCGAGAGTGAGACGCCGCCGTACACCGACTCGGTGTCGGACAGCAGTGGCACGGCCAGGAGATTCCCCAGGACGACACCCAGGGCGATGCCGGCGACGGCCGGGATCAGCGCCTGGGCCACGTAGGCGCGTACGACCTCGCGCGGGGTGAAGCCGATGGCCTTGAGGATGCCGATCCTGCGCAGGCCGGTGCCGACCGCGCCACTGATCACACTGCTGACGATGATCACCGACATCACGATGCCGAGCGCGCCGAAAGCCATCACGAACGGGACGGTCGCCGCCGCACCCTGATCAGCGGCGCGCTTGGTGTCCAGCCAGGACTGGGTCCCAAGGAGCGCCCCGGGCCCCACGGAGGCGGCGAGCTTCTTCCGGTCGGCGATGATCTGCTGCTTCGTGCTCGCGGAGTCGAAGCGGTAGAGCATCTGACTCGCGACTGGGTTGCCCTTCGATGCCAGCGCGTCGACCTGCGCGGGGGCCGCCCAGGCGTCGGCGGTCTTGCTGGCGGAGACGGCGAAGCCGACGATCAAAAGGGGCGGTGCGTCCTTGGCGTCCGACATCTTCATGGGGGTGCCGATCCCGAGGGCGGGCCCCTCGAACGACGCGTCGAGCACGATCTCGCCCGGCTTCCGCGCCCACCGGCCCGACTTCAGATCCACCCGGTCCACGGCGCCGTCAGGTCCGGACCGCCCGACCAGGGTCAGCGTCGGCAGTTGGAAGCCCGCCCGGTCCACCGGACGGACCGACGTGGACGGGTACGGTCCCGCGCTCGCGGCGACGCCGGGCAGCTTCCCGGTCTTCGCCAGCTCCGCCGCACTCGCCTTGGCAGGATCGAACTGCGCGGTGATGTGCGAACCTCGCTGCTTCTTGAAGGCGTTGTCGAAGGGCGCGGCCGCGGCGACCATCAGCGACCCGGCGACCACGGCCGACGCCACGGCCATCATCGTGGCCACGGCGATCACCACTGTCTGCACCCGCCGCCGGCCCACCCCGGAACGTACGACCCGGCCCATCGCGCCGGTACCGAACAGGCTCATCGGACGGCCTGCGCGTACGTGTCGAGGGCGAGGTGACCGTCGACCAGGTGGATCGTGCGGCTCGCGCACGCCTCCGCGAGGGACAGGTCGTGTGTCACCAGCACGATGGTCTGTCCGGCGCGGTGCAGATCCATCAGCAGCTTGCGGACGTCGTGGCCCGAGGCGGTGTCGAGCGCACCGGTGGGCTCGTCGGCGAGCAGCAGCGCGGGCCGGTTGACCAACGCTCGTGCGAAACCGACCCGTTGGCGTTCACCTCCGGACAGTCGGCCCGGGTAGGCGCGGGCGTGCTTCTGGATTCCCAGCATCTCCATGAGCTCACCCGCGCGGGCCGCGGCCGCGCGTCGGCTGCTCCCGGTCAGCTGGGCCGGTAGCTGGATGTTGTCGGTGACGGTGAGGTCGTCGAGGAGATTGAAGAACTGGAATGCCATGCCGATGTGCTCGCGACGGAACTTGGCGAGGGCGTGCTCGCTCAACTGGTCGATCCGTCGCCCGGCCACGATCACGGCGCCGTCGGTCGGCTTGTCCAGGCCTGCGACGAGGTTCAGCAGCGTGGACTTGCCGCTGCCGGAAGGGCCCGTCACGGCAAGGGCCTCTCCCTTGGCGACGCTGAGCGTGAGCGGTCCGAGCGCCGGCGCGCCAGCGCTGTCGTAGCGCTTCGCCACACCCTCCAGTTCGATCACTTGATGCATACGAGTTGTCCGTCCTTACGGTCGCGCGAGACACATGCCGTTGCCAGTCCTGCGAACCTAGGGGTGCCGCGTATGGGGCGCGTCGGCCGCGGAACCGACATCAGGCCCTTCCCGCGGAGGATTCGGCCGCGGAGTCCTACCTGAGAAGTAGGCCTCTGGGACAACGCCCTGGCCGGACAGGCGGACGCGGGCCGGGCGGAGAGCGCAGCACAATGCACGGATGGAGACGGAAGACCGGCGCAGTCGGCATCAGCAGCTCATCGACGCGCTACGCCCGGAGGCGAAGGCCGCCCCGCTGTCCCGGCGAGCGGTGCGCGTCGATGTGGTGCTGGCGGTCGTACTGACCGTCATTGCCCTGTTCGTGGCGGTGCGCTATCCCGGCGACGGACCGGTGCACATCAACCCGCCTACGGTGGACGTCGGGACAGGGGTCCCAGCCCCGCCCCCGCCGCCCGACCCTGGTCAGGTGCCCAAGGAGGAAGAACCCTCCTCCGTGCCCTGGGTCCTGGTCGTCCTGTCGACGCTGCCGCTGGCAGACCGGCGCCGGTATCCGCTGACCTTGTTCGTGGTGGTGCTGGGCGCGGCACTGGCCATCGGCAGCTCCGCCTCCTGGATCACCGTCCTGGCCTGTGTCATCGGCGCCTACAGCGCCGTCGTATACAGCCGTTACCGGATAACGGCGATCGCCGTCCTGGTGATCGCCGCCGCGCTGTCCGGTTTCGCTTTCCGCAACGCGGACCCCGTGCTCCCCGGATGGTCCAGCCCAGGATTCGTGCTCCTGGTGGCCGGGATGCTGGCCAGCCTCGTCCGTTTCCTGCAACTGCGGCTGGCGTCCAGCCGGGACCGGGTGACAGAACTGCAGGCCGCTCAGGAGGAGGCCACGCGCCGCGCCGTCGAGGAGGAGCGTGCCCGCATTGCCGCCGAACTGCACGACGTTGTGACCCACAATGTGAGCGTGATGGTGATCCAGGCCGGCGCGGCCCGCAAAGTGATGGACATGGCGCCCGAGCAGTCGAAGGAGGCACTGCTGGCCGTCGAGGCGGGCGGTCGGGCCGCCATGGCCGAACTCCGCCACGTGATGGGCCTGCTGGCCGCCCCGGACCACGAGAGGCCCGACAGCCTGGAGCCCCAGCCCGGGCTCGCACAGCTCGACGCGCTCGTCGCACGAGTACGCGCCGCCGGTACGCCCGTGAGCATCGGGGTGTCGCTGCCGCCGGATCCGCTGCCACCGGGGGTGGACCTCGCGGCCTACCGCGTCGTACAGGAGGCGCTGACCAACACGATCAAACATGCGCGCGGCGCGCAGGCGTCCGTCGCCATTGGTTACACCGACGCCTGTCTGGAGATCGAGATCACGGACACCGGCGGCGCCAAGGAGTCCCCGCCGGTGCAGAGCAACGGCCGCGGCCACATGGGGCTGCGCGAGCGGCTGGCCGTCTACAAGGGCGAGCTGACGGCCGGGCCGACAAACGCCGGCGGCTACCGGGTCACGGCCCGTATCCCGCGGAGCACCGTATGAACAAGGACCAGCCACTGCTGCGTGCCGTCATCGCCGACGACCAAGCCCTCGTACGCACCGGTTTCAAGATGATCCTGGCCGCGGACGGCATCGAAGTGACGGCCGAGGCGGCCGACGGGGCCGAGGCTGTCGCAGCGGTCCGCCGTACGCGGCCCGACGTCGTCCTCATGGACATCCGGATGCCGGAGATGGACGGCATCGAGGCCACCAGGCGCGTCATCGGCGACGCCGGCTTGGACAGAACCCGGGTCATCATCCTCACCACATACGACCTCGACCACTACGTCTACGCCGCGCTCACGGCCGGCGCCAGCGGCTTCCTGCTCAAGGACGTCACCCCCGAACATCTGGTCTCCGCCTTGCGCCTGGTGCAGACCGGCGACGCTCTCCTCGCGCCCACGATCACTCGTCGGCTGATCGAGCGCTTCGCCCGTCACGACGAACCGCAGACCATCGCCCCGCACCGCGATCTGTCCGGCCTGACGCCGCGGGAGCTCGAGGTGCTCCGCCTGCTCGCGACGGGCCTCAGTAATGCCGAACTCGCCTCCCGGCTGTTCCTCAGCCCGACCACGGTCAAGAGCCATGTCGGCCGCATCCTGTCGAAGCTGGACCTGCGTGACCGAGTCCAGGCCATCGTCTTCGCCTACGAGACGGGGTTGATCGCCCCGGGCGGGGCGCCCCGATGATCGATTCCGAGGTCAGTGGTCGTGGGCCGTCAGTGACCAGATGACTGGTTGGTCGGTGTGGTGGTTGTGTCAGATCGCGGCGGTCAGAGGAGGAATCGTCGCACGACGCGGACGGCTACTCCGGCAGGCTCGGGAGCCGCCTGTGCAGCTCCGGCATGTCCGTCACGCGGCTGCCCGGCTGCGGGAGGCGAGGAGGGGGAAGGCGTCTTCCCACACGACGCGTACGGTGCGACCGACGGGGGCGCGTAACACCGGCCACATCTGGAGGAGCAGATCCCGGTTGAGGTAGTGGGGCAGATCATCGCGCAGGCCCTCGTGCAGGACGGTGCGGTACAGGCCCATGCGCTGGCGAGGCTTGCTCATGTCGTACGAGGTCAGCCCCGACCAGGCCATGGGCAGCGGCAGCTCCACAACCCCCTGAGTGGTGCCGTGCGCCTCGTCCAGCGACTCCGGCAGACGCCGCCGGAACTTCTCCCGGTACAGCGCGAGGTCCTCGGCGACCGTGCCCGAGATGGCCATCGGGGCAGGTGCGGGATGCTGTGGGCTGGAGGGCATGACTCCAACATGGCGGCCGGAGAAGTAGACCGCGGCCCGCGGTGGTGCGGTCATGATGTGCGAGCCGGTGTGCGGAGTGAGCGTAGGCGCGCTCGGGCAGGGAGAGCCGGTGGGGGCAGCCTGATTACGCACCGAGGAAGGAGGGACGGACTGTTCGTCATGACGCTCGTTTGACGCTATGGTCGCCCGCAGGCGGGACAGCGAGCCGGGAAATGGGCTCTGACCTGGTCTTTTCTGAGACTCGCTCAGGACGACATCTTTCCGATGACGCATCATGTGGAGTGCGTTGCGATTCCCGAGCCGGTGGCTAAGGGCTCATGACCTGCGGCTTTATGCGTACGGGTTCGGTGGATCGGTTCCCGCTGCTGTTGTGAAACGCTCTCTGAAGCGGTTCGGGTCGCCGCGAGCACGGTTGGTCAGGGCGCTCAGAGGGCCGGACCACGAAAGTGGTCCGGCCCTCTGAGCTGGGGGAGATGGGAGCCCGGCGCATCGTCCGACGGCACGGACTCCCTTTTCGTGGCCCGATCGAGGCCAGTCCGTCCTCAGGCGGCCGTCTGCGGCTGTCGCGCTGATACGGCCCTCACTGCCGAGCCCGAGACGAGCACTCCTGACAGAGCGATCAGACTGGTCAGGATGTCCTGGATCTGTGCCGCAGGGGCATAGACGATCACGATGACGACGAGCAGGGACGCCCAGCCCCTCGGGCGGGCGATTGACAGTACAGAGCGAGTTGGAGCCACAGTCATAGCGGTACCTCCTGGTACTCAGTGCTCGCCCCACCGATCTTGCCGCCAAGCCGGTTCGGTGGTGCGGGCTTCCTGCTTGAGACCCATAGTGGGGCTTCTTCCGCCAGGACATATGTTGAGCGCCTCGGAAAAGGTCCACGGTCCCTCGGACGGGCGATGGTCGAGGCCGGTGCAGTCCTGCCGCTAAGAGTTCCTGACACACCTTCCGATGACCTCGCACGTGGAGTGCGTCGCCATATCCGCGGAGTGTTGACACGCGGGCTTTCCGACGGCGGTTCGCCGCGACCGCATTGTTGGTTAGGGTGGCAAGCAGAGACTGATTCCGATGTTCTTGGCCAGGGTGATGGACAGGCTGGCGAGTTCGGGGCGGGTCGGCGCCAGCGGAAGCCGAAGGCTACCGGCGCGGCATCGCGACAGCGGCGGGCCCTTGGGGCAGGGCGAGAGTCGGCTGGTAGGCCACGGTGTGCGGCGGGCTGTGCACGCGTTCGTCGGCCCGGGCGGTGCTGGCCGCGACAGGCCCGGTCGCCGGCGCGGGAATCAGCAGGTCGATCCGCCGGACGTTGACCGGCTCGCGGTCCCACGGGGCCTGGGACAGGAACCACTGCTGCGCATGGCAGACAAGAAGGCCGGCACCGCAGGTCGACCGGACGCGGTGGGCGTGTGACCGGCCGGCCGGCGCCCGCGGTGCTGCCCCCGTCGCTGCGCACGTGGCTCGGGCTGATCGCGGCCCTCGCCGCGCTGGCCGTCGTCGTACTCGGGGTCCTGTATGCCGACGACAGCCAGCCCGGCATGGTGGACGCGCGGATCTGGGCGGCGGTGCACGGTGTGGGGCCGTCGTGGCGCTACGTCGCTCTGGCCACGGACTTCTTGGGGGAGCCCGTGGGAGCAGCGATGTCGGTCGCGGCCACCGTGACGGGCTGCCTGCTGCTTCGGCGTCCTCGCGCAGCCGTGCTCGTCGTCGCCGGCGCCGGCCTGACCGTGGGGACGACGACTCTGCTCAAGTCCCTGGTGGGACGCACCATCCACGACGGGCACGTGTCCTACCCGAGCGGGCACACCGCCTTCCTCACCGCGCTCGCCCTCGTCGTGGCGCTGCTCGCGACCGGCCGGCTCGGCCTCGGCAGGACGGCCGGCACGTCACTCGCGCTCGTCGCGGCGCTGGTCGCCGGCGCCGCCATGGGCTGGGCCCAGGTCGCCCTGGGCGCCCACTACCCGACCGACGTCCTCGGCGGCTTGTGCACCGCGCTGGCGGTGGTACCGGCAACCGCGTGGCTGGTCGACCGGATGGCTGACCGGCTGGCCGACCGGATGGCCGATGACGGTCGGCGGGAGGGGCACTGACGTCACGTCACGTCACGCCAAGCGGCGGAACACGGGCTTCACCGCTCGTCCGGCCAGCCAGGGGGTGGGGTCGGCGGCGTCCAGTGCCTTCCGGTACACCGCACATGCTTGGGCCACCACGTCGACGGTGTGATCGATGTCGGCGTCGTCGAGCGCGCTGCTCACCACGAACGACGGGGCCAGCACCCCGCCCGCGAGGAGCCGGCGCAGGAACAGGGTGCGGTACCGCTGCGACGGCTGCCCGTTCTCGTCGAGGGTGGCGAAGACCAGGTTGCTGGCCCGGCCCCGGACGACGATGTGGCCGCCGACGCCCATGCCGGCCGCGGCCTCGCGGACACCGGCGGCCAACCGCTCGCCGAGGGCGTGCAGCCGCGCGGTGATGCCCTCTTCGACGTAGGTGGTGAGCACGGCCATCGCGGCTGCCAGGGAGTGCGTTTCCGCACCGTGCGTCGTGGACAGCAGGAACACCCGGTCGCCGGAGTGACGCAGCCCGCCCCGCTCCATCAGTTCGCGGCGCCCGGCCAGCGCGGAGACGGCGAACCCGTTGCCCAGCGCCTTGCCGAAGGTGGAGAGGTCGGGCACGACGCCGTACAGGCCCTGGGCACCCGCCTCGGACCAGCGCAGCCCGGTGATCATCTCATCGAAGATCAGTACGCAGCCGTGCCGGTCGGCCAGCTCACGCAGGCCGGCGAGGTACCCGGGCGCCGGCTCGGTGTGGGTGGCGGGTTCGAGGATCAGGCAGGCGACCTCGTCCCGGTACCGGGTGAGCAGTTCCTCCGTGGCGGCCAGGTCACCGTAAGGGAAGGCCACGGTGAGCTCGTTGGTCGCCGCCGGAACACCCGCGTACATCGGCGTGGTGCCGATGAACCAGTCGTCGACGGAGAAGAACGGATGGTCGGCGCAGATGGCCACCCGCGGGCGCCCGGTGGCGGCGCGGGCGAGGCGCACCGCGGCGGTGGTGGCGTCGGAGCCGTTCTTCGCGAACTTCACCATCTCGGCGGTCGGCACCGTGGCCAGGAAGCGCTCCGCGGCTTCGACCTCCACGATGGACGGCCGGACGAAGTTGCTGCCGCGGTCGAGTTCCCGTCGCACCGCCTCGATCACGCGTGGGTGTGCGTGGCCGAGGCTGACCGACCGCAGGCCGGAGCCGTACTCGATGTAGCGGTTGCCGTCGATGTCCCACACGTGGGCGCCACGGCCGTGGCTGATGACCGGGGCCAGGTTCTCGGGGTACTGGTCGTCGCCCTTGGCGTAGGTGTGCGCGCCCCCCGGGATCATGGTGTGCAGCCGCTCGTTCGCCAGCCGCGACCGGGGCAGGAGGAACTCTTCGGTGTCCACGCTGACTTCAGCTCTCCTTCTGCTTCAGGACCTCGGCGAGGCTCGGCGCCTCCCGGTCCCGCTGGGACATCGATGTGACCGGCAGCGGCCAGGGAATGGCGAGCTCCGGGTCGTCGAAGGCGATCGTCACGTCTTCGGACGGATCGTGCGGGCGGTCGATCCGGTACGAGGTGTCAGTGGTTTCGGTCAGCGCCTGGAAGCCGTGCGCGCACCCCGCCGGGATGTACAGGGTCACCTGCGTCTCGCCGGACAGCTCGAAGAAGGCCCGGTTGCGGTAGGTCGGCGAGTCCGTCCGCAGGTCCACGACGACGTCGAAGATCCTCCCGTACGAGCACCGCACCAGCTTGGCCTCGCCGGCACCGGAGCGCAGGTGCAGGCCGCGCAGCACGCCCCGGACCGAGCGGGACAGGCTGTCCTGAACGAAGGCGTCCGGGTCGAGGCCCACCGAGCGGACCACGTCGGCGTCGAAGGTGCGGCAGAAGAAGCCGCGCTCGTCGGCGTACGGCGTCGGTTCGAACAGGTACGCGCCGGCGATCGCCGGGACTTCGGTCGCTTTCATGGAGCCTCCTGACGAGCGTGGGCGTGGGCGTGGTCGGTCGCCGGGAACAGGGCCGCCGTCAAGGCGGTGAACTGGTGCTCGAGGCGCCGGGCGGCGACCAGGTTCCGCTCGGTGAGGGTCCGCCGCAGCTCCGCCGATCGCCGCTCCAGCGCCCGGAACTGCTCGAGCAGCCGGTCGGCGTCGACCTCGCGGGCCGGGTGGCGGTACGCGCCCAGCCCCATCTGAGCCATGAGCGCGTCGCTCTTCGCCGCATAGCTGAGCGCGAGCGTCGGCGTGCCTGCCTTCAGCGCGCAGATCAGGTTGTGGTATCGGGTCGCCACCACGGTGTCGGCAGCCGTCATCTCCTTCATCAGGTCGGCCAGCGAGGCCGCCTCGGCAGCGGTGACCAGCGGCGAGTCCACCGCGTCGAGGATCGCGGCGACCACCGGCACGTCGCACTCGTCGCCGGTGAGCAGCCGGACCGGCCTGCCGTCCTCGACCAGCGCGCGGACGAAGCGGGTCGTCCCGTCGAGGTAGCGCCGGTGGATCTCCTCGGCCCGGGCGCGGTCGTCGTTGCCGCCGTGGAAGGCCATGACGCCGACGCAGACCAGGCCCGGCGGGCTCAGGACTTGTTCTGAGTTCGCGCTCGCCGGCGGCGTCGGCAGGGCGAAGGCGAGGTCCGGGTAGACCTCGTCGCGTGCGGTGTCCACGCCCATAGCCCGCATCGCGTCGCGGGACAGGGCGTCCCGGTACGACCGGTACGTGGCCAGCCGCGCCGACCAGCGGACCAGGGTTCGGGTCGGCCGGTTGCCGATCGGGGCGGCGCCGACGCCGACCAGCGCGACCCGGGTGCGCAGCAGCCGGCCGGTCGCGCAGAGCAGGAACAGTGAGTACGGGAAGCCCCACGGCCGCAGCGGCAGCGTGGCCTCCAGGACGCCCATGCCCGGCACGATCACCACGTCGTGCCGGCGCACCCATGCAGCGGTGCGGACGGCGTCGACGAGTTTGCCCAGCCCCTTCGCCGCGATCGCGCCCGCACGCGACGCGGTCCGGTACTCCCCGCGGTACCAGTGCAGCCGCGTCGCGGGGATTCCGTACCGGGCCGCGACGACCTCGGGTCCGCCGCACAGCGCGTCCACGACCGCCTCCGGGTGCTCGGCGCGGAGGTAGCCGAGCACGGCCTCGAGCGACCCGTCGTTGCCGAGGTTGCCGGAGCCGAGCAGGCCGAACACCCCGACGCGCACCGGAGTTTCGCCGGCGGACGTCATGCCTGCCCCCCTTCACGGCCTTCACGGCCTTCACGGCCGGCGACGAGGGCGTCGACGGAGACGGTGAGCCGGCCCGGGTCGACCGGGGCGCGGTCCTCGACCCGCTCGCCGGCGCCCGGCCGGACCCGGCTGGTCATCCACGCGGCCAGGTGGCGGAAGCACGCGCGCCGGTCGGCGGGGGACAACGGCGCCCGCCGGATCGCCGAGGCGAAGCCCCAGACGTACTCGGCGAGGAGCCGGGGCGTCGGGTGCAGCGGGCCTGCCCGGCGCGGGTCCAGGTTCACGCACCGGGAGCGCTTGCCCGGGTTCGCCCGCTCGGCGCGGGTGGGGTGGTCACGGCGGAAGTACAGCAGCTCCGGCACCTGGTGGAAGGGCCCGTGCAGGGTGATCTCGGCGACGAACGTGCGGTCCGCGTGGTGGTAGCTGTCGTGCGGCTTCACCCGGCGCAGCACGTCGGCCCGCATCACCCCGTAGAAGTCGTCGCCACCGGGCTCGAACAGCAGGCTGCGGAAGCGCCCCGGCGCGTGCGGCGAGGCGGTGGCGAGCGTGTACTCGTACGGGACCTTCACCCGGCCGTCCTCGTCGATGACCGCCTGGTCGGCGTGCGCGAGGATCACGTCGGGACGCTCGTCCAGCGCCTCCACGCAGCGCCGCAGCAGGTCGCGGGCGTAGAGGTCGTCGTGGGAGGCCCACTTGAACAGCTCACCGCGGCACTCGGTGAACACGTGGTTGTGGTTCGGTGCGGCGCCGATGTTCCGCGACAGGCGGATGTACCGGATGCGTGAGTCCTGGGCCGCGTACTTGCGGCAGATGTCCTGGGTCCCGTCGGTCGAGGCGTTGTCGGAGATGACCAGCTCGAAGTCCTCGTAGGTCTGGCCGAGGAGGGCATCGAGCGACTCGGCCAGGTACTCCTCGCCGTTGTACACGGGCAGGCCGATGCTCAGCCGGGGAGTGCGGCGAAAAGCAGTCATGACGTCCTCACTTCGCGAAGGGGGTTCTGGTGGTGCTCGCGCAGGGCGGACCGCAGCTGCAGCCACCACAGGGCCGAGCCGCAGGCGGTCGCGGCGGCGACGCCCCAGGCCGAGCCGACCGTGCCGGCGAGGGCCGCCCCGCCGAGCCCGCCGCCGACGTAGCAGGCGGAGGCGAACAGTTGGGCGCGCAGGCTGCGCCGGGCCGCGCCGAGCGCGCGCAGCCCGGCCGCCGCGCCGGTGCCGAGTCCCGCGCCCGCGACGCCGAGCGTGACCGGCACGATGAGCTCCGAGGCGGAGCTCCAGACGCCGCCGAGCACGAGTCCGCCGAGGCGGTCCGGCACCAGCAGCAGCGCGCCGCCCCAGAGCAGCGCGGCGACGGCCTGTCCACCGCCCAGCAGGAGGCAGAACGGGCCGAGGCGGTGCGGGGCCCGCCGCAGCACCTGCGCCGCCTCCGCGACGGTGACCAGCGACAGGCCCATCAGCACAGCCATGAACGGGCCGAGCAGGAGCTCGGCGCCCCGGACCACACCCACCGCGCCGACCCCGACGATCGCGCCGAGCCCGTACGCCCGCAGCTGGCTCGCGCCGCTGTTGCTGACGTTCTCGACCAGGTACCGGTGGCCGAGGTCGCGGTGCGCGCGAAGCCACTCGCGCGCTCCGGTCAGACGGGGCCGGATGCCGGACTGGAAGCTGCCGCACACGGCGGCCACCGCGGCGGATCCGCCCCAGGCGAGCACGAAAGCGGCCACGCTGCCCACGCGGGCCGCCACCACCATGGCGGGGACGAGCGCGACGCCCCACACGAGGTCGTTGACGAACGCCTTCCGCCCGGCGCCGGCGGCGAAGAACGCGAACCGCCACGCGTCCTGCAGCAGCAGCCCCGGCAGGACGACGCCGAGGCAGGCGAACGCGGGCCCCACACGGCCGCCGACGCCGACGCCGACCACCAGACACGCCGCGCCGAGGGCGGCACCGACGCCGAGTGCGGTACCCGACGACCGGGCCACCGCCCCGCGCCAGGCCGCGTCCGACACGCCGCTGAAGCGCACCATGAGCGGATCGGTGGCCAGTCCGCGGGAGACGTTCAGCACCACGCCGTAGGTGACCCAGGCAAGGCTGAACACGCCGAACGCGGTCACGCCCAGCGAGCGGGCCACGTAGATGCCCACCACGAAGTTGCTCATGCTGGAGGCCGCTTGGTCGGCCAGTCCCCAGGACAGCCGCCCGACGACGGCCCGCCTGGCGTTCGCCGCCTTCGGTCTCGTCCTCTCCCCCTCGGTGGTCATCCCGTCACGCCTTGATCAGCCCGGCGCCGTGCAGGGCGTCGGCCGCCGCGGCGACGGTGTCGAACGGCAGCCCGGACCGCTCGGCGACGTCCAACAGACTGTGCTCGCCGTCGGAGAGGTTGAGCACCCAGAGCATGGCCATCTGGGCCTGCTTGGTGTCGCTGCGGCCGCCGAGCGCGTCGTACAACCCGCGCCGGCCCAACTGCGGTTCGCCGTAAGGGCTGAGGTTGACGTACTGGCGGTTGCGGTCGAGGACGGCGAACGCCTCGCGGCAGACGGCGAGCGTGTCCGTCATCGCCTCCGGGGACACGAAGTCCAGGTTGTCCGCCGAGGTGTGGTACTCGGGGTAACCGGCGTACGGGGTCCGGGTGAGCGAGCCCACGCCGAGATCGAACCCGGGTGAGCAGAACTGCCGCTCGTCGTAGCCGTACGGAGTGAACTCGGTGACGCGGTGCGGGCGTTCGGAGGCGGCCAGCACATGCCGCAGCACCCGGTCGATCTCCGCATTGCCGCGCCTGCTCTGCTTGTACGTCAGCGTGCCCGGGTCGCCGGCGCAGGCCAGCACCAGCCCGTGCTTGACCCCTCCCCGAGCTCTCGGCTCCGCTCGAGCAGGGGATACCCCATTCACCCGCTCCGCGTTGCGGGCCAGCCAGGTGATCGCCCCGATGGTGCCGGGCGCGAAGATGAACCGGTAGGTGTAGTACGGCGTTTGCCGGGCCAGCGCCCGGGCCAGGAACGTCGCCACCGCGATGCCGGCCAGGTTGTCGTTGGCCAGCGACGGGTGGCAGACGTGGCAGGAAACGATCACCTCGTCGGGGACCTGCCCCGGGACCACGTGCTCGGCGTAGGTGAGATGGCCGTCGGCGAGGGTGGAGTCGATGCGGACCTCGTACGCGCCGTCCGGCATCGCGTCCAGGGTGTCCTGGGCCAGGCAGAACCCCCATTCCGGCTTGTAGTAGCTGGTGCGGTACGGCACCCAACTCGGGTGGTCGGGCAGGGTGTGCAGGTGTTCCCGCAGCTCGGCCAGCGGCATGGTCGCCGACACCGGCACGCTGTAGCCGAGTACGTGCAGGCTCGACGCGGCGAAGTCGACGATCCGGTGGCCGGTGGTGTCGGCGATGTACGCGTCGCGGATGTTCCACTCCTGCGGCACGGTCCAGTCGAGCACCTGCGTGCCGGTCGGCACCTCGTGCGTCTGGAGCGGGATGTACTCCCCGACGATGTCCAAGGTGGCGCGCACACCGTCGCCGGTGATGCTCCGGCACAGCGGGTACAGCCGCTCCACCAGCGCGTACATCTCCTCGCCGATCTCTGTCACGGGCGCCACCGCAGCGTGTCGTCGACGGTGCCGGCGTCGGACGCCGCGCGCAGCACGGCAAGCCGGGTGAACCGTTGCTCGAAGTCCTCCCGGGTCAGCCCGTGTTCCCGGTAGGCGTCGGCGAGTTCGAGCGCGCCCTGCTTCACCGTCCACTCGCAGTCGAAGCCGGGCACCGCGGCACGGAACCGGGAGAAGTCCACCCGGTACGACCGCGGATCGGCACCCGTCTCCCCGGTGATCACCACCTTGGAGCCGGACACCGCCTCGGCGACCTGCTCGGCGATCTCGGCGACCGTGACGTTGTTGATCTCGCTGCCGATGTTGAACGCCCGGTCGTGCACCGCTTCGCGCGGCGCGGTCAGCGCGGCCGTGAAGGCCCGGGCGATGTCGGCGGCGTGCACCAGCGGGCGCCACGGGGTGCCGTCGGAGAGCACCAGCACCTCGCCGGACAGGAGCGCGTGGCCCACCAGGTTGTTGAGCACGATGTCGGCGCGCAGCCGGGGTGAGTAGCCGAAAGCGGTGGCGTTGCGCATGAACACGGGGCTGAAGTCGCCGTCGCAGAGCGCGTGCAGGTCGTCCTCCACCCGCACCTTGGACTCCGCGTACGGCGTCACCGGGCGCAGCGGGGCGTCTTCGGTGACCAGGTCGTCGCCGCCGGCGGCGCCGTAGACGGAGCAGGTCGACGCGTACAGGAAGCGCCGCGCCCCGGCGTCGCGGGCCAGCCGGGCCAGGCGTACGGACGCCTGGTGGTTGATGTCGTAGGTGAGCTCCGGCGCCAGCGATCCCAGCGGGTCGTTGGACAGGGCGGCCAGGTGGATCACGGCGTCGGCGCCGGCCACGTGTTCCGCCGTGACGTCACGCAGGTCGACCCGGTGCCCCTGCGGGTCCGCGGGCGTCGGGCCGAGGACGCAGTCGGCGAACAGGCCCGAGTCGAGGCCGACGACTTCGTGTCCGGCGGCCGTGAGGACCGGGGCCATCACGGTGCCCAGGTAGCCCTGGTGTCCGGTGAGCAGTACGCGCAAGGTTCAATCCCCCAGGTCGAGAACGAGTTTGGTGACGGCGAACGCCTCGGCGTAGCGCTCGTGGCATTCGATGCCGCGGATCCGGGCCAGGCCGAGGAAGGCCTCGCGGTCGTACCAGGGCCGGTGCCGCTGCGAGGGGTAGTGCTCCTGCAGCAGCCGCACCTTCTGTTCGGCGATCTCCGGCGACAGCGGCTGGTAGGCCGCCATACGGCCGAGATCGCCGTCCCACTTGACGATCTCGTAGCCGAGGACCAGGTGGTCGCGGAACGCGGTCGGTATCAGCTGCGCCAAGCCGCGGTGGTCCTGATGCGCGTCATCGGTACGTGGGGCGAGGACCAGATCCGGCTCGGTCCGCTCGCGCAGTTCCTCGACCGCTGTCTTGGCCTCGTCCCAGTGCACGGGCAGCCTGCCGTCCGGCAGCTTGTGCACGGTCAGCCGCAGGTCGGCGCCCGGGCAGAAGGCGGCGAGCGCCGCCTGCTCCTCCTGCTCCCGCTCGCTGCCACCGCCGGAGAGCACCAGCGCGTCGACGCGGACACCCGGCCGCGCGCGGCACAGTGTCAGCAGCGTGCCGCCGGCGCCGATGGCGATGTCGTCGCAGTGCGCGCCCACCGCGACGATCCGGTCCAGCCGCCCGGTGCCGAGCCGGATCACGCCCTCACCCCCGCGCGGTCCCGCTCCCATACGGCCCACGGGCGGTCGCCCCGGGCGTAGGCGTCGTCGAGCGCCGCCCGCTCCTTCACGGTGTCGGTCGGCTTCCAGAAGCCGCGGTGCTGGTGAGCCACCAGCCGGCCGCGCTTGGCGAGTTGGGCGCATCCGTCGGCGACCAGGTCCCCATTCTCCGGGATGTGGTCGAAGACCTCCTGGCGGAGCACGAAGTAACCGCCGTTCTCCCACAGTGGCAGTTCGCTCACCGCGGTGATGCCGCCTACCAGGCCGTCCTCGCCCAACTCCACGCAGTGGAACGAGGACTGCGGCGGCACCACCATCATCGACGCACCCGCGTCGCGCCGGGCGAACCGGTCGATCATCTCCGGCAGCGGAGCGTCGGTGAGCACGTCGGCGTAGTTGGCGAGGAACATCTCGTCGCCGTCCAGGTGGTGCCGCACCCGGCGCAGCCGCTCCCCGATCGGTGACTCGATGCCGGTCTGCGCGAACGTGATCGTCCAGTCCGAGATGTCGGTGGACAGCAGCTCGGTCCGCCCGCCTCGCAGGACGAAGTCGTTGGACGTCGTCTCCTCGTAGTTGAGGAAGAAGTCCTTGATGTGGTGAGCCCCGTACCCGAGACACAGGATGAACTCCGTGTGCCCGAAGTGCGCGTAGTAGCGCATGACATGCCAGATCAGCGGTCGCGGGCCGACCATCGCCATCGGCTTGGGCACGTCGTCTGCGGCACCGCTCCGCATCCGCATCCCGTAACCGCCGCAGAACAGAACGACCTTCATGCTGTGCCCTTTCAAGACGCGACCTCGACGATGCTCAGTTCCGGGATGGGAAAGACCAGCCGGCCGCCCCAGTCGTGCACGAAGGACAGCTGCTCGACCAGTTCGGCCCGCAGGTTCCACGGGAGGACGAGGACGTAGTCCGGTCTGTCGGCGGCTATCTGCTCGGGCGGCAGGATCGGGATGCGGGTGCCCGGGGTGAACCTGCCGTGCTTGTAGGGGTTGCGGTCGACCGTGTACGGGAGCAGGTCGGGCCGGATGCCGCAGTGGTTGAGCAGGGTGTTGCCCTTGCCCGGGGCGCCGTAGCCGACGACCGTCTCGCCGCGCTCGGCCGCCTCGATGAGGAACCGCAGCAGGTCCCGGCGCACCTTGGCCACCCGAGCGGAGAACTCGGCGTACCCGGACAGCTCCTGGAGCCCGGCGGCCTTCTCCCGGGCCAGCACGTCCACCACCCTCCGGCTCGGCTCGCCGGCCACCTCAACCGGCCGGGCCCACAGCCGGATGGAGCCGCCGTGCGTGGGCAGCAGCTCGACGTCCACGAGCGCGAGTCCGCCGCTCGCCAGCGCCCGGATCGCGGACGCGACCGTGTAGTACTGGAAGTGCTCGTGGTAGATCGTGTCGTACTGGTTCTCCTCGATCAGGGTCAGCAGGTGCTGCACCTCGATGGAGACCCAGCCGTCGTCGGCGACCAGGGCGCGCAGCCCTCGGGTGAACCCGACCACGTCGGGGATGTGCGCGTACACGTTGTTGGCCACGACCAGGTCCGCCGGGCCGTGCTCTTCGCGGACGGCCGAGCCGGTGTCCGGGCTCAGGAATTCCGTGAGCGTGGGCACGCCCGCCTCGCGCGCCGCGGCGCCGACGTTCACCGAGGGTTCGATGCCGAGGCAGCGGATCCCGCGGTCCACCATGTGCCTCAGCAGGTACCCGTCGTTGCTCGCGACCTCGACCACGAAGGCGTCGGTGCCGAGAGCAAGGCGCTGTACGGCGTCGGCGACGAACGTGCGCGCGTGCTCCACCCAGGAGGTCGAGTAGGAGGAGAAGTACGCGTACTGCGTGAACGTCTCCTCCGGCGTGATCAGCGGCGGGATCTGCGCCAGCCAGCAGTCGGTGCAGACCCGCAGGTGCAGCGGGTACGCCGGTTCCGGTCGATCCAGTTGGTCCGCGGCGAGAAAGCTCTCACATGGTGGCGTCGCCCCGAGATCGACGACGCTCGCCATCGCTTCCGAGCCGCAGAGTCGGCATCGTGTCATCTACTGTCCCCATCCCCCCTGCCCGCGCGGGTGTCCCCGCCGCGAGCCAGTGCTGACCGACCCGCGATCGCGGTGCGGTACGCGTCAACCAGTCGCCCCAGCCCGACGGCCGGGCTGAAGTCCTGCTCGTAACGGCGCCGGGCCGCCCGGCCCATCTCCCGGCCCAGGGCCGGCTCGGCCGCGATCCGGCGTATGCAGGACGCGAGTGAGGCGGGCTCGCCCGGCTGGTGCAGCAGCCCGGTGACCCCCTCCTCGACGAGTTCGACGAAGGCGCCGTGACCGGCGGCGACGACCGGGACCCCCGCCGCCATCGCCTCCACGACCACCAGGCCGAACGCCTCCAGCCACGTCGAGGGAGCCACCACGGCGACCGACCGCGCGACGGCCTTCCGGCACTCGGCCGGGTCCAGCAGGCCGACGTAGCGCACGTCGTCCCGGCCCGCCGCCCAGGCGGTCACCTCCGGCTCCAGCGGCCCCGCGCCGGCGATCACGAGCGGCACGCCCACACCGCCGCCCGCGGCGATCTCGTCCCACGCGGTCATGAGCAGTCGCACACCCTTGGCCTCCGCGAGCCGGCCGAGATAGAGCAGATGCTCGCCGTCGCCTACTCGGCGGTCGTCCGGGTCGGGCACGAAGTTGTGCTTGACCGCCAGCCGCTCGGCCGGCATGCCGGCCCGCACCAGGACGTCGCGCTGCGCCGCGGAGATGCAGAAGAACCGCTCCACGCCGGACCACCACCGCCGCCGGTTGACCGACAGGCTGACCGCGAGCGGAACCGTCGCAAGGCGGGAGTTCCGGTAGCAGCCGTGCCGGACGGCGGGCAGCGGCGTCGACCCGACGCACTCGGTGCACGGCCGGCCGTCCCGCTGGAGCGTGCCGGGCGGGCAGACCTGGGTGTAGTTGTGCAGCGTGGCGACGGCGGGCACGCCGGCGTCGGCGCAGGCGGCCAGCACCGCCGGCGACAGGAGCGGGAACACGTTGTGGACGTGCACCACGTCCGGCCGCTCGGTACGCAGCCGGGCGGCGAGCTCCGCGCGGACCGCCGGGTTCCACGGCACCAGCAGCGGTATCGCGGCCTTGCCCAGCAGGGACCGGGCGGCGATGTCGTCGCTGCGCCGTTCGAACACCTCGACCCGGTGACCGGCTCCGCGCAGCAGCGCCACTTCCTGGTCGACGACCTTGTTCTCCCCGCTCGGCTGCGCCGAGGCGTAGCGGTTGTGCACTACGAGGACGTGCATGCTCAGGTCACCTCCGTTCTCCGGGCCCAGCGCGGGATGTGTCGTCGAGGGACTTCGGGCGTCGATTCGGGAGCCGATGGGGGAGCGGTCGCGGCGGGTGCCGCCAGCAGCGAGGCGGCCACGGCCAGATGCAGCAGATACGGAGAGGCGTCGCCGAGACCGGCCTCGGTGTACGACGCGATCGCGCAGTAGCTGATCAGGAAGATCGCGCAGGCCCTCGACAGCGACGGTGGCCGCAGCAACGCGACGCCGCCCAGCACGACGATGAACGCCGCCACCAAGGCGACGCCGGTCATGCCCTGCTCGTGGTAAACGGCCAGCCAGCTGTTGTCGATCGGCAGCCCGCCGAACGACTTGTCGCCCAGCCCCGCGCCGAACAACTTCTCCGAAGTCGACCGGGGCGCAGCCAGCAGGGCGTCCCAGACCTTGGCCCGGCCGGTGAGGTTGGAGAAGTTCTCCTGGCTCTGCCCGCGCAGGAACCACGCCCGCAGCGCGGAGCTGAACGCCACCGCCGCCACCGCGGCGCACAGCACCGCCCAGGTGAAGAACCGGCGGGCGGCGGCGCTGGTCAGGATGAGCGAGCCGATCGCCAACACCAGCCCGATGAGCAGTCCGAGCGTGGCCGTCCGGGTATGGGTCAGCGCCAGCAGGACGACTGCCGGCACGATGACCACCGCCGCGCCGGCCCTGTCGGTCCGGCGGCCCAGAACGAGCAGCACGGTGAGCCCGATGATCACCGCGGCGTACTGTCCGATCTGCGGCGGGGTGAGCGGCCACAACGCGCCGACCAGCCGCCCGCCGTAGAGCTCGGGCATGGCGGCGCCCGGTGAGATGGCCAGGCCGGCGGCCACCGACCCGAGCACCGCGAAGTACATCCGGATGTGGTGCCGGACGAACGTCAGGCCGCCGTCCCACCAGCGGCTGAGCAGCCACAGCGTGCTGACGAAGAGAGCCAGCCGGGCGCAGCGGAACAGCGCACCGAACCCGGACTCCAGGTTCGCGCTGGAGATCACGCTCGCCACCAGGAGCAGGGTGAGCAGGAACACGTAGGCACTGGTTCGGATGCGCAGCCGGGAATTGACCGCGAGCGCCAGCGCGAACGCGGCGACCAGCGCACCCATGGTGACCATCTGGATGAGGGAGCGGGGCAGCGGGATGATGGTCTTCGCCCCGGCGGAGCCGAGCGTGTTGAGGACGAGCAGCCCCCAGACCGTCCCGACGATCTTCGACGTGTGGTCCGTGTGGTCCGGGCTCATCTCAACCACCGTCCCGTGCGCGGAAGGTGCTGCCCGCGTCCTGCTGGTACGGCGTGCCCTGCCACTGCCCGGAGTCGAGTATCCGGCTCGGGTCGTGGGCGACGAATGTCCATGGTCCGAGGTAGACGTTGTCGTGCCAGCGGTTGTGCTGCTTGCGGGTGATCGCCTCGGCCACCCGCTCGCCCTGGTACGGCGACCAGTCCGGATAGGTGCCGTAGTTGGCCAGCACCGCCATCCGGTCGCACTTCACCGTGCAGCCGACGACGGACTTGTCCAGCACGAAGCGGTTGCCGTGGATGTCCACCCGCTGGGTCTTCCACCGGCAGTCGGCATAGAGCGGTGCGGTGGCGATCGCCGGCTGCGTGCAGCGGTCGGTGTTCTTCACCAGCAACGTGCAGTCACCGGACGAGGTGTTGGCGGGGCTGTTGCAGAACCGGTCGGCGTTCTCCCACAGGGTGATCCCGGACCAGTTGTTCTCCAGCACGTTCCGGTAGATCTCGATCTTGTCGGTGCGGGCTTCGACCCGTGGTTCGCCGCCGGACTCGGACAGGTAGACGGTCGCGAACGGGAAGTTGTCGCCGCGGTCGGCTTCCCTGCGCCCCTCGACCCAGTTGTTCCGCCGGATCGTGTTGTTCCGGATGACCGCGTTGTAGCTGGTCTCGTAGATCAGCGCGGCACCGTCGTTGGCCTCGAGCACGTTGTTCTCGATGCGGAAGTCGTTGTTGTTGGTGTCCGCCCACAACCCGGCTCCGCGGTTGTCGTGCACCCAGTTGCCGCGTACGTCGGCACCGTTGACGGCCCAGAACTTGACGCCTCCTGTGCAGCCGCAGCCCGGCCGTCGCCGCTCCCAGTCGCCGGTGTTGTTGGCCACGATCTCGTTGCCCTCGATCACCAGGCCGCTGATGGTGTCGCCGGCCTTGTACGCGTTCAAGCCGTACTGTCCGTTGCCGCGCAGGCAGCTGGCACCAACCCGCTGGCGGGCACCGGCCATCAGCCCGGCGCCGGAGTTGTTCTGGATCGTCGCGTGCTCGATCACCCACCCGTCGGCCGAGTCATGGTTGACCACGCCCTCGTTGTGCGGCGCGACGAAACCCTGCACGGTCAGGTAGCGGATGGTGACGTTGCGGGCGGTGCCGCCGAACGCGTACTGGTTGGTCTTGCGCCCGTCGAGCACCGCGCCCGGCGCGCCGAGGTAGCTGTTCCCCTCCTTGGGGATGACCTGGGCGTAGCGGTCCGGCTCGAGCCTGTGCTTGCCCGGTCGAAGCCAGAACGTGGTGTTCGGGGGGCTGCTCTTGGTCTTCGCAGCCAGGTCACCGGCCACCGCGGGGTCGACCGTCACCGCGCCCGCCGGCGCCTTCGCCGGCCCGGCCGCGGGCTTGGCGCACACCCGGGCCACGGGCGTGGGCGACGGCGCGGCGGTCGGCTTCGCCCCGGCGTCCGACGTGCTGTCACAGCCGGTCACCGCCAGCAGGGCCAACGCCAGCGGTGCCGCCGCCGACGCCCAGTGCCGCCTCTTGTTCCCCACGCGCCCCCCTAGCCGCGGAACCTGAGGACGGTGGTGAACCCCTGCGCGCCGTCGGCGAAGCCGGTGCCGACCAATGTTGTGGTGGGTTCCTTGCGCCCGAAGCCGGCGGAGTACCAGCCCAGCGGCGGGTCGCTCTCGCCGCGATGCGCCCGCCAGCTCAGCTGCCCGGGCAGGTCGAGTACCGCGGAACGGTTCTCACCGTCCCGGGTCCACGTGAGCACTGCCCGGTTCCCCACCAGGTCCGCGGCGATGGCCGGGCCGAGGTGGAACGCCAGGCGCACGGCCCGGCGCGGGCCGTGCCGGCCGTGGACCTCGTCGACCACCCTCAGCTCCTGGCTCGCGGCCGTCAGCTCCACCCGGCGGCGGTGCACGGAGGGTTGGTAACCGTCATGCTCGGCACACCAGCGGGCGGTCCCCCCGTCGGAGGTGCCGGATGTGTCCGCGCCCAGGACGCGACTCTTGGCATGCCGGGTCCACAGGAACGGGCCGCCGGAGACGGACTGGTCACCGCCGTCCACTTGCAGGGTGTTGTGGCCGAGGGTGGACCGGAAGTACTGCCGCCACTCGGGCTGCCCGTGGTAGCAGTACGTCCCCGGGTCGGCGAGCACGTCGACCCCGTCGTGCCGGACCTCCACGGACAGCGCGTCCGCGTGAGCATGCGCGGCGATGGACAGGAATCCGTGCGGACCACCGTCGCAGCGGCACCAGATCTCCCCCGGACCACGCAGGATGGTCATGCCCGCGTCGGCGAAATGGGCCGGTCGGTTCGCCGGGCGGGTCACGGCCGGTGCGGTTCCGTTTTCCGGGTACGGCCGGATGAGCGCGGCCAGCAGCGGGGTGCGCACATCGGTGCCGTTCACCGCCGGCCACCAGGCGAGCCGGCCGAACACGGCGTCCCCGGTGGCCAGCAGCGAGGCCCAGCGATCGGTGCCCGCGCCGTCCACGACCAGACCGTGCCCGTCGTCCGCGTCCCCCTGGCGCGGCGGCCGTAGCCGGTTGTCCACGATGGCCGCGAGCGCGTCGGTCATCCGCAGCAGCACCAGCCGGATGGACGCGGGGACCGGCCTGCCCGCGGCATCCGCCTCGGCCACCGCGGCCAGGCCGAGTTCCAGCACGAGTCCGTGATACTCGGTGGCCAGCTCGCGGTTGAGGCCCGAGGCGAAGGTGTTGCCCCGCAGGTGCCGCTCCAGCGACCGCAGCGCGTCGGCTCGCCAACGCGCCGAGGAGGGGAACCACCCGAACGCGCAGGCCGCTGCGAACTGCCCGGCGGCCTCGGCGATGACGTGGTTGTTCGCCGAGGACCCCCGGCTGGGGAAGGAGGCCAGCCAGCGCTGGTGGTGCCAGATCTGGTTCAGCGCCACCGGGTTGCCCTCGAACAGCCCGGCCGCGCCCGGCCAGCCGTCGAGCAGCCGGCGGATCCACACCCAGGACAGCAACCGGATGCCCAGCTCGATGCCGCTGATCCAGTGCACGCCGCGCAGCGGTGGGTTGGCCGTCCACCACGACCGCAGGTGCTCGGCCACTCGCTCGGCGTACCGCTCGTTCCCGGTGATCGCGTAGGCGGCGGCGAGCACGGTGAGGTACTGATGCCGGGACAGCTCCCAGATCTGCTTGATGTCCCCGACCGCCTCCTCGTTCCGGTACGGCACGTCGAAGGCGTAGCCCCACGGAGCCCGGCGCCCGGTCTTCGGGTCGCACCACCAGTCCGGGTCGTCCAGGTCGTCGCGGACCACCCCGAAATACTCGGCGTGCCCGTACATCAGCCGGTCCGCCTCGGCGATGAGACGTTTCGCGGCGTCCGGAGGTATCGCGGCGATCGTCCCGGCGGGCAGTACCGCGGTGAACCGGGCACCGGTCACGCTCGGGCAGTTCGGCCGCGCCGACCGCCACCGCCGCCTGCGCACCGCGTCGCCCGCCCGGCCGCCGACCTCCCGCGGTCCCATCCGGGACAGCCGCCGCAGGTACCAGCCCGGACTCCCCGAGCTCACAGTCATCGGGCCCTCGCCAACGTCACCGGCGCGCCGCCGACCAGGCCGGCCTGCACGGCGAGGGTGGCCGACGTGGTGGCGACCAGCGACTGAAGCGGCACCGGCATCGGCCCGCCGGTCCGCACGGCCTTGACGAACGCGGCCAGTTCGGCGTTCTGGCCCTTGTCCCGGGCCTTGGGCAGCCGCGAACTGACCCACCGCTTGCGGCCGGCCCTGCCGTCCACGTACAGCGAGGCACGGACGAAGTCGTCGAGCCGCAGCGCGCGGCCGTCCGCGACCAGGTCCAGCGTCTCCTTGGGGAAGGTGGCCGGGCCCGTGGTGACGTAGCTGATGGTGGCGGTGGACCCGTCCGGGTAGCGCAGCACGACCTGCAGATCCTCGTTGCCGGACGTGGCGACCGCGTACACCGACACCGGGTCGGCCTCGAGCAGCCAGCTCGCCGTGTCGATGAAGTGCCCGCCCTCGCCGGCGAACCGCGAGCCCTGGGTGCCTTGTTGGAGGTACCAGCTGCCGTGCTCCAGCCGGCCCGCATTGACCAGGTAGCGCAGGCTCGCCGGCCCGGTCCGGGCGCCGAACCGCTGCCGGGCCTCCCGCAGCAGCGGCGCGAACCGGCGGTTGAAGCCCACCTGCAGCCGGTCGTTGCCGGACTCCTCCACCGCCGCGAGCACGTCGGCCAGCTCGTCCTCGGTGAGGGCCAGGGGCTTCTCCACGAACACGGTCTTGCCGGCCAGCAACGCCTTCCGGGTCAGTTCGGCGTGCGAGCTGTGCCGGGTGACGACGAACACCGCGTCGATGGACTTGTCGCCGAGTACGGCGTCGAGATCGGTGGTCGCCTCGGCGAAGCCGAACTTCCGCTGCGCGTTGGCCGCGGACAGCGCCGTCGTGGTGACGACGGTCGACAACTCGACGCCGTCGCGCTGTGCCAGGTGCGGCAGCAGCATCGACGTCGCGTAGTTTCCCGCGCCGACGAACGCGAGGCGCACCGGCGTCTTGGCGGCCCGGGCCGGACTCCGCTGCACGTTCACCGGAGGAACGGCCACCGCCGGAGCCTCGGCTGCCACCGCCTGTTCGGGGTACCGGAACAGCACGGCCACGGCCTTCAGATCGCCGTCCTTCAGGCGCTGGTACGTCTCGACCGCGTCGTCGAAGTCGGCGGTGTGGGAGACCAAGGGCTCCACGTCGACGCTGCCGCGGGCGACGAGGTCGAGGAAGCACGCCAGGTTGCGGCGCTCGGTCCAGCGCACGTAGCCGATCGGGTAGTCCCGCCCCTCCAGCTCGTACTCCGGGTCGTAGCGCCCGGGGCCGTAACTGCGGGAGAAGCGGACGTCGAGCTCTTTCTCGTAGTACGCGTTCCACGGCAGGTCCAGGCTGCACTTGCCGATGTCGACGACCCGGCCGCGGTCCCGGCTCAGCCGGGCGGCCAGCTCGACGGGCTGATTGCTGCCGCCGCCGGCGGCCAGGTACACCTGGTCCACGCCGTGACCGCCTGTGAGTTCGGCGACGGTGGCCTCCACGGCCGCCGACGAGGGATCGCCGCAGGCCGCAGCACCCAGACGTTCGGCGAGCTCGCAGCGCACCGGGTCGGGGTCGGCCCCGATGACGCGGACTCCCGAGGCGGCCAGCAGCTGCACCACCAGCTGCCCGATCAGCCCGAGGCCGATGACCAGCGCCACGTCGCCGAGCTGTGACTCGCCGCGGCGGACGCCCTGCAACGCGATCGACCCGACGGTGCCGAAGGACGCGTGCCGCGGCGCGAGGCCGTCCGGCACCGGGGTGTAGAGGTTCTTCGGCACCCAGTTCAGCTCGGCGTGCAGCGCGTGCTCATTGCCGGCGCAGGCCACGAGGTCGCCGACCTTCACGTCGTCGATCCCGGTGCCGACCTGCTCGACCACCCCGCACAGCGAGTAGCCCAGCGGCGTGTAGGAGTCCAGCTTGCCCATCACCTTGCGGTAGGTGGCGGGCACCCCGTTGGTGGCCACGCTCTGCATGACCTTGGCGACCTGGTCGGGCCGGGAGCGGGCCTTGCCCACCATCGACATGCCGGCCTCGGACACCTTCATGAGCTCGGTCCCGGTGGATATCAGCGAGTAGGCGCTGCGGACCAGCACGCCGCCCGGCTTGCACCCCGGCACCGGCACGTCCAGTACCGCCAGCTCGCCGCTCTTGTAGTTCTGTACAACCTGCTTCACCCGAACTCCTCTGATTCCCAAGCCGTTGATCGAGTGCTCTGGCCGGACCCAGAGGTCGCGTCGCGATACCAGTACTCGAGGGTCAGCACATGCCACAGATGTTTGGAGAAGTCCCGCTGCCCGGCGGCGTCCTCGGCGACCATGCGCGCCAGTGCGTCGCGGCGCAGGAGCCCGGAGCGGACGAGCTCGCCGTCGTTGACCACCTCGCGCACCAGCGGCGCCAGATCCCGGCTCATCCAGGCCCGCAGCGGGGCGCTGAACAGGCCCTTGGGCCGGTACACGATCTCCCGGGGCAGGATCGAGCCGGCCGCCTCCTTGAGGACGGCCTTGCCCTGCCGTCCGACGATCTTGCGGTCGCCGGGCACGGCGAACGCCGCCTTGACCACCTCGACGTCCACGTACGGCACCCGCACCTCGGTCGACGCGGCCATGCTCGACCGGTCCGTGTACGTGAGGTTCAGGCCCGGCAGGAACATCCGGGCGTCGCCCAGGCACATGCGGTTCACGAAGTCGTCGAGGTCGTTGTCCTGGTAGATGTCCGCGTGCTCGGTCAGCACGTCCTCGACCGTCCCGGCCAGGTCCGGATCGACCAGGGCGAGCAGCTCGGCCTGGTCGTACATGGTGTAGCTGCGCCGGAACGCGGTCTCCTCCGGCAGATCGGCGAAGGAGAGGAACCGTTTGGCGAAGCGCACCGACCGGTACCCCCGACGGGCCGTGGCGACCGGCAGCCGGTCCACGGTCCTGGACAGGCCGCGGCGCAGGGGCCGCGGGACGCGCTGGTAGCGCAGCGCGATCAGGTTGGCCAGGTGCTTGCGGTAGCCGGCGAACAGCTCGTCGGCACCCATCCCCGAGAGCATCACCTTGACCCCGGCCTCCCGGGCGGCCGAGCAGATCAGGAACGTGTTGATCGCGGCGGGGTCGCCGATCGGCTCGTCCAGGTGGTACGTCATCCGCGGCAGCAGATCGAGCACGTTCGGAGCGATCTCGATCTCGTGCAGGTCGACGCCGAACCGCTCGGCCACCTGCCGGGCATAGCGCAGGTCGTCCGGCATCGCCTCGAACCTGGCGTCCTCGGCGCGGAACCCGATCGTGTAAGCGGAGATCCCGGGTCGGTCGCGGGCCGCCAGCGCGGTCAGGTAGCTGGAGTCGAGGCCGCCGGAGAGGAAGGTGGCCACGGGTACGTCGGAGAGCAGGTGGCGCCGGGTCGACTCCTCGACGATGGCGGCTATGTCCGGCTGCTCGCCGGCCCGGGCCCGCTCCCGGCCCTCGGCGGCGACATCCTTCAAGTTCCAGAACCGGCCGCGCTCCACCTTTCCGTCGGGTCGGCACCGCAGCCAGCTCCCCGGCGGCAGCTTCTCCGCCTCGCGGAACGCGCAGCGCGAGTCCGGCACCCAGTAGTACAGCAGCGAGGCCACCAGCGCCGCATGGTCGACCTCCAGCTTCCCGCCGGCCGCGGCGGCGAGCGCCTTGAGCTCGGAGGCGAACACCAGACCCTCGCCGCGCCGGAGCAGGAACAGCGGCTTGATGCCGAGCTGGTCGCGGGCGAGCACGAGCTCACCGGTTCGCTCGTCGAAGATGCCGAACGCGAACATGCCGCGCAGCCGGGGCAGGCAGTCCGTGCCCCAGCGCCGCCAGGCCTCGAGCAGCACCTCGGTGTCGGAGGTACCGCGGAAGCGCACCCCGGCGGCTGTCAGCTCGGCACGCAGCTCGGGCGCGTTGTACAGCTCGCCGTTGTACGTCAGGGCGAGGCCGTCCGAGACCATCGGCTGGGCGCCGGTCTCGGACAGGTCGATGATGGCCAGTCGGCGGTGCCCGAGGTGCACGTCGCCGTCACCGACGGGGTGGCTGTACCGGCCCGCCCCGTCCGGGCCGCGGTGGGCGAGGGTATCGGTGAGCCGGTCGGTCACGACCTTCCCGTCCGGCCATCGGTAAGTGCCTGCGATGCCACACATGTTCTACCGCGCCTCCTGGTCGCTGTCCGGGACCCGTGCGGCCCACATCGGCTGCCGCTCCGTCCGCCGCTGACCCGCCCCCACTGCCTGAACGGCGTGGGAGGTACCCCCACCGTTCTGTCGGGGCGGTCGCTCGCTGCGGCCGCGCAGCGCGGTGTGCAGCCCGTCCCACAGCGTGCCGTCGGTCCGGTCACGCGGATCGGGGTCGATCAGCACCACACCGATCACCGCGATGCGCTGGTCCGCGAGCTGCCGCGCCACGGTGTGCAGCCATGCGGCGCTGCCGTGCCCGGCACGCACGACGAGCACGGTCTGGGTGCCGAGGTACTGGAGGTCGGTCCACGCGGTGCCGGGCGCGACCGAACCGACGCCGAGCCCGCGCTCCTGATGCGGCACGGTCGCGGCACGCGCGCCGCTGACCACGGTGGGGTCTCCCGGCTTCTGACGGCGGTTGGCGAGCTGCGGGCCGGGCAGGCCATCGACGATGACCACCGGCCCCTCCGCCGCCAGTGCGCCGGCGAGGTCCAGGGCGATCACGCTCGTGCTGCGCGCACAGCCCAGTTCCAGCAGCGACAGCGGTTCCGCGGAGCCGCGCACGGTGCGGGCCAGGGTCGCGGTGAGCCTTGCCCGTGCCGCCCGGGTCCGTCGGCGCTGCCACAGCCTGCCCGACCGGCGGGGCAGCTCCGCGATGACCGAGGCGCCCAGGTTCGCCGCGATGTCCCGGCGCAACACGGGGCGGTCCGCCACCACCGTGCCGACCGCGGCCAGCGCGAGCCCGAGGACGAGCCCGAGGACGAGCCCGATCGCGGCGTCGGTGACAGCGGCCTTGGGCAGGGAGTGTCGCACCGCGCGCGGGGCGTCCACGATCTGCGTGCCGGCGGCGACCTCGGGCGTGCCGGTGCGCGCCTCCCCGGCGCGCTGGTCGAAATCGGCGATCCGCGAGTTCAGTTCGGCCCGGCGGGCGAAGAGCGACTCGATGCTCGCCGACGCTTTCGGGTCGCTCTCCTGCGATCGGTCTCCGATCGCCTGGTTGACCTGGGCGAGCTCGTCCCGCATGCGGTCACGCTGGTCGAGCAGGGCCTTGGCCTCGGCCTTCGCGGTTTCCCGCATCCGCCTCACATGGTCCGCGACGAACGCGTCGGCCAGCGCCTTGGCCCGGGCCACCGCGTCCGCGTCGTTGTCCCCTGTCACCTCGATCTGCAGCAGGTTGTTGGTCAGGGCGGTGCCCCGGTAGTCCCGCATGAAGTCGTCAGGCTTTTCCTGGGACTTGAGGGACTGCAGGGCCTTGCCGGCGATCCGCGTGGTCCCCAGCAGCTCGACGTCGGTGCGGATCAGCGTTCCGGTGTCGTTCGGCTGATCCTCCTTGTGCGCGACCAGCACCTTCGTCACCGCGGTCGGCGGCGGCGGCAGCAGGACCGCCACCGCGGCGCCGACCAGCAGGCCAAGGAGCGCCATGACGTACCAGAGGCGGCGGCGCCTGCGCACCGCCACCACCAGTGCCTGCAGGTCGAAGAGCGCAGTGGCGGCCGACGACTCCGAAGTCGTGCTCGTCGTCACGCTGAACCTCCCGTCGCGTGGCCGCGAACCGCGAGCGCGGGAGTGGCGTCATCCGAAGGACGGCCGGCAGACCGCGCCGGACGGGCCCGGACCGTGCCGGCGACGACGATGCCGACGACCTCATGCCCGCCGTCCGCACACGCCTCGGCGATGCCGGCGAGCTCCTCCGCGGTCCAGCTGCCCGCGCTGAGGACGACCAGGGCGCCGGACTCGGTGTCGCGGTCCGGCACCGTCGGCCGGTCCACCGAAACCTCCACCACCCGCAGCATGGGATATCCCCTGCTCGAAGAGCTTGGGTAAGGATCGCTCTCGGCCTCGGCGACGAGCTGCCCGGCGGCCCGGCGGGCGGTCTCGTCGCCGTCCGGTACGACGACCAGCAGCCGCCGGGGGGCCGGCAACTGCTCCCGGAGGCGAGCGCACACCCGCCGGTAGCGGATCCGTCTGCCGGCCTCGTCGCCGGACCACTGCGGGGCCGGCATGTCCCACCGTGTGTCGACGCCGAGGAGGCGGCGGATCCAGGCTCGTGGGCCCCCGCCTTCTGGCTTGTGCGCGCCCCGTTCACCAGGCACGTCGACGGTACCCAGGAGCGCCGAGCCCAGCGCCGCGGCGATCTCCGGTTCGGTGCGCAGTCGGCGATTCATCCGTGCGGCGGCGAGATGGCCGATGACCGCGAGCAGGAAGAACAGCACCGCCCCGGCGATGATGAGCTGCATCCTCGTCGGCGGCGCCTCGCCGTCCGGCCGGGCCGCCGGCCCCATGACGACCATGCCGGCCTTGTCGGTCGCCGGGTCGGCCTCGTCCAGCTTCGTCATGGCCTCCTCCAACGAGGTGCGCAGCTTCTCGAGCGTGGTGCGGGCCTGCACGCTCTCCACGGTCTGCCCCGGATCGGCCGCGTCGGCCAGGTCGGTGATACGGCGGTTGGTCTCCTCGACCTCCTTCCGCAGCGCCTCGGGCCCCGAAGCGGCTTCGGAGTCGGTGCCGCCGCCCGCGATCCGCGCGGCGAACGCGACGAACTGCTGGGCCACCCGGTCGGAGAGCTGCTGCGCGCGCTCCGGGGTGTCGGACGTACCCGAGATTTTGATGATGTTCCCGTCGGCGGCCTTGGCGCTCACTCGATCCCGCAGGTCGGCGGCGCTGACGCCCGTCCGGCCGAGCGTGGCGGCCACGCGGTCGACCACCGTCGAACTGGTCGCGACATCCACCTGAGTCAGCAGCTCGCGCTCTTCCCACTGCCCCGGCAGCAGTACCGATGCCGACGTCGTGTACCGCGGCGGGAACACCACCGAGGCGCCGTAGCCGACGAGCGCGCCCACCACGGTGAGGACGGCGAGAAGCCGCCACCGCCGTCGGAAAATCCGCCCGATCGTGACCAGGCGTATCGTGTCATCGCTCAACGGCGCGGCCTTTTCCCTACGCGGTACGGGGCGCCCGCCGACACCGGAGTGTGGTCACGGCAGGCAGCGGCGTAGGCGGCGAGCAGCGACGCCTGCGAGTTCCGCCAGGAGAGCGGCCCGCTGATCCGCTCCTGGCCGATCTTGCCCATCCGGGCCCGCTTCTCCGGATCGTCGAGGAGCAGCGCGATGAGCCCCGCGAACTCGGCCTCGTCGTTGGCGGACGCGTAGACGGCGGCGTCGCCGGCGGAGACTCGCGCCTCCCGGAGGTCGAACGAGACGAGTGGCCGGCCCATCGCCATGTACTCCAGGACCTTGTTCATGGTCGACACGTCGTTGAGCGGATTGCGCGGGTCGGGGGAGAGGCACACGTCCGCGGTGGACAGGTAGCGCACCAGGTCGGCGTCCGGAATACGCCCGGTGAACTGCACCTGCTCGGAGAGCCCGAGCCGCCGGGACAGCTCCACCATCGCGTCGAAGGCGTCGCCGGAGCCGACGAACACCGCATGCCAGTCGGACCGCCCGAACTCGTCGCGCAGCTTCGCAAGGGCGCGCAAGGCGTAGTCGACGCCGTCCTGCGGGCCCATGACGCCGAGGTAACACAGCAGATGAGGCTTGCCGCGCTTCAGATCCGGCTCGGGCGGTACGGGTTGGAACCGGTCGATCTGGGGCGCGCTGCGCACCACGAAGACGTCCTCCGGCCGCCGACCGCCACGGCGCATCGCGACGTCCCGGTAGCTCTCGTTCGTGGCGAGCACGACGTCCGCGGCCCGGTAGGTCAGCCGCTCCAGCGCGCACACGGCGCGGTAGAGCAGATCCTCGCCGCGGTCGAACCGGGAGAGGTACAGCTCGGGTACCAGGTCGTGCTGGTCGAAGACGAACCGCGCGCCGCGCCGCTTCAGCCACAGTGCCGGCAGGAACAACAGGTCTGGCGGGTTGCAGGCGTGGACCACGTCGACCGGGCCGACCTTGCGGGCCAGCCGGACCGTGTGCCACAACGCCGATCCGTACTCCCGCAGGTAGCCGGCCGGCCCTCCGGTGGCCGCGCGCAACGGGTAGCGGTGGATCCGCACCCCGTCGATCACCGCCTCCGGCTCCCTGTCCCGCTTCTCCCCACGGGGACAGATGACGTGCACCTCCCAGCCCGCGTCGCGCAGCGTCGTGCACTCCTGCCACACCCGCCGGTCGAACGGCACCGACAGGTTCTCCACCAGGATCAGCGCGCGCCGGTCCGCCCCGTCGCCGCTGGTTGCGTTACCAAGCAAGGCCCATGTACCCCGGCTCGGTCCGGCGCGCCTCGGCGTCGGGAAGGCGGATGAGGTCGACGATCACCGGGCCGTCGCCATGGGGCAGCGCCGCCAGCACGGCCGGATCCCTGGTCCCGACCAGGCACACCTCGGCGTGCTCGAGCACCTCCTCGACGGAGTCCGCGAGCAACTGCGCGAGGTGCGGCAGCCGGGTCTCGATGTACTCGCGGTTCGCGCCGATCAGCCGGGAGAGGCTCACGTTGGCGTCGTGGATCCGCAGGTCGTACCCCTTGCCGAAGAGCCTCTCCGCCAGCTCGACGAGCGGGCTCTCGCGGAGGTCGTCGGTGCCGGGTTTGAAGGAGAGCCCGAACAGGCCCACCCGGCGCTTGCCGGTGCGCTCGACCAGCTCCACCGCGCGCTGGAGGTGGTCGGAGTTGGAGGGCAGCACGTGGGCGAGGATGGGCACCGAGATGTCGGCCCGCTGCGCCGCGTGGACCAGGCTGCGCAGGTCCTTGGGCAGGCAGGAGCCACCGAAGGCGAAGCCGGGCCGCAGGTATGCGGGGCTGATGTTCAGCTTGCGGTCGGCCAGGAACACGTCCATCACCTGGTGCGAGTCCACCCCGAGCGCCTGGCACACCGCGCCCAGCTCGTTCGCGAAGCCGATCTTGAGGCCGTGGAACGCGTTGTCCGCGTACTTGATCGCCTCGGCCGTCGGCACCGGCACTCGGAACACCTCGCCGGGCAAGCCGTCGTACAGCGCCATCACCGCGTCGCCGCTTGCCGGGTCGAGCTCGCCGATGACGGTCTTGGGCGGGTCGAAGAAGTCCCGCACGCTCGTACCCTCGCGCAGGAACTCCGGGTTGACCGCGACCCCGATGTCCACCCCGGCCGTGCCGCCGACGTTCTTCTCCAGGATCGGTATCAGCAGGTTCAGGCAGGTGCCCGGGAGCATGGTGCTGCGGAACACGACGGTGTGCCGGCCCCCCTGCTCGGCCCCCTCGGCCAGCGCGGCGCCGATCTGCTCGGTGACCCGTTCCAAGTACGTGGTGCACAGGCTGCCGTTGGGCTCCGACGGTGTGCCCACGCAGACCAGCGACACCTCGCTGTCCATGATCGCCTCGCGTACGTCGCCGGTGGCGCGTAACGCTCCCGTCCGCACGACCTCGGCGATGAGCTCGCCGATCCGCTCCTCGACCACCGGCGCCTTGCCGTCGTTGACCAGGTCGACCTTCACCTGGTTCACGTCCACCCCGATGACCTCGTGACCCATGCCGGCCAGGCACGCGGCCGACACGCAGCCCACGTAGCCGAGCCCGAAAACGCTGACTCTCATGACCCGTCTCTCCCCCCAGGCAGACCCTTGTGGCCTGCGGTCCCCCAATGCAGGCCCTTGCGGCCCGCGGTCCGCGCGCCGGCGGGACCGTTGGGTTGCAGCCCCCCGCGCATCAGTACGCCCCCTGCCCGTGGAGCACCGCACGCAGCGTCTTCCACAAGATCACTGTGTCCAGGGCGAGCGACCAGTCCTCCACGTACCGCAGGTCCAGCCGGACCGCCTCCTCCCACGGCAGGTCGCTGCGTCCGCTGATCTGCCACAGGCCGGTGAGCCCGGGCTTGACCAGCAGCCGCCGCCGGATGTCCGGACCGTACGCGGCGGACTCCTCCGGTAACGGAGGCCGTGGACCGACGAGCGACATCGAGCCGGTGAGCACGTTGAAGAGCTGCGGGAGCTCGTCGATCGAGTACCGGCGCAGCACTGCTCCCACCCGGGTGACCCGCGGATCCCGGCGGAGCTTGAACAGCAGCCCGGCGCCCTCGTTGCGGTCGGCCAGCTCGGCACGTGCCCCGTGGGCCCCGGCGACCATGGTGCGGAACTTGAGAATGGTGAACTCGTGGCCGTCCTTGCCGACCCTGCGCTGGCGGTAGAACACCCCGCCCCGGCTGTCCACCAGCACGAGCAGCCCGACGAGCACCATCAGCGGCGCGAACAGCATCAGCAGGATCGCCGCGCCCACCCGATCGACGACCCCCTTGATCGCCCGTCGGCCCCCGGTGAACGTCGGCATGCTGACCCGCAGCAGCGGTATCCCGAGCACCGCGTCGACGTGCAGCCGCGGGCCGGCCACCTCCATCAGTACGGGGGCCACGACCATCTCGGCATCGCTGCCTTCGAGGTTCCAGGCCAGCCGCTGCAGCCGGTCCGGTGACCAGTGCGGGTCCGGTGTGACCGCGACGACACGGTAGCCGTCGTGGCGGACGTGTTTGGCGACGTCCGCCAGTTGGCCGACGACCGGCACTCCGTCCAGTTGTTGATCACCGTCGAGCCCGAGACCGTCCGTCGTGCACACCGCGTCCACCCGCCAGCCGAGGTGCGGGAACTTGCGGGTCCGGGTGATCAGGTCGCGCACGGTGGCCGGGCTCCCGGCGGCGAGCACCGGTCTCAGGCACCGTCCTTCCTTCCGCTGTTTGTGCAGCCAGAGGCGCAGCAGATAGCGCGCGGTCATGGTGACCAGCGCGATCGCGGGGATCGCGACGAAGATCCAGAGCTTGATGTTGCGCGAGGTGAGGGCGATCCCGCCGAGCGCCAGTACGACGGTCGCCGTGAACAGTGAGCGACCGAGCCGGCGGAATTCCTCGGCACCCTGGCCGAGCACGGCCGGAGCCCACGACCGGCTCACCGCAAGCGCCCCCAGCACCAGCAGCTCGGTGCCGAAGGCGAGAATTCCCCACTTCTCATGCCAGTTGGCCGCGTCCCGGGCCCCGAAGAAGTTGCCGATCGCCGCCACCACGAAGGCGGTGGCCACGGTATCGCTGCTGATCACGGTACGGCGGTACCGCTGCTCCCAGTCGATCGCGGGCCGGCTGATCGCCCCGTCCGTCAGACGCCCGCGCTCCGACGGAAACGGGCTGACTAATCCCCCTTGCCGCACAGAACCCCCCAGGTCCCCAGTGGTTCGACGTGTTCGCCTAACACTGTTCCTCCCCCCCCCGGGGGCCCCGGCCCCCCGCACTGTTCCTCCCCCCTGGAGGCCCCCGCCCCCGCCCCGCATGACGTCCCGGCTAGTGCAGAGCTACTTGAACAACTCACCCTGGCGGCAGCGGACTCGCATGTCCTGCCAGGCTCTCGAGGTGCGCGGGAACCCGTCGAAACCCCGAGTGCTCCCCGCACCCAAGGCCCTTCTCGGGCTCCAAGAATTGATCATCCCCACGTCTGGCGCCGGGGACGCGACTGCTGGCTTTCCGTAGCGCCGGACCTATAGATCATTACTGGTCGCCTCATGCTCGAACAGCTGAAGCACGGTCAATCTAGACCATCGGCGCCAGTATGAAGAGAGGGTGTGTGCAATTTGTGCTCAACCTTTGAAGCTGGATCCACTGATCGGTCACCACCCACGGGTGCGGCGCCCGGTTCTGGAACAACTTCCCGCTGTTCGTGCGTGCGTGGCGATCTTGGAGCCGGTCGACCGCCGGCATCATCCCCGCCCTGGGGATGCGACGCCGCGGCCGTGCCTGCCCTCCCATGACGCGCCGAACTCCCTCAACCGCGCGCGCAGTTCACCAAATTGGGTATCCTTCAGGGCCGCGACGCTGAAGCGCAGAAACCGCTCGTCCGCAGGCGTGAAGAGGGTGCCGGGGAGCACAGCGACGTCCTGCTCCATCAGGAGCCCCCGCACCACCTTGTGCGTCGATTCCGGGAAGGGGTGCCGCACCCAGCCGAAGAACGCACCCGAAGCGCAGAGCTCGAAGCCGCCCGGCGAGTCAGCCATGAGCGACCGAAAACGGTCGAGCTTGGCGCCGGTCTCCAGAGCCCGTTCGTGTCGCCAGTCGAGCGCACCGCGCAGGCCCGCGATCGCCGCCTCCTGGGCGATGCCGGGAGCGCAGATCGTCATGCATTCGAGTAGCTTGCCGGCCTCGACCAGCAGGTCCGGATGGCCGACCAGGGCTCCAAGCCGGTATCCGGGCAGGGCGAAGTCCTTGGAGAAGCTGTGCAGGCTGATGACGTGATCCGGCCAGTCCCGCGTCCCGAAGAGGTCGTGTGGGGGGTCGTCGGACTGCCGGAAACTCCGATAGGTCTCGTCCAGGATCAAAACGATGTCGTGACGCCTGGCGAGCCGGGCGAAGTCGTTGATCACGGCGGGCGGAATCGTGGCGCCGGTGGGGTTCCCCGGGGTGACGAGGACCATCGCCTTCGTCCGGGGGGTGATGGCCCGCTCGGCCGACTCGACGTCGGGTATGAAGTGGGGGCCGACCGGTAGGTGGACGGGTACGAGATGGTCCATCCGGAGCCACATGTCGTGGTTGAAGTAGTAGGGAACCGGCAGAATGACCTCGTCCCCCACAGTCGCCAGTGCGGAGACCGCTATGCAGAAGGCCTGATTGCAACCTGCGGTGACGAGCACCTGCCGTTCGTCCACCGTGCCGAGGTAGGCGCTCGAGAGTTCCTCGGCCATAAGCTTGCGCAACTCCGGTACTCCCGACCGGGCCGCGTACCGGGATGTGTCGGGGCGCCGGGCGGCCTCGGCTACCCACTCCACGATCGCGGACGCCGGAGCATAGGTGGGAACGCCCTGCGACAGGTCGATCAATTCCCGGTCTCCGCGTCTTTCTGCCAACAATGCCTGCACCGCGCCGATCGGCGAGGCGGGCTGCTCCAGTGTGCGAGGTATCAGCTTCAAGTTCCTCCTGCCGAGCCGCGGTGTGCGGCGGTTCAGGGTTATCGGAATTGATCACCTTTTGACACGGCGAGGCCGGTTCTGGAACCAGCCCGCAATGGTAACATCCTTTCGGGAAAAGCCAGTTGGAGTATGCGGTCATTCTGACCTTCCAATTTTCCGCGAGCATGAGAACTGTCAGAAGGGGCATTTTTGTGACGATCATCGAGAAGCTTGCCGGACTGGGGTACGCCTACGAACCTGCCGCTTTGGAGTTCCCCCCGTTCCAGCAAGCGCGGCGGGTCGGCGACCTGGTCTTCACCTCCGGGCAGATCTCCACACACGACGGTCTGGAGATCAAGGGAAAGGTGGGCAAGGACCTCGACGTCGAGCAGGCCGCCAAGGCAGCCGAGCTCGCCGCCTACAACTGCCTGCGCGCGGTCGGCGCCGTTGCGGACATCGAGTCGATTCAGGGCATCGTCAAGGTCCTGGGCATGGTGAACGTCGCCGACGGCTTCGACTCGACCCCGCTGGTCATCGACGGGGCGAGTGACTTCCTCCTCAAGGCGCTCGGCGACCGGGGACGGCACGCACGCTCCGCCGTGGGGATGGTTCTGCCCTACAACTGGGCCGTCGAGATCGAGATGGTCGTCCACGTGTCCTAGTACCGGGCAGGGAGCCGGGGCCACCGGACGGGTTCCGCCGCCTCGTGCGGTGTCCCGTGGTCCCGGTGACCGGCAACGGGGCGCCGCACGCTAGTCCGTGAGACGGACCGTTCTGCCGCCGCCCTCACGGATGGCGGGTGGCAGCTCGTATGCGGCCGGATCGGCTCGGTGCAACGAGTCGAAGACCTCGTTGATCGCGGCCCGAAGACCCCAGACCTCCGTGTAGGCGGGCCATGACGGATGCCCGCCCGCGATGTCGTCGCGTCGGGCGAAGGGGTAGTTCACCCAGTTCCTGGACTTGGGGAACCGGTGGTGGTAGTCGTGGCAGGGGCCGTCGCCGACCATGACGAACAGTCGGACGACCAGGTGGTTCAGGATCATGCGGAGCCACCAACGGGTCCAGCCCCACGCCCGGCGCATCCCTCGTAGGGCCGGATCGGGCGTTCGCTCGCCCAGCAGGATGCCATGGGTGGCGGCCGCTATGGCAGTGCGGCCGTCCAGGTTCTGTCCCGCTGCCGGGAACAGATGCCGGCAGGAGAGCCGGAGCACGCCGGCGGCGTTGTAGAGCACGGTCAACGGTATGACCCAGACGATGACGGCGATCGTCCAGGCATCGGCCGCGGTGACGACGAGGGCCTGAGCCGCCAGCGTTATGGACATGAGTAGCCGGTGCCGGCCGGATGTACCGGAGAAGTGAGACCGTAGCCGCTCATAGGTGGCCCGCAGGTGGAATATCGGCGACAGAAGCGTGCGCACCATCGACCGCCACATCGCATTTCGCGCCATTCCGGGGCGGCATCCCATGACTTCCACGATAAAGCGGGCCGTGGGATCGTCGATGGTCATATGGCTGACCGAATGATGATCCGACACATGTTCACGGGAGTAGTCGTCATACTCCTGTGTGATCAGCAGAATTGAGATAGCCACGCCAAGAATGCGGTTCGTCCTTTTGTTCGACGCGTACGTCGAATGCGTGCACTGGTGCAGGATCATCGAGCCGAGCTTCCGCATTCCGTGGACCGTCAGCAGCCATGAAACGGGAAGGACGAGCAGCCACCAGCCGCCCGCTGAGATCCCGGCCCAGCCCATGGCGACGCCGGCCACGGTCGGAACCACGGATGCGGTGAGGTGGTCCACGGGCCGGAGATTCCAGCTCGGCTCGTCCGCGAGCGGTTTCCCGGTGACCCACGTCAACACCGTTTGCAGCCGCCTGGGAAGGACGCGCATCGACTCCCGCACGTCCGGTTCCGCTCCGGTCATTTCCGCTCTGCTTGTTCCGGTGTTCCCGGCCCGGCCTGGAGCAGGTAGGCCAGTTTGAGCCCCAACGAATCGTAGGCCGCGTCGGGGGTTTCGGGGCCGGTGACGTGCAGACGAGCCTCAGCAAAGAGATCTTCCCAGAACTGCCGCGTCTCCAGCTGCTGCCGCGTGATGTGGTGGATGAGGTAGTACGGGTTGTAGTAGCCGAGGCCGAGACCGTGCAACATGACCTTCTCGTCAGCAGGTCGGTGATCCACCTCGACCACGATCCAGCTCGCGTCCGGGTGGCGCTGGAAACTGCGGGTGAGGAGGCCGACGATCGCTTCTCGGCCGGCCTGCTCCAGGATCTCCTGCAGGACGAAGGCGGTGATGAAGCAGAGCGGCTCGGGCAGGTCACCGAGGTCGGGTGGCTCGGTGGCGGTGCCCATGCGGATGTCGATGCGATCCGTCAGATTGCGCTCCCTGACCAGCTTCCGGGCGTTGGCCACCGACTGCTCTCCGAGTTCGATGCCGACCCCGCGCAGTCCGGGTATCCGCTCGCAGAGTTCCACGAGGTACCGGCCGTCACCGCAGCCGAGATCCACCACAGTGCGGACCCCGCCCGGTATCCGTTCGAGGAGCCGCTCCGTCATGGGGAGCGCGTCGAACCGGCTGATCCCACAGCTTCCCACCCCCACCCGGACCGCGTCCCGGGACCCGTACACGCCCCGGTCGGCCAGGGCACGGCCGAGGTCGATCATGGTCCCCGCGTATCCGCCGACGAGGAGGGTGTACCAGGGGCGGAAGACGGCGATCTCGGCCCCCTTCGCCGAGAGCGTGACCTCATCCTCAGCCGTGAGCTCGACGAAATCCTCGTTCGCCAAGTACTGGAGAAAACCGCGGAGTCGGTCCTCGTCGAGACCGCAGGAGTGGGCGAGCCGGGCGACCGTGAGAGTGCCCGCGCTCGCGAGGGCCTCGTGCGCACCGGTCTCCAGGAACTGGTACAGGGACTGGGCGAGCACGAAACCGCGGATCGGCTGCAGAGCGGAGACGAGCTTGTCTTCGAGCCCGTCGGAGAGAGCGTCGGTCATGGGATCTCCTTGAATGGGCGGGGTCCACCGGACGCGGCTTCGCCGGGACGTTGGGCGGAGGCATCGACCACCACCACACGAAACCCGACGTCGTAGAACAGGTTGTAGGACCGATCAACGGCCCGGGAGCTGCACGCAGCGAACCGGAAGGTGTTGTACCAGGAACTGCCGCGCACGATGTGCTCGTCGAGCCTGTCGTACGCCGATCGCTCGGTGTCGTGCTCCTGCCCGTAGGGGCGGTTCAGGCTCGTGGTCCACTCCCACACGTTTCCGCCGAGATCGCACGGACCCTCCTCCCACGACGGGAGATAGATGCCCACCGGGCTGGGCTGCCGGATGTTCAGTGCGTTCGTCCGCAGGTGCGTCTTGTCATCGGACTCCTCCTCGCCCCACGGATAGACCCGGTCGTCGTCGACCGGTCGGCAGGCCCGCTCCCACTCGAACTCGGTCGGCAGCGAAACCAGTTGGTCCGGCCCGACCATGCCGGTGCGGCGGCCCTGTTCCGTCGCCCAGGCGCAGTACGCCTCCGCTTCCCAGTAGTTGATCCCGACGACCGGCTGGTTCGGCTGGTTGAAGCGCCGGTCGTCCCAGTAGAACGGTCTGGTACGCGTCCCGATCCGGACGATGGACTCGGCTCTCAGATCGGTGATGAGGATCTCGCCGTCACGGAGCTCCTTCGCGTGGTGCTCGTGCACGGTCTTCAGCCAGTGCGCGCGCAGCTCCGAGAGAACTGCCGGATTGCCGCTGATCCATCCGGTCGCCATCCGGCCGCGCCAGTGGTCCCGGTTGGAATACCCGCCGGCCTCGATGAAGGCTGCGTACTGCGCGTTGGTCACGAGATAGCGGCCGATACCGAAGGCGGGGAAGTCGACCAGCCGTGTCCCTGCCGAGAGCGTGCGGTCGTCGTCCAGCAGGCCGCTGCCCATCAGCGCGGGCCCCGCCGGGATCGCGACGAGATTCTCCCAGGGGCCTCTCGGCCGACCCGATTCCGTGGCGATGCGCCGGTCGCCCAGATGGCCGACGACCGAGGCCGCGCGGAAGCGCTCGGCCAGGGACAGCCGGGCGTCCTCAACCTGTTCCGTGACCGCGTCCTTGGCCCGTTGCCACAGACCGTCGATCCCGTGGGAGTCGGTACCCGGGCTCAGGACGCGGTCGAATCCGAAGGCGGCGAGGCGGCTCTGCCCGATCTCGACGAGCATCTCGGCGGCCAACTGGGAGGTGGTGACCGAGGAGACGGCCGGCGAGGCGCCGTCATGCGCCGGTTCTTCCCGCCGGAGCAGCTCGCTGACCAGCGTGAGAATGTAGAAGATGTTCTCGCCCTCGTAGCCGGCGAAACTCGCCATGAGCCGGAGCGGCTCGCGCCAGTGCAGCATCTGGGCCTTGACGAGGGCGTCCGCGGTTCGCGCCCCTTGGGCGTAATGCTGGCCGGCGAGGAACTCCTGGAAGTAGCGGTGGGCGAACCGGTACCGCCCCGGCCCGATCTCGACGAGCAGGCCGTGGCTGCGCAGCAGCCGGTTCGTCAGCTCGTGCGGGTCGGGTGTCGAGGACCGGACATGCAGGCGGGCCAGGTCAGCGCAGAGAGCCGCGGCCTGGCCGTGGATCTTCTCGGGGGTGACGCCGGTTGCCGATCCTCCCTGGGTGTTCTCCTCCTCGAGGTGGATGTGGTGCGCGACCCGGATGGCCAGGGCGAGCACTGAGCCGACCGGGACGGCAGTCTCGTCGCCGGTCTGCCCACGCCATCTCGCCTTGTCCGCTAGCAGGTACCGGATCGCCCGGTCGCACACGACAGCACGGATGTCGGGCAGCTGGCCCTCGTCGGAGTGGATGAGCGTCAGGAGCGTGAGGAGCAGCGGAAGTTCGCCGAGCTCGGCGAGTTCGGGGTTGAGTAACTCGCGTTTGAGGCTCGAGGCGAGAGCGACCGCCTCCTCCGCGGAGAAGCGGCCGGTCCGGGCGGCCGCGTCGTACCACTGCTGGACATACTGGTTCTTGTCCGTCCGGGTGTACGGCAGCAGTTCGAGCTCGCGGGAGATCCCGACCTTGCGGCTCGGCCTGGTCTGGCGGTAGTCGAACTTCCGGCAGGTGGCGATGATCCGGGTCCCGTTGGCGGGGAGGAGGATGTGTGAGATGGCCCGGCGGATGGCGCCGAGCGATGCCTCCGCGATCTCGTCGATGCCGTCGAGGAGCAGGAGCGCGCGGCCCTGCTGGATCTCGGTGCGCAGGAATTCGGCGAGTTGGTTGCCGGCGTTCCTGCCGTCGCGGGCGATGGTGAGTTTGACCTCCGGCACTCCGGAGAGCAGGAGCAGTTCGGGGTCGCCCGCCATAGCCGCGATGACGCTGCCCAGCTGCACCCTGATGGGCAGCGGGTTGTCCGGGGAAGAGAGGTGGCGACGGGCAGCCCGGACGGCGACGGCGGCGATCGAGGTGGATTTCCCGCCTCCGGGGTCTCCGAGGAGGACGACCGAGTCCTCGGTGGCGTCGAGAAGCTCGCCCAGGTCGACGCCATCGGTCGAGGCGGCCAAGGGGTCCAGGTCTGGGGCCTGAGAGTCCGCGACCCGCAGGGGCGTCCAGATCTGTTCGAGGGTGATCACGCCTGCCTCGTCGCCGGTGCCCGACTGCGCGGCCGGGTCGCCGAACGTCAGCTGGGAACCGGACCGGATCAGGTCGTGCAGGTAGTCCACGATGTTCCAGGAGCCCTGCACGGCAGCAGAGTCGAGTCCCCGAGCGGACTTGGCCGCCAGCTCGGCCGTCAGTCGTCTGATCTCGGCGTCGGGGTCGATGTGGGTGGTGCTCGGCGCGGCATTGCGGGCGAACAGGAACCGCCGGGCCCCCGACGTGCCGCTCTCGACCGGCTCCGGCAGGCCCGCGCGCAGCAGCTGGGCCCGCAGTTCGACGAATATCTGGTCCATTCGCAGCTCGGCGGGCTTGTGTGGGATGCCGCGGGCCACGACGTCCAGGAAGGCTTCGGTGAAGTACGTCGGCTCGTTTCCGAGCGGGGCTTTGGCCTTCGCGTGCATCCGGCTCGCACCCATGAAGTACAGCCCGTCGACGGGGTAGGCCTCGGCCAAGTCGGAAGACTGGAACTGGAAGTTGGCGCGGGTTCCGAGTTCGGCGTGACAGCAGTCGAGGATCACCAGCTTGGTGGCGGCCGGGCTGCCCCGCAGGATCCTGGCGATCGCGTCGTACAGGATCGCGGTGTGCGGCAGCGACTCCGGGTCCGCCTCGCTGTCGGCGAGGGCGAGCGCCAGCTGCCCGTCCGAAGTCCGCAAGCCGTGGCCCACGTAGTAGAGCAACACCGTGTCGGTGACATCCCTGACCACCGGGATCAGCCGGCGGGCGACCTCCGAGGGGCTGGCCAGGTCGGGCAGCGACACCACGCGGTCCGATGGCCAGCCGCACAGGTCGCTGGTCAGTAATCGGGCCATGGCGTCAAGGCTGGATGCTGCGGCGGGGAGATCGGAAATCTTGGGGTCGGCGTAGACGGAGTTGCCGATCAGTACCGCGCGCGACCGGGACAGGTCACGGCCCACGCAACAGCTCCCGAAGCAGCGGCAGTGTCTCCTCGAGGGAATCGGCGGTGATCTCGATGCTGTCACGGCCGCGCTGGACCTTGAGGGTCGTCTTCTGCCCGCGGGACTCGACGATGCTGCGCAGCAGATCGATAAAGCTGGTGATGGCTCCGCTGGAGAAGGCCACGATGAGGAGGTCCATTCCCGAACCCTGATCGCCCGCGGCGATCGGCGCGGGAACCGCCTCAAGGGTTATGCCGCGCATACCGCGGAGCTCGCGGTAGAGCGCGTCGAGGCCGTCGGCGTCGTCCGTCCGCAGTTCGACGACTTGCTGTCCCGGCCCTTGCTGATCTTGGTCCTGACTCTCCATGGCCCCCGCCCTCCCGCGATCACGCAATCCATGGTCCGTGCGCAGTCCCCGCCAAGCAGCCAGCCGACGAGGAGCGCCGCGGCAAGCGCCATTCTCCCCAGGGAATCCGCGGGCCAAACCGCAGATTTGGACCAGCGCGCCCATCGGCGCCTCGATGTTCGCCTTCCGTGCGGCTCTGGGGGCTCGGGAAGGCGGCCGATGATCGCTCGCGCCGCTGTGCCGCCCACGGGGAGAGTGGGCCGTGTCTTCATAACTACCTGCCCCGGGTGCGCCGTTCCGATAGCATGTTCGATCATGTGACGATCATCCTCATTACAACTAACAAATAGAATAAAACAATTGATGCCTTTAAAAATGCGGATTCCCTCGCGAATAAGACGCGGAATGACGTTCGCCGCATGGTCCCGACCGCGGACGATGCTGTGGGCCACGGCGTGTGTGGTGACCCTCGGGTTTCTCAGCGCGCTGGAGATCGCCGCGCGCCGCTACGGGGTGCCCGGGCCGATCACCTGCCAGGTGCAAGAGGTGATCGTCGCGCCCAAATCGGGCTTCCTGCTGTACGCCTGCATGGCACTGACGATGGTGGTACTCACCCGGCGGCAACGGTTCATCGCGTTCGGCGCCGCGATCGGTATCGACGCCGTCTTTCTGGTGGTGCGGTGGGCGGCCGGCACCTATCCGGCCGACGGCCATCCCTTCGGCAACGGCGCGTTATGGGTGATCCTGGGCTGTGCGGTCATCGCCGTCACGCGCCGCACCGGCAAGGAGCGTGTCCTGCTGCTGAAGGGTGTCGGGCTGGGCCTGCTGCTGATGGCCGGCCGCAAGACCGGTGACACCTGGCTGCTCATCACCTCGAAGACCCGCCCGACGGTGCTCGACCCGTACCTGGCGACCGCCGACCACGCGCTGGGCAACCCGTCGTGGCTGGTGGGCCGGATCGTCACGGCCGCCGGCCCGGTCGGTGCCCGTGCCCTCGACTACGTCTACGCCCAACTGGCGGTGGCCGCGGTCGTCGTCGCGCTGTACCAGCTGCGCCACGTGGCGGTCGAGCGCCGCTTCCCGCGCCATCATCTGGTGCGCACGTTCCTGGTCATCGGCCTCCTCGGGCCGGGCATCTACGTGATCTTCCCGGTCGTCGGGCCGATCTTCGCCTACGGCGCCGACGGCGGACACTGGGCGGTGGCCAACCTGTGGCCGGACCTGCCGTCGCCGATCAGCGCCGCCCCGCACGAGATACCGTTCGACGAGATCACCCCCCGCAACTGCATGCCCAGCCTGCACACGGCCTGGGCCACCGCGATCTTCATCCACTCCCGCAAGGGCCCGCGCGGGCTGCGGTACGCGGGCACGTTCTGGCTGATCGCCACGCTCACCGCGACGCTGGGATTCGGTTACCACTACGGCGTGGATCTCGTGGCCGGTGTGGTGTTCACGGTCACGATCGAGGGGGCCCTGCGCTCGCTCAACCGCGGCTGGGACCGGTCGGGAACCCAACTGGTCACCTACGGAGTGGCCGTCTTCGCGGCGCTCTTGCTGTCCTATCGCCTTCTGCCGATGGAGATGGCCGAGCGTCCGTGGCTGTTCGGGCCGCTGCTCATTCTGGCGATGGCCTCGGTGATCTACGGCTACGTACGGACCACCAGTCAGTGGGAACCGAAGGCCGTGCCGGTGCGGCAGCCGGAACCGGAACACGAACTGGTCAGCGGGTGAGCAGGACCGTCAAGGCGCTCACTCCGCCCGCGCAGGCGAGGACGGCACAGGCGCAGGCGGCGTGGCGGCGGAGCAGGGTGTGCCGGAGGGCGGCGTAGCGGCGCTCGTACTCCAGACGCAGCTCCTCGGCCCGCCGGACCGTGCTGTGCAGCAGCTGACGGGTGACGTCGAGACGCCGGCGGACGTAGTGGCCGGTGAGTTCCTCGGCTTGCGCGGTGGTGAGCCACGGCATCCGTGCGCAGAGGTCCTCGGCCTCGCGTCGTGCCTGGTCGCGGTGGGCGTGCGCGAGGAGGTAGCCCTCGGCCTCGTCGGCCAGCGCGTGCCGCGGGTCGTCGTGCGGAGCCTCGTGGCTGCCGCGTCTCACGGCCGTTCGCCCTTGTGCCCGTCGGCCTCGACGACGTCGCGTTTGCCGGTGTTCTCCGACTCGTCCAGCTGGGCCACCTCGGGATGGTGCAGGTCGAAGGCGGGGGATTCGGAGCGGATGCGCGGCAGGGTGACGAAGTTGTGCCGCGGGGGTGGACACGAGGTCGCCCACTCCAGGGAACGCCCGTACCCCCAGGGGTCGTTGACCTCGACCCGCTTGCCCTGCTGGGCGGTTTTCCACACGTTGTACAGGAACGGCAGCGTGGACAGGCCCAGCAGGAACGCGCCGATCGACGAGACGGTGTTCAGCCAGGTGAAGCCGTCCGCGGCGAGGTAGTCGGCGTACCGGCGGGGCATGCCCTCGGCGCCCAGCCAGTGCTGCACCAGGAACGTGGTGTGGAAGCCGACGAACAGCGTCCAGAAGTGGATCTTCTCGACGCGGTTGTCCAGCATCGTGCCGGTCATCTTCGGCCACCAGAAGCTGAAGCCGCCGAACATCGCGAACACGATCGTGCCGAAGAGCACGTAGTGGAAGTGCGCGATCACGAAGTAGGAGTCGGTCACGTGCCAGTCCAGGGGCGGCGAGCCGAGGATGACGCCGGTCAGACCGCCGAAGAGGAACGTGACCAGGAAGCCGGCCGCCCACAGCATCGGCGGCTCGAAGGACAGTGAGCCCTTCCACATCGTGCCGATCCAGTTGAAGAACTTCACCCCCGTCGGCACGGCGATCAGATACGTCATGAAGGAGAAGAACGGCAGCAGGACCGCGCCGGTGGCGAACATGTGGTGCGCCCACACCGTCACGGACAGCCCGGCGATGGCGATCGTGGCGCCGATCAGACCCGTGTAACCGAAGATCGGCTTACGCGCGAAGACGGGGATGATCTCGGTGATCACGCCGAAGAACGGCAGGGCCAGGATGTACACCTCGGGATGGCCGAAGAACCAGAACAGATGCTGCCAGAGGACCGCGCCGCCGTTCTCCGCGTTGAACACCTGCGCCCCGAAGCGGCGGTCGGCCTCCAGCACCAGCAGCGCGGCGGCCAGCACCGGGAACGCCAGCAGCACCAGCACCGAGGTGAGCAGCACGTTCCAGGTGAAGATCGGCATCCGGAACATGGTCATGCCGGGGGCGCGCATGCAGATGATCGTGGTGATGAAGTTGACGGAGCCGAGGATGGTGCCGAACCCGGACAGCGCCAGGCCCATGAGCCACAGGTCCCCGCCGACCTGGGGAGTGCGCTCCCCGCCGCTGAGCGGGGTGTAGGCGGTCCAGCCGAAGTCGGCGGCGCCCTGGGGGGTGAGCAGGCTGCCGAGCACGATCAGGCCGCCGAAGAGGAACAGCCAGTACGAGAACATGTTCAGCCGCGGGAAGGCCACGTCCGGGGAGCCGATCTGCAATGGCATGACCGCGTTGGCGAACCCGGCGAACGTCGGTGTCGCGAACAGCAGCAGCATGATCGTGCCGTGCATGGTGAACGCCTGGTTGTACTGCTCGTGGGACAGCCACTGGATCCCCGGCCGGGCCAGCTCGGCCCGGATCGCCATCGCCAGCGCCCCCGCGATCAGGAAGAAGACGAACGACGTGATCAGGTACAGGTGCCCGATCTTCTTGTGGTCCGTCGTCGTCAGCCAGGAGACGATCACCTGGCCCCGGCCGCGGCGCTCCGCCGCCGGTACCGGAGCGACCGGTTCGGTATGTGTGGCCATGAGCTCCCCGATCGGCAGTGCGTGTCCGACTCGGCGGAAACTAGTCCCGCTGATGCGGCTCGGCCGTCTGACGTGGGGCTTCTCTGGGCTGAACGGCCGAGCGATCCATGCGAATGAGTGGCGTTCCGTTCATGCGGGGAGGGTGGGCCGGCTTTCGGCCCCATGCCTGGCTCGGCGCTTCGATGTGACGGTGGGTCAGCAGGCACAGGGGCAGCAGGAGCGGATGCAGCAGTTGAAGTGCTCTCCCGGCTGAAGCCGGGAGATTCCTGCCTACCTTGCGGTGGCGGGCTTGACGCGTTTGCGCGCCTGACGACTGCGCCTTCCGGCAGCCGGGATCGCCACGAGGCCGATCCGGTACAAGTGCAAGATGTTCCGGGCTGCGTTGAAGTCGGCGTCGCCCGACCATCCGCAATGCGGGTTCTTGCATACGAACGTGGCCTGGTCTTCCCGGCTGCCCGGTGTGGTGAGGCCGCAGGCTGAGCAGCGCTGGGAGGTTCCGGGAGCCGGGACCTTGACCAGGGTGCCTCCGCACTGGGCAAGCTTGTACGTCAACATCGCGGTCGTGCGGCCCCATGCCTCCTGGCTGATGGAGCGGTTGAGACCGGCCTTGGCCTTGACGTTCTTGCCCCGCTCTTCGACGGTGCCCCGAGCGGACTTGACCATGTTCGTGATGGTGAGTGCTTCGACCACCACGACGCCGTAGGTGCGGGCGAGGTAGGCGATGGTCTGATGCTGCCAGTCAAGGGCTCGTCGCGTGGCTTTTGCTCGGAGCTGCTTGATCTGGTCGTAGGTGTGCTGCAAGCGGCGGGAGGTCTTCTCGCCGCGCTTGCGGAGGCGTTTGCGGTGCGTTGCTTCGCGTTCCAGGCGCAGCAGCTTGGCTTTCTCCTTCGGGGTGAGCCACTTGTCCCGGTCGGCGGTGCCGTCCGGGAGACAGGGCGGACGTCCGTGGTCCTGGTGGTCGCCGTTGGACAAGGCGAGCGGCAGATGTCACGGCGAGGATCACCAGGCCCTCCCAGAGGGGGACCGTGCCGTTGAGAGGAACCAGGACGAGTGCCGGCACGCCGCCCAACACGCCTCCGAACACCCGCAGCACGGGTGACGGGGCACTCGCACAGCAGATGGCGACCACCATGGCGATCGAGGCGACCACGACCAGCGGGCCGGTGCCGACCAGGTCCGAGAGGGCGGAGACCGGAAGCACGACCCCTGCCGCCGGCTCACGGCGGCCACCACGGCCAGGGTGACGGCGACCGCTGCCGCTGCTGGAAGAGGTCGAACACAGCCGCAACAAGAAGTGCGCCTACTTCGCCCCGGGCACACTGAACGCCCCGCCCGCGACGGTCCCGAGCACCATCTCGGACCTGCCGGAGGGTGACACCCTGGCCTTCCAGGTGCGGGCCGGGTACGGCGGGCCGTCGGCGTTCCTCATGGGCGCCAGCGACTTCGACGAGCGGGCGGTGCCGGGGGCTGCGCCCCGACCTGGCGATGGTCGCCGTGCCCTCCAGCACCGTCACCCACCGGTACGTGCCCCGGCTGCTGGGCGCACTGGACACCCCCGGCGTCGTGGTCCCCGTACACTGGGACAACTTCGAAGTGCCGCTGAGCGGTTCGCCGGTGCGCGATCCGGCCATGGACCTGGACGCGTTCGTCGCCCAGGTCCGCGAGGTGTCCCCCGCGGCGCGAGTCGTCGTCCCGGACTACCGGACCGTGTACGACGGCAACATGCGGCCGGGAGGTCCACGATGATCACGCGGGTGACCGCCGCGGCCACGGCATCGGCCCCTGCTCTCCTCCTGCGTCCCTGGAGGCCGGCCGACGCCGCGGACCTCGTCGACCTGTATCGGGACGAGGCCCTGCGTCGCTGGGTGAGTGCGGTCGTGCACGACCGTGCCAGTGCGGCGCGGTGGGTCCGGGATCAGCAAGGCGGCTGGGAAGCAGGGCACCGTTTCGCGTTCGCCGTCTCGGAGGTTCGAGAGCATGCCACCGAGGGACAGTTGGTGGGGCACGCCGTCCTCAAGAACGTCACCCCCGGCGTCTCGTCCGCGGAGGTCGGCTACTGGACCGCGGCGCATGCGCGTGGCCGGGGCGTGGCTCCCCGGGCCCTGATGGCGCTGACGGAGTGGGCCTTCATCACCTTCGCCGCCGACGGCCTGACCCGCCTGGAGCTCCTGCACCAGGCGGACAACACGGCCTCGTGCCGCGTCGCGCAGAAGTGCGGCTATGAACTGTCCTCGCTCCTGCCCCCGGCGCCACCCGCGTTCCCTTTCGAGGGTCACGTGCACGCCCGGTCACGGGATCTCTGAACACGCCGCGAGCTCGGTCATGATGCCGCCCCTGCCGGTGCCGGACGCCTCGACCGGGACGTAGCGGACGGTGCAGGCCGGGCCTGCCGCGCGGAAGCCGTCGGACAGCGGGGTCAGGCCGGCCAGGGCGCCCTCGACGCCGATCCGGTCGAGGGCCTCGGAGATCGCGGCCCTGGGCAGTGCCCGCAGCCGTGCGACGAAGTCGCCGCTCACCTCGCCTCCGTTCCGGCCGGGCGGGCGTCCCGCATGGCCTCCGGCAGCGGGGCTCCGGCCCGTACCTCGGCCTCGATGGCCGCCTCGCGGTCCGCGAGCGGCAGCGCCGCTTCCAGTACCTCTTCGGCCCGCTCGCGCGGGACGACCACGACGCCGCCCTCGTCCGCCGGCACCACGTCACCGGGCTCGACGGTCACCCCGCCCAGCGGGACCGGCGTGCCTGTCGGCCGCTGCCGCGGCCGGCCGCGCGCGGTCACCGGCACCTGCGTGCGGGCGAACACCGGGAAGCCGGGGTCGCGCGCCTGCGCCACATCCCGGCACGCACCGTCCGTGTTCCTGCGGGGGTGGCGGCCGGGGCGCTCCCGGCGACGTTCGTGAAGACCGGGTCGCTGAAAGGCCGGCGGGTCCGACTCCGGCTCGGTGAGTGCGGCGGCCCGCGCGAGCGGGGAGACCGCGTCGGCGGGCACGGTCCGCTCCTCCTCCCGCAGCAGCTTTTCGGCCACGGCAAGGGGGATGCGGTCGAGGAACGGAAGGTCGCCTTCCAGGGCTTCCGCGAGGTCGGCCAGGACGTGACGCGGCGAGGGCCAGTGCGCGGAGGAGGGCATGTCCTCGTCGAAGCGGCGGCCCACCTGTCCGTGGCGAGGGCCGGGACGGCAGGCGGTGAACAGGCCGTCCGAGGGCCGCCGACCGGTGCCCAGGGTGATGGGCAGCCCGTCCTCGCCCACCCCGAGGCACCGGAGGAGGGTCGTGTTCCGCACGATGTCCGCGACACCGCACAGCGGTCCGTAGTTCGGCAACTGAACTGTGCCGTCGTCGAGTTCCACCCCGTCGTGGCACCGCGGCGAGGCCACCGGGTCCGGGTGGAACGGCAGGCCGGGCGTGCGCTCCGCGTCCTCGATGCCGGCCTGCGGTGCGGGCGGGCGCAGGGTGGCGTAGGTGAGGGGAGCGTGCCGGGCCGGCCAGGCATCGACCCGGGCGCAGGACTCCTCGACGGCGGGGATGCTCACGGCAGCGGACCCTGCGCCCGGCCACCGACAGCGCCCCCGCCCTCCCTGATGCCGCAGCGTCGTAATCCCGCCGAATTTGAGGTCGTGGCGTACGGCGAGGTGAGCGACGGCGCGAGCGGCGCGAGAATGGTGGGGCCTGGCGACGTCCGCGCGGCAGCTCCGGCCGAACGGTCCGCCGGACACGCACCGCAGACAGACCCGCTCCCCGGCCGGGCACGCTCCGCAGATGCGATCGCACCGTCTTCAGACCGGCACGCACGCGCCGGAACGGAGGAGTGACTCATGGCCACCCCGCTCACCGCCGCCCGGCTCGTCGCCGCGCTGAAGGCCGAGGGCTGCGCCGTTCACGAGGTCGGCGGATGGCGCACCAACAACCGCAACCACAAGGGTCCGTGGGGGCCCGTGCACGGTGTGATGATCCATCACACCGTCACCGGGCCCGGCACGGACGTCGTCGAGCTGATCTACCACGGCCACAGCGCCCTGCCCGGTCCGCTCGCCACCGGATGCATCACCAAGGACGGCGTCGTCCACCTGACCGGTAACGGCCGGGCCAACCACGCCGGCGGCGGAGACGGCGACGTGCTCAATGCCGTCATCGGCGAGTCGTACGGCACGTACCCGCCCGCGACGCACGAGCACGACGGCTCGGCCGGCGCGGTCGACGGCAACGCCCGGTTCTACGGCTGGGAATGCGAGAACAAGGGCGACGGCAAGGACCCGTGGCCGAGTGTCCAGTACATCGCCATCGTCAAGGCCACCGCCGCGATCTGCCGCGCGCACGGCTGGGGCCCCAAGAGCGCGATCGGCCACCTGGAGTGGAGCGACTGGAAGGTCGACCCGCGCGGATTCGGCATGGCCGACTTCCGCGGTGACGTCGCCGACGCCCTGGCCCTCCCGGCGGGCCTGTGGGAAGGAGAGGACCCCATGCCCCAGTACGTCAACCTCGGTACAGCCGGCGGGTATCGGCTCGCGCCCGGTGCCTGGGACTCGGTCGAGTTCGCCACGGAGTGGGCCGACGAGACCGGCGACCACGCCACCGGCGGCAGCGTCTTCGCCCGTGGCCCGGCCCGTTTCAGCGGGAGCGTCAGCCTCCACATCGACGGGCTGCCGACCGGTGCGGTCGTCCAGGCGCGCATGTCGGAGTACGAGGGAGACCAGCACCGCGCGGACCACCCGATCCACGAGATCGTCGGGACCGGCGGCGGCACCTTCGCGGTCGTCCCCCTGACGAAGCGGCTCCCGTCGGGCCGGAGCATGCGGGTCAGGCTGCTGAACCAGGCCGCCGTCCCGGTCACGGTCGCGGGCGCGGTGCTGACCGTGCTGGTGTGGAAGGAGAGCTGAGCGGGCGGTCTACCGTGCCGTCGGCAGCCCGGGGCCCGTGCAGCGCACGTTCGCCGACGGCACTTCTCCGCGCAGCAGGTAGGCCGCCACGGTGTCGTCCACGCACGCGTTGCCGCGGCTTGCGAACACGCCGTGGGAGTAGTCGTCGTCGAGGGTGACCAGGCGTGAGCCGGGCAGCAGGGGCTGGAGGCGGCGGGCGCCCTCGATCGGCGTGACGGGGTCGTGTGCGGAGGCCACGAGGAGGACCGGCGGCGCGTCCGGGCTGCCGAGCGGGGTACGGCGGCCCGGCCGGTGGTGCCAGTAGGCGCAGGTGCTCGCCTCCATGCCCGTCAGCACCGGCTGCGGGTCGAGACGGCGGGTGCGACGGATGTCCCCGACGATGTCGCGGGAGCCGGGGGCGGGCCCGTCGGCACACTTGACGACGCGGTTGGCCGCCTCGTAGTTGCGGGAGTCGGGGCTGTCGAATGCGCCGGCCGGGCGCAGGCCGTCCGGGTCGCCGTCGGTCAACTGGCCGCGCAGCCCGTCCGCGAGGCCCGCCCAGCGTTCCGTGCGGCCCAGGGCGCGGTACACGGCCCGGTCGAACTCCGCCGGACCGAAGCCCGCCACCGGTCGCTCGGTGAGTTCCCGGCGTACGCGTAGATACGAGTCCCGCACCCCGGCCGGCGTCCTGCCCAGGCCGAAGCGCCCGGCGTGCGCGGCGGTCCACGCGAAGAAGGTGTCGCGCTGCCGCAGCAGGGCCCGGCTCTGGAGCACGTCGAAGTCGTACCAGTCCCCGGGGCCGACCACGCTGTCGAGCACCATCCGGCCGACGCGGTGCGGGAAGCGGGCGGTGTAGGCCGCGCCGAGGTAGCTGCCGTAGGAGACGCCGAGGAAGCTCGTCCGCGGTTCGCCGAGGGCCGCGCGTATCGCGTCCATGTCGTACGCCGTCTGCTCGGTGGACAGGTACGGCAGCAGGCGGCCGGCGTGCGTGGCGCAGTCGTCGGCCAGGACGCGCAGGGACGCCAGGTGGGCGTGCTCCGCCCGGGGTCCCGCCGGCACCGGGTCGCTGCCCGGGCTGTCGAAGAGTCCGCCCATCGGGCCGCACGTGACGGGGGTGCTCCGCCCGACGCCGCGCGGGTCGAAGCCGACGACGTCGTACGCCCGCCGCACGCTCTCGGGGAGTCTGGCCCGCTTGGTGACCGCGTAGGGAAGGCCGGAGCCGCCCGGACCGCCCGGGTTGACCAGCAGGGTGCCGCGCCGTTCGACGGGGGTGCCCGAGGCGCGGACCCGGGAGACCGCCACCTCGATGCGCGGCCCCGAGGGGCGGTGCCAGTCGAGGGGCACGGCGAGCCGCCCGCACTCGACGCGCTCCGGCGCGGACGGCCGGGGGACGGAATCCGGACAGGCGGTGAAACGGAGCGGGGAGGGCGGTTCGGCGGCCTGGACGGGGGCGGCGGGGAGCAGAGCGGTGGCGGCCGCCAGGGCGCACAGGAGTGCGGTGCGGCGTGCGGGACGGATCAAGGGGGTTCTCCAGAAGATCTTCGCCAATCAGGTGACAATGAAAATGATTATCGATAACGTCTTCGGCGGCAACACCCGGCGCCCTCCCCCCGGAGGGCTCGCCGGGCTGCCCGCACGCCGCGAACTCAACTCAAGGAAAGGGGAGTTGTGGCTCATCTGTTGGTGGTCGAGAGCTGGGTCGGGTCCATGAGCAGACTGCTGCCGCGGGCGATCCGGGAGAACGGACACGCGTTCACCTTCCTCACCCGCGACCTGCACCACTACCTGCGCTCCGCACCGGAGGGGACGGCCCATCCGCTGCTCGGCGCCCGCAACGTCATCACCGCCGACACCAACGACATCGAGGCGCTGCTGCCCGAGGTCGAGCGGCTGCACGGGGTGCTCGGCTTCGACGGGGTCGTCACCTCCTGCGACTACTACCTGCCGACGGTGGCCCGGATCGCGGGACGCCTCGGCCTGCCCGGCCCAGGTCCCGAGGCCGTGGAGAACGCCTGCCGCAAGGACGCCACCCGCCGCGTCCTCGACGACGCCGGGGTGCCCGGACCGCGCTTCGTCGTGCGGGAGGAGTGGGCGGAGATCGCGCGGGCCGCCCGGGAGATCGGCTACCCGCTCGTCGTCAAGCCCGTCGACCTGTGCGCGGGCATGTACGTGCGCCGGGTCGACGACGAGGCCCAACTCGCCGCCGCCTGCCGGGCTTTGGCCGACTTCCCGGTCAACGCACGCGGCCAGCGGCGTACCCCCGTGGTGCTGCTGGAGGAGCTGCTGGACGGCCCCGAGGTGAGCGTCGAGACGGTGTCGCACGCGGGCACGGTCCAGGTGGTGGGCGTGACCGACAAGAGCGTCGGCGGCGCACCCGCCTTCGTCGAGACCGGCCATATGTTCCCCGCCGCCCTGCCGCCCGGCGACACCGAGGCCGCCGAAGACACCGCCCTGGCCGCGCTCAAGGCCCTCGGCCTGACCGACGGGGTCGTGGCGCACACGGAGATCAAGCTGACCTCCGCCGGTCCGCGCGTGGTCGAGGTCAACCCCCGGCCCGCCGGGAACCGCATCACCGAACTCATACGCCACGTCACCGGAATCGACCTCGCCGCCGCCTGCGTGGACGTCGCCCTGGGCCGCGCCCCCGACCTGCGGCGCGTCGACACCGGGCTGCGCAGCGCCGCGATCGGCTTCCTCGTGCCGGAGGCCTCGGGCACCCTCGAAGCGCTGGACGGCAGCGGCGTACGGGACCTGCCCGGTGTGCTGGAGGCGCAACTCGCCGAGCCCGGCAAGGCCGTGAAGGCGGCGGGCAGCAACAACGAGTACCTGGGGCACGTCATGGCAGGTGACGCCGACGGGCCCGGGGCCCGCGAGCGCGTCGAGAGCCTGCTGGACGGGCTGCGCGGCGGGCTGGTGATCCGATGACCACCGCGACCCACGGAGTGTCGTACGACGACCTCCTGCACCGGGTGCGCGCGGGCGCCCTCGGGCCCGACCCGGCCACCCAGCGCATCGCCGTCGCCTTCACCACCCGGCAGGCCGTACGGCACGACGGACGCGGCACCGGCTACCGCAACGAGGTGCTCAGCCTGCGCCTGGCCGAGGCCGTCGGCTCCTGCGCGGTCGAGCCCGGGGCGCTGCCGGACAGCGCCGTCGAGGAGTGCGTGGGCGCGGACGTGGCGCGACTGCTGGAGCACCCGCTGCCGCCGGTGCGCGTGGCGGCCCTCGACGCCTACCTGATGCACGTCCTGCCGCACACCCCCGCCCAGGGAGCCAGGGCCCTCCCACTGCCCGCCGGGTCGTCGCTGGAGAAGTCCCGGGCCCGTGCCAAGGCCGTCGCCGGCCTGCTCGACCTGTCGCCCGGCGCCACGGTGCTCGTGGTGGGCGTCGTCAACTCCCTCCTGGAGGCGCTGCGTTCGCGTGGCCTGCGGTACGTCCCCTGTGACCTCAAGGGCGGCGAGACCGAGTGGGGCGAGCCGGTCGTCGGCGACGCGCTCGCCGCGGCCGGCCGCTGTGACGCGCTGCTCGTCTCCGGCATGACCCTGGGCAACGGCACCTTCGAACCGCTGCGGCGGCACGCACTGGAGCACGGCAAGCAGCTGGTGATGTTCGCCCAGACCGGGAGCGCCGTCCTGCCCCGCTTCCTCGGGCACGGCGTCAGCGCGGTGTGCGCGGAGCCGTATCCGTTCTTCTGGCTCGACGGCGGTCCCGGTGTCCTGCACCGCTATGGCGGCTCCTGTCCGGGAGGCATGCGATGACCGCCACCGCGCTCCGGCCCGCCGCGCGACGGGAGCTGCTCTCCCTGGTCGGCCGTACCCCACTGGCCCGGATCACCGCGGACCTGCCGGCACCGCATCCCGGTTTCTGGGCCAAGCTCGAAGGGCTCGCGGCGGGCGGGATGAAGGCACGCGCCGCCGTCTCCATGCTGCTGGGCGCCCGCGAGCGCGGCGAACTGCGGCCCGGCGCCCCGGTGGTGGAGTCCACCTCCGGCACGCTCGGCATCGGTCTCGCCTTCGCCGGACAGGCACTCGGCCACCCCGTCGTGCTGGTCGGCGACAGCGAACTGGAGCCGTCCATGCGGCAGTTGCTGCGCGCCCACGGAGTGCGGCTGGAGGTCGTGGACCGGCCGGCGCCGCAGGGAGGCTGGCAGGCCGCGCGGCTCGCCCGGCTGCGGGCCCTGCTCGCCGAACTGCCCGGCGCCTACTGGCCCGACCAGTACAACAACCCCGACAACACCGCCGGTTACGCCTCCCTGGCCGCCGAACTCGCCGTCCAGCTCGACCACCTCGACATCCTGGTGTGCAGCGTCGGCACCGGCGGCCACAGCGCCGGCATCATCGGCCCGCTGCGGCGCCACTGGCCCGCCCTGCGCCTCATCGGCGTCGACGCCACCGGCTCCACCATCTTCGGCCAACCCGCCCGGCCCCGGCTGATGCGCGGCCTGGGCAGCAGCATCCACCCGCGCAACGTCGCCTACGACGCCTTCGACGAGGTCCACTGGATCGGCCCCGCCGAGGCCGTGGACAGCTGCCGCCGACTGGCACGCGGCGCCTTCGTCAGCGGCGGCTGGAGCACCGGAGCCGCGGCCCGGGTCGCCGCCTGGGCCGCCCGCGTCCACCCCGGGGCGGTCGTCGCCACCGTCTTCCCCGACGGTCCGCACCGTTACCTCGGCACGGTCTACGACGACGACTTCACCACCGCCCACGGCCTCGACCCGGCCACCGCGGCCACCCGGCCGGTCGAGATCCCGCACCCGCACGCGGCGGAGGCCGCCGGCTGGGCCCGCTGCACCCGCGTCAGCGACCCGCTCACCGCCCCCGCCCTCCAGGAAGAGAGCCCGTGAAGTCCAGCCTGCGCACCGTGCGCCTCGAACTCGCCGAGCCGCTGCGCATCTCCCGTTCCACCATGGCCGCACGCGACGCCGTGTGGCTGACCGTCGAGCACGACGGACTGCGCGGTCACGGCGAGGCCGTCACCAGCGTGTACTACGGACTCGGCACCGAGACCCTTCTGCGGCTCCTCACCACCGTGGACCTGAGCCGCTTTCCCGATCCGGAGAGTGCTCTGGAGGCCCTCCGGGCGGGGGAGTCGCCTCTTGGCGAGGTGCCGCCCGCGATTGTCGCCGCCGTCGAGTCGGCGCTGCTCGACCTGGTCGGCAAACGCGCGGGCGTCCCCGTGCACCGCCTCCTCGGAGCCGCCGCACCGCCCCTCGCCGCCACCGCCCGCACCATCGGCATCACGGACCCCGGCCACGCGGCCGCCGAGGCCCGACGGCTCACCGCGAGCGGCTTCGAGCTCGTCAAGGTAAAGGCGGGCGCCCCCGACCCCGAGGACGACATCGAGCGCGTCCGCGTCATCCGCGACGCCGCGCCCCGGGCCCGGCTGCTCCTCGACCCCAACGGCGCCTGGTCCGTGGCCCAGGCGGACGCCCTGCTGCCGCGCTTCGCCGCCCTCGGCGTGGAAGCCGTCGAGCAGCCCGTCGCCCCGGGCGACCCGGACGCCCTGGCCGCCCTCGCGGAACGCGCACCGCTGCCCGTCATCGCCGACGAGGACGCCGTCGGGCTGGACGACGTCCGCCGCCTCGCCGGACGGGTCCACGGCGTCAACGTCAAGCTCGCCAAGTGCGGCGGCGTGCACGCGGCCCTGCGCATCGCCGAGGCCGTCGAGGGCAGCGGCACGGCGCTGATGCTGGGCTGCCTCACCGCCAGCAGCCTCGGCCTCGCCCCCGCCGTCCACCTGGCCGACCGGGCCCGCTGGGCCGACCTCGACGGGCATCTGCTGCTCGCCCACGACCCGTGGACCGGGATCGGCGGCACGGACGGCGTCGTCCGCACCAGTGGCCTCGCCGGCCTGGGCGTCGAGGAGGTGGCCTGCCATGAAGACGTGGCATGAGATGAAGCGCCTCCCGCTCGCCGTACGGCTCCTGCTGGTCAACCAGCTCGGCGTCAACACCGGCTTCTACCTGCTCATCCCCTACCTCGCCACCCACCTCACCGAGAACCTGGGCCTGTCGGCGGCGGTCGTCGGCGTCGTCCTCGGCGTGCGCAACCTCAGCCAGCAGGGCCTGTTCATCATCGGCGGCTCCGCCTCCGACCGGCTCGGCGCACGCGGCGTCATCATCGCCGGATGCGCGCTGCGCACCCTCGGGTTCGCGTTGTTCGCGCTCGGCGACGGGCTGGCGGTGCTGCTCGCCGCGTCCGTGCTCAGCGGAGTCGCCGGGGCCCTGTTCAACCCGGCCGTGCGCGCCTACCTTGCGCAGGAGGCGGGGGAGAACAAGGCCGAGGCGTTCGCCCTGTTCAACGTCTTCGCCACCACCGGCGCCCTGATCGGCCCGCTGCTGGGCAGCGCCCTGCTGCTCGTCGACTTCCGCACCTCCGCGCTCACCGCCGCCGGCATCTTCGCCGTCCTCACCGTGGCGCAGGCCCTGGTGCTGCCCGCGCGGAACGTCGAGCCCGCCAAGAGCGGTGTGCTCGCCGACTGGCGTGAAGTCCTCGGCAACCGCGCCTTCCTGGCCTTCGCCCTCGCCATGGTCGGCATGTTCACCCTGGAGAGCCAGCTGTACCTGCTGCTGCCCGCCGGAGCACGGCAGGCCACCGGCTGGGACGGCGCGGCCGGCCTCGTCTTCCTCGTCGGCACCCTCGCCAACCTCGGCCTCCAGCTCCGCATCACCCGGTCCCTGAAGTCCCGGGGCAGCCGGGCGCGCTGGATCGCCGCCGGACTCGCCCTCATGGGGCTGGCGTTCCTGCCGCCGGCCCTCGTCGCGGGCAGCTCACGGGACGGACTGCTCGACGCCGTACCCGTCCTGGCCGGCGCGCTGCTGCTCTACGTCGGCGTCATGGTCGCCCAGCCGTTCGTGATGGAGCTGATCCCCGGCTTCGGCCGCCCCGAGCTGACCGGCACGTACTTCGGGATCTTCTACGTCGTCTCCGGCGTCGCCGCGGCCCTCGGCAACACCGCCGTCGGCTGGGCCATGGACACCGGTGAGCAGGGCGCCGCGTGGCTGCCCTGGGTGTGCTGCGCGCTCTTCGGCCTCGTCTCCGCGCTCGGCGTGGCCTGGCTGCACCGGCTCGGCGCCCTGCCCGCGAGCCACGTCCCGGAGGTCGCCGCCGCTCCGGCGGGGGAGAGGAGCACGGCGTGACCAGCGGCTCCGGCGGGCCCCCGGAGACCAGCGGCAACCTCCTCACCGACAACCCCGCGCTGTACGAGGCCCGCTTCCCCGACGCCGAGCGGCTGTCCGCCCGGTGGGCGGAGGACTGCCTGCGCCGCCACGGGGCCGGGCCGCGCGTGCTGGACATGGGCTGCGGCACCGGCCGCGACGCCGCCGCCCTGCACGCGGCCGGCCGGACCGTGACCGGCGCCGACCTCTCCGAGGCGATGCTCACCCACGCCCGCACGCACCACCCCGGTCCCGCGTACGTCCGGGCCGACCTGCACGGCTTCGGCCTCGGCACCTTCGACGCCGTCGTCTGCCTGGACAGCTCTCTGCTGTACTGCCACACCAACGACCAGGTCGACGGCTTCCTCGCCTCCTGCCGCAAGGCGCTCACACCGGGCGGCCTGCTCGTCGCGGAGATGCGCAACGGCGCGTACTTCCTCGGCCGGACCGATCTGCTCGACCGGCCCGCCGTCCACGAGTTCACCTGGCAGGGCACGGCCTACCGGTCCACCACGACGCTGACGGTGGACCGTACGGCCCAGCTCCTGCGCCGCACCCGCGTCTGGACCACCGGCGACGGATCCCCGCCCGTCGCACAGCACTCCGCTTGGCGGCTGCTCCTCCCGCAGGAGCTGCGGCACTTCCTCGCCGCGCACGGATTCGAGGTGCTCGAACTCCACGACGGCCCCGGGCCACGCACCGAACGCCCATGGCAAGAGGGCGAGTTGCCCGGCCGGTCGACCGACGGTGACCGGCTCCACCTCGTCGCGCGAACGCTCACCCACTGACCCGAAGGACCAGTCATGTACGACGAACGCTTCCCCGGTCTGCGCCGCCGCGGCTTCCTCGCCGCCGGCACCACAGCCGCCGCTCTCGCCCTCACCGGCTGCGGAGGCGGCGGCACCGACGACAAGGCGGACAGCGGCAGCGGCGGAACGCCGAAGCGCGGCGGCCGGCTGCGCGCCGCCTTCGCCGGCGGCGGCGGCGGCGAGACCCTCGACCCGCACCTGGCCAACCTCTTCGCCGACGTCGCCCGCGCCAAGGCCCTCTACGACAAGCTCGCCGACTACGGCGCCGACCTCTCCGCCCAGCCCCGCCTCGCCGAGAAGTGGGAGTCGAACAAGACCCTCGACCGCTGGCAGGTCACCCTGCGCGAGGCCACCTTCCACGACGGAAAGCCGGTCACCGCCAAGGACGTCCTGCACAGCTACCGCCGCATCGCCGACCCCAAGCAGACGTTCCGCGCCAAGGCCTCCCTGGAACCCATCGACCTCGACGCCAGCCGTGCCACGGGCGAGCGCGCCATCGAGTTCGTCCTCAAGAGGCCGACCGCCGAATTCCCCAACGTCCTGGCCGCGTTCGGCGCGTACATCGTCCCCGAGCACGCCGGCGACTTCGACAGGAAGCCGATCGGCTCCGGCCCCTTCCGGTTCGTCTCCTTCGCACCCGGCCGCTCTGCCGTCTTCCGTCGCTACGAGGACCACTGGGACGGCGCCCCGCATCTCGACGAGCTCGAATTCGTCGTCGCCAACGAGGAGTCCGCGCGCGTCAACGCCCTCCTCGCCGGCCAGGTCGAGTACGCCCACGAGCTCAACCCCACCACCGCCCGCGCGCACGAGGGCCGGGGCCAGATCGAGATCGTCCGGCTGCGCAACAGCGCCATGCAGGCGTTCTGCATGAAGACCGACCGGCCGCCCTTCGACGACAAGCGGGTGCGCGAGGCGTTCTTCCTCATCGCCGACCGGAAGGAACTCGTCGACGGCGCCCTGTCCGGCGCGGGCGAGGTCGGCAACGACCTGTTCGGCAAGGGCTACGAGTACTACGCCGACGGCCTGCCGCAGCGCGAGCAGGACCTCGACCGCGCCCGCGCCCTGCTCAAGCGGGCCGGCGCCGAGAAACTGAAGGTCACCCTGGACACCTCGGCCGTCGCCGCCGGTTTCACCGAGGCCGCGAGCATCTTCCGCGACCAGGCCGCCAAGGCCGGTGTCACGATCGACGTGAAGATGGGCAGCAAGGACTCCTACTGGAGCGACATCCTCGACGGTGGCACCCTCTGCTGCTACCGCTCCGGCGCCATGCCCATCGAGGCGCACATCTCCCAGCGGCTGCTCACCGACTCCACCACCAACGCCACCAAGTGGCAGCACAAGGACTTCGACGCCCTCTACCAGCAGGCGCAGTCCACCCGCGACAAGACCGAGCGGGGCGCCGTCTACGAGCGGATGCAGCGCCGCCTGTACACCGAGGGCGGCTTCCTGATCTGGGGCTTCGCCGACTGGATCCTCGGAACGGCCCGCAACCTCAGAGGAGTCGAGACCAAGGCCCCCGCCAACACGCTCGACTGGGCCCGCTTCGACAAGGTGTGGCTCGCGTGAGCGGTCTGCGCTCCTTCGTCGCCCGGCGGCTGCTTCTCGGTGCCGTGCAGACCGTGGCCGTGGTGCTGCTGGTCTTCGCGCTCACCGAGGCGCTGCCGGGCGACGCCGCGGTGGCCCTCGCGGGCGACCAGCCCGACCCGGCGCGCATCGCGGCGATCCGTGAGGCCATGGACCTGGACCGGCCCGCGTACGAACGTCTCGCGGACTGGGCGACGGGCCTGCTGCACGGTGACTTCGGCACGTCCCTGACCTCCGGCCGCCCGGTGGCCCGGTACCTCGCCGACGGGTTCGGCCCGAGCCTGCTGCTGGCCGCGCTCACGCTGGCCCTGCTCGTCCCGCTCGGCTTCGGGCTCGGCGTGCTCGCCGCCCGCCACGAGGGGCGGCTGATCGACCGGCTGGTCAGCTCCGTGACCCTCGCCGTGTACGCGGTCCCCGAGTTCGCCCTCGGGGTACTGCTGGTGACGGTGTTCGCGCTGAAACTGGCCTGGCTGCCGCCGACCGCGGTGGGCTACGGCACCGACCTGCTCGGCCACCCGGCCGTGCTCGTCCTCCCCGTGCTGGTCCTGCTCTCCCGCCCGGTCTGCTCCCTCTCCCGCCTGGTCCGCGCCGGCATGGTCGACGCCCTCACCTCGCCCTACGCCGCCCACGCCCGCCGCTACGGCGTCCCCGGCGCCCGCGTCCGCTACGCCCACGCCCTGCCGAACGCCCTCGCCCCGGCCGCCCAGCAACTGGCCCGTACCGTCGACTGGTTGCTGTGCGGGGTCATCGTCGTGGAGGCGCTGTTCGTGATCCCCGGCCTCGGGACGGTCCTCCTCAACGCGGTCGCCGAGCGGGACGTGCCCGTGGTGCAGGGGCTGGCGGTGGTGTTCGGCGTGCTGACGGTCGTACTGAATCTGGGCGCGGACGTGGTGGCGTACCGGCTGACGCCCCGGGCGGGGGTGGCGGCGTGACAGCCACGCGCCGGTTTCTCCTCGGTCTCGCAGTCGTCGCCGTCCCGCTGCTCCTCGCCCTCCTGGGCCCCCTGTGCGCCGGTGAACCCGGCCCCCGCGCCGCCTCCTTCACCCTCGGCGACGGCCACTGGCTCGGCACCGACTTCGTGGGCCGGGACGTCTGGCGGCAGGTGCTGCACGGCGGCCGTACGGTCGTGCTGACCGCGCTCGCCGCGACGGCCCTCGCCTACCTGGTCGCGCTGCCCGTCGGACTCGTCAGCGCGGTCACCCACGCACGGCGGCTCGAGGAGCTGCTGATGCGGCCGCTCGACGTGCTGCTCGCCGTACCGTCACTGCTGCTGATCCTGCTGGTGGCGTCCGTGTTCTCGCCGGGTGCGGCAGGGATCGCGCTGCTCGTCGCGCTGGTGAACGTGCCCGACGCCGCCCGGATCGTACGGGCCGCGGCGGCCGAGGCGGCGGCCCGGCCCGCGGTGGAGGCGCTGCGCATGCAGGGCGAGTCGTGGTGGCGCGTCGCCGTCGGCTACGTGGGCCGCTCGGCCCTTCGCACCCTGGCCGCCGACGCCGGTGTCCGGCTGACCGGCGTGTTGTACCTCGTGTCGACGGCCGCGTTCCTCGGTGTGGGAGTCGCCCCGGACGCCGCCGACTGGGCGGTCATGGTCGACCGCAACCGCACGGGCCTCTTCGTCCAGCCCTGGGCCGTGGTCGTGCCCGCCCTGCTGATCGTCGCCCTCACGACGGGCACCAACCTGCTCTTCGACGCCGCGCTGGAGAAGAGCCCCAGAACGAAGGGACGGCGGCCGTGACCGAGACCGACCTGACCCCGGCGCCCGAGCCCCTCGCCGAGATCCGCGACCTGCGCGTCGAGATCGACGGCCGCGCGATCGTCGACGGAGTCCGCCTGCGCGTGCTCCCCGGACGCGTGACCGCCCTGGTCGGCGCCTCCGGCAGCGGCAAGACGACCACCGGCCTGGCACTGCTGGGGGAGTACCCGGCCGGTGCCCGGGTCACGGGAGAGGTGCACCGGCCCGGGGACGGCCCGGTCGGGTACGTGCCGCAGCACCCCGCCGCCGTCCTCAACCCGGCCCGCCGCGTCAGCGCCCTGCTCGACGACATCGCCCGTCCCCAGGTACGGCACCTGCCCCGCCGCGAACGCCGTAGCGCGGCCCGCGAACTGGTCCTGCGGGCCCTGTCCGACGCCCAGCTCCCGGACGCCGAAGGCCTGCTGCGCCGCTACCCGCACCAGCTCTCCGGCGGCCAGCAGCAACGTGTCGTCCTCGCCCAGGCGCTGCTGCTCGGCGCCCGCGTCATCGTCGCCGACGAACCCACCACCGGCCAGGACGCGCTCACCAAGAGCCGCATCGTCGACCAGCTGGCGGCGGTCGCGGCCCGCGGCATCGCGGTCGTCCTGCTCAGCCACGACCTGGGCGTCGTCCGTGCCCTCGCCGACGAGGTCCTCGTCATGCGCGCGGGACGGGTCGTGGAGTCGGGCCCCGTGGCGCGGCTGTGGGCGGCGCCCCGCCACGAGTGGACCCGACGGCTGCTCGACTCACGGCGGGCAGCACCACAGGACGGTGCGAGCGGCGACGCCCGGCAACCCGCCCTGGAAGTACGGGACCTGACCGCCGTGCACGACCGGAGGAACACCGTGCTGCGCGTCCCGCACCTCGCGCTCCACCCCGGCGAGTGCCTGGCCGTGGTCGGCCGCTCCGGCAGCGGCAAGACCACGCTGGCCCGCTGCCTCGCCGGCCTCCACCGCGACCACGTCGGCGAGATCCTGCTCGACGGCACGCCGCTCCCGCGCAGCCTGCGCCACCGCGGCCGCGACCGACTCGCCGCCGTGCAGTACGTCTTCCAGGACGCCCGCGCCGCCTTCGACGAGCACCGGCCCGTCCTGCACCAGGTGGCCCGCACGGCGGTTCGGCTGCGGGGAGCCGGCGAACGGGCGGCGACGGACGAGGCGTCGGCCACCCTGGACCGCCTCGGCCTGCCGGAGGAACTGGCCCACCGTCGCCCCGGCGAACTCTCCGGCGGCGAACTCCAGCGCGCCGCCCTCGCCCGCGCCCTCCTCGCCCACCCCCGCGTCCTGGTCTGTGACGAGATCACCTCCGGCCTCGACACCGTCACCCGCCGGGGCATCCTCGACCTGCTCGCGGCACTGGTCAGCGACCGCGAGGACCTCGCCCTCGTGCTCATCACCCACGACCTGGACGCGGCGGCACTCGCCCACCGCATCGCCGTGCTGGACGCCGGCGAGATCGTCGAACAGGGCCCGTCCCGGCGGATCCTGACCGAGCCCCGGCACCCCTTCACCGTCTCCCTCACGGAGACGATCGCCCGTCTGGACACGTATACCCGGGCATGAACCGAAGCGAGCCACCCCCGTTACGAGTTGAACCGGGGCACGGCCCTGTGATTAAGGTGCGGGCGATGTTCTGCGCAGACGCCACCCCCTTATCCCGAGTAAGACGAGGCACAGCCGCTTCGAGTCGTTTCGGGAGGGCCCGTGAGTGACACGTTGACGACGGCCCGCCCGGCGGCCGAAGAGACCCGGGTGTCTCGGGGAAGGGAGCAGAGCGCGGCCGCCCGCCCGATGAGGCAGCGGGACGCGTTCTTCGACAACGCCAAGTACCTGGCGATCGTGCTGGTGGCCATGGGACACGCCTGGGAGCCGCTGCGGCCGGGCAGCAGGGCCGTCACCGCCCTCTACATGCTCGTCTACGCGTTCCACATGCCGGCGTTCATCATTGTCGCCGGCTACTTCTCGCGCACCTTCGACGGGAGCCCGGGACGCCTCAAACGCCTGGTCACCGGTGTCGCCGTGCCGTACGTGGTGTTCGAGACGGCGTACACCCTGTTCACCCGGTGGACCAGCCAGGACCCCGACCGCCCGGTCAGCCTGCTGGACCCGCTGTATCTGACCTGGTTCCTGGCGGCGTTGTTCGTCTGGCGGCTGACGACGCCGGTCTGGCGGCATGTGCGGTGGCCGCTGCCGACGGCCCTCGTCGTCGCGATGCTGGCGACGCTCTCGCCGTCCATCGGCCACGACCTCGACCTTCAGCGCACCCTTCAGTTCCTGCCGTACTTCGTGTTCGGCCTGCTGCTGCGGCCGGAGCACTTCCGGCTGGTGCGCCGGCGCAAGTCGCGGATCCTCGCCGTGCCGGTGGGCGTCTGTGCGCTGGGCGTGGCGTACTGGGCGGTTCCGCGGATGAACTACGCCTGGTTCTTCCATGCCGACAGCGCCCAAGAACTGGCCGCCCCGTTCTGGTACGGGCCCGTGATGACGCTGGCCGCCTTCGGGTGCTCGGCCGTCCTGGTCGCCTGCTTCCTCGCCTGGGTGCCCGGGCGCCGGACGTGGTTCACCGCGCTGGGCGCGGGCACGCTGTACGGCTATCTGCTGCACGGTTTCGTCGCGCAGGCCGCCAAGCACTGGGGCTGGTACGAGCCGGCCTGGGTCCACCGGCCCGCCGGCGCGATCGCCGCCACCCTGGTCGCGGCCGTGGTCGTCACGGCGCTGTGCACGCCGCCCGTGCGGCGCGTCTTCCGCTGTGTGACGGAACCGGGGATGGCGTGGGCCTTCGGCAGAGGGAACGCGGCCCCGCCGCCGGGCGATGCCCGCGCGTGAGGCCTACTGCTGGGTGTCGGGTTCCTGCTGCACCGGAGCGTGCCCGTTCAGGGCCTGCGTCACCTGGTGCTGCGCCTCTTCGGCGACTGCGCGAGCCTCCTCCACGACGTCACCACGTTCGCGTATGAGGCTCTCGTAGATCGGCAGTTCTTCGTTCCGGGTCGAGTCGGTTTTCACTGGGTCTGTCCTATCGCTTTTCGGCCGGGTCTGGGGGGCCCGTGTAAGTCTGCGCCATGCCGTGCCGAGGTGTTACCCACCCCCGTCGTGTGCAGAATTCCGTCACGAGCTTCGCGAATTCCCCAACTTTGCGACCGTGAGGCAAGGGTCCTGGGCACGGCGAAGGGCCCCGGGAATCGTGTCCCGGGGCCCTTTACGCGGATGTCGTCAGAGCGACGTCGTGTGAACGCTCCCGCTGCCGCCGAGCGAGGCGCCCTCCGGCGACAGGGCCCCCTGGAGTTCGGCGCAGGCGCCGGCGGTCAGGGGCTCGATCAGGCCGCTGGAGAGGCTGCCCACGAGGCCCAGGGAGGCGCCGCCCGCCATGCCGCCGGAGACGTGGTCCAGGTCGGCCTCGGAGAGCTCGGCGCTGTCGACCTGAGGGGTGAGGTTCATGGGGTGTTTCCCTTCACGTGAATGTCTCGCAATGGCGGCGCGCGTGGGGGGTCGCCGGATCCAGAATCGAGATTCCGCACCGACGGCTCCGCCGTGCGCAGGATCAAAGCATTCCGGAGGAGAAAAGTTCCAACCGCCTCCAGGCGCAGCACCACGCCTTTCGGCGATCGTCTTCACCGCCATGACCACGGGCACACGAAATGGGCCTACTTCTTCACATGTCCTGTCGCCCCGTCGTACGCACAGGTATTGCGTCCCGATTCCCGAAGCGGGCACTTCGGCGTCAAGTTCCCACACTGCGACGTGGACTTGGCGCCCGGCATGCCGTCCCCCGGCATCCTTGCGAACGGTGTGCAGATTAGCTGGAGGTTCGGATTCCGCTCCGTCAGGCCGCCGCGGCCGGCTGCATCAGACGGGCCAGCAGGTCGTCCAGGGTGACCAGGCCGGTGAGCCGGCCCGAGGTGTCACGGACCACGGCCAGGGAGGAACGGCGGCGGCGCAGCACCTCGATCGCGTCGGCGACCGTGGTGTCCTCCGTCAGCTCGGGCACCGGACGGGCCAGTTCACGGGCGGTCGTGGCGCGCCCCCGGGCCCGGGCGACCAGGGCGTCACGGGCGTGGACCGAGCCGAGGACGGTGCCGTTCTCCCGGACGAGCAGTCGGGTGCGGTCGTGGTGGGCGGCCAGCCGCAGCAGCGCCTCGACGTCCGTACCGCCCTCGACCCAGGTCATCTCCGCGGCCGGGATCCGCAGCGCCGCGACGGGCGTCTCCGGCTCGGTCAGCGAGCGGGTCAGCAGCTCCGAGTCGGTCGCGCTGATCAGGCCCAGCCGCTCGGACTCCGCCACCAGGTGCGTCAGCTGCTCCCGGTTGTGCACCGAGGCCAGCTCGTCGCGCGGGGCCACCCGGCACAGCCGTACCAGCGCGTTGCTCACGGCGTTGAGCAGCCGGATCAGCGGCCGTACGGCCCGCACCACGGCCCGGAACGGCGGGGAGAGCAGCATCGCCGAACGCTCGGGGTGGGCGATCGCCCACGACTTGGGGGCCATCTCACCGACCACCATGTGCAGGAACACCACCACGACCATCGCCACGGCGAACGCCACGCCGTAGCTCACGGCACTGGGCAGGCCCAGCGTGTGCAGCAGCGGGTCGAGTTCGTGCGAGATCGCCGGCTTCGACACCGAGCCCAGGCCCAGCGTGCACACGGTGATGCCCAGCTGGGCGCCGGCCAGCATCAGCGACAGCTCCCGCATACCGGCCAGCGCCGCCCCGGAGCCGCGCCGCCCCTCGGCCGCCGCCTTCTCCATGCGGTGCCGTTTGGCGGCGACCAGCGCGAACTCGGCCGCCACGAAGAAGCCGCTGCCGATCAGCAGCAGCGCGGTCACGAAGACCGCCATCGGGAAACTCACGCCATCTCCTCGGCTTCCTCGGCTTCCTCGGCTTCCTCGGCGTCCACGAGCGGACTGATCCGTACGCGGTCGGCCACATGCCGGTCGAGCGTGCGCACGTCGATCACGGCGCGGCCGCCCTCGGGCAGCTCGACCGTGACCCGGTCGCCGACCGTCGGGAAGCGGCCGAGCCGGTCCACGACCAGGCCGGCCACGGTGTCGTAGTCGTCATCCTCCGGCAGCCGGACACCGGTGGCCTCGGCCACCTCGTCCAGCCGGCGGCCGGCGTCCACCAGCCAGCCGTCGCCGTCCGCGACGGCGAGGACGGTGACCTTGTCGGACTCGTCGGCGATGTCGCCGACCAGCTCCTCGGCGATGTCCTCGTACGTGACGATGCCCGCCACGCCGCCGTGCTCGTCGAGGACGACGGCGAACTCGTCGTCCTGCTCCCGCATCCGCGTCACCGCGTCCGGCAGCGCGAGCGTGTCCGGCAGCAGCAGCGGCCGCCGGGCCACCTCGCCGGCACGCGCGCCGGCGAGCCGGGTGGCGGGCAGCGCCATCAGCTCGCGCACGCCCAGCACGCCCACGATGTCGTCCGGGTGGTCGCCGAGGACGGGGTAGTTGGAGTGGCCGTGCTCGGCGATCAGGCCGACCGCCTCGTCGGCGCCGGCGTCCTTGCGGACGAAGACGGCGTCGGCGCGCGGCACCATCACCTCGTCGAGGGTCCGCTCGGAGAACTCCAGCGCGTGGTCCAGCAGCGCGGCGGTGTCCTTGGGCAGCGCGCCCCGCTCGTGCGACTCGCCGATCAGATGACCCAGCTCTTCCAGCGTGGCGCCGTGGTGCAGCTCCTCGACGGGCTCGATGCCGGCCTTGCGCAGCAGCTTGTTCGCAGCGCTGTCGAAGACGCGTACGACAGGGCCGACGACCTTCAGATACGCCAGCGTCGACGGGGCCAGCGCCTTCGCCAGCCGCTCCGGCACGGCGATCGCGAGGTTCTTCGGGGCCAGCTCGCCCAGCACCATCTGCACGACCGTGGCCAGGACGAAGGCCAGTGTCACGGAGACGCCGCTCACGGCCGCGTCGGGCAGGCCGAGCCCGGACAGGGCAGGCCTGAGCAGCGCGGACACCGACGGCTCGGCGATGAAGCCGACGACCAGGCCGGTGACGGTGATGCCGAGCTGCGCGCCCGACAGCATGAACGACAGCCGCTCCAGCACCAGCAGGGCGCGGGCGGCCCTGCGGTCCCCGGCTTCGGCCTCGCGCGCGAGGGTGAGCCGGTCCGCGGAGACGTAGGCGAACTCCTGGGCGACGAAATAGCCGGTGCCGGCGGTCAGCACGAACACGGCGAGCAGGCCCAGCAGGGCCTCGGCGGCACTCATCCGACACGACCCCGCCGTGTGCCGCGATCACTGATGCCGTGGCGGGATGGTCGGGGACTGTGCCCCAAAGGGTCCGTCGGTCTGGCGGACAACAAGTGGCTCCTTATGCGTGGTGTGTCTCCGGGTCAACGTTCGTCGTCGCGCCCGTGTTCCCGGATTCTACGACGGTGTAGAGAACGCCGCTCGGGGCGTGGCGGCTCAGCGACGCAGCCCACGGACCAGCCCGGCGCCGACCCCCGCGGCGGCCAGCCCGGCACCGGCCAGCGCGAGAGCCCGGGCCCTCCGGCCCGGGGGCGCGGGGCGGGCGCCCGGGGCGACGCCGTACGCGCTGCCCGGGGCGCCGGGCAGCGCGGAGGCCAGCAGTTCCGCCAGGTGCACGCCCTCGTGGCCGCCGCTGTCGAGCTCGTGGATCTGCGTACGGCAGCTGAAGCCGTCGGCCAGGGCCACGGTCGCCTCGTCCTCGGCACGCAGCCGCGGCAGCAGCCCGCGCTCCGCGCACGCCTCGCTGACGTCGAGATGCCCGCGCTCGAAGCCGAAGTTCCCGGCCAGCCCGCAGCAGCCCGCCTCCAGCCGCTCCGCGTCGACCCCGGCCCGGCGCAGCAGCTCCCGGTCGGCGTCCCAGCCGAGCACCGCGTGCTGGTGGCAGTGCACCTGCGCCACCGCTCGCGCGGACCGCTCGGGCACCTGCGGGGGCTCGTAGCCGGGGGAGCGCTCGGTGAGCAGTTCGGCGAGAGTCACCGTCTTCTCGCGCAGCCGGCGCACGTCCCGGTCGCCCGGGAACATCTCGGCCGCGTCGGAGCGGAACACGGCCGTGCAGCTCGGCTCCAGGGCGACCACGAAACCGCCCGACCGGACGTGCTCGGCGAGCCGTCGGACGGTCCGGGTCAGGACGCGTTCGGCGATGCCGAGCTGGCCGGTGGAGATCCAGGTCAGGCCGCAGCACAGCGGCTCGGTGGGCAGCTCGACCCGCCAGCCCGCGTGTTCCAGCAGTGTGACGGCGGCCCGGCCGATGTGCGGATGGAAGTGGTTGGTGAACGTGTCGGGCCACAGCAGGACCGTCCCGCGCCGCCCGTCGCCGCACGGCCGGTGCTCCCGGAACCACTGCTGGAGCGTCTGCCCGGCGAACAGCGGTACCTCGCGGTCCGCCACCCCCGCGACGGCGACGGCCGCCTTCGACAGGGGCGGGGTGTGGGTGAGCGCGTTGACGACCGGGCCGAGCCGGGTGCGTCCGACCGCCTGGGCGAGCGCCGGCAGCCAGCCCATCGACAGGTCGGAGCGCGGCCGGCGCCAAGGTCGGCCCGCGTAGTGGTGGGACAGGAACTCCGCCTTGTAGGTGGCCATGTCGACATCGGCCGGGCAGTCCTTCTTGCAGCCCTTGCACGCCAGGCACAGGTCGAGGGCGTCCTTGACCTCCTGCGAGCGCCAGCCGTCCTCGATCGCGCTGTCGCCGTGCCCGTCGAGCATCTCGAACAGCAGCCGGGCGCGTCCGCGCGTGGAGTGCTCCTCCTCCCGCGTCACCTGGTACGAGGGGCACATCACCGCGCCGCCGTCGTTGGTGAGTTGCCGGCACTTGCCGACGCCGACGCACCGGTTGGCCGCCTCGGCGAAGGAGCCGCCGTCGTGCGGGAAACGGAAGTGCGGATCGCGCCGGTCCCGCGGCGCCCAGTCGTCGCCCAGGCGCAGGTTCTCGTCCAGCCCGTACGGTGCCACGACCTTCCCGGGGTTCATCCGGTTCAGCGGGTCGAAGACGGCCTTGAGCCGCTCGAACGCCTCGACCAGCTCCTGGCCGAACATCCGCGGCAGCAGCTCGCCGCGGCTCTGTCCGTCGCCGTGCTCCCCGGAGAACGAGCCGCCGAACTCGGCGACCAGATCGGCCGCCCGCTCCATGAACCGCCGGTAGGCGGCCACCCCGTCCGCGGTGTACAGGTCGAAGGGGATCCGGGTGTGCACACAGCCCTGCCCGAAGTGGCCGTAGAGGCTGGGCCCGGTGTCGCTGAGGTAGCCGAACTCCTCGTACAGCCCTCGCAGCCGACGCAGATACTCTCCCAGCCGCTCCGGCGGTACGGCCGAGTCCTCCCAGCCCTCGAAGGTGTCCGGCCGGTGCGGCACGTGCGCGGTGGCGCCGAGGCCGGACTCCCGGACCTGCCACAGTTCCTGCTCGTGTACCGGCTCGTCGAGGAACGCCACCTCGGGGTCGTGCTCGGTCTCGTGCAGCGCGTCCAGCATCCGGTGGGCCCGGTCGTCCGCCTCCTCGACGGTGTCGGCGCCGAACTGCACCATCAGGAAGGCGCGGCCGTCGGGGAGTTCGCGGAGGGCCTTCGGGTTGAGGTGCTTGAGCTGCTGGTCGTGGATCAGCCGGGAGTCGACGCCCTCCAGCGCGATCGGCTCGTGCGGCAGGATGTCCGGCACGGCCTCGGCGGCCTTGTCGATCCGGGGGAACCCCAGCACCACCAGCGTGCGTTCCCTCACCACCGGGACGAGTTCCAGTTCCGCGCGCAGCACGGTGACGAGCGTCGACTCGCTGCCGACCAGCAGTCCCGCCACGTCGAAGCCGTGCTCCGGCAGCAGGGAGTCGAGGTTGTAGCCGGAGACGCGGCGCGGGATGCCGGGGAAACGGCGCCGGACCTCGTCGCCGTAGGTGTCGCGCAGCGCGCGCAACTGCCGGTAGACGGACGCCCGCAGGTCCCCCTGCCGCTCGATCTCGGCGTACTCCTCGTCGCTGGTCTCGCCGCACCAGAAGCGGGTGCCGTCGTAGAGCAGCACCTCCAGCCGGGCGATGTTGTCGACGACCTTGCCGTGCGCCTGGGCGGTGGCGCCGCAGGAGTTGTTGCCGATCATGCCGCCGATGGTGCAGTTGGGGTGGGTGGCGGGCTCGGGACCATAGCGCAGGCCGGTGGGTGCGAGCCGCCGGTTGAGCTCGTCCAGGACGATGCCGGGCTGCACGACACAGGTACGGCCGCCGGCGTCCACGGACTCCAGCCGGTCGCAGTACTTCGACCAGTCGATCACCACGGCGGTGTTGGCGCACTGCCCGGCCAGGCTCGTCCCACCGCCCCGCGACAGCACCGGCGCCCCGTGCTCGCGGGCCACGGCCACCGCCTCCACCGCCGCTTCGGGCGTGCGCGGCACCACGACCCCGATCGGCGTCTGCCGGAAGTTGGACGCGTCCGTCGAGTACGCGGCCCTGCTCCCCCCGTCGAACCGCACCTCACCGTCGACCCGCTCGCGCAACGCCTCAGCGAGCGCCACCGCGTCGACGGGCGAGCCGCCCACCGGGTGCCGTACGACGGGAGCGGGCAGGTCCAACGCGCCCATGGAGCCCTCCTCCTGCTCTCACAACAGCAGGCGCCGGGTACCCAGGACCGCGTTCCGGTGAACCGCGCGGCTCCGGTCCTTCCCTCAGTCCGCGCGGGACTCCTCGGCGAGGTCCGGCACCAGCGCGCACAGCGCCTCACGCTGGTCCGGGCCCATGAAGCGGGCGAGGGACTGCGTCACCGTCTCGGCGAGCGGGCCGGAGGCCTCGGTCAGGAGCCGGCGGGCCTTGTCGGTGAGGGTGACCTCGACGCCGCGCTTGTCGCCGCACACCGACCTGCGGGTGACGAGGCCGGCGTGCTGGAGGCAGGCGATCTGGTAAGTGAGGCGGGTCTTGGGGCGGCCCAGGAGCTCCGCGACGCGCGTCATGCGCAGGCCGCCCTCGGGCTGCTCCGCGAGCAGGCACAGGATCAGGAACTCGTCGTGCGAGACGTCCAGCTTCTCCTTCACGACCGCGCGCAGCCGCTGCTCCACCGCCCCCGTCGCGGCGAGCAGCAGCATCCAGGCGCGCAGCTCGGCCGGCAGCAGCCCGCTGCCCTCGGCGAACGGGCATTCGGGCAGGTCGGCGGGGTGCTCCTGAGAGTCGGCCATGCATCCCAGCCTACCCGTTGTCCAAATTTGGAACAGGGGGTTGTTCAATTTTGTACGAGCCGCTAGCGTGCAGTCATCCAAATTTGGACCAAATGAGTGGAGAAGCATCATGACCGTCGCCGTGGAAACCGGACTGTGGCAGCTCGACGCGACCGCCTCGACCGTAGGCATCCAGCACAAGACCATGTGGGGTTTGGTCACCGTGAAGGGCACGTTCGGCGCGATCGGCGGCTCGGGCGAGGTCCGGCCCGACGGGTCCGCCGTCGGCACCCTGACCTTCGACGTCGCATCCCTCGACACCAAGAGCGCCAAGCGCGACACCCACCTGAGGTCCGCCGACTTCTTCGATGCGGACCGCCACCCCGAGATCACCTTCGTGGCCCGCAGCGCCGAGCTCCGCGACGGCGACCAGGTGCACATCGTCGGTCAGCTCACCGTGCGCGGCGTCAGCAGGCCGCTGTCCCTCACCGCCCGCCTGAAGGACGGGGATGCAAGGGGACTCACGCTGGAGACGGAGTTCAGCGTGGACCGCGACCAGTTCGGGATGGGCTGGAACCAGCTGGGCATGATCCGCGGCCGGGCCACGGTCACCGCGACCCTCCGCTTCACCCGGGCCACGGCCTGACGCCGCCGTCAGCCCGTCCGGCGCACCGCCTGCTGCACATCCGCGCTCGACAGGGTCTGCGGCGACGCCGTGAACGCGCGCAGGCGGACCCGGGCACCCGGCCGGGGCAGGGTGAACCGGCCCGAGGGCGGCCGGAGTTCATAGCGGGCGGTGGCGTGCGCGGGCAGGGTGCGCGGGCCCCGGACGGCCCGCCAGTACGGATCCATGCCCTGGCCCATGGTCAGCGTGAAGTGCGGGGCGAGGGCTGTGTCGTCCGTGTTGGTGACCTGGAGGGTGAGGCGGGAGACGGCCGCCGCGGTGAGGTGGCGGGCCGCGACGACTCGCATGCGCAGGGGCGGCGTGCCCGTCGCGGCCACGGCGGCACCACCCAGCGCGGGCGTGAGCAGCAGCGCCGTCAGGGCGATCCGGGCCGGGCGCCGCCGCGGCCCGGACAGCAGCCGCGCACGGGGCTGCCACGCCCCGGCGAACGCCGACGCGGGAGCGGTGACGGCCGCAGCCAGCCACAGCGGCGTCATCAGCAGGTAGTAGCCGTCCTGCGAGCGGGTCGCCAGATAGAAGGCGCACCAGGGCAGGACGGTCGCGGCCGGCCCCAGGCGCCGTACGAAGAGCACGAACAGCACGAGCAGGCCGGCGAGCAGCAGCAGGCTCGCGGAGGAGTACCAGTCGAGCCGGTCGCTGCCGTTGGTCAGGTACAGCGAGATGTCGACCACACCCTGCCCGTGCAGCACCGCGCCCTGCGTCAACGGCAGGGCGATCCCCGTCAGCCAGGGGCCCGGCTCGCTGACGACGAAGTAGGTGTTGACCAGCAGCCACACGGTCGCCGCAGCCCCGGCGACCCGCAGCACCACCAGTGCCGCGGCCCGGCCGCCCAGCTCGCCGCGCCGCACGGCGTAGATCCCGGCCAGCAGGAACGGCGCCAGGAACCAGGGGAGTTGCTGCGCCGCGCACGCCGCCCCCAGACACGCGGCCCGCGCCAGCCCCGCCGCCCCGAGCCGCCCGCCCGCCCCGATACGCGGCCAGCGCACCACCACCGGCACCATCAGGGCCAGGGCCACGATCGCCGGGTAGCCGAGCCGCCCGTACGACGGCAGCATCCCGAAGCCCAGGCACACCATGGTCGCCGCCGACCGCCACGGCGCAGGCAGCATCCGCCACAGCACGACCGTGCCGGCGACCAGCGCGCCCGTGCTCACCGCCGTCGCCGGGGCACCGCCGTGGCCCAGCCACAGCAGCGGCACGGCCAGCAGCGGGGCCAGTGGCGGATAGCCGTAGGTGAGGTCGTAGCCGCCGGTCACTGTCGGCGTGAGGGCCACGCCGTGGCCGAAGAGCCAGGGCCACGGCTGCCCGTACACCGGGTGCCCCGCGGCCACTTCCCGTGCCGCCTGGGTGGTGAGCAGCGCCTCGTCGGAGCCGTGGTGCAGCACGGTCCACGCGCACAGGGCGAGCGTCACGCCGGTCACCAGCACGCACAGGTCCACCCGGGCCAGCGACCGCTCCCGGCGGACGACCAGGGCCAGCACCCCGCACGCCAGGATCGAGGCGTAGCACGCCGAGATCACCACGGCCACGGCCGGCCGGTGACCGGCCGCCGTCGCCCACACGGCACGGGTGCCGATCAGCAGGCTGATGTCGGCGAGCAGGGTCAGGACGCGGTGCCACTGGGCCGGGGGCGGCGGCCCGGCCGCCGCCGACTGCGTGCGCGGGCCGGGCACCACCAGTGTGGTTTCTGCCGAGTACACGCCGCAGGACGCTAATCGCCGCAGGTGAGCGGGGCCCGGACGGCGGTGAAGAGACGGGTGTGAGGCGAGTAAGGAGCCGCCGCGCGCTCAGGAACCGCCGCGCGCTCAGGAACCGCCTGGGAGTCGCCGCCCGCTCAGTACACGTCCCGTACGTACCGCTTGTCCGCCGCCAGTTGTTTCACGTACGCGGCGGCTTCCGTCTCGCTCAGCCCGCCGTGTGCCACCGCGACGTCCCGTAGCGCCCGGTCCACGTCCTTGGCCATGCGGGAGGCGTCGCCGCAGACGTAGAAGCGGGCGCCGTCGCTCAGCCAGTGCCACAGCTCCGGCCCGTGCTCGCGCATCCGGTCCTGTACGTACACCTTGTTGCGCTGGTCGCGGGAGAAGGCGGTGTCCAGACGGGTGAGGGTGCCCTCGTCGAGCAGAGCCGTCAGCTCGTCCTCGTAGTAGAAGTCCGTCGCGCGGTGCTGCTCGCCGAAGAACAGCCAGTTGGGGGCCCGGTGCCCGAGGGCCCGGCGCTCCTGGAGGAAGCCGATGAACGGCGCGACGCCGGTGCCGGGGCCGACCATGACCATCGGCGTGGAGGCGTCGGCCGGGGGCCGGAACTGCGGCGAGCGCTGCACGAACACCGGCACCTCGGTGTCCGCCCCGGCGTCGGCGAGGAACGGCGAGCACACCCCGCCGCGCTGACGCCCGTGCAGGTTCTCGTACCGCACCACGGACACCGTCAGCGACACCTGCTGCGGATCGACCAGCGGGCTGGACGATATGGAGTACAGCCGCGGCTGGAGCTTCCGCAGCACCCCGGCCCACTCCTCGGCGCTCGCCCGCACGGCGTACTCGGCGATCACGTCCACGGCCTGCCGCCCCCAGCACCACTGCGCCAGCCCGTCCTTGTTGTCGGGCCGCAGCAGCCTGCGCAACTCGTGCTTGTCCCGGGCGCGTTCGGCGACGAACCGCAGCAGGTCCGGGGTGATCTTCGTGATGTCGAGGTGCCGGGCCAGCGCCTCGGCGAACGGCACCTCGCCGGCACCGGCCACCTCGACGGCCGTCCCGCCGTCCAGCCCGGTCACCGCCAGCCACTCCGCCACCAGGTCCGGCGCGTTGACCGGCCGCACGCCGAGCGCGTCCCCGGCCTCGTACGCCAGGTCCGTCCCGCTGGTGTCGAAGGTGAACCGCCGGACCTCCTTGCCCGCGCCGGGCCGGCTGAGCAGCCGGTTGCCGACGAGCCGGGCGACCGCGGCGGCGGGCTTCGGCCTGGGCTTCGGCTTCGGTTCCGGTCGCGAGGCCGGGGAGTCGGCCGGGGCGGCGGCCGGGCAGCCCAGCGCCGAGAGCACGTGGTCGAGCCAGGCCCCCGCGGAGTCCCCGAAGTCCGGCTCGCAGTCCGTACGCGGGGCCAGTCGCACCCCGCCCAGTTCGTCGAGCCGCGCGTCCAGCCGGCGCCCGTGCCCGCAGAAGTCGTCGTAGGAGGAGTCGCCGAAGGCGAGCACGGCGTACCGGACCCCGTCCAGCCGCGGCGCCCGTTCGCCGGAGAGCGTGTCCCAGAAGCCGGTGCCGTTGTCGGGCGCGTCGCCGTCCCCGAAGGTGCTGGTGATGAAGAGCAGGTCCGCCGTGCGGGCGAGCGCGGCGACATCCGCCTCGTCCATGCCGACGAGGGTCGTACGGTGCCCGGTCGCGGTCAGCCGCTCGGCGGTCGCGGTGGCGAACTCCTCGGCGTTCCCCGTCTGCGAGGCCCACAGCACCACGACCTGGCGGCCGGAGGGCTCCCGCGCGGGGGCGGCCGGTGGCGCCGTGCGCGAGTACATGCCGGCGAGGACCCCGTTGACCCACAGGGCGTGCTCGGGCGTGAAGGGCGCGTCGGGCGGGAGCACCGGAACGCCGGGGGCGCCCGAGCCCAGCCCGGCGAGGAAGCCGGTGAGGTACTGCCGTTCCTGGGCGGACAGGACCGGGGGAGGGGAGGGCTGGAGGCCGAAGGGGTCGGTCCCGGCGGGGGTGACGGCCGTCGGCGTCAGAGCCCCGGCCGGTTCCTCGCCCACGGCGCTCGCGGCCTCTTGCGCGGACGCCTCTCGCAACGGCGTCGCCACCTTCGCCAGCGACACCGCGCACACCTTGAACTCCGGCTGGAACGACAGCGGATCCACCGCGTCGCTCGTCACCGCGTTGATGCTCAGGTACTCGCCGAACAGGTCGTTCCAGTGGAAGGGCGCGAAGCAGCAGCCCGGCCGCACCCGGTCCGTCACCACCGCCGGCAGCACGGCCCGCCCGCGCCGCGAGGCGACCTCGACCAGATCGCCCTCCACGACCCCGAGCCCGTCCGCGTCCTGCGGATGGAGCTCCACGAAGGGGCCGGGGTTCAGCTTGTTGAGCTTGGCGACCTTCCCGGTCTTGGTGAGGGTGTGCCACTGGTGCTGCACCCGCCCCGTGTTGAGCACGAAGGGATAGTCGTCGTCCGGCATCTCGGCGGCGGGCAGGTGGGGCCGGGCGAAGAAGACGGCACGACCGCTCGCCGTCGGAAACCGCAGCCCGTCGTCACCCACGTACCGGACGGGATTGCGCTCGGGTCCGTCCTCCCGCGCGGCCGGCCACTGCACGGGCGTCCGGCGCAGCCGCTCGTAGGAGACACCGCGCAGGTCCCACTGCGTCTTCGGGTTGTGGAACCGCCGGATCTCCTCGAAGACCTGCTCGGCGCTGTCGTACGAGAACCCCTTCTCGTACCCCATCGCGCACGCGACCTCCGCGATGATCCGCCAGTCGGCCATCGCCTCGCCGGGCGGATCGGCGGCGGCCCGGGTCAGCGTGAGGTTGCGCTCGCTGTTGACGAAGACGCCCTCCGCCTCGGTCCACATCGCGCCGGGCAGGACGACATCGGCGTAGGCGTTCGTCTCGGTGTCCGTGAACACGTCCTGCGTGACGACGAACTCGGCGGCCTCCAGGCCCTCGATGACCGTACGGCGGTTGGCGACCGAGGCGACGGGGTTGGTGCAGATGATCCAGCAGGCCTTGATCTCTCCGTCGGCCATCTTCCGGAACATCTCGACGGTGCCCTGCCCGACCCCGTCGGCACGCAGCGTCCCGGGCGGCAGCTCCCACACCTCCTCGGCGAACGCCCGCTCCTCGTCCACGAGCACCGACCGCTGCCCCGGCAGCCCCGGGCCCATGTAGCCCATCTCGCGCCCGCCCATGGCGTTGGGCTGGCCGGTGAGCGAGAACGGTCCGGCGCCCGGACGGCAGATCGCGCCCGTCGCCAGATGCAGGTTGACCAGGGCGTTGGTGTTCCAGGTGCCGTGTGTGGACTGGTTCAGCCCCATGGTCCAGCAGCTCATCCACTGCTTGCCGGCCTCGCCGATCAGCGTGGCCGCCCGGCGGATGTCGTCCTCGGCGAGCCCGGTGATCTCCGCGACCGCCGCCGGGGTGTAGTCGGCGAGGAACCCGGGCAGGGCCTCCCAGCCCTCGGTGTGGGCCGCGACGAATTCCGGGTCGGTGTGCCCGTCCGCGTGCAGCAGGTGCAGCAGGCCGTTCAGCAGCGCGAGGTCGGTCCCCGGCCTGACCTGGAGGAACAGATCGGCCTTGGCGGCGGTGGCGGTCCGCCGCGGATCGACGACGATCAGCTTGGCGCCCGCCTTGACCCGCTCCATCATCCGCAGGAAGAGGATCGGATGACAGTCGGCCATGTTCGAGCCGATGACGAGAAAGACGTCCGCCTGATCGAAGTCCTCGTACGAGCCGGGAGGCCCGTCCGCGCCCAGTGACAGCTTGTAGCCCGTGCCCGCGCTCGCCATGCACAGCCGCGAGTTCGACTCGATCGCGTTCGTCCCCACGAACCCCTTGGCCAGCTTGTTCGCCAGGTACTGCGCCTCCAGGCTCATCTGCCCGGACACATAGAAGGCGACCGCGTCCGGCCCGTGCGCGTCGACGATCGCCCGCAGCCGCGCGGCGGTCTCGGCGATCGCGTCGACGACGGGCGAGGGCACCGGCTCCTCGCCCCGGTCGTCCCGGACCAGCGCGGTGGTCAGTCGCCCGGGCGCGGCGAGCATGTCGGCCGTGGTCGCGCCCTTGGTGCACAGCCGGCCCGCGTTCGCCGGGTGCGCCTTGTCGCCGGACGCCTTCAGGACCGTGCGCCGCCCGTCCGGCCCCATGCCGACGTCGAGCACGAGACCGCAGCCCACACCGCAGTACGAGCAGACGGTGCGCACCTGCTCCGTCTCCTGCTGCGGCCGTGGCGTCGTGGTCATGCCGTCGACGGTACGAATTCCCCGTTACGCAGGTGTCACATCGCTTGATCACCACGAGTTACGCCCGTCACACAGCCGCGTTCCGGCCGCTGTGAGGCGCATCGAGGTGGCGGAGCGTGTCGCAGTTGGGCCGAACGGGTGACCGTGCGCAAGAATTGGCTGATGGAGACAGCCAGCGCGAGCCAGGACGGAGCATGCCGGTGAACAGCCACGATGTCACCGACGAACAGTGGGAGGGGCTCGCCCAGGTCGTGCCGCTGCGGGGCCGGGACGCCTGGCCGTCGTCCGTCGGCCACCGGTCCATGCCCGAGGCCGAGACGGAGGCGCGACGCCGCTTCGTCGTGCTGCGTGTGAACGTCTTCGCCGACGCCCGTGACGTCGCCGAGACCCTGATGGCGGGCGTGCCGGTGCTGCTCGACCTGACCGGCGCGGAGACGGAGGTCGCCAAGCGCGTCCTCGACTTCAGCACGGGCGTCGTCTTCGGCCTGGCGAGCGGAATGCACCGCGTGGACCGCAATGTGTTCCTGCTGACGCCGGCGGGGACCGAGGTGACGGGGTTGATGGAGGGGGTCGGGGTTCCCGGGGTGTGACGTGTCCTGCGGGCCGGGTCGCCCGTTCGTAGGAAGCCCGGGGAGACGGAACGGTTCGCCCTCTGGACGGAGCCCTACGGTCCGGATATGACCCGTCCCCCCGCTCCGACCCCCCTCGTGCAGCCCGGCCCGCCGGCGGGCGGCGCCGCGCACACCGAGCGGCCGCGCATCACCGAGCTGCGGCTGTCCGCCTTCGCCGGCCACCGCCGCGCCGCACTCCCGCTCGGGCCGCTCACCCTCCTCGCCGGTCCGAGCGGCTGCGGCAAGTCCAGTGCGCTGCGGGCGTACGAGGCGCTCGCCCGGCTCGGGGGAGGCGCGGCGCTCGGCGAGGCGTTCCCGGACCCCGTCGCCTGTGTACCGGAGCGGGCCCGGCCCGACGCGCAGCGCCGTCGCGGCTTCCGTATCGGCTGCACGTCGGACGGGCCCGCCGGTCCGGTCCGGCTCGATGTCGCCGTGCAGGCCGAGCCCCAGCTGCGCGTCGTGGGCGAGCGGTTGACGGCCGGCGGACTGGTTCTGCTGGAGACCGCCCTGCGCGACCCGGGGAAGCGCGCCGTGCAGGCCGCGTGGCACACGGCCGGCCCGACGCCGGTGACCCGTGGCCCGCTGCCGGACGACCGGCTCGGCACCGCCCTGCTGCCGCTGCGCGTGGCAGGCCGGACGCCCGGGCAGCGCAGGGTACTGGCCGCCGCCGAGCAGATGGTGGTCGCCCTGCGCTCCGTCTTCGCCTGCGACCCCGACCCCGGCCGGATGCGCGGCCCCGTACCGGCCGGCACCGGGCGGCTGCTCGGCGGTTGCGGCAACCTCGCCGACGTCCTGTGTCGCACCCGCGCCGAGTGCGGACGGCGGCACACGCAGTTCGTCGCGGCGGTGCGCGCCGGCTGCGCGGGACCGGTTGCGGACGTGCTGGCCGAGCCGTTGGCCGACGGGACGGTGCGGGCGGTGCTCGACCGGGGCGATGGCATCCGGACGCGGCTCGGTCGGCTGGGCGACGGGGAGTTGAGGTACGTCGCGCTCGCCCTGGTGCTGCTCACCGGGCCCGGCGTGCTCGAACTGGACCCGGCCGGCGAGGTGCCCGCCGCCCTCCAGACCCTCACCGTGCTCGCCGACGGCCTCGACCGGGGACTCGACCCCGGCCAGCGGGGTGAACTGCTGCGGCTCGCGGCCCGGATGTGCGAGCGCGGCCACATCCGGCTCGTCGGCGCGGTGAGCGACGCGTCGTGGGCCGCCGGGACCGACGGCGTCACGGTGGTACACCTGAAGCCGTGACAGAACCTCTCGACGTGGCGAAACTGCAACGCCGGCTGGCCGAGTTCGCGGCCGCGCGGAACTGGCAGCCGTACCACACCCCCAAGAACCTGGCCGCCGCGCTCAGCGTGGAGGCGTCCGAACTGGTCGAGATCTTCCAGTGGTTGACGCCCGAGGAGTCGGCCCGTGTCATGACCGATCCGGACACCGCGCACCGTGTCACCGACGAGGTCGCCGACGTGCTCGCGTATCTGCTCCAGCTGTGCGAGGTGCTCGGCATCGACCCGCTGGCCGCGCTGGACGCGAAGATCGACCGGAACGAGCGGAGGTTCCCGATCTAGGAGTCGCGCAGCCGGCTCCTGGGAGCCGCACACTCCACTCCAGGAGCCGCGCAGTCCACTTGTACGCTGCGTAGTCAAAACGCGGTCCGAATCCGAATTGTTGTCCGCAGATTTCCGTCTTCCTCTGGCTTTTCGTCTCACATCCCTTCACTCTGGGTAGTGAACAAGGGAGTTCGGGCGGACGGACGCGCGAAGCGCGTCGGACAGGACGGGGCAGCGCATGGACGCGGTGCGGCTCATCGTGACGAGCAGGCGGTCCCTGGCCGCGGGCGGCGACATGCCGGGGATCCTGGCCGAAGTGTGGCAGGCGCAGGCCCTCGCACAGGCGATAGGCAGTCGCCTCGCGGTCGTCGGCCCGCCCGAACTGCGTGGCGAGGCACTGGGGCTGACGGAGCTGGCGGGCCGCGGCTGCGGTGTCCTCGACCCGCCCGAACTGGCCCCCGGTGAGCTGCGGGCGGGCCAGCTCACCGAGCTGGGCGACGCCCGCCACACCCTGATGTACCTCGGCGGGCTCCTCGGCGAGGTCGGCATAGCCCTCGTGGGCCTCGCCTGCGCCGCGGACGACGAGGGCACGTACTGGCAGTGCATGGAGGCCATCGACGCGGCGGACGAGTCCCGGGACCGCGTCCTGGAAATGCTCCGCAGACTCGCGGACCGGGAACCGGCGTTACCGGAGAAGGAGGCGGGATAGCGACTGCCGACGGCCGGCCCCGGCCCGCTCCCGGGAGCAGAGCTCAGCCGACCTGCTTCTCCTCGCCCAGCCTCCGGTCGGCGTCCCCCGCCGCCTGAAGATCCGCGTCCAGCGCCGACAGGTCCGCGTTCAACGCCGCCATCAGCTCCTCCATCTGCTGCAACAGCCCTTTCGGCTGCCCGGTCCCGCCCTGCTGCGGCACGGTCTCTTCGGACATGACGGCCTCCTCGGCCCCTGGCCCCCGGGGAGGCCGACGCGGGTGACGCCCCGGCGCTCACGGCCGGTGCGGAAGCCGGGGGCTCCGGCTCCGCCCGAGCCAACGATCATCAACGGGGCCGGTCACTGGCCCGGTCACGCATGACCTGCGGTATGGACGTAATTTCACCCGACCGGGGACCCGGCGGGGACGGGGACCGATCTCGTCGTCCCCCATCCCGGCGTGCAGGATGGAAGCATGGATCTTCGCATCTTCACCGAGCCCCAGCAGGGGGCCACCTACGACACTCTGCTCACCGTGGCCAAGGCCACGGAAGAGCTCGGCTTCGACGCATTCTTCCGTTCCGACCACTACCTCCGCATGGGCTCCGTGGACGGCCTGCCCGGCCCCACCGACGCCTGGATCACCCTGGCCGGACTCGCCCGCGAGACCAAGCGCATCCGGCTCGGCACCCTGATGACCGCCGGCACCTTCCGGCTCCCCGGCGTGCTCGCCATCCAGGTCGCGCAGGTCGACCAGATGTCCGGCGGCCGCGTCGAACTCGGTCTCGGCACCGGTTGGTTCGAGGAGGAGCACAAGGCCTACGGCATCCCGTTCCCCAAGGAGAAGTTCGCCCGCCTCGAGGAACAGCTGGAGATCGTCACCGGCCTGTGGTCGACGGATCTCGGCAAGACCTACGACTTCCACGGCACCTACTACGACCTCACGGACTCTCCCGCGCTGCCCAAGCCCGCGCAGGAGAAGATCCCCGTGCTCGTCGGCGGCCACGGTGCCACCCGCACCCCGCGGCTGGCCGCCAAGTACGCCGACGAGTTCAACATCCCCTTCGGCTCGGTCGAGGACAGTGAGCGTCAGTTCGGCCGGGTCCGCGCCGCCGCCGAGGCGGCCGGCCGCAGCGGTGACGACCTGACCTACTCCAACGCCCTCGTCGTCTGCGTCGGCCGGGACGACCAGGAGGTCGCCCGCAGGGCCGCCGCGATCGGCCGCCGGCCCGACGAACTGAAGCTCAACGGCCTGGCGGGCTCCCCGGCCGAGGTCGTCGACAAGATCGGCCGCTACGCCGAGGTCGGCGCGAGCCGCGTCTACCTCCAGATCCTCGACCTGGACGACCTCGACCACCTGGAGCTGATCTCCTCGCAGGTGCAGTCCCAGCTGTCGTAAGGCCGGGCACGGCAGGACGACCGTCCGGCGGATCGGGCGTTGGGCGCGATCCGCCGGACAGCCGTCCCTCACGGCTTGCGGCCGACCGCCACATAGAGGGGCATCTCTTCGCCCCCGTCGCCTCCGCGCTGTTCACCGAGTTCGGGGTGCCACCGAGCGGCGAGTGCCACGCCGGGATCCACCAGCTCAAGGCCCGTGAAGAACGCCGTGAACTCATCGCGGGTGCGCACCTGCGCCGTCGTCCCGCCCTTGCGGTACACCTCGACGACCCGCTCCCAGGTCTCCGGGTCGAAGTCGCCCGTCGCGTGGGAGAGGGTCAAGTAGCTTCCGGACGGCAGGGGTTCGAGCAACTCGCGGACGATCCGGCCGGGCTCGTCCTCGTCACCCACCAGATGCAGCAGGGCCACGAGGGACAGCGCGATCGGCTGGGTGAAGTCGAGGGTCTCCCGTGCCGCCGCGATGATCTTTCCCGGTTCTCGTACGTCGCCGTGGACGTAGGCGGTCTCTCCTTCCCCTGTGCTGTGCAGCAGGGCCTGGGCGTGCCGGAGGACGATCGGATCGTTGTCCGCGTACACCACCCGGGCCTGCGGGACGATCCCCTGGACGATCTGGTGGAGGTTCGGCTCGGTCGGTATGCCGGTGCCGATGTCGAGGAACTGCCGGACGCCTCGCTCGGCCAGCAGCCGGGAGGCGCGGTGCATGAACATGCGGTTGGTGCGGGCCATTTCCCTGGCGGCGGGGAAGAGGGATATCACCTCCTCGGCCGCTTCCGCGTCGACCGGATAGTTGTCCTTGCCGCCGAGGTAGTAGTCGTACATGCGTGCCGAGTGGGGTTTGCCGGTGTCGATCTGTCCCGCGCTGGTCCCGGCGTCTTTCACGTGAGGCCTCCGCATCTCCGCGTGCGTGGGCGCTCTTCCTGAATCCCCCTCGAACGCCCGGTCGATCGGGAGGCTAGCGAAAATTCCCGGGTGCTGCCGGTACCGGCTCTGTACGGTGGGGCGTATCCGCAGTTCAGGCCACTGATCAAAGGTCGACCCACCGTGTTTCTGACCATCACGACCACCGGCGCCCCGGAGCGCCCCGCCACCGAGCTCGGCTTCCTGCTGCACAAGCATCCCGAGAAGGCGCAGGCGTTCTCCACGTCCTACGGCACGGCCCACGTCGTCTACCCCGAGGCGGACGCCGAGCGCTGCACGGCGGCGCTGCTGCTGGAGGTCGACGCGGTGGCCCTGGTCCGGCGCGGCAAGGGCAAGGGCCGGGGCGGCGCCCCGGACGCGGCACTCGCGCAGTACGTCAACGACCGCCCGTACGCCGCCTCCTCCCTCCTCGCCGTGGCGCTGAGCAGTGTGTTCTCCAGCGCGATGAAGGGCGTCTGCAACGCCAGGCCGGAGCTGCCCGACGTGCCGCGGCCGTTGCGCATCGAGGTGCCCGCCCTGCCCGCCCGTGGCGGCCCCGACCTCGTGCGAAAGCTCTTCGAGCCGCTGGGCTGGACGGTCACCGCCGAGCCCGTGCCGCTGGACACCGAGTTCCCGCAGTGGGGCGACTCGCGCTACGTCCGGCTCGAACTGGAGTCCGCGGACCGCACCCTCGCCGAGGCCCTGCGCCACCTCTACGTCCTGCTCCCGGTCCTGGACGACGCCAAGCACTACTGGGTCGCCTCCGACGAGGTCGACAAGCTGCTGCGCGCCGGCGAGGGCTGGCTGCCCGGCCACCCGGAGCAGAAGCTGATCACCAGCCGCTACCTCTCGCGCCGCTGGTCGCTGACCCGGCAGGCGACGGAGCGGCTGGAGCTGGTGCGGCTGGCCGAAGCGGACGACAGCGAGGTCGAGGAGATCGACAACGCGGTCGAGGCGGAGACCGAGACCGAGGAGCGGCCGACCCCGCTGGCCGTGCAGCGCCGGGAGGCGATCACCGCCGCCCTCAAGGCCTCCGGGGCGGCCCGGGTGCTCGATCTCGGCTGCGGCCAGGGCCAGTTGGTGCAGGCGCTGCTCAAGGACCCGGCGTTCACGGAGATCGTGGGTCTTGACGTGTCGATGCGCGCGCTCACCATCGCCGCCCGGCGGCTGAAGCTGGACCGCATGGGCGAGCGGCAGGCCGCGCGCGTCAAGCTCCTCCAGGGCTCGCTCGCGTACACCGACCACCGGATCAAGGGGTACGACGCCGCCGTGCTCAGCGAGGTGATCGAGCACCTCGACCTGCCCCGGCTGCCCGCCCTGGAGTACGCCGTGTTCGGCGCCGCACGGCCCAGGACGGTCCTCGTGACGACCCCGAACGTCGAGTACAACGTGCGCTGGGAGAGCCTCCCGGCCGGCCACGTCCGGCACGGCGACCACCGCTTCGAGTGGACCCGCTCGGAGTTCCGGGCCTGGGCGGAGGCGGTGGCCGAACGGCACGGATACGGAGCCGAGTTCATACCTGTCGGCCCCGACGACCCGGAGGTGGGACCGCCCACCCAGATGGCCGTGTTCACAATGACCACCCCGAAGGAGGCGAAGGCGGCATGACCGACGTACGCGAGGGGCGCGTCCTGCCCGTCACCGACCTCTCCCTGGTGGTCCTCGTCGGCGCCTCCGGCTCCGGCAAGTCCACGTTCGCCCGCAGGCACTTCAAGCCGACCGAGATCATCTCGTCCGACTTCTGCCGCGGTCTCGTCTCGGACGACGAGAACGATCAGAGCGCCACCAAGGACGCCTTCGACGTCCTGCACTACATCGCGGGCAAGCGCCTCGCCGCGGGCCGCCGCACCGTCGTGGACGCGACCAGCGTGCAGCCCGACGCCCGCCGTCAGCTGGTCGAGCTGGCCAGGAAGTACGACGTCCTGCCGATAGCCATCGTGCTCGACGTGCCCGAGGACGTGTGCGCCGAGCGCAACGCGGCCCGCACCGACCGCGCGGACATGCCCCGCCGGGTCATCCAGCGCCACACCCGCGAACTCCGCCGCTCCCTCAGGCACCTGGAGCGCGAGGGCTTCCGCAAGGTGCACGTCCTGCGCGGCGTGGAGGACGTCGAGCACGCCACCGTCGTCACCGAGAAACGCTTCAACGACCTGACCCACCTCACCGGCCCCTTCGACATCATCGGCGACATCCACGGCTGCTCCGCCGAACTGGAGTCCCTGCTCGGCAAGCTGGGCTACACGGACGGAGTCCACCCCGAGGGCCGGACCGCCGTCTTCGTCGGCGACCTGGTCGACCGCGGCCCCGACAGCCCGGGCGTACTGCGCCGCGTGATGGCGATGGTGAAGTCCGGCAACGCCCTGTGCGTGCCCGGCAACCACGAGAACAAGTACGGCCGGTACCTGCGCGGCCGCAAGGTCCAGCAGACCCACGGCCTCGCCGAGACCATCGAGCAGATGGCGGGCGAGAGCGAGGAGTTCGCCGCCGAGGTACGGGAGTTCATCGACGGCCTGGTCAGCCACTACGTCCTCGACGGCGGCCGGCTGGTCGTATGCCACGCCGGGCTGCCCGAGAGGTACCACGGCCGCACCTCCGGCCGGGTCCGCAGCCATGCCCTGTACGGCGACACGACCGGGGAGACCGACGAGTTCGGCCTGCCGGTGCGCTACCCGTGGGCGGAGGAGTACCGCGGCCGGGCGGCCGTCGTCTACGGCCACACCCCGGTCCCGGACGCCACCTGGCTCAACAACACCATCTGCCTGGACACCGGCGCCGTCTTCGGCGGCAAGCTCACCGCGCTGCGCTGGCCGGAGCGCGAGCTGGTCGACGTACCGGCCGAGCGGGTCTGGTACGAGCCGGCGAAGCCGCTGCGCGCGGAGGCCCCCGGCGGGCAGGACGGCCGCCCGCTGGACCTGGCGGACGTGCACGGCCGCCGGGTCGTGGAGACCCGGCACCAGGGCCGGATCTCGATCCGCGAGGAGAACGCGGCGGCGGCCCTGGAGGTCATGAGCCGCTTCGCGGTGGACCCGAGGCTGCTGCCGTACCTCCCGCCGACGATGGCCCCGACGGCCACGAGTCACCTCGACGGCTACCTGGAGCACCCGGCCGAGGCCTTCGCGCAGTACGCGGCGGACGGTGTCGCGCGGGTCGTGTGCGAGGAGAAGCACATGGGCTCGCGTGCGGTGGCACTGGTGTGCCGGGACGCGGAGGCGGCTCGCAAGCGCTTCGGTGTCGGGGGCACCTCCCGCTCGAGCGCAGCCGGGAGTGGGGGAGGCCCCACCGGGTCCCTCTACACCCGCACCGGCCGCCCGTTCCTCGACGACGACGCCCTCACCGAGGAGATCCTCGACCGGGTGCGCACGGCGATCGGCGAGGCCGGTCTCTGGGACCACCTGGAGACCGACTGGCTGCTGCTCGACGCCGAGCTGATGCCCTGGTCGCTGAAGGCTTCCGGTCTGCTGCGGTCGCAGTACGCCGCCGTGGGTGCCGCGTCCGGAGCGGTGCTCCCGGGAGCGCTGGCGGCGCTCCAGGGCGCGGCGGCACGCGGCGTGGACGTGACCGGGCTGCTGGACCGCACCCGCGAACGGTCCGCCGACGCCGCAGCGTTCACCGAGGCGTACCGCCGCTACTGCTGGACCACGGACGGCCTGGACGGCGTCCGCCTGGCACCGTTCCAGATCCTCGCCGTCCAGGGCCGCAGCCTCGCCGGACTGCCGCACGACGAGCAGCTCGCCCTGCTCGACCGGCTCGTCGAGCACGACGGCAGCGGCCTGCTCCAGACCACCCGGCGGCTGTACGTCGACACGGGCGACCCCGAGTCCGTCCGGGCCGGTGTCGACTGGTGGCTGGAGATGACCGGCCGCGGCGGCGAGGGCATGGTCGTCAAGCCGGTCGGCGCACTGGTCCGCGACGCGCAGGGCCGCCTGGTGCAGCCCGGCATCAAGTGCCGCGGCCGTGAGTACCTGCGGATCATCTACGGCCCCGAGTACACCCGCCCGGAGAACCTGGCCCGCCTGCGCTCGCGGTTCCTCAACCACAAGCGGTCCCTGGCGATCCGCGAGTACGCGCTCGGTCTGGAGGCCCTGGACCGGCTGGCCGGGGGCGAGCCGCTGTGGCGGGTGCACGAGGCGGTGTTCGGGGTGCTGGCGCTGGAGTCGGAGCCGGTGGATCCGAGGCTGTAGCGATCAGTTCCGGTCGAGTGTCCCACCAGAAGGGCGCTCGACCGGACTTCCCGCCGGTCGCACTCACTGATCCCTGGCGAACGTCTGGTGGCCGTGCTAGCTTCGCTGCTCGGCCATACAGGTGAACCGGCTCATAGGGGAAGGTCGGTGGAGACAGGCGCCCAGTTCGGTGGGTCCACGGACGAATCCGGGCGTGCGCTAGGTCTGGAACCGCTGTTACAGCTGACCGAAGCCCTCTGCGAGCTGGGCTGCATGGAGAACGCCCAGGACCGGTTGCAATTTGCCATGGTGCTCGGAGACCAGCTCGGCCGTCACGTCGATGTGCGCGGCGTCCGACTCCGCGAAGACGTGGCGGTCATGGTGCGTGCGGCGCTGGCCGTCGCGGGCGGGGAGCGCGTACTCGCGCAAGTGGTCGGAATCTTCGAAGGCGCCGTGTCGGTTGACCAGCTTGACCAGCTGCTCGCCCGGGTGGCTCCGCCCGGAATCCTCGGGCTCGTGCTCGGCCCGCTCACGGTCGCAGAAGAGGAGAGTGCCCGCGCCCTGCTGACCGGCAAAGGAGAGGTGCCCGCCGGCCGGCTGCGAGACGATCTCGTCGAGGAACTCAACGGTCTCCACCTCCCTACTGGTCTCAGTCCTGAACAGCTTTTCCTGCACGTCCTGGAGTGGAACGCGCAGCCGGACGGCCTGCCTCCCGCCGTCCTCCTGCTCGACCTGGCCGCAGGGCTTGCCGCCGGGGCGGCTCACCGCACAGCCCTGACCGAATGGGCGGACGGCTGGGCAGCACGCGCCGGTCTGGCCGATGCCCTGGTCCGTCGCCGCGCCGCGCGTGCTCGCCGGGCACATGACCCCACCATCCCGTGCTGCCTGATCGTCGCCGTGGAGCCATCCCGGGACGGATCACAGGACATCGTCGTACGGTCCTGGCTCAACGCCGCGCCCGGTCACTGGGACCCGCAGCCCGCCGAGCCCGCCACCACCACCCTCGACGGCCTGGGAGCGGCCGTCCAAGAGGCCCTCCGACAGGCCGACAGGCTCTGGACCGCGCCGCGCGAGCCGGACAGGAGCGGACGCAAGCAGCCGCCGCCGTACATCGAGTTCGTCCTTCCGTACGACCTGCTCAACCATGATGTGGCGGGGTTGCCGCTCCGCTCCGGACACGACTGGCCGCTGCCGCTCGGACTGAAGTACGGGGTTCACCTACGCAGTCTGGAGCGGATGCGTACGGACGACCCACTGGTTCGAAAACGGTGGCGGGAACGCTGGCGCGCCCTGTGGGAGCGGGGCGTCAGTGTGCACGACTGGAGCGGGACGGACGTGCAGCGGCTCGACGCGTGGCAGACGGAGCTCGCAGGGGAAGCCGGACGTACGGCCGTGGTGCTCGACGCCCCGACCGAGGCCTCCGCCCTGGAGGCCCTGAAAGCCGCCGTTGCAGAAGGTATCGGGCTGGCGGTCTGGGACCGCAGAGGCGTGTTCGCGGAGGAACGTCGCGAAGTGGTGTCGGCGGTCTTCGCCGCCGTGCCGACGCCCGCGCAGATCCCCGTGGCCATCCACCTGCTCCGGAGAAACGCTGTGGTCCATGACCGCGGTGCGGTATCGCTGGGCCGTCATATCGCTGTTCTCTGGGACGATCCCAACCGTCTCGTCGACATCCAGGAAACCGATGCGGGCGCGGCCGCCCGGGACATCAATGACAGCGAGGAGAGTGGGTTATGAGCGGGACGACACCGGTGAACGAGCCGGCCTGGCGTGTGTTCCGCGCCACCGGCACCGCTCCCGACGGGCTGCCCCGCCCACTCCCGGAGGCACCGCCCTGGCGCAGGTTCAGCGGCGGCCCGGCCCTTCCCGCACCCCCTGACGACGAGGAGTCCGCACGCCGCCGCCTCGGGTACGTGGAGCCCGTGCCCCAACTCGACGAGGAGAGCATCGACATCGTCAACGCGGCCCTGCTGCTGCGCCGCCCCCTTCTCCTCACGGGCCCGCCCGGCGTCGGCAAGTCCACGCTCGCCTACCTCATCTCCCGCGAGATGGGCCTGGGGCGGGTACTGGAGTGGAACATCGTCAGCCGCACCACACTGCGCGACGGCCTGTACGCGCACGACGCGCTGGGCCGTGCGCAGGCCATCGCTGCCTGGCGGGCCGGCCTGCAGTCCTCTCCGGCACTCGACGGCAGGGAGAGCGGCGACGAGCAACCACTACCCGCTTTGGGTGACTTCATCACCTTGGGTCCTCTCGGGACCGCGTTGCTGCCGTATGAACGCCCACGCGTCCTGCTCGTCGACGAACTCGACAAGAGCGACATCGACCTGCCCAACGACCTGCTGCACGTTCTGGAGAACGGCAGTTACGAGATTCCGGAGCTCGTCCGGGACACGCAGGACAGCGCGCGTGTGCACACCAGCGATCCCGGGCTGTACGCGGTGGTGCGCCACGGGCGGGTGGTTTGCCGGGAGTTCCCCATCGTGGTGATCACCAGCAACGGGGAACGCGAGTTCCCGCCGGCCTTCCGCAGGCGCTGTCTGCCGCTGGAGATGCGAGTCCCTACTCGAGACCAACTGCTCGCCATAGTGGAAAGCCACTTGAAGGCACTTCCCTCCGGCACTGAATCCCTGGTCGATATCTTCGCCCAACGGGTCGCTGCGGGCGGAACGCACTCGCTGGACCAGCTTCTCAACGCCGTCCACCTGACAACGGCGGGTGCGTTCCAGGCCGATGGGCCGGGACGTCTGCTCGTGGAAATGCTGCTGCGCGACCTGTCGAAGGGCCGCTGAATGAATGGTGGTCCACGCGAGCGTGCGCCCGGATACGAAGACCCCGCGGGTCCCACGGATCCCGAGCGGGCGCCGCACCAGCCGCCGCCCGACGCCGAGGACCAGCCGCACGAGGCTCCGCGCTGGCAGGAGGTGGCCGACGCCGTCTGGCTGGCCGCCTACTGGACCCGTACCGGGCGCCCCGCCCCGGGGGCGTCCGCCCCGGCCGACGACGACCGGCCGGAGGAGGACGGGGCACCGGCGTTCCCTGCCGGCCCCCCAGACGTGCGGCACGAGACCACCGGCGACGAACCGCGTGCCTTCGCCGAGCTGACCCTGCCGGCCCCCGACCCGGAAGGACCCCGCCAGTTCCACCTGGGGCCACCGGTTCTGCCCCGGGCCCGGCCCCACGTACCCGGACAGGCGGCACGCGCGACGCGGCTGGCCCGCGCGCTGCACCGGCTCGGCCGACGGGTTCCGTCCTTCGACACACCCTTGCTCGACGAGGAACTCACCGCCGAACGCATGGCTGCCGATGAACTCTGGATGCCGTGGTTCAGGCCAGGCGATGCCAAGGCGTTCGACCTGGTCGTCCTCGTCGACAGCGGTCCCACGATGGCCATCTGGCGGGAGGAGACGGCCGCCCTGCGGACCGCAGCCGAGCACAGCGGTGCCTTCCGCTCCGTACTCACCACGCAGGTGCACCTGCCCCGCGCCGGTGCGGCCGCACCGACGCTGCGCCGGAGCGCGACACCGAGCACCGCGGACCTGGGAGAGGTCCTCAACGGCAGACGGGACCGGCTCTTCCTCGTCGTCACCGACGGTCTCGGACACGGCTGGGCCGCCCCGGCCGCCGACCACCTGCTCCAGCGCCTCGGCGGGGCAGGACCCACAGCCCTGGTCCACCTGCTGCCTCCCCATCTGCGGCACCGCTCCTCGCTCTACCCCCATGCCGTGGTACTGGAGGCAGCGGGCTTCGGCGCCGCCAACCATGGTCTTTCGCTCGCACCACCGCCCGCTGGCCCGGACCCGATGCGGCCCCTGCCCGAGGCAGATGGAGCGATGGCCGTTCCCGTGCTGTCCTTGAAGCCCGGTTCGCTCACCGCGTGGTCCGAGTTGGTCGTCGGCGGGCGCGGCGTACGCCGCCAGCTTCCCGCCGTGCTCGCCGGCTCGCTGCGCGCCGGAAGGCCCGCACCGGGGCTGCGTGCCCCGCAGCGACCCAGCGCCGCAGCAGCGGCCGTGCGCCGCTTCTTCACACTGGCCACGCCGGCCGCCCGCCGGCTCGCCACCCACCTCGCAGCGGCCCCGTTCGAGTTCGACCTCATTCAGCAACTGCGCAGCCGAACGATGCCGCACACCGGGGCCGAGCACCTCGCCGAGATCCTGATGGGGGGTTTGATCGACTGGGACGACACCGGTACGAGACCCCCCGACTTCGCCGATGGTGTCCGGGAAGCGCTTCTCGCAACGACGACGCGCAGGCAACTGGCCACGGTCATCAGCATCCTCGGGGAGCTTCCGGCGGCAGGGGCGCACGGCGTCGCCCTGCGTGCCGCCCTTCGCGACCCGGCAGGAGTCGCGCTGCCCGACCCGAGCGCCCGAGCGTGGCGGCAGACCGAACTGGCGGTGATGCGGGCGCTGGGAGGACCGTACTCGGAAAGGGCTCGCCGGATCGCAGTCGCCGGTATCTCCGTCACCTCCCATGCCGTGTCGACGACCGGGGAGGCGGTCGACGGTCCAGCACCCCTCGGAGATCTCCTCACGGGCGCGATCCGAGAACCCTCCGACGCGACCGGTGACACCGCGGAGACCGCGGTGAGCAGCGAGGCCGAGCCGCAGGGATCACCTGCCGTCATGGTGAACGTCCCTGCGCGGAACAACGGGTTCGTGGGCCGCTCGGCGCACCTCCGGACGCTGGCGGCGATGCTCGCGGAGCAGGGCACCGTATGTCTGCTTCCCCAAGTGCGCCATCGTTCCGGCGCCGTTGGCACGTCCGAGCTGGCGCTCGAGTACGTTTACCGGCATGCGCACGACTACGACCTGATCTGCTGGATCCCCGCCGAGCGGCGAAGCCTCCTCCTGGCAACCCTCGCGAGCCTTGCCGGACCGCTGGGTCTCGGCCACGACACCAACCCCCTCCCCGTCGGATCGGCCGCGTTCGCCGTCCTCCGGGCACTGCGCAGCGGCACACCGTACGACAGGTGGCTGCTGGTCTTCGACAACGCCGAGGACGTCGAGGCGGTACGCCGTCACCTGCCGACGGGCGGGCCTGGGAAGATCGTCGTCACGTCCCGCAACCGCGCGTGGGAGTCGGCGGCCGTCCCGATGGAGGTGAGTGTCTTCGAGCGCGAGGAGTCGGTCGCACTGCTCCGGAAGCTTTCGCCCGCTCTTTCGGCCGGGGACGCCGACAGGCTCGCCCACGCCCTGGACGACCTGCCCCTCGCCGTTGAGCAGGCGGGCGCCTGGCATGCGGTCACCGCAATGCCGACCGACGAGTACCTGCAACTGCTCGACAGGCGCAGCCCGACCGTCGGCACACCAGACGTGACCGCCGCTTGCCCGGTCCCGCTGGCCGCGGCCTGGGGCATCTCGCTGGATCGCCTCCAGGAACTCAGTCCGGACGCGCGCCGCCTGCTCGAAGTCTGCGCGAGCATGGGTTCCGAACCGATCCCGCGTCCCATTCTGCGTGCGGGACGAACAGCCGACGGTAAGCAGGGAAGCGAACCGCTGCCGGGCGACCCGGTCGAACTGGCCCGAGCTGTCCGCGCACTCAGCGAGTTGTCGCTGGTCAGGGTCGACCACCGTGCCGACACCCTGCGACTGCACCGGCTCCTGCGGACCGTGCTGTCGGCCGGGCTCGCTCCCGAACAACGCGAGCGGATACGCGCGACCGCCCACCATGTGCTGGCGGCGGCCGGGCCCGGGCACCACACCTCGCCGCAGGAGTGGCCCGCGTACTGGTCACTGCTGCCCCACTTGCTCACCTCGCGAGCGGTGACCAGCACCGACACGCGGGTGCGGGCCCTTGTTCACGAGACCGTGCTGTTCCTCGACCACCGTGGTGACCACGACGGTGCCGTCTCGCTCGGGCAACAGGCCCGGGCCGTCTGGCTCGCGGCCTCCGGCGAGGAGAACCGCGATGTGCTTCGCATCACCAAGACCTACGGCTCCCTTCTGCGGCGAACCGGCCGGATCGCCGAGTCCGTCCCGCTCGCCGAGCAGGCGCTGGAGGTCTCGCGTCGGGTCGCGGCCGACCCCGAGGAGATCGTCGACTCCCTCTGCGAACTGGCCGACGTCCGCCGCCACCAGGGCCGGTTCCGGGAGGCGCGGGATCTCAGCAGGGAGGCCACCGAGCTGGCGCGATCGCGGTTCGGCTCCGACGATGCCACCGCGCTGCGGGCCACCCACAGTTGGGGTGCCGACCTGAGGCTGTGCGGGCAGTTCGAGGAGGCTCTGGAACTGGACCAGGAGAACGCCCGGCTGCGCGAGCAACTGTTCGGTCCTGTCGACGCCCTCACCCTGGACAGCCTCAACGCCGTCTCCCTCGACATGCGGGAGAGCGGCGACTACGCCGGCGCCCGCGATCTCCAGGAAAACCTTCACCGCCGGGCGCAATCCGCGCTCGGCGAAAAGCACCCGCTCACCCTGCGCATTGCCGGCACCCTCGCGGTCTGCCGACGGCGGGACGGGGCGCTCCGCGATGCCGCCGTGCTCTCCGAAGCGACGCTGCGGCACTTCACGGCCCGTTACGGGCCCGACCACCCCGAGGCACTCTCGGCTGCGATCGACGCAGCCGTCGACAGACGCCTTGCCGGTGATCTCGGTGCGTCTCGTGAACTGGCGGCCCGGACCGTACGCAGCCTCGGCGCGCGCCTGGGGGAAGACCACCTGGGCACTCTGGTGGCACAGGCCAATCTGGCCACCACCATGCGTGCGCTGGGCTACCTCGACAAGGCGCAGGAACTGGAGGACGACGTCGCACGCGGCCTTGACAGGGCCGTGGGGCCCCACCACATGACGGCGCTGACCGTCGCGATCGGCAGGGCCAACACGGCCTTCGCGCGACTGGACTTCGACCAGGCACGCCACAGGGACGAGACCACCGTGTGCCTGCTGGCCGAGACGGCGGGCGAACGGCACCCGCTGAGGCTGGCGTGCACGGCCAACCTCGCCTTCGATCTCCGGGGGCTGGGCCGGGGCGCCGAGGCCGACGAACTGCAACGGACGGCGGTGGAGGGACTCGCCGCCGTCGTTCGGGCGGACCACCCCTGGCTTCTGGCGGCCCGGCAACGGCGACGTATCGAGTGCGACATCGCGTCGACCCCGCTGTAGCCGCAGCCGGGATGCGTCCCGGGCGCGACGGTCCGAGTCGCAGCGGGCCGTCCCCCAGCTGGGCGGTAATTGATCGAACGGAGAGTCAAGAAGCGTCCGGGCTGGCATAGTTGAGGCCATGGGGGAGTTTGTCGAGTTCACCTTCGAAGACGGCCAGGCAGTGCTCCTGGAGGTCTTTACCAGTCCGCTGGCCGACTCCACGGCGGGCGGCACGACGCCGGGTTCCGCGCCGCTCGTACCCGTCGCGGGTGACCACAACGGGCGGATATCGCGCGCGGCCCGCGGCGCACTTCGGCAGGTGCTGAAGCCGTTGGTGCCGGTCCTGCAGTCCGTGCACGACACGGTGTCCGCCATGGACCGGCGTCCCCAGCAGCTCACCGTCGACCTGGGTATCAAGGTCGGTAACGATCTGACTCTCGGCATCGTCGCGAACAAGGGCGAGGCGAGCCTCACGGTATCCGCGACGTGGAACCTCGAAGCGCCCCTGCCGACGGAGTAGCTGTGCGCCCGCTGTACGACGACCCGGACGCTCCCATCCGCAGGGCGTGGGTCACCGTGCACGCCCGGGGGGCGACGGGGGCAGGCCTGGGTGCCGGCGTGGTGGTCGCCGACGGGTATCTGCTGACCTGCGCCCATGTGGTCAACGCGGCTCTCGAACGACCCAAACTGGCTACTGAGCAACCGACGCCGCAGGACATGCTCCGGGTCGCTGTCTCCTTCCCCGGCCTCGGACGCGAGCAGCACGCCGTGGAGCTGGCCGGTTGGCTGGCCCCCAAGCTGGAGCACGAGCACTGGTGGGAGGGCGATCTCGCCCTGCTGAAGGTGGAATCAGGAGCATCGGACATCCAGCATGTGCACATCCGGGAGACATCCACCCGACGGCTCTCGACCTGGTACGCCAACGGAGCCCCGCGCTCCCTCGTGGACGTCTACGTCCAGGCCGACATGGGACCCTGGCACATCCTGGACCCGGGCCACGCCCGGCTGCGGATCCAGCCCGGCCACAGTGGGGCGCCCCTGTGGGATCGCGAGAACGGCTGCGTGGCAGGCCTGATGGTGTGTACGGAACCCGGACCCGACAACCCCCGCTCCTATGCCATCAGGGCCTCCGAGATGGTCAACCTGCTCCGCGCCACCGGCGTGGTCCCGGCCGTGGTCGCCGAGGTGGCCGACCCCCGGACCCGAGCCAGGCGCCGTGAACTGACCGAAGCCCTCGAAAAGCTTCCCGCCCAGGAACTGCGGCGGTGCGCCGAGCGCGTCGGCCACGCCCTCGATCTGCCCTTACCCCCGGCCACTTGCGCGGAGCTCGCCGACTCGGTCATGCGCCATCCGCGGGGCATACCGGCCCTGCTCAGCAAGCTCACCGGCCACGAGGAAGTCGCGCGGCGGATCCAGGACGCTGCGGAGAAGCTGGGGCCCCTGCGCCTCCTCACCCAGGACGAGTACGACGAACTGATGTCCCTGCTGGGCACGGCCACCTATCACGAGGTTCGCGCGGCCGCCGGCCGCGCCGTACCTCACTTCTCACTGTCCGACGCCGGCCGGCCCGCAGTCGCCGAGCTGATCGAGGACCTGGAGGACCGCGTCGGCGAACCCGGCGTCGTACCTCCCGTGCTCCTGGTGGTCGAGGAGATCGCCGCGGCCTGGCGTGAGGGCGGAGATCTGCTGCGCCGGTGGTCGGACCGGGTGACCGAGCGTCTGAGTGTCAGTCCGGAGGCGGTGGCACAGTGTCGCTGGTCCGCAAAATCCCGTGCCGCCGCCCGGACTTCCCGGCCGGTGCTGCGGGTGTGGCTGTGGGCGGCCGAGCCCACCGCACAGCTCTTCCGGTATGTCATGCATCTCTACGACACGCACGGACACCCGGTCAGGACGTGGACGGGCGGAGACACCGAGCGCAGCCGCGCCGACCTTTGCGCCGACCTCTCGAAGGCTGTCGAGGCACTCGACCACTACGAGGAGTCGGCCGGTGTGGAGTTCCTGCTCGAGGAGGGCTTCTTCGGACTGGCCGTCGACCGCCTTCCGACCGATGCCGGGCCGTTGGGGACGCGGCCCGTCGGGCTGGATCGGGTGGTGGTCCTGCGTGGGCAGAGCGTAAGGCGCCCCGGCATCTGGAAAACGCGCTGGGAGTACGGGCGGAGTGCCGCGGCGGACCCCTATGTGCTGCAGGACCAGCACACGGCGAACCGCATCCTGACCAAGCAGGACGACATCGCCTGTGTCATCGCCTGCTGTCCGCCGGAACAGCGCGACGCCGCGCTGGCCCTGTGTCGTTACCTCGGGGTGCCCGTGGTCCTGTGGCACCGCGGCGAGCACGGCCCGGACACGGCCGAGGCGCTGCGGGCCGTCGTACCCGAGGACTGGCTGCGCGGCCTGCCGGAAGAGGTCAGACAGCGGCGCGCCGAAGCCCTGCACGACACCACCCACATGGGTGCTCATCTGGCCCTGCTGTGGGAGGACCCGAGCTGGGCGCCTCTCCTACCACGGCTGGCCAATCCGACGAGGCGGGAAGGAGGCGCCGCGTGAAGAGCGGACGCCCGCAAGAACGGCTCTTCCGCGGGGACGGCGGCACATACGATGACTCCGTACCGCTGCCTCAGCCTCCGCCCTGGCGACGGCCGCGACCGGACGGTGAGCCCGAGCGGCAGCGGCCGTACCTGATCGGGGACGAACAGGTGGTGGAGGTGGTCAACGCCGCCCTGCGCCTGCGCCGCCCCCTCCTGGTGACCGGCACCCCCGGCACGGGCAAGTCGTCGCTCGCGCACGCCGTGGCGAGGGAACTCGGACTCGGGCCGGTCCTCGTCTGGCCGGTCAACACCCGCGCCACGCTCACCGACGCGCTGTACCGCTACGACGCCATCGGCCGACTGCGGGAGCGGCAGGACGGCACCGACGACATCGGCAGCTTCGTACGCCTGGGCCCTCTGGGCACCGCGCTGGCCACCCGGCACGAGGGGCGGCCGCGGCTGCTCCTGATCGACGAACTCGACAAGAGTGACCTGGACCTGCCCAACGACCTGCTGTTCGTCCTGGAGGAGGGCGAGTTCAGCATCCCGGAGCTGGCCCGTCTGCCCGAGGAACAGGCCGAGGTGGCCGTCCACGTGCAGGGCTCGCAGGAGAAGGTGCTGGTGCGGCACGGTACCGTCCGCTGTCAGGATTTCCCCTTCGTGGTGATCACCAGTAACGGTGAACGTGAATTCCCTGCGGCCTTCCTGCGCCGCTGCGTTCGGCTGGAGCTGCCAGAACCCGACCCGGACCAGCTCGAGGGCATCGTCCGGGCGCACTTCGCCCAGGACCTTCAGCAGCTGGAGGAACAGTGGCCGCGGGTGCAGGAGCTCATCCGAACGTTCACCAGCCGGCGCAGCATCGGCGGCCTCGCCACCGACCAGCTGTTGCACGCCGTCCACCTGCTGCAGCAGGGCGTTCAGCCCGAGGCGAGGCACCTTGAGGAGGCGGTGCTGCGTGAGCTCAGGAGCGGCGGGGTCCGGTAAGCCGGACGAGCCCCTGATCACTCGCCTGCACGCCGTGCTCAGCAGCGCCGGAGTGGACCTTTCGCCCCGGGAGCTCAGCGACGCCCTGTGGCTCGCCCTGCACACGCCGTCGAGCAGGGCCGAGGCCGTCGTGGCGGGGCCGGCCACCGTGCTCCCGCCCGGGTCCGCCTCCGCCGCCGTCCCGCAGTCACAGCACGCGGAAGGGGACGCGGCCGAGGCCGCACCGAGTCAGGTCCGGCGCCCGGTCTACGCACTCACCAGCACCCGTGACGGCGGCGCTCCCGGTGCTCCGCTGCGCATTCCGGGAGTCCGGGGCCTGCGTCATCCGCTGAGCATCTTGCGGGGGCTGCGAGCGCTGAAGCGCAGGGTTCCGTCCGAACACCGGTATGAGCTGGACGAGACCGCCACCGCCGAGGTCATCGCCGACAGCGGAGTACTCGACGCCGTGCTGCGCGCGGCAGCCGACCGTTGGCTCCACCTCGTGCTCGCCGTCGACCACGGTCCGTCCATGCGGGTGTGGCGCGACACCGTCGGAGAGCTGGCCGACGCCCTCACGGGTTCGGGCATCTTCCGTTCCGTGCGTACGAGCCCGCTCGGCGCGTCCGCTCCTGTCACCGGCGGCCGAACCGTCGTACTGGTCTTGACCGACGGGGTCGCCGACCACTGGCACAGGGGAGATGCCTACGAGCATCTGGCCACCCTGGCTCGCGCAGCGCCGACCGCCGTGATCCACCTGTTCCCCGCTCGGCTGTGGAGAGGCACCGGGCTGTCGGCCGAACCCGTGATCGTCCGAACCACCGGTCTGGCACCTCCGAACAACCTGCTCACCGCCCACGACCCCTGGCTTCCGGCCTCCCTGAGCCCCCGGCCCGCGCTCCCCGTGCCCGTGCTGGAACTCGGCGAGCCGAGCCTGCGGCCCTGGGCCGACCTGATCGCGTCGCACGGCGGCGTCGCCCCTCTGCGCGTAGTCGACGCGGAACGTCCTCCCGGCACCGTCTCCCTCGGCCAGAGCGGCACCGGCAGTGACTCGCAGACCGCGGCCGACCGCGTGCGGACTTTCCGGGCGACGGCCTCGCCGCAGGCATACGAACTGGCCGGCCACCTGGCGGCCGTCGACCCGCTGACGCTTCCCGTCATGCGGCTCGTCCAGGCCGCGGCCCTGCCCGACAGCAATCCCGTCTGTCTGGCGGAGGTATTGCTGAGTGGCCTCATGCATGTGGGCGACCCGCTCGAGGGACATGACGTCTTCGACTTCGCGCCGGACGTACGTGGTGTGCTTCGTACGGTGATCCGATCCGGTTCGGCGCAGCGCACGGTCGACGCCGTGAGTGACTTCATCACGCCGCGCCTCGGGCGTTCTCCCGACTTTCCGGCGGTCATAGCGGACCGGACGGGAACGCTGACCCTGCCCAGAGACGGCGAACCGCTCGCCGAGCTGGCGCCCACCGGCAGATCCTGGGAGGGTGCGGGCGAGCGCGGGTGGGAGAGGCCGTCGCCGTGGAGCCATGGCGTGCACAACCTGCCCGCGCGCCGCATCACTCGCTGGCTGCCCGCACTCGAGGACGACGTCGTCTGGGTCGCTCAGAGCCTGGCGAGGACGGATCGCGTGCCGACGGTGTTGTGTGGGCCGGCGGGTTCGGACAAGAGCACCATCGCTCTGGAGTACGCCCATCGCCATCTGAGCGACTACTCACTGGTGTGGTGGGTGGACGCGCGCTATGCGGACACGCTGGCGAACGGCATCGCGAGTCTCGCGGAGGTGGTGTTGCCGGAGGGCTTCTCCGCTGATTCCCAGGTCACCGTCGAGCGCGTCCTGTCGTGGCTGCAGTCCCATACCGGCTGGCTGCTCGTCCTCGATCATGTCACGGAGAATCCCGAGGTCAACCGACTTGTGAACCGGGTCGGCGCGGCACTCGGGCATGTGCTGATGACCACACGTCGTGAGGCCGGGGAATGGGCGACGGCAGCACGTGACCTGACGCCCGCCTACCGTCTCCGACACGACGTCCTCACCGGCGTGCGCAACGGCCCTGCGGTCCGTGAGCAGCTCTCCGGCCTCCTGTGCGCTGATCCGGAGGCGAACGACGATCCCGGCCACAGGCACCTGCGCCTTCCCCCTCAGGAGCCGGAAGCCGGCGGGTGGGGCCTGGCCGTGCTCCTCTGTGCTCTCAAAGGTGTCGAGAGCATCAACACCGGATACGGACGCGCTGTAGGCGACGCCGTCCTCATCGAGGTCGCTCGCCGGCTGCGCGACGCCGTAAGGGACGACAACACCGTTGCCCGGGTGGGCGGCGACGAGTTCGTGATCCTCGTGGGGGAACTGGGCAGGGCCGAGGCTGCGGGGCTCGCCCTACGGTTGCAGAGGGAGATCACGCAGCCGATCCGGGTACAGGGTCACATTGTTCGGCCGGGCGCCGGTTTCGGGATCGGCTGGGCGCAGTGCGGCATGGACGCGGACCGGGTCATCGAGTCCGCGCGCCAGAGGAGCCTCGGACCGGCGCAGGGCGTGGACCTGTTGCGTCGCCTCTCGGAGTTCTTGCCGACACTGGCGCAGATGGAGGATTCCCAGGGGCGGCAAGCGTTCGCCGAGGTGCTCGGGGAGCAACTGGACCGGCGGATCGACTTGCGGGGCCTCAGGATGCGTGAGGACGTGGTGACGCTGGTGCGTGCCGCATTGGACGTGCAGGGTGGGGACCGTGCCCTTGCCGACGTGGTCCGGCTCCTGGAAGGAGACGCGGCTGCACGGGAACTGGATCTCCTGCTCGCTTCATCCGGTGTGCCGGCTGTCTCCTGGCCGGAGGCAGGAAGATCGGGGCGTGCACATGCTCGCGGCCAGTATCTGCTTCTCCTGACGGAGTTCTTGTGCGGACTGCGAGCGCTTGAGGACGCGTCGGGACGTGCGCAGTTCGCCGTGGTGCTGTGCAGCCAGTTGGACCGGCGGATCGACCTGCGAGGCGTCAGGATGCGTGAGGACGTGGTGACGCTGGTGCGTGCCGCATTGGACGTGCCGGAGGGGAAGCAGGTCTTGGTCGACGTGGTGCGCGTCTTCGAAGGGGGGACGGCGGCGGACGAGTTGGCGCAGATCGCCTCTGTGCCCGATCCCTCAGTTCCCAGCGTCCTGTCGACCGCGGAGGAGGATGAGGCACGGAACCTGCTGCGGGCCGCATCGGCCGAGCTGTCCGCCGCCCGACTGCGAGACGCACTCACCCACGACCTGAACGGTTACGACCTGCCCGCCGGCCTCTCTGTCGAGCAGCTCTTCGAGTTGGCCCTGTTGCTGACGGCGCAGCCGGACGGCCTGCCTCCCGCAGTACTGCTTGTCGACCGGGCGGCTCTGCTCCTCCGGTCACCGGGGCACCGGTCTGCTCTGGCCGCCTGGGCCGAGGCCTGGGCTGCGAACGCGGGTCTGTCCGAGGCCTTGCGGCGGCGACGGGCGGCCGAGGCTGTCGCCCGGCCTGGTGAGCGCGGCCGGCGCACTCCTGGGCCGCCCGGCATCGGGTAGTGCACCGTCCACGCCGGCCTCAGGACCAAGCCGGCGAGAAGCGCTCCGCAGGGAGGGCTCCACACGGGTGCCCATGGTGGCCTGCGTAGCAGTGGCCGGGCCGCGATGGCCCTCAGGACGAAGAGTCCGATGGAGCTGATCTTGGTCGGCTGCGCTCGCGGACCACCCCACTGTCGTCATCGGACGCGCCCCGGGCCGTACGACCCCGTCGGCGAAGCGACGGAGGTCGCATGCGGCCCGGCGGCCCGCCCCGGCGGATCCGCTCCGGAGAGGGGTGAAGACGCGAGCGGACGGTCAGGATGGAGGCATGGCTTACCACGTCCACTCCGAGGCCGGGCGGCTGCGCCGCGTCATCCTGCACCGGCCCGATCTCGAGCTCAAAAGGCTCACCCCCAGCAACAAGACCTCGCTGCTCTTCGACGACGTGCTGTGGGTGCGCAGGGCCCGCGCCGAGCACGACGGGTTCGCCGACGTGCTGCGCGACCGGGGCGTCACCGTCCACCTCTTCGGTGACCTGCTGGCCGAGGCCCTGGAGGTCCCGGCGGCCAGAGCCCTCGTCCTGGACCGGGTCTTCGACGAGAAGGAGTACGGCCCGCTGGCCACCGACCATCTGAGAGCCGCCTTCGAGAACCTGCCCGCGGCGGAGCTGGCCGAGCTGCTGGTCGGCGGCATGACCAAGCGCGAGTTCCTCGATGTGCACCCGGAGCCGACCTCGGTGCGCTTCCACGTCATGGAACTGGACGACTTCCTGCTGGGCCCGCTGCCCAACCACCTCTTCACCCGCGACACCTCCGCGTGGATCTACGACGGCGTCTCCATCAACGCCATGCGCTGGCCGGCCCGGCAGCGCGAGACCGTGCACTTCGAGGCGATCTACCGGCACCACCCGCTGTTCCGCGACGAGACCTTCCACGTCTGGTCCGAGGGGCAGGCCGACTATCCGTCCACCATCGAGGGCGGGGACGTCCTCGTCATCGGCAACGGGGCGGTGCTCATCGGCATGAGCGAGCGCACCACGCCCCAGGCCGTCGAGATGCTCGCGCACAAGCTGTTCGCCGCCGGTTCCGCCGAGACGATCGTGGCCCTCGACATGCCCAAGCGGCGTGCCTTCATGCATCTCGACACCGTGATGACGATGGTCGACGGCGACACCTTCACCCAGTACGCGGGGCTCGGCATGCTGCGCTCGTACACCATCGAACCGGGCGTCGGCGAGAAGGAGCTCAAGGTCACCGACCATCCGCCGGAGCACATGCACCGCGCGATCGCCGCGGCGCTCGGCCTGAACGAGATCCGGGTGCTGACCGCCACCCAGGACGTGCACGCCGCCGAACGCGAGCAGTGGGACGACGGCTGCAACGTCCTGGCCGTCGAACCCGGCGTCGTGGTCGCCTACGAGCGGAACGCCACCACCAACACCCACCTGCGCAAACAGGGCATCGAAGTGATAGAGATCCCGGGCAGTGAGCTGGGGCGGGGGAGGGGTGGGCCGCGGTGCATGAGCTGCCCGGTCGAACGGGAGGCCGTATAAGCACCCACCGTGACGTATAGGCATGCTGGGTTTCGTATAGTATTCCAGTAGTCCTCTCCGTCCCCGTACCGCCGTATCCCTGGAGCGCCCCATGGCGACAGTCCCGACCGCCCTCGCCGGCCGCCACCTCCTCAAGGAGCTGGACTTCACCGAGGAGGAGTTCCGCGGTCTGGTCGAGCTGGCCGCGGAGCTGAAGGCCGCCAAGAAGGCCGGGGTCGAGACGCAGTACCTGCGGGGCCGGAACATCGCGCTGGTCTTCGAGAAGACCTCCACCCGGACCCGCTGCGCCTTCGAGGTCGCGGCCGCCGACCAGGGCGCCTCGACGACGTACCTCGACCCGTCCGGCTCGCAGATGGGCCACAAGGAGTCGGTGCGGGACACCGCGCGGGTGCTGGGCCGGATGTACGACGGGATCGAGTACCGGGGCGACAGCCAGCAGAAGGTGGAGGAGCTGGCGGCGCACGCCGGTGTGCCGGTCTACAACGGGCTCACCGACGACTGGCACCCCACCCAGATGCTCGCCGACGTGCTGACCATGACCGAGCACTGCGCCAAGCCGCTGACCGGGATCACTTTCGCCTACCTCGGCGACGCCCGCTTCAACATGGGCAACTCCTACCTGGTCACCGGCGCCCTGCTCGGCATGGACGTGCGTCTCGTCGCCCCGAAGGACTTCTGGCCGGCCGAGGAGGTCGTCGACCGGGCCCGCGCCCTCGCCGAGACCAGTGGCGCCCGCATCACCCTCACCGAGACCCTGGACGAGGGCGTCCGAGGTGCCGACTTCGTCGCCACCGACGTCTGGGTCTCCATGGGTGAGCCGAAAGAGGTCTGGGCCGAGCGCATCGCCGCCCTCGCCCCGTACGCCGTGACCATGGACGTCCTGCGCGCCACCGGCAACCCGGACGTGAAGTTCCTGCACTGCCTGCCCGCCTTCCACGACCTCGGCACCGAGGTCGGCCAGGAGATCCACGCGGCCCACGGCCTGGAGTACCTGGAGGTGTCGGACGAGGTCTTCGAGTCGGCGCACTCCGTCGTCTTCGACGAGGCGGAGAACCGTCTGCACACCATCAAGGCAGTGCTGGTCGCGACCCTCGGCTGAACCGCGTCAGGCCGTCGGCCGCCGCTGAGCCGGTACCACGGGCAGTCTGAACCACACGGCCTTGCCGGACTCGGTCGGCCGGTGCCCGCACGACGAGCTCAGGGCGCGGATCAGCAGCAGACCGCGCCCGTGCTCCTGCCAGGGGTCGGGCATCCCCCCGGACGGACGGGTGAGATCGCCGGGCGGCTGCGGGTCGGTGTCGTGCACCTCGACCTGGCAGCCCGACGGCATCAGCTCCACCACCAGCTCTATCGGCGTCTCGCCGGAGGTGTGCTCCACGGCGTTCGCCACCAGCTCCGCCGTGAGCAGCTCCGCCGTGTCGCAGTCCGCCCGGTGCTCCAGTTCGGCCAGCGCCGTACGGACCAGGGCGCGGGCCACGGGCACCGCCGCGGTGGTGTGCGGCAGCGCGATGCGCCAGGAGGCGGGGGCTGAGGCGAGTTCGTACAAGGCGGGTCCGTTCATGGAGCAGGACATCCTGCTTTCAACCTTATGAATGGTACGGCGCCACTCTTCTGTGGCGTCCGAGGGGCACTGCCGGAGGACCTGCGGCCCCCTTGCCGCCCGGCTTACCCAGGTGAACGCCGTGCCGCGCACAGCTGCTCCCGCCGTTACGCCGGTGTGGACGATCTGTGACGGATGTGACCTGCCCGGTTCACACCCGGCTCCCCGTGATGTCCTACCCGGACGGCCTATCGCGTACTCATGACGACAGTCACGGATGAGTGATAACTTCGTGGGGTAGAGCTCAGTGAGGCAGTGCCCGCCCGAGGAGGCCGCACGTCATGAGTCCCTTCACCGGCTCCGCCGCCCGCACCACGAGCTGGGAGCACCTGCGCGTCGACCTCACCGACGGGGTCGCCACCGTCACCCTGGCCCGCCCCGAGAAACTCAACGCGCTCACCTTCGGCGCCTACGCCGACCTGCGCGACCTGCTCGCGCAGCTGTCCCGGGAGCGGTCCGTACGGGCCCTGGTGCTGGCCGGCGAGGGCCGCGGCTTCTGCTCCGGCGGCGACGTCGACGAGATCATCGGCGCCACCCTGGGCATGGACACCGCCCAGCTCCTCGACTTCAACCGCATGACCGGTCAGGTGGTCCGCGCCATCCGGGAGTGCCCCTTCCCCGTGATCGCGGCGGTTCAGGGTGTGGCGGCCGGCGCCGGAGCGGTCCTGGCCCTGGCCGCCGACTTCCGCGTGGCCGACTCCACGGCCCGCTTCGCCTACCTCTTCACCCGCGTCGGCCTCTCCGGCGGCGACATGGGCGCCGCCTACCTCCTGCCCAGGGTCGTAGGCCTCGGCCACGCCACCCGCCTCCTGATGCTGGGCGACCCGGTCCGCGCCCCCGAGGCCGAGCGCATCGGCCTGATCAGCGAACTGACGGAGGAGGGCCGAGCGGATGAGGCGGCACAACAACTGGCCCGCCGCCTGGCAGACGGTCCAGCCCTGGCCTACGCCCAGACCAAGGCCCTCCTCACGGCAGAACTGGACATGCCGCTGGCGGCATCGGTTGAACTGGACGCCTCCACCCAGGCCCTCCTGATGACAGGAGAGGACTACGCGGAGTTCCACGCGGCCTTCTCGGAAAAGCGCCCTCCGAAATGGAGCGGACGATAGTGGATGTACCCGAAGGGGCGCGGGGAACTGCGCGACCAGCCACAACGAACCCGCACCCGCACGGCGACACACGCCACCCTCTACGCGTGGCCATCATCGGCGGCGGCCCCGGCGGCCTCTACGCCGCCGCCCTCCTCAAACGCCTCGACCCCACCCGCGACATCACCGTCTGGGAACGCAACCCCCCGGACACCACCTTCGGCTTCGGCGTCGTCCTCTCCGACGAAACCCTCGGCGGCATAGAACACGCCGACCCCCAGGTCTACGAGGCCCTCCAGAGGCACTTCGTCCGCTGGGACGACATCGACATCGTCCACCGCACCACCCGCCACACCTCCGGAGGACACGGCTTCGCCGCACTCGGCCGCCAACGCCTCCTGGAAATCCTCCACCACCGCTGCCGCGAACTCGGCGTGGACCTCCGCTTCCACACCGAGGCCCCGGAAGAGCTCCCGCAGACCCACGACCTGGTCATCGCGGCGGACGGCATCCACAGCACCACACGCGAGACCTACGCGGACGTCTTCCGCCCCCGGGTCACCACACACCGCTGCCGCTACATCTGGCTCGCCGCCGACTTCCCCTTCGACTCCTTCCGCTTCGAGATCGCCGAGACCGAACACGGCGTCATGCAGCTCCACGGCTACCCGTACGCCCCCGACGCCTCCACCGTGATCATCGAGATGCGCGAGGAGGTCTGGCACGCCGCCGGCTTCGACGAGCTCGGCGAAGCCGAGTCGATCGAACGCTGCGCCAAGATCTTCGCGGAAGCGCTCCGCGGCCGCCCCCTGAAGTCGAACAACTCCACGTGGACGACCTTCCGCACGGTCGTCAACGACCGCTGGTCGCACGGCAACGTCGTCCTCCTCGGCGACGCCGCCCACACCGCCCACTTCTCCATCGGCTCCGGCACCAAGCTCGCCGTCGAGGACGCCCTGGCCCTGGCCGCGTGCCTGGAGGAACAGGACACCCTGTCCGAGGCCCTGACCGCCTACGAGGCGGAGCGGCGGCCCGTCGTCGCGTCCACGCAGCGCGCGGCCCGCGCCAGCCTGGAGTGGTTCGAGAACCTCGCCCTGTACCTGGACCAGCCGCCCCGCCAGTTCGCCTTCAACCTGCTCACCCGCAGCCGCCGCGTCACCCACGACAACCTGCGGCTGCGCGACCCGCACTTCACGGAGGCGGTGGAGCGGGAGTTCGGCTGCCCGCCCGGCACGCCCCCGATGTTCACCCCGTTCCGGCTGCGGGGCCTGACCCTGCGCAACCGGGTCGTCGTCTCACCCATGGACATGTACTCGGCGGTCGACGGCGTCCCCGGCGACTTCCACCTCGTCCATCTGGGCGCGCGGGCGATGGGCGGGGCCGGGCTGGTGATGACCGAGATGGTGTGCGTCAGCGAGGAGGGCAGGATCACGCCCGGCTGCGCCGGTCTCTACACCGGCCGGCAGGCCGAGGCCTGGCGGCGTGTCACCGACTTCGTGCATGCCCAGGCGCCCGGCACCGCGATCGGCGTGCAGCTCGGCCACAGCGGCCGCAAGGGCTCCACGAAGCTGATGTGGGAGGGCATGGACGAGCCGCTGGAGGAGGGCAACTGGCCGCTCGTGGCCGCTTCCGCGCTCCCGTACAAGCGGTTCAGCCAGACCCCGCGCGAGCTGTCTCGCGCGCAACTCACCGACATCCGGGAGCAGTTCGCGGCAGCCGCCTGCCGCGCCGCCCGGGCCGGATTCGACCTGCTCGAACTGCACTGCGCCCACGGCTATCTGCTCTCCGGCTTCCTCTCCCCGCTGGCCAACCGTCGCACCGACGCCTACGGGGGCTCGCTGGAGAAGCGGCTCCGCTTCCCGCTGGAGGTGTTCGACGCCGTACGGAACGTCTGGCCGGGGGAGCGGCCCATGACCGTCCGGATCTCCGCAACCGACTGGGCCGAGGGCGGGACCACGCCCGAGGACGCCGTCGAGATCGCCCGGGCCTTCGCCGCGCACGGCGCCGACGCGATCGACGTGTCGACGGGGCAGGTGGTGGCGGACGAACGGCCCGAGTTCGGGCGGTCGTACCAGACTCCGTTCGCGGACCGGATCCGCAACGCCACCGGCATCCCGGTGGTCGCGGTCGGCGCGATCTCCTCCTGGGACGACGTCAACTCCCTGATCCTGGCGGGCCGTACGGACCTGTGCGCCCTGGCCCGCCCCCACCTCTACGACCCGCACTGGACGCTGCACGCGGCGGCCGAACAGGGCTACACGGGACCGGGAGCGACCTGGCCGGCCCCTTACCGCGCGGGCAGCCGTCGCCCCCAGACCGGCCGCACGGACGTGCCGAAGCCGCGGCTGAGTCTGTGAAGGGGGGCACCCCCTAGCCTGCGGTCGGCGTGAAATCGGTTTCCTTCGCCGAGATGATCCGGGCGCCCATGTTGCGCTCCATCATTTCCAGCGCGGCGGAGGCCAGGTGGGGGTGGATGGAGGCGACGGCGTCCTTGGGCACCGTGACCTCCAGGTGCCGGATGTGCGCGTCGAGGGCGGAGTACAGGACGCACTGCTCGGTGACCTGGCCGGTCAGCACCACGTGTCCGACGCCCAGGCTCCACAGGAGGTAGGCCAGGGGCGTCTCGTAGAACACGGAGTGGCGGGCCTTCATGACGAAGAGTGACTCGTCGTCGGGTCGGATCGGCTCGATCAGGCGGGCGTGCGGCCGGGCCAGCGCGGTCTCGACGAGCTCTCCGTGGTGCGAGCGCCACAGTCCGAAGTTGTCGTTCACGTAGATCACCGGCACGCCCGCCTCGCGGGCCCGGCCGATCAGCTCCGCGATGACCGGCACGACCTCTTCGACGGACGGCACGAGCAGCTCGGCGTCCTCGTGGTCGTATGTGTTGATCATGTCGACCACGATCAGAGCCGGCCGCGTCGGGCCTGCCTGCCGCTCCATGATCTCCGCCGCCCGTCGGAGGCGGTCACTCATGCAGTCGCGGCGGGATCTCGTGCTGGGGAAGTCGGGGCATCGCGTCTCCCGAGTGAAGCGTGTGGTGCGGGTTCCGGGAACGCGCTGACGAGTACCCGGTGGCCCGGTGGACCTAACAAGGGCGTGGTGAGCTTCGGTTCCCGCCGCGGCATCACGGCCCCACGAACTCCGCGCCCGCGTCCCGCAGCCGTTCGTGCAGCCTCCGGAACACCGCCGACGAGCGCACCCCCGGCCAGTCCTCGGGGAGGAGTGCGGAGGGCAGGCCCGGATCGGTGTAGGGGAGGTGGCGCCAGGAGTCCAGGGCGAGGAGGTAGTCGCGGTAGGCCTCCTCCGGCGGGGTGTCCTCGCGTTGCTCCCAGGCGTGCAGCACGCGCGCGTGGCGGTCGAGGAACGCCTCGTGCTCCTTGGCGATGGCGGCCAGGTCCCACCAGCGGGCGACGGCCTCCGCGGTCGGGGCGAAGCCGAGGTGGTCGCCGCGGAAGAAGTCGACGTACGCGTCCAGCCGCAGCCGCTGGAGGGTGTGCCGGGTCTCCTCGTACAGCCGCGCGGGCGCGATCCACACGCCCGGCGCGGCCGTGCCGAAACCGAGGCCGGCCAGCCGGGAGCGCAGCACGTGCCGCTTCTGCCGCTCCGACTCCGGCACGGAGAACACGGCGAGCACCCACCCCTCGTCCTCGGGAGGAGCCGTGGCGTAGATGCGCCGGTCGCCGTCGTCGAGCAACTGGCGGGCATCCGGGGACAGTTCGTACCCGGCCGCGCCCTGGGCGGTGCGGGCGGGCACCAGCAGTCCGCGTCTCTTGAGCCGCGACACCGAGGAGCGTACGGACGGGGCGTCCACGCCGACCGCGGCGAGCAGCCGGATCAGTTCGGCGACGGGCACGGGGCCCGTCGCGAAGCGGCCGTACGCGCCGTAGAGCGTGACGATGAGAGACCGTGGTGCATGCTGGTCGGACACGTTGATCATCTTAGGTCGTTCGGTTCACTCCCGGTCGCTTCCGGTGCCGCCTTCCGGGAGCCCTCCCGTGCGCAGGAGAAACCGCTGGAGCTTGCCGGTGGCCGTGCGCGGCAGCGCGTCCAGGAAGACGATCTCGCGCGGGCACTTGTACGGCGCCAGCTCGCTCTTCACGAAGGCGCGCAGCGCCCCGGCGTCCCGTTCGGCGCCCTCCTTGAGGACGACGAAGGCCACCACGACCTGTCCGCGGGCCTCGTCGGGCCGCCCCACGACCGCCGCCTCCACCACGTCCGGGTGCCGCAGCAGCGCGTCCTCGACCTCCGGCCCGGCGATGTTGTACCCGGCCGAGATGATCATGTCGTCGGCGCGGGCGACGTACCGGAAATACCCGTCGGCCTCGCGGACGTAGGTGTCGCCGGTGATGTTCCAGCCGCCGCGTACGTACTCCCGCTGCCGCGGGTCGGCGAGGTAGCGGCAGCCGACCGGTCCGCGCACCGCGAGCAGTCCCGGCTCCCCGTCGGGCACCGGCTCGCCGCGCTCGTCCTGCACGCACGCGTGCCAGCCCGGCACGGGAACGCCCGTCGTGCCGGGCCGGATCCGTTCGTCGGCCGCGGAGACGAAGATGTGCAGCAGCTCGGTGGCGCCGATGCCGTTGATGACGCGCAGGCCCGTGCGTTCGTGCCAGGCCCGCCAGGTGGCCGCCGGCAGGTTCTCGCCGGCCGAGACGCAGCGGCGCAGCGACGAGACGTCGTACCCGTCGAGCTCGTCGAGCATCGCGCGGTACGCCGTCGGCGCGGTGAACAGCACGGACACCCGGTGGCGGGCGATGGCCGGCAGCAGTTGCCTGGGACCCGCCTGCTCCAGCAGGAGCGCGCTCGCCCCGGCCCGCAGCGGGAAGACGACCAGCCCGCCGAGCCCGAAGGTGAAGCCGAGCGGGGGACTGCCCGTGAACACGTCGTCCGCGTCGGGCTTCAGGACGTGCCGGGAGAAGGTGTCGGCGACGGCCAGGACGTCCCGGTGGAAGTGCATGCAGCCCTTGGGGCGGCCGGTGGTTCCGGAGGTGAAGGCGATCAGCGCGACGTCGTCGGCCGCCGTGTCGACGGCCTCGTACAGTGTGCCGGGCGCCGGGCGGTTGAGGAGGTCGTCCGGGGCGTCACCGCCGTAGGCGGTGATCCGCAGGTCCGGGATCTCGGCCTTGGCGAGGTCGTCGACGGCCCGGATGTCGCACAGCGCGTGCCGGACCCGGGCGATCTCGCACATCGTGCTCAGCTCGTGCGGGCGCTGCTGGGCGAGCACGGTGACCGCGACGGCCCCCGCCTTCAGCACCGCCAGCCAGCAGGCCGCGAGCCAGGGAGTGGTCGGGCCGCGCAGCAGCACCCGGTTGCCGGGGACGACGCCGAGTTCGCCGGTGAGCAGGTGCGCGATGCGGTCGACGCGGGCGCGCAGATCGGCATACGTCCATGGCTCTTGCGTTGGGGTGAGGAACGCCGGGCGGTCGCCGGGCGGGCCGCTGAGCAGTTCGGCGGCGCAGTTGAGCCGTTCGGGGTAACGCAGCTCCGGCAGGTCGAAACGGAGCTCGGGCCATTGGTCCGGGGGTGGCAGATGGTCACGGGCGAAGGTGTCGACGTGGGCCGTACCCCGTGGATTCATACGATTCGCCCCCTTGGCGTGGTGGGCTCGCCCCAGGAGCGTATCGTGTTGGTGACGGCAGTCAACGGTCCGCGATAACCTCGGGGTGGCCCGGCCGGGAGGCAGGGCCGGCGGAGAAGGGACCGGCGATGACCGCATTCTCGCTCGAACCGGCACAACTCGCCTGGTGTGCCGAGCTGCGCGCCCTCGCCGCCGAGCGGCTCCGCCCGCTGGCCGAGAAGGGCGAAGCGGGCCGGGTGAACCGGGCCCTGCTCGCCGAACTCGGCAGCCTCGGACTGCTCGGTCGGCTCTTCACCTCCGGCGCGCTCGACCTGTGCCTGATGCGCGAGTCCCTGGCCTACGCCTGCACAGAAGCCGAAACGGCCCTCGCCCTCCAGGGCCTCGGCGCCCACCCGGTCCACGCTCACGGCACGGAGCCCCAACGCGCCCGCTGGCTCCCCCGCGTGGCCGACGGCACGGCGGTCGCGGCGTTCGCGCTGAGCGAGCCGGGAGCGGGGTCGGACGCGGCGGCGCTGGGGTTGCGGGCGGAGCGGGACGGCTCACCAGGGGCGGCATCCGGCAGTGGCTCACTGGGCGGGAGGGCCTCTGGAGGGGGCACCGGCGCGGCAGCCGGCGGCCGTTCTCGGGGCGGGACGGCGTCCGACGGCGCTCAGGGGCGGGCCGGACCCGGCGGTGCTCAGGGCTCCCGGACCGGTGGTCCCGGCTCAGCGGGTGCGGCGACACCCGACGGCAGCGCCCGGGGCGCTCGGTCTCCTGCCGACCGCTCATCGGACTCGGCGGCGTCCGGCGGCAGCATTCGAGGCGCCGGGGCTCGTGAAGGCGGCTCGGCGGCGTCCGGCGGCGGCGGTCGGGGTGGTCGGTCCCAGGCCGGTGCGGCACCGGACGCGACGGCATCCAGCGGCGGAACCGAGGGGGAGCGGGCTCCTGCCGGCGGCTCGTCGGGATCCGGGCGCGCGAACCGCGCCTCACCGCACGCGGTCCACGACTCACCGCACGCCATCTACGACTCACCGGCTCCCGCCGGACTGGCCGCCGCCCCCGACGGCCCCACCCGCTGGCGTCTCACCGGTGAGAAGTGCTGGATCTCCAACGCCCCCGAGGCCGACTTCTACACCGTCTTCGCCCGGACCACCCCGGGGGCAGGGGCACGCGGCGTCACGGCCTTCCTCGTGCCGGCCGACCGGCCGGGGCTGACCGGTGCCGGGCTCGACATGCTCTCACCGCACCCCATCGGCGCGCTCGGCTTCGACGCCGTGCCGGTGACGGCCGACGACGTGCTCGGGGAGGTGGACCGGGGGTTCCGGGTCGCCATGGGGACGCTCAACCTGTTCCGCCCCAGCGTCGGCGCCTTCGCGGTCGGTATGGCCCGGTCGGCGCTCGACGCGACCCTCGCGCACACCGCCGGGCGGGACGCCTTCGGCGGCAAGCTGAGGGACCTTCAGGCCGTCTCCCACCAGGTCGCCGAGATGGCCCTGCGCACGGAGGCGGCCCGGCTGATGGTCTACGCGGCGGCGACGGCGTACGACGAGGGCGCCAAGGACGTGCCCCAGCGCGCCGCCATGGCGAAACTGCTCGCCACCGAGACCGCGCAGTACGTCGTCGACACCGCCGTCCAGCTGCACGGCGCCCGCGCGCTGCAACGCGGTCACCTGCTCGAACACCTCTACCGGGAGGTGCGCGCCCCACGCATCTACGAGGGGGCCAGCGAGGTCCAACGCGGCATCATCGCCAAGGAGTTGTACGCAGCCCACCAGGAGGCCCGGTGACCACCGAACGCGTCAACCCGCCCGGCCTCGCCCCACCGACCGGCTTCTCGCACGCCGTCGTGGCCTCGGGGTCCAGGGTGGTGTTCCTGGCGGGGCAGACCGCCCTCGACGGCGACGGCAAGGTGGTCGGCGCGACCCTGCCGGAACAGTTCGAGAGGGCCCTCACCAACCTGCTGGCCGCCCTCACGACGGCCGGCGGCATGCCCTCCGACCTGGCCCGCGTCACCGTCTACGCCACGGACGTCGCCGCGTACCGCGCCCACGCCCCCGAACTGGGTCGCCTCTGGCGGAAACTGGCGGGCCGCGACTACCCGGCCATGGCGGTCGTCGAGGTCGTCCGGCTGTGGGACGAGGAGGCGTTGGTGGAACTGGACGGCTTCGCCGTGCTGCCGTAGGGACACGGCGGACTCGCCACCCGGGCCGTCAAGAGCAAAGTGCCGTAAAGCAGTTGTTCATCCCGGAGCACTAGGGGTAGGTAAGGGCCCATGACTGGTCTTGGTGCTGTTTTCCGTCCTCAGCTGCCCCCCGAGAGGCTGCGTGGCATAGCCCGTACCGCCGAGGCGGCGGGGCTGGAGGAGCTGTGGTTCTGGGAGGACTGCTTCCTGGAGGGCGGGGTCGCCACCGCGTCCGCCGCGCTCGCCTGGACCGAACGGCTGCGGGTCGGCATCGGGCTGCTGCCCGTGCCCTTGCGGAACGTCGCCCTCACCGCGATGGAGACCGCCACCCTGGACCGGCTCTTCCCGGGGCGCTTCACGCTGACCGTCGGGCACGGCGTGCAGGACTGGATGGGGCAGGTCGGAGCGCGGGCCGAGTCGCCGGTCACACTGCTGCGCGAGTACCTCGACGCGCTCCGGGCGCTGCTGCGCGGCGAGCGCGTCACCACTGACGGGCGGTACGTGAAGCTGGACGACGTCGGCCTCGACTGGCCCCCGCCCACCGCTCCCGAGGTGCTCGCCGGTGTCACCGGCCCCCGTTCGCTGCGCCTGTCCGGCGAGGCCGCCGACGGCACGCTGCTCAGCGAGGCCACCCCGCCGGACGGCGTGCGAAACGCCCGCCGGCTCATTGACGAGGGCCGCGCGGCGGCTGGCCGCACCGGCTCCCACCGCGTGGTCGTCTATCTCCTCACCACCACCGGGCCGGACGCCGCCGCCCGCCTCCAGGCCGAGCGCACCGCATCCGGCACGGACAAGATCCCCGATCTGGGAGTCGCGGGCGACGCCGGCACGGTGGCCGAGGCCGTTCAACGCCTGGTCGCCGCCGGTGCCGACACCGTCATCCTCGAGCCCACCGGCGATGAGCCGGACCCCGAGGGCTTCGTCCGCTTCGTGGCCGAGGACGTCCGCCCCCTCGTTCCGTAACCCGGCGCCCGTCGAACCACCGTGCGGCGACCGCACGGTCCGCCGGGCGAGCCTGTCCCGAGACGGCGCGACGGCCGCCCGGCAGCAGGCCGGGCGGCCGTCGAAGAGGGGGACCGTGCGCGCTACTCCTGTGCGTGCCGGATGGCGTCCAGCACGATGTGCGCCACGTGGTCGTCGGTGAGGGTGTACCGCGTCTCGCGGGCCTGACGCCGGGCGGTGACGATCCGGGAGGTGCGCAGCACCCGCAGATGCTGGGAGACCAGCGGCTGGCTCACGCCCAGAGCCGTGACCAGTTCATGGACGTACTTCCCGCCTGCGGACAGCTCCCGCACGATGCCCAGCCGTACGGGCGAGGCCAGCGCGCGCAGGAGCTCGCTGGCCGCCTGCAGGGTCGGATCCGGCTCGTCTGTGGGGGAAGCGGGCGTCGTTGTCATATGCACACATTAGCATATGACAATGATTTCCAGTTCGCCGCCCGATGCTCTGGTCGCCGCGGACGGGGATCGTCAGTGATCGTCCCAGTGCCCCTCGTGGGCGGCGTGCCGGTGGCCGTCGTGCACGTAGTCGGTGTGGTCACCGTGCCGCACGGCCAGGTGGCCGCAGTCGTCGCCGTGCTGGTGGTCGTGGTTCTGGTGCACCGCGTGGCCGCCGTTCGCGCACTCGTCGACGTGGTCCTCGTGCATCCGGTGGATGTGGCCGTCGTGGGCGTAGTCGGTGTGATCGCCGTGCGTGAAGGCTACGTGGCCGCAGTCGTCGCCGTGGGCGTGCGCGTGGTTCTCGTGGGTGAGGTGCTCGGCGGTGGTCATGGGGGTGGCTCCTTGCGTGTGCTCGTGCCGCCCGCGGCGCCTCGGCCGGGGCTGTCATGGCGACATTAACATATAGCGATTCCTGCATGTATTGTCCGGGTGGCCGGCGCCGCCCGCGAGCCGAGGGTGGCGCAGGGGTGACGCCCGGGTCAGCGAACCGCGACGACCACGCAGCTGTCGCCGTACTGCCAGACCGGGCCCGCCGTGGCGAAGCCCGCCTCTCGCAGCAGCTCCAGATGGGCCGAGAGGGGGAGTTCGGCGGGACGGCCGGTGTCGAGAGGTGCCTCGCGGCGGTGGCGCTCGGCGAGCAGGTCCGTCAGCTCGGGGTCGTCGGCGGCGGCGGCCCACCAGGAGCCCCAGTCCTCGTGCGCGAACACCCGCTGCCGGTCGGCCCGGCACCGCCCGACGTGGGCGGCGATCCCGGCCGGGCCCGTGTCGTCCTGGGGGAGATGGTCGCCGTTGACGAGGACACCGCCGGGCCGCAGCAGCGTGGCGAGCTGCCGGTAGGTGCGCAGCAGGGTGTCGCGGTCGAGGTAGTGCAGGGCTGTCGTGGAGACGGCCGCGTCCAGGGGCCGGTCCAGGTCCAGAGCCCAGGTCCAGCCCGGTGTGCCGATCTCGGCGTCGACGTACCGTGCCGCGTCCGGATGGTGGGTCCGGCCCAGCTCCAGCAGCAGGGGATCCCGGTCCACGGCCACGATCTCCGCGTCCGGCAGCCGCCGGACCAGCCGGGCCGCCAGGGAGCCGGGCCCGCAGCCCAGGTCGACGACGAGGGGCTGGGAGCCGTGCCCGGCCGTGACGTGCTCGACGACATCGGCGATCACCGTGAACCGCTCCTCGCGGTCGACCGCGTACCGCTGCTGCTGGAGCTCCCAGCGCTCCACCCATCGCTCCGCCGTCGCCAGACTCAGCCCCATCCGGTCGCGCCACCTTGCCGTCTCGCACCTGACTCTTTCCGGCCCGAGCCTACAGGTGGAAACGGTTCCCATTACGCATAGTTGGGGGAGTCACTGGAGTGAAACGAGGACAGACAGCAGCCGGTCGATCTCCTCAACGGTGTTGTACACATGCAGACTCACCCGGACCGAACCGGTCTTCTCGCCCGCGTCGCCCTGGCAGTGGTTGTCCGAGCGGACCATGAAACCGTGGCTGTACAGGATGAAGCCCAGGTCGCCCGAGTCGATGGCGCGATGCCGCAGGGTGACGATGCCCTGGCGCCGCTGCACGGTCGAGTCGGCGGCCAGGCTCAGCGGGCAGCCGAGGATCTCGTAGGCGTCCAGCTGGCGCAGCCCCTCGGTGAGCCGGGCCGCCAGGGCGACCGTCCAGCGCTCGACGCGCTCCACACCGGCGGCGTCCAGCCAGTCCAGGGCCGCTTCGAGCGAGGCGATGCCGACCGTGTTCGGGGTGCCGCTCCACCCGCCGGGCGTGAACGCCGGGCCGCGCGCCTGCCGGGCCCACACCGCCCCGGAACCGGGCAGGGCCAGCGCCTTGTGCCCGGAGAAGACGACGAAGTCGACCTCCAACTCGGCCACGGACACCGGCAGATGCCCGACACTCTGCGCCGCGTCCAGACAGATCACCGCGTCCGGGCCGACCGCCCGGCGGATGCGCTGCACGTTCATGTCACCGCCGTAGACGTGGTGCACATGCGTGGTGGCGACGAACCGGGTGCGCGGCCCGGCCCGTTCGGCCAGCGCACGGTGGTCGTAGTCCCCGGAACCGCTCTGGTACGGCATCGGCACCACCCGCACGTGCACGCCCTCGCGGGCGAGCAGCCGCTGGGCCTCCCACCAGGGGGCGATGTTGGCCTGGTGGTCGGCCTCCGGCACGACGATCTCGTCGCCGTCGCGCAGGAACCCCGGCAGCCAGTCGCGGGCGATCGTGCGCAGCCCCTCGGTCGTGCCGCTCGTGAAGTGGACGGCGGAGCGCTCGGGTTGGCGATCCCCGAGGAACCGGGCGACGCGCTCGCGGGTGCGCTCGACCAGCTCGGTGGTCCGGTTGGCCCACGTGTAGGTGCCGCGTGCCGCGTTGGCGTTGCTGGTCGTGAGATACGTCTGCACGGCGTCCAGCACGGCCTGCGGCTTCTGCGCCGTCGCCGCGCTGTCCAGGTACGCCAGCTCCGGGTGCCCGGTGACGATGGGGAACTGGGCGCGCAGCGCCTGCTGCCACTGGCGCAGATCGTCGCGGATCGCGGGTGCGGTCATGGCCGTCAGTCCCGCACCAGGGGCGCGCCCGCGTCCCGCCAGGCGATGATGCCGCCGGCCAGACTGCGTACGTCGGGATGGCCCATCCGGGTCAGCAGCGCCGCGTACCGGGCGGACTGCTCGCCCACCGGGCACGCCAGCAGCACCGGCCGGCTCCGGCTGAACGGCAGTCCTCCCTGGAGGAGTTCGGCGAACAATTCGTCGACGATGTTGACCGACCCGTCGATGTGCAGCGCCGCGTAGGCGTAGGGGCTGCGCAGGTCGACCACGAGCGGCCGGTCGGTGTCGATCCACCGCCGGGCCTCGGTCACCGTGACCGACGGCGCCCCGCCGACCTCGGCGTCGGTCAGGTCGGCCGGCGAGTTCTTCCGGGGCGGCCGGCCCAGCAGGTCGGGCCGTCGCTGCCGGACGTAGCTCAGATAGCTCTCCACGCGGTCGCAGACGATGAACACCGCTGTCCGGCGCTCGGTCAACTCCTCGTCGACGGCGCGCAGATGACGGACGGCCCCGTGGTAGGCGGCGCCTCCGGTGGGCCCGCCCAGGATGCCGCAGCGGCGGTTCAGGGTCAGCATCCCCTCGATCGCCTCGTCGGCGCTCACCGACTCCATCGTGTCGTACGTCTCCGGGTCGAACAGGCCGACCTCCTGCACCTCGTCGATGGTGCGGATCCCGGGGATGAAGTCCGACTTGGCCGCGACCAGCCCGACCACCCGCACCGAGGGATCCTCCTCCCGCAGTGCGCGGGCCACGCCCGTGGAGGAACCGGCCGTGCCCACACAGGCGACGAACCAGTCGGGGACCCGGCCGTCCAGGTCCTTGACGATCTCCGGCCCGGTGCCGGTGAGATGCGCCTCGGTGTTGCGCGGGTTGAAGTACTGGTCCGTGTGGAGATAGGCGCTGCCGGAAGCGGACAGCGTGCGGTGGAAGAGGGTCAGCGGGTCGTCCGTCGCGGTCGGGTCCAGACACTCGCTCTGCCCCGGCAGCTCCTCGATCTCCGAGCCGAGCAGCAGCAGAAGGTCCTTGATCTCCGGGACCCGCATCCGGTTGGTGACGCTCTTGAAGCCCAGGCCGTGCATGCCCGCGACGACCGCCAGCGCCTTCGCCGTGTTGCCGCTGGACAACTCCACGACCTGGCTGCCGTGTTCGACCGCCTCGGCCAGCAGAGGCCTCGCCATGTTCCAGGCGGCCCGGTCCTTGACCGAGCCGAAGGGGTTGAGCATCTCCAGCTTGGCGAACAGGTCGATGTGGCGCAGGCCGTGGACGGCCGGGTCGATCCGTACCAGCGGGGTGTTGCCTATCGCATCGGTGATGCTGTCGTACCTCACTGAGCTCCCCCCGAGGGCGTGATCGGCCAGAACTGGTCGTCGAGGCACCAGCGCCAGGCGTCGCCGTCCTGCCAGGCGGCGACCTTGCGGGCGGCGGGCTGGTGCTGGGCGCGGGTGGCGTGGAAGTCCATGGCGTAACCGGCGGTGTTGGCGAAGGCCAGCAGGTCACCGGGGACCGGACGGCGCGGCAGGAAGACCGTGCGCCGGGTGATCAGATCCGTCTCCAGGCACAGGCCGCCGAAGAGGTGGACGGCGACGGGCCCCTCGCCCGGCCCGGCTCCGCTTCTGGGGATGACGACCGGATCCACCAGTACTCCGTGGTCCTCCAGGGCGATGTCGTCCGCCTTCGCGGCCAGCCGCACGAGCAGTGCGCCGCCCGCCTCCTGGGAGCGGACCTCCAGCACCCTCGCCAGCGTCAGCCCGCACTGGTCCAGCAGCGCCCGGCCGGGCTCGCTGTACAGGTCGTACAGGTGCTCCAGCAGCTGTGCGGCCAGCGGACGGCCGCCCAGGGAGGCGGCGGGCTGGGCCAGCAGCTCGTCCAGATAGGCCGCGCCGGCGACGGACCGGTGGGCGGGGTAGAGGCCGAGGACGCCGCGCACGGTGCCGGACTCGTTGCGCAGCCCGTAACCGTGCCCGCCCCAGGTCAAGGGCGGGCGGCGGCCCAGCACGGCGGCCGTGAGCGCGCTCGTGTACGCCTCCCACTGCTCCCGCTCGGCGAGGTAACTGACGCCGAACCCGCCGCCGACGTCCACGGCCCGCGGCCGCAGCCCCCGGCTCCGGCACGCCTCCAGGGCCGCCAGGGCCCCTTCGAGAGCGGTCGCCTTCTCCGTGACGCTCGTGGTGTCCAGGTGGTAGGCCACCCCCGTCAGGACGACCGCGTCGCCGTGCCGCTCGACCGCCTCCAGCAGGGGATCCAACTCCCGTACGGGCGTGCCGAACCGGCTGCGCCGGCTCAGCACCTTCACCCCCGACGTCTCGAACCCCGACAGCCGCAGCAGCACCCGCACCGGCGCGAGGGCGTGCTTGCGCACCAGTACGGCGAGCTGGTCCAGCTCGGCGGCGCCGTCGACGCTCACCGTGACGCCCGTGAGGGCCGCGAGCCACAGGAACTCGGGGTTCTTCGGACCCGTGGCCATGATCCGGTCGGCGGTGAAACCGGCTCCCAGCGCGTGCTGCAACTCGCCCAGCGACGCGACGTCCACGCCCGCGTCCGTGGCGGCGAGCCGACGCAGCAGCGCACTGGACCGGTTCGCCTTGTGGGCGTAATACACCTGTCCGGACAGGTGGTGCCTGCGGTACACGGACCGGAACCGCTCCAGGTTCTCGACGATCTGGTCCGGCACCACGACGTGCAGGGGTGAGCCGAGCGCGTCGGTGAGCGAGTGCAGCGTCCCGGTCGCCGCCAGGAGCGACCCGAGCCGTGGTTCCAGCCGCGGTTCGAGGTACAAGGGCCGGCCACCCATGCGCGCTCCCTCCCCTGAAGCCGCTGCGCCCGGCATCCGGGCACGTCGGACACTCCCCGCGTTTCGCCGTATAGCCCATATCCATTCTTCGGTCGCTTTACGCCCTGTAAGGCCCAGGCCTGTCCCCCGCGCCGGTGTGAAGCGGATCACGGTCCCGCCGGGCGGCGCGCGCCCGGCGCGGGACCGTGGCATCCGTCGTTCGGCCGAGTCTTCGCAGGTCGGGCCCGTGTGTCGTGGCCGTTCGGCCGAGGCGGCGACCCTGCGCCGCGACGCAGAGTGGGGTGCGGCCCGCTGCCCCGGCAACGGCTGGCCGGGCCGCACGGGTTCGCGTGCCGGAACGGGAGAAGTGAGCATGGTCGTACGGGTGGTCGTCGTCGACGACCAGGACATGGTGCGCTCGGGATTCGCCGCACTGCTGTCCGCGCAGAGCGACATCGATGTCGTGGGGGAGGCGCCCGACGGCCGGCGCGGGGTGGAGGTCTGCCGCAGTACACACCCCGACGTGGTGCTGATGGACATCCAAATGCCGGAGATGGACGGTCTGGAGGCGGCCCGGCGGCTGCTCGACCCGCCGCCGGGCGTGACGCACCGGCCCAAGGTGCTCATGCTGACCACCTTCGACCTCGACGACTACGTCTACGAGACCCTCCAGGCCGGCGCCAGCGGCTTCCTGCTCAAGGACGCCCCGGTCGCCGAACTCGTCCAGGCCGTCCGGGTGATCGCGGCCGGTGACGCCCTGCTCGCCCCGTCCGTCACCCGCCGCCTCATCGAGGACATGACCCGGCGCCGCCCCCAGGCCGGGCGGCGGGCCCGACTGCGGCTGAACGGCCTCACCCCCCGGGAGACGGAGGTCCTCGGACTGGTCGCGCGGGGCCTGTCCAACACGGAGATCGCCGGGACGCTGGTGGTGGCCGAGCAGACGGTCAAGACCCACATGACCCGGCTGATCGCCAAGCTGGGTGTCCGGGACCGGGCCCAACTGGTCGTCCTCGCCTACGAGTCGGGGCTGGTCGTGCCCGGATCGACCGGTTGAGTCCGCAGGCCCCGGGGGCGGGTCATACCCAGGTGCGACACCGCACTTGGCACCCGGGTGTGATGTGCGGCCCGCGTCCCGCGCCCTACCGTCACCCCGCCCTGACCACGGACCGGTACGCACGGAGCCCTCACATGCACCAGACCCTCGACATCGACCACGTCATCAGCCTCTACCGCACCTACGCCGACGACCTCGACCGGGTCCGCGAGGAACAGCGCGCGCTGCTCGCACCGCCCCACGCGATGAAGGCTCAACTCGACGACATCGAGGCGGAGATCACCTATCTGCTGCTGCGCGAGGCCCGGCCGGAGACGGTGGTGGAGATCGGCACGTTCCACGGCTGGTCCACCACCTGGATCCTGCGCGCCCTGCGCGACAACGGCACGGGCCATCTGTACTCGTACGACGTGGTGGACCACGTGCTGCGCGAGGTGCCCGGCCGACTCGCCGAGGGACGCTGGACGTTCACGCAAGGGGACGTGCGTCAGAACCTGGAGAAGATCCCCGACACGGCGGACTTCCTGTTCATCGACGCCGCGCACTCCGCGCGCTTCGCCCGCTGGTACGTCCGGCAGTTGCTGCCGCGTATGCGGCCCGGCGTACCCGTGTGCGTCCACGACGTGTTCCACGGTCGCCGGGCGCTGCCGTTCACCGAGGGAGCGGTGGTGCTGCGCTGGCTCGCCGAGCGGGGGAATCGGTACTTCACGGCGTCCCGGGCGCACGCGCCCGATATCCGCGACCGGCTGAACGACGTCAAGCGGCGCCTCGCCCTCGGACGTCCCGTCAAGGACAGCGGGGACAACCCCATGATCTTCTTCAGCTTGTCCTGAAGCCGTTCCTGACCTGGTCGAAGACGGGGCGGTAGGTGTCCCACTGCACCTCGGGCGCCGAGAGGTAGATGTCGTACTCGCGCCCGCCCTCGCGGCCGTAGCCGAGGTCGATGGCGCGGAACGGGCGGGCCCGGCCCTGGAAGGTGAACTCCCATATGGCGGCGGGCTGTCCGCGGAAGGTCGTCCGCTGCATGCGGATCCGGCGGTAGGTCGGGTAGTTGACCTTGGTGTTCGCCTCTATCTCGGCGAAGTGGTCGGCGGGTGTCGGGCCTGCGGGGGCAACCGTGCCGATGGTGATGCCGGCGAGGCCGGAGGGGGTGGTGTAGGTGACTTGTTCCCCTGTGCGGGTGCGGGCTGTCCAGTCGTTCGGGACGGGGAAGGAGACGCCGAGCTTTGGCTCGTGGACCAGGTGGTAGCCCTTGGGGGTGGTGGGGGCGGGCCGGGCTGGGTCGCTGTCCGGTCTGTCGGTGCGGTGCGGGGTCGTTGTGTACAGGGTGGTGCCCACGGCGAGGGTGGCCGTCAGAGCTGCGGCGATCGTGGTGATGCGGCGGCGTCGGCGGGTGCGGGGTGTTGGTGGCTGGTCGCGTCCCGCGGCGGAGCCCCCTGCCGGCACAGCCCCGCGTCCCTTCAGGTCGCTGACCGCTGCCCGTAGGGAGTCTTCGGTTTCCTCCGCGGAGGGGCGGGCCTCCGGGGACCTGGCCAGCAGGGACTCTATGAGGGGGCTCAGCGGGCCGGAATGGCGAGGTGGGGTCAGTGGGTCCGTGGCTATCGCGTACGCCGTTTCCATCGCCGTTGCCCGGCGGAACGGGGGGCGGCCCTCCAGGGTCTGGTACAGCGTCGCGCCGAGGGCCCACAGGTCCGATGCCGGGCCGGGGGTGAGGCCACGGACGCGTTCCGGGGCCATGTACTCGATGGAACCGACCATCTCGCCGGTCCTGGTCAGCGTCGACGAACCGGCCGTCATGGCGATGCCGAAATCCGTGAGGACGACCCGGTCGCCGGCGCCGAGGAGGACGTTGCCGGGCTTGACGTCGCGGTGCAGCACACCGGCGTCGTGCGCGGCCCGGAGGGCGCCCACCATGGCCAGACCGATGCGGGCCGCCTCGTGCTCCGAGAGGGTCCTGCCGTCCCGGAGGAGGTCGCCGAGCGTGTGACCGGGGACGTACTCCATGACGACGCAGGGGCGGCCGTCGTCCTCCACGACGTCGTGCACGACGATCACGTTGGGGTGCGTGACGCGCGCGGCGCTGCGGGCCTCCCGGCGCATGCGCTCGTACAACGTGCCGAGCTCGTCAGCGGACAGGTGCGGCCGCTGGTGCAGCTGCTTCAGGGCGACCTGGCGTCCCAGCAGCTCGTCGTCGGCCCGCCACACCGTGCCCATACCACCCCGGCCGATCCGCTCGGCGAGCCGATAGCGCCCGGCGACGAGTCGCCCCTCGTCCGACACCGTGTGTCCTCCGCCACCTTGTCCGTCTTGGGCGCCTTGATACGCCCTGGTCACCATAACGGGCCAGGCCGGGCCGACCCGGGCCGCGAGTGAGGAGGATCACGGCCCTGATCGTCGGCGGGATCCCGACGGGGGCTTCCCACCCTGACGTCCCGCGCCGCCGCAGAGCGGACGGGGCGGAGTGGACCGGCGGCGTCGCGGGTGGGTCTCACCGGTGGGGAAGGTGCGTGAGCACGTGCTCGACCGCACGCAGGACACGGCGACGGGCGCGGGCGGCGCCCTGCTCCGGCAGGGGCGCGGATCAACTCGGCGCTGGTCGCGGACCACCGGCTGGGGGGGGGCGCCTTCGCCGAGGTCTACCGGGTACGGCACCACATCCTCGGCCGGCAGGCACTGAAGCGGCGACCTGCCGGAGCACGGCCGTCACCTCGCCGACGGGCATGACGCCATCGCGGGGGCGGACGACGACGGCGTACGCGTCATCAAGAACAACGACGACTGGGCCGGAGCCCCGGTGACCGTCACCTCCGGCCCCTGGACCGGCCGCCTGGACCGCGCTCACACCCTGCTCCTCCCCGCCGCCCTCGGCGAGGTCCACCTCCAGGGCCCCGCCGACGTACTGATCGGCTACGTCCCCGACCTCTGTAGCGGGCCGGTGACATTCGGGACGAACCCGTAGCAGGCGCGCAGGGCAACGTATGCGGGTGGTGACGGGTCGTACGGGGTGCAAGGGCTGAAGCCCGCGCATTCGAAGATGGGGGAAATCATGGGGGAGACCATGCACGTCCATACCCGAGGCATCCGCACCACCGTGGCCGCGCTGGCCGCCGTCGCAGGTGTCGGGGCAGCCGTCGTCCCGGCCGCCGCCGCTGTCACACCGGCTTCCGCCACACCCCGGTTCCTGGAGCCGGCCGAACTGCCGCCGCACCCGACCTCACCCTGGTACGGCGGTCCGGTCACCGCCGGTCAGCCGGACCCGCTTCCGGTCTGCGTGGGCGAGGCCCTGCCGTCCATCGCCACCCACCGCTCGTTCGGGACCGAGTACGACACCAGCGCCCAGCAGATCACGGTCGTGGAGCGCGACGTACAGCGGGCCAAGGACTTCGCGGCGCTGCTGCGCAAGGACATCGCCGGCTGCGCGAAGAAGCTGATGGAGCAGGACCCCGACATCACGGCGACGCAGAAGTACTACGGCCGGCTGAATGTCGAGGAGGGCGCCCACGTCTACGGTCTCCACACCGCTTCGGCGTGGGGTTCCTCCGACATCGGCCTGTTCTCGGTCGGCCGCGACGGCAGGACCGTGACGGTCGTCCTGTGGGGCCAGATGGGCAACTTCCAGCACGCCCAGGTGTCCGACTTCAAGACCACCACCGTCACGGCGGTCAACAAGCTGTACTGACCGCCTCAGCCGCGGGCCGGCTCCGTGCGGCCGTCGTAGCCGTCGTACACGAGAAGTCCGTCGTCGCGCAGTCGTGCGCCGGGCGTCGGCGCATGGGTGCTGAGGCGCCCGTCGTGCATGAGGTGGTGAGCCGGTACGCCGCGCGCGAGGACCGCGAAGTCGGCGATCAGCCGGCGATGGCAACGCCACCAGACCGCCTCGCTGCACATCACGGCGGTGCGGCCGTGCGCGGCCTCGCGCAGCACCCGGTCCATCGCGGTGACGAACTCGGGGGAGCGGGTGTGGGCGGCGTAGCCCCGGAAGGAGGCGTTGCGCCACACGCTGTCCGGGCTGTCCACGGGAGGTGTGCGGAACCCGCCGAGGGCGGGTTCCCACCGGTAGGCGATGCCGCAGCCCGGCATCCACTCGGCGAGCCGCCGCCGCGACAGATCGGGGTCGCGGCGGCTGCCGGGAGCGGTCCGCACATCCACGACGGCCGTGACGCCGGCGTGACGCAGCAGACCGGCGATCCGGTCCCGATCGGCGGTGCTGTGCCCGAAGGTCAGCAGAAGCGCGTCCACACCGTCGGACTTTCCCGTTCTCGCGGACCCACACGAGGACACGGTGATCGTGTCGCCGAAGACGCGGGCGAGTTCCCGGCCGGCGGCGTCGTGTGTGAAGTCGATTCGGTGACCGCCGCTGGTCAGGCGGTGGGGTTGTCCGTCGGCGCCGTAGGCGTAGGAGGTGACGTGACCGGTGAGTGTGGTGCGGCGCGTGCGGCGGCCCAGGGTGTCGTAGGAGTAGGAGACGGGGCGGCCGTCCACCAGCTCGGTCTTGACCGGTCGGAGAAGTGGCGCGGGTCAGGACGAGCGCGCTGGCGTTCCTGCGTCCAGAGTGAGCGGGAGCGGGCTCGTGCAGGTGAGCTGGTCTTGGCGGCCTCTTCCGCCCGAAGAGGAGGGATGGACTGTTGGTCATGACGCTCATTTGACGCTCTGGGCGCCCGCACCCGGGACAGAGAGTCGATAGTCCGGCTCTGACCTGCGCTTTTGTTGTCCGGGTGGGTTGCTCGACCTGTTTCCCTCCGTGCAGCGGTTCGAGCGGACGGATCGATCTTTGTAGCTCGCTGACCTGCGGATTCGTGAGCGATGTGCCTGCATCGGCGACGTCTTCAGAGGGTCGTTCGGAGATTCTTGACGCTTGGATGACGCTCGAAGCGGAAGTCTCTGCTGCACCGCCGCAGGCGGTGCGAGTGACCATCCCGGCCCCACGTTCCTTGGGGGCCGAGAACGCGGCTCGACCGTGCCACCTTGATACCGGTCAGGTATCATCGCTGTATGGCGATGACACTCCGACTCCCCGAGGACCTTGACGCGAAGCTCACCGAGCGGGCTCGTCGGGAGGGCCGCAGCAAGCAGGAACTTGCCATCGAGGCCATCCGCGACGCCCAGAACCGGGCCGAGCTGAAGGTCGATGACGTCTTGGCCGAGCTGATGGACAGCGATGCGGAGATTCTGGACTACCTGAAGTGACGGACGTGCGCTACATCCAGATCGACGAGATCCTGGCCATTGCTCGCACGGTCAACGGTACCGAGCACAGTGTGCGCGACATGGGACTTTTGGTGTCGGCGATCGAGCGACCCCGGACGAACGTGTTCGGAGCCGAGCTATATCCCACGCTGCACGAGAAGGCGGCGGCGCTGCTGCATTCCGTTGCCCGCAATCATGCGCTGATCGACGGTAACAAGCGCACCGCCTGGCTCGCCATGCGTGTCTTCCTGCGGTTCAACGGCGTCAGCGCCAGTACCGTCCCGCCACCCGTCTCCGTTGCAGGCCCATTCGTCGAGGAAGTCGCGCAGGACAACGTCGATGTACCGGTCATCGCCAAGCGCCTCTCGACCTGGTTCCCCGTTTCCTGACGTTCGACGTCGTGCGGCGGGGGAGGGAGAGAGATGCGGCCCTGGGGGCGCGGCGGCCTCCGCCCCTCAGATGTCCCGGAACGTCTCGATCTGCGCCCCGATCGAGTTCAGCCGCTCGGCCAGGTCCTCGTAACCCCGGTTGATGACATACACGTTGCGCAGCACCGACGTGCCCTCGGCCGCCATCATCGCCAGGAGGACGACCACGGCGGGGCGCAGGGCGGGCGGGCACATCATCTCGGCGGCGCGCCAGCGGGTGGGGCCCTCTACCAGGACGCGGTGCGGGTCGAGGAGTTGGAGGCGGCCGCCGAGGCGGTTCAGGTCCGTCAGGTAGATCGCGCGGTTGTCGTAGACCCAGTCGTGGATGAGGGTCTTGCCCTGGGCGACCGCCGCGATGGCCGCGAAGAACGGGACGTTGTCGATGTTCAGGCCGGGGAACGGCATGGGGTGGATCTTGTCGATCGGCGCCTCCAGCTTGGAGGGCCGGACGGTGAGGTCCACCAGCCGGGTGCGGCCGTTGTCGGCGAAGTACTCGGGCGTGCGGTCGTGGTCGAGGCCCATCTCCTCGAGGACCGCCAGCTCGATCTCCAGGAACTCGATCGGCACCCGACGCACCGTCAGCTCCGACTCGGTGACGACGGCCGCCGCGACCAGGCTCATCGCCTCGACCGGGTCCTCGGAGGGGGAGTAGTCCACGTCGACGTCGATGGTCGGCACGCCGTGCACGGTGAGCGTGGTGGTGCCGATGCCGTCGACCTTGACGCCGAGAGCCTCCAGGAAGAAGCACAGGTCCTGGACCATGTAGTTGGAGGACGCGTTGCGGATGACGGTGATGCCGTCGTGCCGGGCGGCGGCCAGCAGCGCGTTCTCGGTGACCGTGTCCCCGCGTTCGGTCAGCACGATCGGGCGGTCGGGGCTGACGGAGCGGTCCACCTGGGCGTGGTACTGGCCCTCGGTGGCCGCGATGTCCAGGCCGAACCGGCGCAGCGCGATCATGTGCGGTTCGACCGTGCGCGTACCGAGGTCGCAGCCGCCGGCGTAGGGCAGCTTGAAGTGGTCCATGCGGTGCAGCAGCGGACCGAGGAACATGATGATGGAGCGGGTGCGGCGGGCCGCGTCCGCGTCGATCGCCGCCAGGTCCAGCTCGGCCGACGGCACGATCTCCAGGTCGACACCGTCGTTGATCCACCGGGTGCGGACACCGATGGAGCCCAGCACTTCGAGGAGGCGGTACACCTCCTCGATACGGGCGACGCGGCGCAGCACCGTGCGCCCCTGGTTGAGCAGTGAGGCGCACAGCAGCGCGACACACGCGTTCTTGCTCGTCTTCACGTCGATGGCGCCGGAGAGCCGGCGGCCGCCGACCACCCGCAGGTGCATCGGACCGGCGTAGCCGAGCGACACGATCTCGCTGTCGAGGGCCTCCCCGATACGCGCGATCATCTCAAGGCTGATGTTCTGGTTGCCGCGCTCGATCCGGTTGACGGCGCTCTGGCTGGTGCCGAGTGCCTCCGCCAGCTGCGACTGCGTCCAACCCCGGTGTTGCCGGGCGTCACGGATGAGCTTGCCGATGCGTACGAGGTAATCGTCTGCCATGCGGTTGAGGTTATCTCAGATATGAGATGGCGCCCGGCCGGGGGGCCGTTCGGGTGACGGGAAGTCAATCCTCCCTGGTGGTTTCAGTGTCGGCGGGTGGTCTGCGTGCGTCGCCACCCGAAAGGTCCGGGCAAATCCATCGATGTCGTACGACGTCCCGTACTGCTGCGGGTGTAGCGCGGGCCGTTCTTTCCGCCGCCGGTCGTGATGGACCAGGAGCGCTTGTTGATGTTCAGGCGCACCCCCGGAAGGATCCGGAAACTCTTGCGGAATGTGAGTGGCATGCCTGTCTCCTCTCCGTTCGTGGCGTGGATACCCGGTTCGAATACCCCGGAGAGGGGTGTGCATGACCGCATGGCGGACGCCGGGGCATGACCAACCGCCCCCGGTGTACTAGAGTTATCTCGACATCGAGATATCTGCCGAGGAGCACCGCAGACGCACGCCGTCATCGAGTCCAAGAGTAAGGCTTACCTAACTTAGCCTTACCTTAGCGGATCGGTCGAGAGGCCGTGGCGGCAGGATCGTGGTGGTACGCGCACATCAATGAAGGAGACTGTCGTGTCGGCGAACAGCTTCGACGCCCGCAGCACGCTGCAGGTGGGCGACGAGTCGTACGAGATCTTCCGGCTGGACAAGGTCGAAGGCGCCGCGCGCCTCCCCTACAGCCTGAAGGTGCTGCTGGAGAACCTCCTCCGCACCGAGGACGGCGCGAACATCACCGCCGACCACATCCGCGCCCTCGGCGGCTGGGACTCGCAGGCCCAGCCGTCGCAGGAGATCCAGTTCACGCCGGCCCGCGTGATCATGCAGGACTTCACGGGCGTTCCCTGTGTCGTGGACCTCGCGACCATGCGTGAGGCCGTGAAGGAGCTGGGCGGCGACCCGGCGAAGATCAACCCGCTGGCGCCGGCCGAGCTGGTCATCGACCACTCCGTGATCGCCGACAAGTTCGGCACCAACGAGGCCTTCGCGCAGAACGTCGAGCTGGAGTACGGCCGCAACCGCGAGCGCTACCAGTTCCTGCGCTGGGGTCAGACCGCGTTCGACGAGTTCAAGGTCGTCCCGCCCGGCACCGGCATCGTCCACCAGGTGAACATCGAGCACCTGGCCCGGACCGTGATGGTGCGGAACGGTCAGGCCTACCCCGACACCCTCGTCGGCACCGACTCGCACACCACCATGGTCAACGGCCTCGGCGTGCTGGGCTGGGGCGTCGGCGGCATCGAGGCCGAGGCCGCCATGCTCGGCCAGCCGGTCTCCATGCTCATCCCGCGGGTCGTCGGCTTCAAGCTGACCGGTGAGCTCACCCCCGGCACCACCGCCACCGACCTCGTGCTGACCATCACCGAGATGCTCCGCAAGCACGGCGTCGTCGGCAAGTTCGTCGAGTTCTACGGCGAGGGCGTCGCCGCCACCTCGCTCGCGAACCGCGCCACCATCGGCAACATGTCGCCGGAGTTCGGTTCCACCGCCGCGATCTTCCCGATCGACGACGAGACCATCAAGTACCTGAAGCTCACCGGCCGCTCCGAGCAGCAGCTCGCGCTCGTCGAGGCGTACGCCAAGGAGCAGGGCCTCTGGCTGGACCCGGCCGCCGAGCCCGACTTCTCCGAGAAGCTGGAGCTCGACCTGTCGACGGTCGTGCCGTCCATCGCAGGCCCGAAGCGTCCGCAGGACCGTATCGTCCTCGCGAACGCCGCCGAGCAGTTCAAGCAGGACGTCCGCAACTACGTCGACAGCGTGGACGAGGCGGGCCAGGAGTCCTTCCCGGCCTCCGACGCCCCGGCCGTGGCCCCGAACGGCGCCCCGTCCAACCCGGTCACCGTGACCGCCCCCGACGGCTCGACGTACGAGATCGACCACGGAGCCGTGACGGTCGCGGCCATCACCTCCTGCACCAACACCTCCAACCCGTACGTCATGGTCGCCGCCGCCCTGGTGGCCAAGAAGGCGGTCGAGAAGGGCCTGTCCCGCAAGCCGTGGGTCAAGACCACCCTCGCCCCGGGTTCGAAGGTCGTCACCGACTACTTCGACAAGGCGGGCCTGACCCCGTACCTCGACAAGGTCGGCTTCAACCTCGTCGGCTACGGCTGCACCACCTGCATCGGCAACTCCGGCCCGCTGCCGGAGGAGGTCTCCAAGGCCGTCAACGACCACGACCTCGCGGTCACCTCGGTCCTCTCCGGCAACCGGAACTTCGAGGGCCGTATCAACCCCGACGTCAAGATGAACTACCTGGCGTCCCCGCCGCTGGTCGTGGCCTACGCGCTCGCCGGCTCCATGAAGGTCGACATCACCCGTGACGCCCTGGGCACCGACCAGGACGGCAAGCCGGTCTTCCTGAAGGACATCTGGCCCTCCGAGGCCGAGGTGAACGACGTCGTCGCCAACGCCATCGGCGAGGACATGTTCTCCAAGTCCTACTCGGACGTCTTCGCGGGCGACGCCCAGTGGCAGGCGCTGCCGATCCCGACCGGCAACACCTTCGAGTGGGACGCCGAGTCGACCTACGTCCGCAAGCCCCCGTACTTCGAGGGCATGACGATGGAGACCACCCCGGTCTCCGACATCTCGGGCGCCCGCGTGCTGGCCAAGCTGGGCGACTCGGTCACCACCGACCACATCTCCCCGGCCGGTGCGATCAAGGCCGACACCCCGGCGGGCAAGTACCTCACCGAGCACGGTGTGGAGCGTCGTGACTTCAACTCCTACGGCTCCCGCCGCGGTAACCACGAGGTCATGATCCGCGGTACGTTCGCCAACATCCGCCTGCGCAACCAGATCGCGCCGGGCACCGAGGGCGGCTACACCCGCGACTTCACGCAGGACGGCGGCCCGGTCTCCTTCATCTACGACGCCTCGCAGAACTACCAGGCCGCCGGCATCCCGCTGGTCGTCCTGGCCGGCAAGGAGTACGGCTCCGGCTCGTCCCGTGACTGGGCCGCCAAGGGCACCGCGCTCCTCGGCGTCAAGGCCGTCATCGCCGAGTCGTACGAGCGCATCCACCGCTCGAACCTCATCGGCATGGGCGTCCTTCCGCTCCAGTTCCCGGAGGGCCAGTCCGCCGCGTCCCTCGGCCTGACCGGTGAGGAGGCCTTCTCCATCTCCGGCGTCACCGAGCTCAACGAGGGCACCACCCCGCGCACGGTGAAGGTCACCACCGACACCGGCGTCGAGTTCGACGCGGTCGTCCGCATCGACACCCCCGGTGAGGCGGACTACTACCGCAACGGCGGCATCATGCAGTACGTGCTGCGCAGCCTCATCCGCAAGTAAGCGGACCGGCAAGGCAGTTCAGGGCAGTTCGAGGGCCGCGTTCCCGGGTGACCGGGGGCGCGGCCCGCGCCGTTGACCACAGGGCCGGGTGGGCCGTCGGCACCGGGTCATCGCCCGCGCTCAGGCTGAACACAGGGTTCCCCCAGCGGGCCGGGACAGGATCGGTACATGTCTGGCACCCCTGGGTCATTGCGCACCCGGCTCCTCGTCCGCGTCGGTGCCGCCCTCGCCGCCGTCTGTGCCGCGATGGCGCTCGCCGGCGTCCTCGCCCAGCGGGCGTATCTGCTGGACCGTCTGGACGGCCGGGTCATGGACGCCGCCGAACACGGTCTGGCCCGGGCCTCGCTGCGGCCGGACGACGACCGGGACCTGACGTTCCTCGACGGGAACGGGCACCCCGACGGGCTGCTCGCCGCCCGGCTCGACGCGCACGGCGCGGTCACGGCCGGGGCGGTGACCGGCCCGGACGCCCCACCGCGGAGCCTGCCCCCCGGCCAGCGCACCGCCCTGCGCGGCATCGCCCCCGACGGCACGCCCCACACCCGGACCGTTCCCGGCCTCGGCACCTACCGGGTCACGGGCCTGGACGCGGGCGGGGTCCATGTCCTCGCCGGACTGCCCCTGGACGACGTACAGGAGATGACGCACCGCCTGGCCGTGGTCGAGGCGGTCGTCGCAGCGGCCGGGCTCGCCGTCGCGGGCTGCGCCTGTGCCGTGGCCGTACGGCGTCAGCTGCGTCCCCTCGGCCGGGTCGCCGCCACCGCCGCCGAGGTCGCCCGGGCGCCGCTCGGCCGTGACCGGCTCGGCGGGCTGCCCCGGGTGCCTGAGACGGACACCGACCCCGGCAGCGAGGCAGGGCAGGTCGGCGCCGCGCTCAAACGCATGATCGACCATGCCGAGACCGCCCATGCCGAACGCCGCCGGAGCGAGGAGCGGGTGCGCCGCGCTGAGGAACGCATGCGCCGCTTCCTGGCCGACGCCGGACACGAACTCCGTACACCGCTGGCGTCCATCGTCGGATACGCGGAACTCATGACCCGCGGTACCGGCCCGGTCGAGCCGACGCTGGCCTGGCGCCGGGTCGCCGCCGAGTCGGCACGCATGACGGTCCTGGTCGAGGACCTCCTGCTGCTGGCCCGGCTCGACGAGGGCCGCCCTCTGCCGTCCGCCGAGGTGGACCTGGCGGCGCTGGTCGCCGAGGCCGTGTGGCAGGCGCGGGCGGCGGACGCGGACCACACCTGGCGACTGGCGCTGCGCCTCGACGCGCCGGCGCTGGTCACCGGCGACGAAACGGCCCTGCGCAAGGCCGTGGCGAACCTCCTCGCCAACGCCCGTGCGCATACCCCGCCCGGCACCACGGTCGTGGCCGCGGTGGAGTCCACCACCGGGCGCCGCATCGTCCGGGTCCGCGACGACGGCCCCGGCGTCCCGGCGCATCTCCTCGCCACCGTCTTCGACCGCTTCACCCGCGCCGACGCCTCCCGCTCGCGCAGCGGCCCGGAAGCCGCGGGATCCGGTCTCGGCCTGGCCGTCGTCGAGGCGATCGCGTCCGCGCACGGCGGGCACGCGCGTGTGCACAGCGCACCGGGGCACACCGAGTTCACCGTGGAACTTCCTCCCGCCGAGGAGACGGAGGGGGAACCGCCCTTGCCGGCCGAGGCCGTGGGGCTTTCCGAGCGGCGGTGACCGCGGGGTCACTCGCCCCGGTACTTCGCCGCCGCTGCCTGAGCGAGGTCCTGCGACTTGTCCAGGGCCGTGTCGACCGACTGCTGCCCGGCGATGGCCGCGGCGATCTGCTCGGAGACCGCCGTACCGAGCACGGCGAACTCGGGAATGCCCAGGAAGCCGATGCCGGTGTAGGGGCGGGGGGCGACGCCGGGGTTCTTCGGGTCGGCGGAATCGGTCGCCGCCGTGTACTCCTGCCGGTACCAGGCGCCGGCCGCCTGCTGGTACCGGGGGTTGGCGTAGAGCGACTTGCGGTTCCCGGCGGGCGCCGCGGTCCAGCCCACCTCCTGCCCGACCAGCTCCTGGTACTCCTTGGAGGAGGCCCAGGAGATGAACTCCCAGGCGGCGTCCTTGTTGTCGGAGGCCTGCTGGATGCCCCACGCCCAGGTCCACAGCCAGCCGGCCTTCTCGGTCCGTTCGTGCGGGGCCGGGACGTAGCCGACCTTGCCCTTTACCGAGGAACCGTCGGCCTCGATCGACGAGGCCAGCGACGTGGCGTCGTACATCATGGCGCACTTGCCCGCGACGAAGCTCTCGAGGATCTCCAGCACGCCCATCCGTTCGGCGCCGGGCTGGCCGTGGGAGCGGAGCAGGTCGACGTAGAACCCGACGGCCTTCTTGAACTCGGGTGAGGTCAGGCGCGCGGTCCAGTCCATGTCGTACCAGGCGCCGCCGAAGGTGTTGACGACCGTGTTGATGGGGGCGAGGTTCTGGCCCCAGCCGGGCAGGCCGCGCAGGCAGATGCCGCTCGCGCCGTCGGTGCCGTCGACCTGGGCGGCGAGATCGGCGACCTGCTCCCAGGTCGGGTTCGGCGGCATGGTCAGCCCGTCCTTGCGGAAGAGGTCCTTGCGGTACATCAGGAAGGAACCCTCGCCGTAGAACGGCTCGGCGTAGAGCTTGCCGTCGTCGCCGGTCAGCGAGGACACCAGATTGGGGAAGACGTCGCCCTGGTCGAAGTCCTTGTCGGCCTTCACATAGGAGTCGAGCGGGGCGAGCCAGCCGTTGTCGGAGTAGATCGGCACCTCGTACGCGCTGACGCTCGCTACGTCGTAGGTGCCGGCCTGGGTCGCGAACTCGCGGTTCATCCGCTCCCGCGCCTCGTTCTCCGGCAGCAGGGTGTAGTCGACCGTGATGCCGGTCTCCGCGGTGAAGTACTTCTTGGTGAGCTTCTTGAGGGTCTGCACCTGGGGCACGTCCGTGGCGAGCACACTGAGCTGGGCCTGCTCGCCGCCGGGCGGGTCCGTGTCACCGCATCCGGCGAGGACCAGGCCTGCGACGGCCGTGGCGGCCACGGCCGCCCGGACGAGGCGGCTGCGATTCATGGCACTACGACCTTTACCCGTTTTTGCCGTTTCTTAGGCATTTCTGGACAAAAGGTAACGGCTCATGGGCGGCCCCGCCGGGCCGCCGCGCGTCTGGAGAGCGCGTCGGCCGCGACGGCGGCCAGCAGCACCCCACCCGTGATCATGAACTGCACGGCGTCCTCCACTCCCAGCAGCCCCATGCCCGAGGCGATCGACTGGATGACCAGCACACCGAGCAGCACGGACCAGGGCGAGCCACGCCCGCCGAACAGGCTCGTACCGCCGATGACGGCCGCGGCGATCGCGTTGATCAGCAGCATCCCGGAACCGGCGGCACGGGCCGTCGTGGGGCTCGCCGAGGTCAGGCCCGAGGCCACGAACAGCCCGCCGATCGCGGCCAGCGTCCCCGACACCATGAACATCGCGACCCGCACCCGCTCCACGGCGATGCCCGCCCGCCGCGCCGCCTCGACCCCGCCGCCGAGGGCGTACACCCGCCGCCCGTAGCGGGTGCGGCGCAGCACGTAGTCCGAGACGACGAGGACCACCAGGAAGATCAGCAGCGCGAGCGGCAGCCCCTGGAACCGGTTGAGCGTGTGGGCCGCGCCGAAGGCGAGCACCGCGAGGACACCGGTGCGCGCCCCGATCTCTACCGTCGGCCGGTACGGCATCCCGGCGGCCCGGTGCCGGGCGCGCTTGCGGTGGGCGGCCAGGAAGTACCCGGCCGTGCCGAGCGCCGCCACCGCGTAGGCCGCGATGTCGTCACCGAAGTGCCGGCTGGTCAGGGAGGCGACCAGGCCCTCCTCGTCGATGTTGATCGTGCCGCTCGCGCCCAGCAGGTAGAGCGTCAGGCCGTTCCAGACCAGCAGCCCCGCGAGGGTCACGACGAACGCGGGCACGCCGAGCCAGGCGAAGAAGAACCCGTGGAACGCGCCCACCGCCATGCCCGCGGCGATCGCCACGATCACCGCGAGCCACTCCGGCATCCCGTAGTTCACGTTCAGCACGGCGAACGCGGCGCCCGCCAGGCCGCTGACCGAACCGACCGACAGGTCGATCTCCCGGATCAGCAGCACGAACACGATGCCGACGGCGACCAGGCCGGTCCCGACGATGTCCACGCTCAGGTTGGACAGGTTGCGCGGCGAGAGGAACTTGTCGTCCAGCGCCTGGAAGACGCCCCAGATCACGATCAGCCCGGCGACCACCAGGAGCGGCCCGCGCTCGCCGTCCCGCACACTGCCGCGCATCTCCAGGGCGTAGTCGCGCAGACTGCCGGGCCAGCCGCGGGTGCGCGGCCCGCGGCCGGGCGCGACCGGCCCGGCGCCGCCGCCCCGGTGAGGTCCGCCCCCGGTCACGGCCACGCCTCCTCGTCGCCCTTCGTGCGATGCGCCACGGCGTTGTCCGCCGCCCCGGTGACGGAGGAGATGATCTGCTCCTGCGTCACGGTGCTCACGTCGAACAGACCGTTGTTGCGCCCCAGCCGCAGCACGGCGACCCGGTCCGCGACGGCTTTGATGTCGCCCATGTTGTGGCTGATGAGGATGATCGCCATGCCGCGGTCGCGCACCTCCTCGATGAGGTCGAGCAGATGGCTGGTCTGCTCGACCCCCAGGGCGGCGGTGGGCTCGTCGAGCAGCAGGACCTTGGGCGCGCCCATGAGCGAGCGGGAGATCGCGACGGCCTGCCGCTGTCCGGCGGACAGCGCCGCGACCGGCATGCGCACGTCGGGGATACGGATCGACAGGGCCCGCATCAGATCGCGGGCGCGGCGCTCCATCTCCACCTCGTCGAGGATGCCCACCCGGTCGATCTCCCGGCCGAGGAAGAGATTGCCCACGACGTCCAGGTTGTCGCACATGGCGAGGTCCTGGTAGACGGTCGCGATGCCCAGGGTGTGGGCGTCGTGCGGGCGTTTGATCTGCACGAGGCGCCCCTCCCACTCGATGACGCCCCGGTCGGCGGGGCTGACGCCCGAGATCACCTTGATCAGCGTGGACTTGCCGGCGCCGTTGTCGCCCGCCAGGGCCACGACCTCACCGGCCCGGACCCGGAGGTCGACGTCCACGAGCGCCTGCACGCCGCCGAACCGCTTGGAGATGCCGCGCAACGCCAGTACGGGTGGATGGGCCACGGGGAATCTCCTCCCTCACCGGGTGAGCCCGGTCCGGGCGCAGGCCGACCGGAGCTTCGGGGTGCAGATCTGGTCGATCGTGTAGATGCCGTCCCGGACGAGGGTCCGCCCGATGGTCTCGGCCGTCACGGAGACCGGGTCGAGCAGCACCGAAGGGACGTCCTGGGTGGTGGGGCTGTCCACGGTCGTCGTGACGAGGGCGTCGAGGTCGTTGTCGCGCGCCAGGGCGACGGCCATGGCGGAGGCCGCGTCGGTCTCCTGCCGGAAGGGCTTGTAGACGGTCATGTACTGCTCACCCTTGACGATGCGCTGCACGGCGTCGAGATCGGCGTCCTGGCCGGTGACCGGGGGCAGCGGCGAGACGCGGGCGCTCTTGAGCGCCGCGATGACGCCTGCGGCGATCGAGTCGTTGGCCGCGAGCACCCCGTCGATCTGGTTCGGGCCGAGGGCGCTGATCGCGGCGGACATGTGGTCGTGCGCGTTCTCCGTGCGCCAGCCCAGGGTGTTGTACGACTTGAGGACCCGCACCTTGTCCCGGAGCACGGACCGGGCCCCGCCCTCGTACCAGGCGGCGTTGGGGCTGGACGGGTCACCGTTCACCATGACGACGCCGCCGTCGTCGGCCCTGGCTCCCATGCCCTTCAGCAGTGCCTCGCCCTGGAGTCTGCCGACCCGGCCACCGTCGAAAGTGACGAAACCCGCGATCGGGCCCTCGGCGAGCCGGTCGTAGGCGACGACCGGGATGCCCGCGCGGTCAGCCGCGCGGACCGAGGAGCGCAGCGCCTTGGGGTCGACGACGTCCAGGATCAGGGCGGACACACCTCGGGTGATCATGGAGTTCATCTGCTGCCGCTGGCTCGCCGCGTCGTTCTCCGCGTTGGCGTACACGACCGTGCAGTCGGAGCACAGCTCCTTCACCCGCTTCTCGATCAGGGGCTTGTCGGACTGCTCCCAGCGGGGCACGGCGCGGCTCGGCAGCAGCAGCCCGATGGTGAACCCGCCCTCGCCCTGTCCGCCATCCTCGGTACAGCCGGCCAGGGTCACCGCCATGACAGCCGCGACGAAACCGGCGCCCATCCGCCACCTACGGCCCCTCATCCCGGACCTCCCTCCGGGGAACGACCTCGTCGCCGGGGGCTGCGCCGGCCCGAGCCCAGGTGCCGGTCCGGGGTTTGCCGCTCGCTCTCGTCCGGGTTCGGGCCCGGGGCTCGGCCTTCGCGTGCGTTCGGGTTTGAGCCCGGATTCCGGTCTCGGCGCCGGGGCTGATCGCGGTCCCGGCTTCGGCCCGGGGCCCGGGCTCTGTTCCTGTCCGGGGCTCGGCTCTCGTCCGGGTCCGAATCCCCCTCTCGGCTCCGGCTTCGGCCCGAGCCCCTGCCTCCGCTCCGGTCGCGGTTCCGGCCCATGCCCCAGCTCCGGTTGCGGCCGATGCCCCAGACCCGGTCCCGGCCCGGCTCCCGTTCCTCTGCCGGCTCGATCCACGGTTCCGCTTCGGGCGTCGGTTCCGCTTCCGGCTCCTGGCCCGCCTCCGGGCGGGACACGACGATCTCGCTCCACACCTGCTTGCCGCCGCCGACCGGCACCGAGCCCCAGGCCGCCGACAGCGCTTCGACCAGGAAGAGCCCCCGGCCGCCGGTCGACTCCCAGTCCACGACCACCGGCTTGGCCGGCGCCCGCGGCGAGGAGTCGCTCACGGTCACCCGCAGCCGGTCCGCGGCCAGGGTCAGGTCCAGCCGGAGCGCGCCCTGCGTGTGCACCAGCGCGTTGGTGACCAGTTCGGACACCACCAGCAGAACGGTGTCGGCGTCGGCCACGACGTCCCACGAACGCAGCGTGCGCGCACTGAACCGGCGGGCGTGCATGACCGCGTCCGGCAGCCGCCACACCACCCAGCCCGCCCGCACCGGCCGTATCCGCATCCCGTCGTAGCGCAGCAGCAGCAACGCCACGTCGTCCTCCCGGCGGCCGGCCTCGCCGAGCAGGTCGTCGGCCATCCGCCCCGGGTCGGAGGGATCGGCCGCGGCGAGCGCCTCGCGCACGATCCGCATGCCCTCGTCCACGTCCAGTTCGGCCGATTCGACCAAGCCGTCCGTCACCAGCGCGAGCACCGTGCCCGGCGCCAGCGCCACCGCCGTCAGCGGGAACTCCGCGTCCTCCAGAACGCCCAGCGGCAGCCCGCCCTCGACCGAGATCTCCTCCGTCCTGCCGTCGGGATGACGCACCAGCGGGGACAGATGTCCGGCCCGCACGAACAGCGCGTTGCCCTCCTCCATGTCCAGCTCGACATAGCAGCACGTGGCGAACAGGTCGGTCTCCATGCCGACGAGCAGCCGGTTGGCGTGCGAGACGACCACGTCCGGTGGATGACCCTCCACGGCGTAGGCCCGGACCGCCGTGCGCATCTGGCCCATGATCGTCGCGGCCCCGGCGCTGTGTCCCTGCACATCACCGATGACCAGGGCCACCTTCCCCTCCGACAGCGCGATCACGTCGTACCAGTCGCCGCCCACCTGGAGCCCGCGCCGGGCGGGCAGATAACGGGCCACGGCGGTGCCCCCGGGCAACGGGGGGAGACGGCGCGGCAGCAGGCTGCGCTGGAGCATCGTCGCGAGTTCCTGCTCGGCGTCGTAGGCGTGCGCGCGGATCAGGGCCTGCCCCACCAGCCCCGCGGTCGCCGTCAGCAGAGCCCGCTCCTCGGGCGCGAACTCGTGCGGCGCGTCCCAGCCGACCAGGCACACCCCGGCCACCCTGCCCTTGGCCGGCAGTGGCAGGACCGCGAGCCCGCCGGGTCCGATCCCCACGAGCCCGGGTTCCAGCACGGCACCCGCCGGCCACAGGCTCATCCGACCGTCCCGCAGCGCCGCATGGAGCGTGGGCAGGGCAGTGACCGGCGCGTCGGGCCACTCCGAGCGCCATTCGGAACGCCACAGTTCCGGCCAGGCACCGGCACCCGGCGGATCGAGCACGGTGACCGCCAGCCGGTCCTCCAGCAACTCGGCGAGCGCCACCCGGTCCGCACCCAGCGGCTCGCGCAGCGCGGCGACCACCACACGGCTGACGTCCCGGACCGTCGTGGCGTCGTCGAGCGCGGCCGTCAGCCACTGGATCCGGGCGACGTCGCTGGCGCTCCGGCGCAGCACGGGAGCCGCGGTCACCACACCCAGCACCCGCTCCGGGGTCCCGTCGGGCCTCTTCAGCACGCGGCAGTTCAGGCGCAGCCAGCACAGTTCACCGGTGGCCCGGCGGGTACGGAACTCCAGTTCCCGGCGTCCGGGGGTCTGCGCGGACGGTTCGATGACCGACATCAGGGCCGGGACGTCCTCCGGGACGCTGTAGGAGAGCAGGGTGTCGGTCTTGCCGTCGAAGCCGCCCTCGGGGATGCCGACCAGTTCGAGCAGGGCCGGGTCGGTCTCGACCAGCCCGGTGCCGGGTGCCAGGGCGAAGGAACCGACCCCCAGGGCACGCAGGGCGGAATTCAGCAGGGGCGAGGGGGCGGACCGGTCGGCCTCGCCCCGGAGCCGCCCGGCGACCGCCTCGGCATACCGCTCCAGAAACTCCCGCTGCTCGGCCCCGAACCCCTCCCCGGCCTCTCCGACCACGACCAGGCATCCCAGCCACCCGCCGGCGGCCCCCAGCGGCACCGCCCCGAGCGGCGCAGCGGCGACTCCGCCTTGCTGCCGACCCGTGAGCCACAGCGGCCGCCCCCTCCGAAAGGCCTCGACCACGGCGGGCCCACTGTCTCCCGACGCCGCCGCGTAGCCTGGCGCCGGAGCGGGCGAGGTGCCCCCGCCATGCCGCACGCGGCTGGGCAACCCGTACCGATCCGGCTCGGCGCCGGCCGACTCCACCAGCCGGAGCTCCGCACCGTCCTCGCTCCGTACGTACACCGCCGCCAGCGCCACCCCGGCGAACGCCAGGACCCGTTCCCGCGCGGCGGACTCCGGCGTGGGACGAGGCGAACCGGTGCCCCCGTGGCCCGGCGCCCGAAGGCCGGGGGCCGCGGCCCGGGCATCGCCGTAATGGGGCATGTCCGCATCCACCTCCCGTCCATGCCGCAGCTACCGGCAGGTGGTAGTCCCCGGAACTCAGGCGACGACGACGCGGCGGATCCACGCCCCACATGAGCGGCAGGGCACCCACACATCAGAATCGCACACCTGGATAACTGCGACATATGGGACGGTCGGGCCGGTTCGGTCAGCACATCCGGCGACTTCCGGCCACTCGTATCCCCCCACGAGCCGTCGCCCCGCCGACCCTGCGCCGCATGGCCCACACCGAGACCGAGATCACGGCGGTCACTGATCCGGGAGCCGTTGCGCGACCAGCACCATGACCTGGCCGATCGCTCGGGGCTCGACCCTCACCGCAAGCCGCGAAGGCTGCGCAGCTCGCTGATCCCCAGCACGCGGGCGAGGGCGAGGTATGCCACCGCCATCGCGAGCGTTCCTGCGGCCAGGGCGGCAGCGGTGGCCGCAGTGCCGGAGCCAAGTGTGGTGGTGCAGGTCCGGGCGGTGCCCCAGCCCAGCCCCGCGGCGGGAGCGGCGGCGCACAACAGTTTCGTGTAGGTGCGGCGCAACTCGCCGTCGTCGAGGCGGCCGCCGAGCTTCCGGCGCAGCCGGGATGCGGTGACGGCGAGCCCGGCCAGATAGGACACCGTGTAGGCGCCGGCCATACCGGTCACCGCCCAGCGCGCGGGCAGCAGCAGGTGACATGCGGTGACCAGCGCGATGTTCACCGCGGCGATCCACGCCGCCATGAAGAACGGGGTACGGGTGTCCTCGAAGGCGTAGAAACCGCGCAGGAGAAGGTATTGCGCTGAGAACGGGATCAGGCCGAGACCGAAGGCTTGGAGCATCTGACCGAGCGGTTGGGCGGAGGCTGCGTCGGCAGTGCCATGGGCGAACAGCAGCGTCGCGATCCGGGGGCCCAGGGCCACGAAGAGGAACCCCGCGGGCACGATGACGACACCGGTCGCCCGCAGGGCCCGCGAGAGATCGGCACGCAGATCGCCGGTACGGCCGGCGGCCGCGGCCGCGCTCATTCGCGGCAACAACGCGGTCACCAGGGAGACGGTGACGATCGACTGCGGCAGCATCCAGATCGTCTGTGCGTACATGTAGGCCGAGTAGCCGGCACCGGCATGCGGCAGCGCCTGGTCCGCGGCGTTGGCGAAGTTCGTCACCACCGTCAACGCGACCTGGTTGACCAGGACGAACAGCAGCGTCCATTTCGCGGCATGGACGCTCCTGCCCAGACCGGTGCCCCGCCAGTCGAAGCGCGGCCGAAACCGGAAACCCGCCGCGCGTACGAACGGGACCAGAGCGAGCGCCTGTGCGGCGATGCCGGCCGTCGTGCCCAGGCCCAGCAGCCGCACCTGTGCCGCGGTGATGTCCGCCACCTGGTCCGGGGCCGTCATCAGCCCCAGATACGCGGCGAACATACCGATCAGCACGGCGTTGTTCAGCACCGGTGTCCACATCATCGCGCCGAACTTCTCCCGCGCGTTCAGCACCTGGCCCAGGATGCCGAACAGTCCGTAGAAAAAGATCTGCGGCAGCAGGAAGCGTGCGAACACCACGGTCAGTTCGAACGCCTCGTGACTCTCCGGGGTGTCGCGCATGTACAGGCCCACGATCTGCGGCGCGGCCCACACCGCCAGCGCCGTACCCGCGGCCAGGACGCACAGCACGAGCGTCACCAGCCGCTGCTCATAGGCCCGCCCGCCGTCGGGCTCGGTGGCTCGCGCCCGGACCAGCTGTGGGACCAGCACGGCGTTGAGCGCTCCGCCGACCACCAGGGTGTACAGACTCGTCGGCACGGTGTTCGCCGTGTTGTACGTACTCGCCAGCAGCCCGGTGCCCAGCGCCGCCGCCTGGAGCACCTGACGGATCAGCCCCATCGCCCGGGACACCACCGTGCCGAATGCCATCAGCAACGACGAACGGGCCAGCCCTCTCTTGTCGCTCTTCCCGGTTCCGGCCTGCTCGTCCGCCGACTCCGCCGCGGTTTTCGCCCCCTCCACCATGGCGCCAACCTATGCGCTCAGGATGCCGAGGAGTGAATCAGCCGTGCCGGCATCGGACTTGGGGCCGGCCGTAGGTCGTGCAAGCGGGCCCGGTGGCCAACGCCCACCGGTCACCGGACCCGCCGAAGCGACGGTTCAGCCGACCCTGCAGGGCAGGCTCGTCGTACTGTCACCGCCCGAGCCGGAGACGGTGTATCCGAACGTCGTGCTCTTGCCCGGATCGAGGGAGCCGTTCCAGCCGGCGTTGTGGACCATCACCGACTGGCCGTTGTAGGTGGCGTTGCCGCTCCACAGGCTCTCGATCTTATGGCCGGACGGCAGCGTCCAGTCGACCATCCAGCCGAGCATCGGGACGGTGCCGGTGTTGGTGACGGTCACCTCGGACTGGTAGCCGCCGTTCCAGCTGCCGGTCGTCTTGCGGGTGGCCGTGCAGGTGCCGGGCACCGGCTCGGACGGGTTGCCCGGCTGCTTGATGCCGGTCACCTCGCCCTTGCCGCCGTCGAAGACGACGTCGGAGCAGGAGTAGAAGGTCTCCTGGCTGTCGGAGCGCTGCCAGACCATGTAGATGATGTGGCGGCCCGACTTGCCCTCGGGGAGCTTGCCGGTCCAGGAGTAGTTGGCCTCGACCGTGCCCGGGGAGCCGTTGAGCGGCGGGTGGTCGACGCTCAGGAACGGCCGCTCCTCCATGTCGTTCCAGGTGAGCGTCCTGGTCGGGTCGAAGCCGTCCTTCGTGATGTAGACGTAGAACCAACCCGGGTGCGCCGCCCAGGCGTTGTACGAGAAGTCGACCGTCGCGCCCGAGGTCAGGTGGGTGAGCGGCCAGTCCTTGCTGGGTGTGTTGAACCCGGTGAAGTTGGTGTTGCCGCCGCTGCACAGCTCGCCGTCAGGTACGAAGCCCCGGGTACGGCCGGCGCCGTCCGAGCGGAGTACCGAGAACCAGTTGTAGAACGGCGTGGTGCCGCTGACCTGCTGCGCGCCCCGGCACGCCGGATTGACCGGCTTGATCTCACCGGTGTCGGTCAGACCGTCCTGCCAGCACAGGAAGGTGCGGCTACCGGGTTTCATGGGGGTGCCGTGCGCCTCCGCCTCGCCACCGGCCGTCATGACCAGGCCGAGGGCCGGAACGGTGACGAGGAGGGAGAGCAGGACCAGGAAGAGGGCTCTGGTCCGGGCGGGGAGTGTTAATCGGGGAATCGGGGGTCCCCCCGGGGATCTTGTCAGGATCATGACGGCATCGTCCGTTCCTCGAGGTACGGGCCTGTGGATGCGTGTGCGTGGATGCGCGGGGTGGGAGCGACTCGAGGGCGGGTTCCGGTCCACCGTTATGGGAGCGCTCCCACCCCGCTTGTTGCGGAAGGTAGCGCCGAGCGGCGCAGTTGTCTACGGCTGCCGCAGAAGGGGGCCGGTCAGGAACGACGGCCGACGGCCGAACCGGAGCCACGCAGGGCTGTGCAACCAGAGGTGGCGGCCCGAGGCCGGAACGGCGGTCGGCGACGCGGCCGCAGTCGCACAGAGCAGCAGGATTCAGTGACGGATCAGGGCCGGTCCGATGCCTGTGCGCGCCCCGGCTGAGGAGGACGGCCAAGGCCGCGGGACTCGGTGAATGCGCGCCGATAGGCGGTTGGTGAGATGCCGACTACGCGGTTGAAATGGCGACGCAAGGTAGTGGCTGTGCCCATTCCGACCTGCTCGGCGATTCGCTCGATGCTGTTGTCGGTCGTCTCGAGCAGTTCCTGTGCTCGACGGATTCGCTGGGTGAGCAGCCACCGCAGTGGACTGGTGCCGGTGACCGCCGCGAACTGTCGGCTGAAATGGCGCAGGCTCATGTTCGCTCGGCGAGCGAGTTCGGCGACCGTGACCTGCTCGTCGAGCCGTTGCCTCGTCGCGTCGAGCAGGCGGGACAGACCGTACCGGCCCTCACCGGGACCTCCGTCGTCGCCGCCGGGCAAGGGGCCGGCGATGAACTGCGCCTGCCCGCCCGCGCGATGCGGAGCCACGACGAGCCGCCGTGCCAGCGTGTTGGCCAGGGTCACGCCGTGGTCGCTGCGGACCATGTGCAGGCAGAGGTCGATCCCAGCGGCCTGCCCCGCCGAGGTGAGCACGTCGCCGTCGTCGATGTACAGCACGCCGGGGTCCACCTCGACCTCCGGATAGGACTCGGCCAGCTTTCGGGTGTGCATCCAGTGGGTGGTCGCGCGGCGTCCGTCGAGCAGCCCGGCAGCAGCCAGCACGAACGCTCCGGTGCAGATGGAGGCGACTCGCGCGCCCCGTTGGTGCGCCGCGCGTACGGCGTCCACCAGTTCGGCGGGCGGGTGGTCCAGGGCGTCGTCACAGGCGGGGACGATCACCGTGTCGGCCTCTGCCAGGTCTTCCAGCCCGTGTGGTGTCTCGGAGCGCAGCCATCCCCCGACACTCGCCCCGGGGGCCGCGCAGATCCTCAGTTCGTAACCGGCCTCGGCGGCCTCTGGATTGCCGGGACCGAAGATCGTGCACGGAATGGCCAGTTCGAACAGAGGCATCCCGTCAGCGACGGCCAGCGCGACAGAGGTCATGGCCTAAATTGTACGCACGGTGGCATTTCGGCCCATTGTGGAGACTGTTGGCCGCCGGTCAGTGTCGTAGTCATGACCAACCCGACAGCGCGTACGTGCCGAAAGTCCGCAAAGGGGGACGATCGGCTTTCCGGTGGCAGCCGTGCCTGGCTCGCGATCGCTCTGGGCGTGGCGGCCGTCGGCTGGGGGGCGAACCAGTTCGCGCCGCTGTTGTTGATGTACCGCTCCGAACTGGGCGTCTCGACGACGACAGTGCAGGCGACCTACGCCCTCTACGCCGTCGGGCTGATCCCCGGGCTGCTGCTGGGTGGCCCGTACTCCGATCGGTACGGTCGCCGTCGGGTGCTGGTGCCCGCGCTGATCACTTCGGCGCTCGCCAGCGGGTTCCTCATGCTGGCGGGTTCGGGGCTGGGCTGGCTGTTCATCGGGCGGCTGGTCGCCGGAGCCGCCAGCGGAGCGGCGTTCAGCTCGGGCACCGCATGGATCAAGGAACTCACCGTCGGCGGTTCCTGCCGGGATGAGCACGCCGGTGCCCGACGCGCGACCATCGGCATGACCACGGGCTTCGCCGTCGGCCCGCTCGTCGCCGGTCTCGTTGCACAGGCCGCACCGGACCCGGTCCTCACCTCCTACATTCCGCATGTGGCACTCACCTTGGCGGCCGTACCGTTCGTGCTGCACACACCGGAGACCCGCAAGGCCGACGAGGACGCCACGTTGCGGTTGCGGTTGTCCGAAGCGAGCAGGCGCCGGTTCTGGACCGTCGTCGCGCCGCTGGCCCCGTGGGTGTTCGGCGCGTCCTCGCTGGCGTTGGCCTACCTGCCCGGCCTGGTGCGGGACCGACTCGGTGACATGGCGTTGACGTTCAGCGCGCTGCTGACCATGCTGACCATGGTCGCGGGCATCCTGGTGCAGCCGGTGGCGCGTCGTGTCCACCACCCGGAGAAGCCCCGCCTGATCGCCACCGCACTGGGCATCGTCGTGGGCGGACTGGTTCTCGGCGCGGTGGCCGCGGCGAACGCGCAATGGTGGCTCATCGCCGTCGCCGCGCTGGTGCTCGGCGCGGGATACGGCTGCTGCCTGGTGTGCGGCCTGATGGAGGTGCAGCGCCTGGCGAGCGCCGAGAACCTGGGCAGGTTGACCGCTGTTTTCCAGGCATTCGCCTACCTCGGATTCGGCGCGCCGTATCTACTGGCCGTGCTGGAACGCGCGCTGCCGCCGCCGGAGTTGCTGCTGCTGGCGTCCGCGCCGGCGGTGCTCACCCTCGCCTGGACCACCTACCGTGCCGCGCACGGACCTGACCGGGCAGGTGGACCGCGCGAGGGCGACAGGGCCGCCCAGTCGGCGGTGAGCGACGCGTAGGGCCTGTTGCGAAAGTGCCGCCTGCCGCGCGACGCCCGGCACGCACTCTCGCCGCACCGGCCGAAAGCCCGAGTGCGCCCAGTACGAGGGCTTCCGGCCGGCACGCCGAGAGCACGCACCGGACGCCGCGCGGCCGCCCTTCGGGCGACGACGCCACTTTCGCAACAGGCCCTAGTCGCACGTAGCCGGTCTCGACAACCGTGAACCGTGGGGCTGCGGTCCGTCCCCCGTGCGGCCACTCGCCGGAGCCGGCTTGCCCCTGCTCGGCCTCGCCCGTTTCCGCCGATGCGCATGCCGAGTGAGGACGTCGCCTGGGCGGACCCTCTTTCGGGCGCAGGGTGACGGAACCGGCTTCGGGCTTTATGAAGTTGACTTGCCTTTCCCTTTGCGGTTCGCTGCGGATCCGACCTTTCATGATCCGGGGGGATCCCTTGAACCGCACCATCCGTGCAGCCGTCTGCGCCGTCGCGACCGCCGGTCTCGCGCTCGGTCTCAGCGCTTGTTCCGAGACGGTCGACCAGGTCGACAAGGCAGTGAACGAGACGTACGAAGTCACCTACGAGGTCACGGGGAAGAACGTCGACTCGATCGACTTCCACGGCGGCGGTGGTAAGGCCATGGAGCCGAAGGTCGAGTCGGTGTCGAAGCCCAAGCTGCCCTGGAAGAAGACGGTCACACTGCGCGGCATCATGCCCGCGGCGGTCATGCCGGTCGCCGCGGACCCCGAAGGCGCCCAGGTCACATGCAGGATCATCCACAAGGGCAAGGTGCTCGAGGAACAGAGTGCCGATGGCCTGGTGACAGCAGGCGGCTGCACCGCCGAGTCCCCGATCACGAAGTAGCCACGAGTTGCGGTTCCTGGACCGCCGCGGCTCACGGCGGTCCAGGACCTGAGTGCTGAACTTGCCTCACCCGCCTCAGGTCCACGAGCCCGAACGGTGACCGCGATCCCGTGCGGTCGTCATCATCCTCGGCCGCCCAACACCTCCCGCACCCATTCCAGTTGACGCCGCACCTGCACCGCGTCGCCTCCCTCGTGCCCGTTGAACGGATACGCGTGGATCTCCTTGGGCGGGACCCTGCCGGTCAGTTCGCCATAGCGGTTGAACGCGGCATACGCCCCGCTCGGCGGACACACCGTGTCCCGCAACCCCACGCCGAAGTGAGCCGGGGCCTGCGCGCGGCGGGCGAAGGAGACGCCTTCGACGTAGGAGAGCGTGCGGTAGGCGTCGTGCTCGGCGCCACGGTGGACGGCGAGGTAGGACGCGATCTCGCCGTACGGCCCCGCGTCCGTGAGGTCGAGCGCGCGGCGGATGCCGCACAGCAGCGGGGCGGTGACGAGCAGCGCCGCCAGATCGGGGACGAGTCCCGCGACGGCGAGGGCCAGTCCGCCGCCCTGGCTGTTGCCGACCGCGACGGTCCGAGTCGGGTCGACGCCGGGCAGTTCCCGTACCGCCGCCACCGCGCGGACCGCGTCCGTGATCAGACGGCGGTAGTGGTAGTCCTCGGGTGAGAGCAGGCCGCGTACCGCCGGGCCGGGGCCGCCCGGCGCGGTGGCGTGCGGGTCGGGGGTGCCGCCGCCGCAGCCGTACTCGTCACCCTGGCCGCGGTTGTCCATGAGCAGGTGCGCGTACCCGGCGTTCACCCACGTCAGGCGCTCGTGCGGCAGACCCCGGCCGCGTCCGTACCCGGCGAACTCGACGACGGCGGGCAGGGGTTCATCGATACCGGCCGGCCTGCTGAACCAGGCGAGTACCGGGTCACCCGCGAAACCTCGGAACGCCACGTCCCAGGTCTGCGTCAGCCGAAGGCCCGTCTCCACCGGTCGCACCGACACCAGGGGGTCAGCCTGGCCGGCCTCCTTCAGGGTGCGCAGCCAGAACGCGTCGAAGTCGGTGGGCTCCCCGAAATCCGGGCGATGGCGCTCCAGTTCCGTCAGCGGCAGGTCGAACGCGGGCACGGGCGGCACCTCGCAGGAATCGGTGGCCGTCCAGAAACTTGCGACGGACGACGGGTGGCAGGTCCCTGGGGTCTACCCAGGTTCGACGCGATTCCAACGCGGCACACACGCCTCAGCCGACTGCCGCTGCCCCCATTGACAGCGCTTTCTGCTGCCCCTAAGTTGCCGCGAAGTTACCGGTAAGAGCTCGAAAGTTTCGGTTCCGCGTCCCATGCCCACGGGAGGCCCGAGCATGAGCACGTCCACCACGTCGGCCCCGCCGGGCACCGAGGATCCGCCTCCGGCCGGAGCCGCACTCCGACGCGGCAAGCGGGGCCCCGCCCGGACCGGCTGGCGGCGGGCGCTGCGCCGCGACTGGCAGTTGTACTCGCTGGCGATCCTGCCGCTGCTGTTCTTCCTGGTCTTCCGCTATCTGCCGATGATCGGCAACGTCATCGCCTTCCGGCGTTTCGAGCCGGGCGGATCGCTCTTCGGCGAGGAGTGGGTGGGGCTGCGCTATGTGCAGATGTTCCTCAACGACCCCACCTTCTGGCAGGTGTTCCGGAACACCCTGTGGATCGGCGGGCTCACGCTGCTGTTCTGCTTCCCGGTCCCGATCGTGCTGGCGCTGCTGCTCAACGAGGTGCGCCGGCGCTCCCTGAAGCGGTTCGTGCAGTCGGTGTCGTACCTTCCGCACTTCCTGTCGATCGTGATCGTCGCGGGCATCACGATGCAGATGCTGGCCAGCGACGGCCCGGTCAACCACATCCTCGGCTGGTTCGGCCACGAACCGATCCGCTTCATCCAGGAACCCGAGTGGTTCCGCACGATCTACGTCGGCTCGGAGATCTGGCAGACCGCCGGCTGGGGCACGATCCTCTACCTCGCCGCGCTCACCACGATCGACGAGGACCTGTACGAGGCCGCCCGCATCGACGGCGCCAACCGCTGGCAGCAGATCTGGCACGTCACCCTGCCCGGCATCCGGCCCACCATGGTCACGCTGCTGATCCTCAACGTCGGCGCGTTCATGGCGGTCGGCTTCGAGAAGGTCCTGCTGCTGTACAACCCGCTGACGTATCCGACCGCCGACGTGATCTCGACGTATGTCTACCGGTCCGGTGTGGAGTCCAACAGCTTCAGCTACGCCGCCGCCATCGGACTGTTCGAGGCGATCATCGGGCTGATCCTCATCACGTCCGCCAACCAGCTCTCGCGCCGCACAGTGGGGACGAGCCTGTGGTGAAGCCGAGTCGTTCCTACCGGGTCTTCCAGGGCGTCAACGGGGTGGTCCTCACCCTCGTCGTGCTGGTGACCCTGTACCCCTTCGTCAACATCCTCGCGCGGTCCTTCAGCGGGGAGCGGCAGATCCGGGCCGGTGAGGTGACCCTGCTGCCCAAGGGGTTCAACCTCACCACGTACGAGATCGTGTTCCAGGACTCGATGTTCTGGCGGAACTACGGCAACACCGTGCTGTACACGGTCGTGGCGACGGCGGTGGCCATGGTGCTGACGACGTGTTACGCCTACGTGCTGTCGAAGAAGAACCTCAAGGGCCGCGGTGTGCTCGTCGGCATCGCCGTGTTCACGATGTTCTTCACCGGCGGCCTGATCCCGAACTACATCCTGGTCACCAGCCTCGGCCTGAAGAACAGCGTGTGGGCGATCGCCCTGCCGAACGCGATCAGCGTCTTCAACCTCCTGGTCATGAAGGCCTTCTTCGAGAACCTGCCGACCGAACTGGAGGAGGCCGCGCAGATCGACGGCCTCAACACGTACGGCATCCTGCTCAGGATCGTGCTGCCGCTGTCCAAGGCGGTCGTGGCGACGATGGTGCTGTTCTACTCGGTGTCCTTCTGGAACTCCTGGTTCAGCGCCTTCCTCTACATGGACCGGACGGATCTGATGCCGGTCACCGTCTACCTCCGCAACCTCATCCAGGGCGCCACCGGCGGCGGCAACGCCGGCGCGGGCACGGAGCAGCTCAGCCAGGTCGGCGCGAACATCCAGTCGGTGACCATCGTCCTCACCGCCCTGCCGATCCTCTGCGTGTACCCGTTCGTCCAGCGCTACTTCGTCTCGGGCGTGATGCTCGGCGCGGTCAAGGGCTGACGCCGCCTCCGCCACTCGCTTACGGAACAAAGGAGTCTCCGTGAAGAACGCAGGACAGCTGTCGCGGCGCCAGATACTCGCCGCCGCCGGCTTCATCGGTCTCGCCACGGTCACCGGCTGCGGCAGCGGAGACGACGGCGGGGACGGCAAGGACCTGTCGAAGAAACAGAACGGGGCGATGAAGAACTACCGGGCCGGGCAGCAGTTCAAGGCGGCCAAGCCGCTGTCCTTCTCGGTGCTGCACAACAACAACCCGGTCTACCCGATGAAGGACGGCTGGCTGTTCTGGAAGGAACTCACCAAGCGCACCGGCGTGACCCTCAAACCGGTCGACGTCCCGCTTGCCGACTACGAGAAGAAGCGCAGCGTCCTCATCGGCGCGGGCGACGCCCCGTTCCTGATCCCCAAGACGTACCACCCCTCCGAGGTCGCCTTCGTCTCGTCGGGCGCGATCCTCGCGGTCAGCGACTACGTGCACCTGATGCCCAACTTCCGCGACAAGGCGCGCAAGTGGAAGCTGGAGCCCGAGCTCGACTCGATCCGCCAGTCCGACGGCAAGTACTACCTGCTGCCCGGCCTGCACGAGAAGGTCAAGTCCGGCTACTCGCTCTCCTTCCGCACGGACGTCCTCGACCAGCACGGCCTGAGCCTTCCCACCAGCTGGGACGAGGTGTACGACGTCCTGAAGGCACTCAAGGGGGAGTACCCCGGCACGTACCCCTTCTCCGATCGCTGGAGCACCAACACCCCGTTCCCCTGCGGCGCCCTGTTCGGCTACCTCGGCCAGGCCTTCGGCGTCCGGGCCGGGTGGTCGTACGACAACATCAGCTTCGACCACAAGGCGCAGAAGTTCGTCTTCACCGGCGCCCAGGACGCCTACCGTCAGATGGTCGAGTACCTGCGCAAGCTTGTCGCCGAGAAGCTCATGGACCCCGAAAGCTTCAGCCAGACCGACGACCAGGCCGTGCAGAAGCTGCTCGCCGAGAAGTCCTACGCGATCAGCGCCAACCCCCAGGAACTGGTGCAGAACTACCGCTACAACCTGGAGAAGCAGGTCGACGGGGCCAAGATCGAAATGGTGCCGGTGCCCCTCGGTCCGGCCGGCCCGGTGGTGCTCGGCGGCACCCGCCTGGAGAACGGCGTCATGGTCTCGAGCAAGGCCCTCAAGAGCGACAGCTTCGTCGCGATGATGCAGTTCCTCGACTGGCTCTGGTACTCGGACGAGGGCCAGAAGTTCTGCAAGTGGGGCGTCGAGGGCGTCACCTACACCGAGTCCGGCGGGCAGCCCCAGCTGAAGCCCGGAATCACCCTCATGGGCTCCGACCCGGACGCCCCGAAGGACCTCCAGAAGGACTACGGCTTCTTCAACGGCGTCTTCACCTACGGCGGCAGCTGGGCCCTGGTCTCCTCCTCGTTCAGCCCGGACGAGAAGAAGTTCCAGGACGCCATGTCCCAACGCGAGCAACTGCCCATCGACCCGGCCCACCCGCTCCAGTCCTTCGAGCAGGAACAGGCGACCCTCTGGGACACCCCGCTCAAGGACACCGTCATCCAGAACACCCTCCAGTTCGTCCTCGGCAAACGGCCGCTGTCCGAATGGAACGCCCACCTCGCCGAACTGAAGTCGAAGAACATGCAGCAGCTCGTCGACCTGCACAACAAGGCCTACGAGCGGTTCAAGAAGGAGAACGGGTGATCCGCTTCCCCGACTCCGGCACCGGAGCTTGTGCAGGTCGACGAGCTACCGTACACACCTCCGACTTCGGCACCGGAGCCCTCTCCCGCGCCTCCGCCCTGACCCACACCCTCCTCACCGTCGAGGCACTGCTGCTCCTCGCCGCCTCCCCGGGTCTGGCCGGACTGCTCCTGCTCGGCCCCGACCCCGCCAACCTCCCCCTCGCGGCCCTGTGCCTGCTGCCCCTCGGACCGGCCCTGTCCGCCGCGCTCTACGCCCTCCACCACCGCAGCCGCGACCTCACCGAACTGCACCCGGCCCGCGCCTTCCTGCGCGGCTGGCGGCTCAACGCCCTACCGGCGCTGAAGCTGTGGACACCCCTGCTGGCCTGGCTGACGGTCATCGCCTTCACCCTCACCCACTTCTCCGCCACCGGACTGCCCGGCTGGTGGGCGCTGCTGCTCGCGGCGATCGGCGCCGGCTCCCTCCTCTGGGGCGCGCACGCCCTCGTCCTCACCTCGCTGTTCACCTTCCGCGCCCGGGACACCGCCCGCCTCGCCGGGTACTTCCTCTTCCGGCACGGCCGCGCCACCCTCGCCGCCGCCTCCCTGCTCGTCCTGGCGGCCGCGCTGACCACCCTGCTGACCGAGGCCGTGGCCGCCCTGCTGGCCGCCCCGCTGCTGCTGTCCCTGCTGCACGGCAGCCGCACGGTGATCACCGAGACCCGCGAGGAGTTCACGGCATGACCGCGCCCCGCACGCCGAAGATCCCGTACGGCGGTGACTACAACCCCGAGCAGTGGCCCGGGACCGTCCGGGACGACGACCACCGCCTGTTCACGCGGGCCGGCATCGACACCCTGACCGTCGGAGTCTTCACCTGGTCCCTCACCCAACCGGCCCCGGACACCTACGACTTCACTGTCCTGGACCGCGTCCTCGACCGTGCCGCCACAGAGAACCGCCAGGTCTGTCTGGCCACCGGCACCGCCGCCCTCCCGCCCTGGCTCGCCAAGCGGCACCCCGAGGTCAACCGCACCGACTTCGAGGGCCGCCGCCACCGCTACGGCCAGCGCCACAACTTCTGCCCCAGCTCACCGGCGTACCGCGAGCACGCCACCGCGCTGGCCTCCCGCCTCGCCGAGCGGTACGCCGACCACCCCGCTCTGCTCGCCTGGCACATCAACAACGAGTACGGCGGCGCCTGTTACTGCGAGCTGTGCGCCGAGGCGTTCCGCGAGTGGCTCCGCGACCGGCACGGCACCCTCGACACCCTCAACGACGCCTGGTGGACCACCTTCTGGTCGCACCGCTACACCGACTGGGACCAGATCGAGCCGCCGAACGCCCTCACCGAGCACTGGCGCGGCCCCGACCACACCGCCTTCCAGGGCATCACCCTCGACTGGTTCCGCTTCACCACCGACGCCCTCCTCGGCTGCTTCCTGGCCGAGAAGGAGGTGATCCGCGCCCACGACCCGGACACCCCCGTCACCACCAACTTCATGGGCACCTTTCGCCCCCTCGACTACCACCGCTGGGCACCCCACCTCGACTTCGCCTCCTGGGACAACTACCCGCCTCTCGACGCCCCGCCGACCCGGCCCGCCCTCGCCCACGACCTGATGCGCGGCCTGAAGGACGGCGCCCCCTTCTGGCTGATGGAGCAGACGCCGTCGACGACGGCCTGCCGGGACGTCAACCCGCTCCGGCGGCCCGGAGAGCTCCGCCTCGCCACCTTCCAGGCCATCGCCCACGGCGCGGACGCCGCCCTCTACTTCCAGATGCGCGCCTCACGGGGCGCCTGCGAGAAGTACCACGGGGCGGTCATCGGCCACTCGGGCCGCGACGACACCCGTGTCTTCCGCGAAGTAGCCGAACTGGGCCGGGAGCTGGAATCCCTGGGCGACCGGACCCTCGGCGCCCGCACCCCGGCCCGCACCGCCCTCCTCTTCGACTGGGACAGCTGGTGGGCCCTGGAGATCTCCGACGGACCGTCCCGGCTGGTCAAGTACCCGGACGTGGTCCACGCCTACTACCGGGCCGCCCGCGAGGCCGGCGCCGACGTGGACGTGATCCCGCAGACCGCCGACCTCACGCCCTACGACGTGGTGCTCGCCCCCGCCCTGCACATGGTCAAGGGCGACCTCGCCACCCGCCTCGAAGCGGTGGCCGCACGCGGCGGCACGGTCCTGGCCACCTTCCTCTCCGGCAGGGTCGACGAGCACGACCGCGCCTTCCTCGCCGACGTCCCCGGCCCGCTCGCGCCGCTGATGGGCATCCGCGTCGACGAATGGGACGCCCGTCAGCCGGAGTTCACGCAGCCCGTCCCCGAGCTGCCGGCCGAGGCACGGCTCGTCTTCGAGATCGTGCTGCCACGCGGTGCCGAACCGGTCGCCACCTACGGCACCGACTTCTACGCCGGCACCCCCGCCGTCACCCGCAACCGATTCGGTGACGGCGAGGGCTGGTACGTCGCCACCGCCCTCGACCAGCCGGGCGTCGACCAGGTCGTCCGCCGGGTCCTGGCCCGCCACGACCTGCTCGGCCCCTACGCCGACCACCCCAGGGTGGAGACGGCGACCCGAGTCGCCCCCGACGGCACCCGCCTGCTCTTCCTCCTCAACCACGCCCCCGAACCGGCCCACCTGACGGCCACCGCCACCGCCACCGACCTGCTCACCGGCAAGCGGGTCGAGCAGGGCGACCCCCTGGTCATCGACCCTCTGGGCGTCGCGATCCTTCAGTAGAACCGCGATCTCTCAGAAGATCCGGCGCCCCCGCTCGTCCGGCACCCCCGACTTGCGGAAGAAGTAGCTGTTGACCTGGTCACGCCACTCACGGGCGCTGCGGAGCTGCTCCTCGTACCGCTCCGCCACCCGCGCGTGACGCCCCGGCTCGACCAGGTCCGCCAGACCCGCCCACACCCGGCGGGCCTCCTCGACCTCCTCCACCCCCTCGAAGTGCGTGTCGTAGATGTGCTGGATCACGGTCGTCCCGCTCTTCAGCAGATGCCCGTACGGCACATGGTGGAAGAACAGCAGCAGCTCGTCGGGGCAGGTGTCCGGCGACTCGTACAGTTCGGCCCACGGCTTGGCGTACTGCCCGGCGTACCCGGTCCCGCTCGCCACACTGCGGTCGACCCCGATGCCGTCCCGGTCGGCGAAGTGGTAGGTGCCCCAGGGGCTGTACTCGTAGCCGTCGACGCTCGGCCCGTAGTGGTGGCCCGGCTGCACCATCCATCCCACGCCCAGGGGAGCGGTGTGCTTCTCGTACGTCCGCCACGAGCCGTCGAGCACCGCGTGCAGCCCGTCGGACAAGCGCTCCGAGGCCTCCGGGAAGGTGAGCCCGATCCACTCGTCGAGCACCTCACGCGGTTCGGCGTCCGGCCGCCAGGCCAGCCGTCCGAAGGTGTACAGGTTGGCCTGGGCGAGGGGATGCCCGGTCCAGAACGGATCGTCGCCGGCGTTGGACACGGCGACCAGCCCGCCGCGCGCCCGTTCCCCCACGGACGACTCCGGTTCGTGCCGGAACCGCAGCACCTCGCTCCACATCGGCGCCAGCCAGCAGACGTGCCGCTGCTGCCCGGTGTACTCCTGGGTGACCTGCAACTCCACCGCCAGCCGGGTGCGCGGCACAGCGCCGATCAGCGGCGAGACCGGCTCGCGCACCTGGAAGTCCATCGGCCCGTGCTTCACCTGGAGTACGGCGTTCGGCGCGAACTCGCCGTCCAGCGGCACGAAGTGGTCGTACGCGGCCCGGGCCCGGTCCGTCGTGCGGTCCCGCCAGTCCTGGCGGTGGTCGTAGACGAACGCCCGCCAGTGGACGATGCCGCCGTACGGTTCGAGAGAGGCGGCCAGCATGTTCGCTCCGTCCGCGTGACTGCGGCCGTAGGCGAACGGGCCCGGCTGGCCCTCCGAATCGGCCTTCACGACGTACCCGCCGAAGTCGGGGATCGCCTCGTACACCCGTCGTGTCGCCGTGGCCCACCAGCCGCGCACCGCCTCGTCGAGCGGATCGGCCGTGGGAAGTCCACCGAGCACCACCGGTGCGGCGAAGGACACGGACAGGTGTGTGCGGACCCCATAGGGCCGCAACACATCGGCGATGGCGGCCACTTCGCCGATCCGGTCGGTCAGCAGGTGCGCCTCGGTCTCGTGCACGTTGACGTTGTTGACGGCGACCGCGTTGATCCCGCAGGCCGCCAGCAGCCTGCCGTAGGCCCGCACCCGCTCCAGGTCGCCGCGCGCCCGCCCGTCCTCCCAGAACAGCGAGCCGCCCGCGTACCCGCGCTCCACCTGGCCCATGACCGGGTGCACGGCGACGTTGTCCCAGTGGTCGAGCATGCGCAGGGCGAGTGCGGGGCGATGCGTCTTGCGCGCCCACGCACCGGTGAACGCCGCCTCGCCGAGCCGTACGACGTGGAACAGCCCGTACAGCAGCCCTCGTCCGCCGGAGGCGGTGACGGTCGTCGTTCCGCCCTCACGCGCGGATGTGAAACCCTCGTCGCCGGGGCCCTCTTCGCCGAGGCCGTCGGCACCGAGGCCGAGGATCAGGTCGTACGCGGCATCGCCCGGCTGGGCGTCGCGCACGACCCGGCCCCCGAACCGCCGGCAGGCCTCCGCCACCTCCCCGTGCACCGTCTCCACCAGAGGACCCGATCCACGGATCAGCGTCCGCCGACCGCCGACCGCCCGGAAGGCGGCGGGCGGCAGCCAGGCCGGGTCGACACCCTCGGGCAGGATGGGCACGGGAAGCGGCATCAGACCCCCAACTCGGCTGCTCAGGCGAGCAGTTCGACCTCCGCCAGCGTGCCCTCGCCGTCGAGGACCAGGCGGTACTTCTCGTACGTACCCGGTGACCTCACGCCGAACGCGCGGGTCTGTCTGTCCCAGGCGAAGGACTCCCCGGAGCGCTGGTCCAGCGTCCGCCAGGTCGTGCCGTCGGACGAGCCCTGGAGCGTCCAGCCGGCCGGTGCCTTCGCCCGGTCCGTCGACGACGTCAGCGTGTACTGGACCGCCTCGGCGCGCTCGGGGACCGGCAGGTCCACGGACGTCGCCGCCGCGTCCGTCGCCGACGTGTCGTCGAAGAGGGCGCCCTCACCATCGAGCAGGTCCGCGCGGGGCGTCGGCACCTCGTCGTCCTGCGTGATCGACACCGGTGCCGCGTGCCTGCCCGTGCCCCAGGACGACGGCCGCGGACCCATGTCGAACTCCAGCACACCGCCCTTGGCGATCAGCGAGTGGGGCAGCGAGGTCTTCGTCCACGTCCGGCCGTTGACCTTCAGCCCCTGCACGTACACGTTCCGCGCGCTGTTCTCCGGCGCCTTCACCACCAGCTCGCGCCCGTTCTCCAGACGCACGGTCGCCTTCCTGAACAGCGGGGAGCCGATCGCGTACTCGCCGCTGCCCATCACCAGGGGGTAGAAGCCGAGCGCGGAGAACAGGTACCAGGCCGACTGCTCGCCGTTGTCCTCGTCGCCGTGATACCCCTGGCCGATCTCGCTGCCGGTGTAGAGCCGCGACAGCACCTCGCGGACCTTCTCCTGCGCCTTCCAGGGTTGCCCGGCCGCGTCGTACATGTAGATCGCGTGGTGGGCGACCTGGTTGGAGTGCCCGTACATGCCCATCCGCACGTCCCGCGCCTCGGTCATCTCGTGGATGACACCGCCGTACGAGCCGACGAACTCGGGGGAGGCGGTCTCGGGCGTGGCGAAGTACTCGTCGAGCTTGTCGCCCAACCCCTTCCGGCCGCCGTACAGGTTGGCCAGGCCCCGGCTGTCCTGCGGTGCGGTGAAGGCGTACCCCCAGCCGTTGGTCTCGGTGTAGTCGTGGCCCCACACGCGCGGGTCGTACGTCGGGGACTCGACCCGCCAGTCGCCCTTCGCGTCCCGGCCCTGGAAGAAACCGGCCTTCGGATCGAAGAGGTTCACGTAGTCGCGGGCGCGGTTCAGGAAGTACTCCGACTCGTCCTTGTAGCGCCGCTCGCCGGTCTCCTCGTAGAGCTTTTGGCCCATGCGGGCGATGCCGTAGTCGTTGAGGCAGCCCTCCAGCGCCCAGGACAGGCCCTCGTGGGTCTCGGTGCTCGTGTAGCCGAGGAAGGGGGAGGTGGCCATGCCCTTGCGGCCGACGCCCGAGTTCGGGGGCACGACCGTCGCGTTCTTCACGGCCGCGTCGTACGCCGCCTTCGCGTCGAAGCCGACGCCCTTGACGTACGCGTCCGCGAACGCCACGTCCGAGGACGTGCCGGTCATGAGGTCCGCGTAGCCGGGGGAGGACCAGCGCGAGGTCCAGCCGCCGTCCTCGTACTGCTGCACGAACCCGTCGACCAGCTCGCCCGCCCTGCTGGGCGTGAGGAACGAGTACGCCGGCCAGGTCGTCCGGTAGGTGTCCCAGAAGCCGTTGTTGACGTACACCTTGCCGTCGACGATCTTCGCGCCGGTGTGCGTCGGGGTGTCCGGGTTCGGCATGGGGGAGAAGGGCGAGGCGTACTGGTGTTTCCCGCCGGCCTTCTCGAAACCGGAGTTCGGGTACAGGTAGAGCCGGTACAGGCTGGAGTACAGCGTCGTCAGCTGGTCGGGGGTCGCGCCCTCGACCTCCACCTTGCCGAGCAGCTGGTCCCACTGCCGCTGGGCGCTCCGCTTCACCGCCTCGAAGGAGGTGCCGTCCGGGATCTCCTGGCGGAGGTTGTCCTTGGCCTGGTCGACGCTGATGAGCGAGGTCGCCAGGCGCAGGGTGACGGTCCGGTCGTCGGCCTTGAAGCGGAGGTAGCCCTTCACGCCGCTGGAGGAGCCGTCGGTCACCGGCTTGTCGAACACGCCGTACACGAACAGCCGGGTCGCCCCCGTCGACAGCCCGGACTTCACGTCCGAGTAGCCCGTGACAACGCCGTTCTCCTGGTCGAGGGTCAGTCCCGCCTGGTCGGTCACGTTGTCGAAGAGGACGCTCGCGTCGTCGCCGGGGTAGGTGAAGCGCAGAGCCGCCGCGTGGTCCGTCGGCGCCATCTCCGCCTTCAGCCCGTTCTCGAACCGCACCCCGTAGTAGTACGGCCGCGCGGTCTCGTTCTCGTGCCGGAAAGCCAGCTCCCGGGCCTCACGGCCGGTGTCCGGAGTGCCGGGGGCGGCCGACGGCATCACCTGGAAGGTCTGCCGGTCACCCATCCACGGACTCGGCTCGTGACTCGCGCTGAACGCCTGGATCGTCGGCAGGTTGTCCGCGTTGTTCGCGCGTGCGTAGTCGTACAGCCAGCTCAGCGAGCCCGCGTTGGTCACCGGCGTCCAGAAGTTGAACCCGTGCGGCACCGCCGTCGCCGGGAAGTTGTTGCCCCGTGAGAAGCCGCCGCTGGAGTTGGTGCCGCGCGTCGTCACCGCGTGGTCGGACGGATGCGCCTTCGGCCGCTCGGGAACTACGGACTCGATGGTCACGTCGTCCAGCCAGCCCCGGAACTTCGCCGGGCCCTCGGGGGAGTCGTACGCCACCAGGATCCGGTCGACGGTCCTCCCGGCCGCCACCGACCCGATCCGCGCGGCCACGTTGTTCCACTGGTTGACGTAGAGGACCTTCGCCGCGCCCTGCCCCCGCGGGGTCAGCGGGAAGCCGTGCTGGTCCGTCGCCCTGAGGTCGCTCAGATAGGTGCCGTCGGTGAAGGCGAGGTCGACGGAGACGTTCGTCGCGTCGTAGTCGAGGTCGCCGTCCGCCATGGACGGGAAGATCCGGTACGACAGCCGAGTGTCCCTGCCGACGGCCACGTTCACGTCGAAGACCTTGTTGTACGAGTACGCCCGCCCGTCGGCGGTGTGCCGGCCGGCGTAACGCAGGGCGCGCTTTCCGGTGAACCCGGCGCCCGCCTTGGCGGTGGGGGAGCCGCTCGGGCCGCGGTCGACGAGGGAGAGCATGTCCTGCGGGACGGGTCCGTCACTGTCACCCGTGGAGAACTGCACGTCGGCGAGCTGGAGGAGGGCACCGCCGTTGTTGCCGGTGACGTCGAGCCGGAAGTGCCGGTACTCGGCCGGTTCCGCCAGGTCGTACGTCTTCGTCTGGAACCGTTCGGAGAAGGACTCCCCGGAGCGGGTGTCGAGCGTCTTCCAGCCCTTGCCGTCGGTGGAGCCCTTCAGGGTCCAGTCCTTCGGGTCGCGCTCGTCGTGGTCGTTGGCCGACGTCAACGCGTATCGCAGTAATTCGACTGGCTTGTCCAGGTCGAACTCCGCCCAGCCGGTGGGCTCGAAGGTGAGCCACTTGGTGCTCGGCTCGCCGTCGACGAGGTTCTCCTTCACCTCGCCCGCGCCCGTGTTCTCACCGCCGGCCCGGACGTCCGTGACGTGGTCGGTCACGTTGCCCGGTATGCCGCTGCTGTAGCCGCCGTCGACGCCCGAGGCGCGTTTGCTGCCGTCGGGGCTGGTGTCGACGGTGTTCAGCCAGTCCGGAACCGGGTCCTCCGCCTCGAAGGAGGACGCGAACCTCCGGTCGGCCCTCTCGGGGGCTTCGGGCAGTGCGACCGCAACGCCCTAGGACCCCAGGACCAAAGCGAAAGCGGTCGCCGACACGACCGCCGAACCCCGTCTGTACCGAGCTTTTCGCTGCATCTACGGGTACCCTCCCTGCGCAGTGGACAACGTTGTCAACTTCGAGGCGCAAGGACCAGTAGTTGCCCAAGTGCCGGGGAGTGTCAAGGGTGTTGGTTGTGGCATTCGAGGGTGACGACCGGGATTTTTCCGCCGAGGAACAGGCGGAGCGCTCGACTTTCCGCGAGGTCTCAACTCGGATAAGACCCACCGCCAACCTTGTGTTCGATCTTGATCGGCTGACGGGAAGTGGACTATACCTGTCGGGCGATTCACAGGATCCACACGATCCGCACGTCACCACCCGCACTTTCCTGCACGACCCAGCTTGACCCGATCGCGGTGCCGGGAAGGATCCGGTTCACCGCCTGAGTCCTGGAGAAGGCGAGGACTTGAGCATGGGATCCACTTCCGCCGAGAACCGCGGCGCCGAGGGTGTCGGCCGCCGTGATCTGATCAAAAGGTCCGCCGCGCTCGGGCTGATCTCCGTCCCCACGATGAGCTTCCTGTCCGCCTGCGCCAGCAGCGGCGGCGACGACAGCGGGGACAAGGCCAAGGCCGGCAAGAAGACCGCGAAGAACCCGCTCGGCGTCAACGACACAGCGGGCATGGAATTCGTCCTGTTCGACGGCGGTTTCGGCAAGGAGTACGCCGAGGACGCCGTGAAGATCTACGAGAAGAACTTCCCCAAGGTGAAGGTGAAGTTCTCCGCCACGCAGAAGATCCAGTCCGTCCTCCAGCCCCGCTTCAACCAAGGCACCCCGCCGGACCTCATCGACAACTCCGGCGCCGAGCAGATGGACATGGGCATCCTGGCCGGAAAGAAGCAGCTCACCGACCTCACTCCGCTGCTGGACGCCCCGTCCTACGACGACCCGGACAAGAAGGTCCGCGACACGCTGCGCCCCGGCATCGTGGAGATGGGCCAGCTCGACGGCGACCCGGTCTGGATCATGTACTACGCCTACACGGTGTACGGCGTCTGGTACTCGCAGAAGGCCCTGGACTCGCTCGACGAGCAGTACCCCGAGACGTGGGACCAGATGCTCGCGGTCTGCGAGAAGGCCAAGAAGAAGGGCATGGCGGGCTGGACGTACGCGGGCAAGTACCCGTACTACCTCCCCTTCTCGCTCTACCCGATGATCGCCAAGGTCGGAGGCGCCGAGGTGCTCGACGCCATCGACAACCTGGAGCCGAACGCCTGGAAGCACCCGGCCGTCAAGGCCTGCTTCGAGGCGTACTACGAGCTCTACAGGAAGGGCTATGTCCTCAAGGGCACCCCGGGCCTGGACCACATCCAGTCGCAGACCGCGTGGGCTCAGGGCAAGGCGCTGTTCATCCCGAACGGCTCCTGGGTGGAGAACGAGTCGGCCAACGTCATCCCGAAGGACTTCGGCGTGTCCGTCTCCGCGCCCACCGGACTCGACTCCTCCGACAAGCTGCCCTTCGGCACCATCTGGGCCTCCGGCGGCGAGCCCTTCATCGTCCCGTCCAAGGCGAAGAACGCCGAGGGCGGCATGGAGCAGCTGCGCATCATGCTCAGTGAGGCGTCCTCGAAGAACTTCACCAGCAAGGTGAAGTCGCTGACCGCGTACAACGGCGGTACCGACGGAATCACCCTCACGCCGGGTCTGAAGTCGGGTGTCGCGGCGCTGGACAAGGCCGGGGACAACGTGGTGAATCCCCGTCTCCAGGACTGGTACGTGCAGTTGCAGAAGGAGAAGATCGGCGTGTCCGGCCTGGGCGAGATGATGGCCGGCCGCCTCACCCCGGCCGAGGCCGTCAAGAAAATCCAGGGCTTCGCCGACGAGACCGCCAAGGACTCCTCGATCAAGCACTACAAGCACCAGTAACGGCACCGGACTCTTTTTTCCGCAACGGCACCGGAGTGGCGATGCAGCACGGCAAGTACCGGTTCATCGTGGGCTTCCTCGCGCTGCCCCTGGGACTGTACGCGCTCTTCGTGGTCTGGCCGTTCATCCAGTCCATCTACTACTCGTTCACGGACTGGACCGGCCTGAGCCCCGAATTCAAGATGGTCGGTTTCGACAACTACAGCCGGATGCTCGACGACGAGATCTTCTGGAAGTCGTTGCAGCACAGCCTGCTGTTCGCGCTCCTGCTGCCGGTCGTGACGATCAGCCTGGCGTTGTTCTTCGCCTTCATGATCAATGTCGGTGGCAGAAAGAGGAAGAACGGCCCGGTCGTCTCCGGTGTCCGGGGCTCCTCCTTCTACAAGATCGTCTACTTCTTCCCGCAGGTGCTGTCCATCGCCATCATCGCGCTGCTGTTCGCGTTCGCGTACAACCCGGACAGCGGCGCGATCAACTCGATCCTGCGCGGGATCGGGCTGGACGGCGTCCAGCCGCTGTGGCTGGGCGACCCCGACCTCGCGCTGTGGGCCGTGATGGCGGTGCTCGTCTGGTCCACGGTCGGCTTCTTCGTGGTCCTCTTCTCCGCCGGTATGGCCTCCATCCCGGCGGAGATGTACGAGGCCGCACTGCTGGACGGGGCGGGCCGGGCCACGACGTTCTTCCGCATCACCCTGCCCCTGCTCTGGGACACCGTGCAGTCGGGCTGGGTCTACATGGGCATCCTCGCCCTGGGCGCCGAGTCGTTCGCGGTCGTGCAGATCATGACGACCGGGCCGGGCGGTCCCGACTACTCGACCACCGTCATGGTCCTGTACGTGTACCAGAAGGCGTTCCGTGACGGGCAGGCCGCCTACGCCACCACCATCGGTGTCGCCCTGCTCGTCGTCACGCTGGCCTTCGCCGCCGTGGTGATGCGGCTGGGCCGCCGCGAGCGGCTGGAGTACTGATGAAGACGACGGAGACCCCCGCGCCCGTGCCGGCCGAGTCCGGTGCGCCCGTCACCAAGGCCGACACGCCGGCGGGCCCACCGCCGAGGGAGAAGAAGGAAGGCACCGTCCTCAACGCCTTCTCCCACGGCATCCTCGTCATCTGGGCGTTCATGGTGGTCATGCCGCTGCTGTGGGCGGTGATGACGTCCTTCAAGGACGACCGGTCCATCTTCAGCTCACCCTGGTCGCTGCCGGACACGTTGCACTTCGACAACTGGTCGCGGGCGTGGACCGAGGCCAACATGAGCGACTACTTCCTCAACACCGTCCTGGTGGTGGGGGGTTCGCTCATCGGCACGCTGGTGCTCGGCTCGATGGCGGCCTACGTCCTGGCCCGCTTCGACTTCCCGGGCAACCGGTTCATCTACTACCTGTTCATCGGCGGCATGAGCTTCCCGATCATGCTGGCGCTGGTCCCGCTGTTCTACGTCGTGAACAACATGGGCCTGCTGAACACCATCCACGGGCTGATCCTCGTCTACATCGCCTACTCGCTGCCGTTCACGGTGTTCTTCCTGACGGCGTTCTTCCGGACCCTGCCGACGACGGTGGCGGAGGCGGCCTTCGTCGACGGCGCCTCGCACAGCCGTACGTTCTTCCAGATCATGCTGCCCATGGCCAAGCCGGGCCTGGTCAGCGTCGGCATCTTCAACTTCCTGGGCCAGTGGAACCAGTACATGCTCCCCACGGTCCTCAACACCGACCCCGACAAGCGCGTCCTCACCCAGGGCCTCGTCCAGCTGGCGGTCAGCCAGGGCTACAAGGGCGACTGGTCCGGCCTCTTCGCCGGCCTGGTGATGGCTATGCTGCCGGTGCTCGCCGCGTACATCATCTTCCAGCGACAGGTGGTGCAGGGCCTGACGGCGGGAGCGCTGAAGTAACACGGCCACCGCACCCTCGCTCGCCGCCGACTGTTCCGCCGCGGCCTCGGCACCGCCCGGCCCGGCCCGCCTGACCTGTGGCGGGCCGGGTTTCGCCGTTTCCGTACCGCCTGGTCGGTAGCGCTCCGCTACAGGCCGCGCACGTGCCGCTCCCGGGCCCGCCGACGGGGTAAGCGCTTGTGTCCATGGGCGCGGAAACGGTTCAACCTCTTGACGAGAGGCAACCCGAACAGCTCAGCTTAGAGTTCACTAGTTGGACATGGACGGGGTCTCGTCGAAGCGGCCCCGCGCGCAGGAGGTCGTCGTGGAGACTCCGGGGTCGCAGTCGTCGCTGCACCGAGCCAACCTGGAGCGGGTCGTACGAGCCGTGCGTCTGGCGGGCTCCCTCACCCAGGCCGAGATCGCGCGGACGACGGGTTTGTCCGCGGCGACGGTGTCCAACATCGTCCGGGAATTGAAGGACGGCGGCACCGTCGAGGTCACGCCGACGTCGGCGGGAGGGCGCCGGGCCCGCAGCGTGTCGCTGAGCGGGGACGCCGGGATCGTCATAGGGGTCGACTTCGGCCACACCCACCTGCGCGTCGCGATCGGGAACCTCGCTCACCAGGTGCTCGCCGAGGAGTCCGAGCCGCTGGACGTGGACGCCTCCTCGGCGCAGGGCTTCGACCGGGCGGAACAGCTGGTCAGCCGGCTGATCGAAGCCACCGGAGTCGACCGGTCCAAGATCGCCGGCATCGGCCTCGGCGTGCCCGGCCCCATCGACGTCGAGTCCGGCACCCTCGGCTCGACCGCCATCCTGCCCGGCTGGACCGGCACCAGGCCCGCCGAGGAGCTGCGGGGGCGGCTCGGCGTGCCGGTGCACGTGGACAACGACGCCAACCTCGGTGCCCTCGGCGAGATGGTCTGGGGGAGCGGCCGCGGCGTGCGCGACCTGGCGTACATCAAGGTCGCCAGCGGTGTCGGCGCGGGCCTTGTGATCAACGGCAAGATCTACCGAGGTCCGGGCGGTACCGCCGGAGAAATCGGACATATTACACTCGACGAATCCGGCCCCGTCTGCCGCTGCGGAAACCGCGGCTGCCTGGAGACCTTCGCGGCCGCGCGCTACGTGCTCCCGCTCCTCCAGTCCAGCCACGGCACCGACCTGACCATGGAAGGCGTCGTACGGCTCGCGCGGGACGGGGACCCGGGCTGCCGTCGGGTGATCGCCGACGTCGGCCGTCACATCGGCAGTGGAGTCGCCAATCTCTGCAACCTGCTGAACCCGAGCCGTGTGGTCCTCGGCGGTGATCTCGCCGAGGCCGGTGAGCTGGTGCTCGGGCCGATCCGGGAGTCCGTGGGCCGCTACGCCATCCCCAGCGCGGCACGCCAGCTGTCCGTTCTCCCCGGGGCACTCGGCGGCCGTGCGGAGGTGCTCGGAGCGCTCGCGCTGGCTCTCAGCGAGATGGGCGATTCAACACTTCTGGACGGGACCGCCGTCGGGGCGCTGCAGGCGGCGACCCCTGCCTTCACTTAGAGAACGGATGGCACCGTTGCCATCTCGTTAAGGATTTACTTCTTGACGTCGCACGTGTGGCCGAGTTGACTTCCAGCCACCTCGGCCGCAATGTCGCGGCCTCGTCAGGGAGGTTTCTGAAGTGAACACGCGTATGCGTCGCGCCGCCGTTGCGATTGCGGCCGGTGCGATGGCCGTTTCGCTTGCTGCCTGTGGCAGCGCCAAGGAGTCCGGCGACAACGCCGACTCCACGGGGTCCGCCAAGAAGGGCGACGCCATCAAGGTCGGTCTGCTCCTTCCGGAGAACGCGACCGCCCGCTACGAGAAGTTCGACCGGGTGCTCATCGAGAAGAAGGTCAAGGAACTCACCGGCGGCAAGGGCGAGGTCGTCTACGCCAACGCCAAGCAGGACGCCAGCACGCAGAACCAGCAGGTCGACACGATGGTGACCAACAAGGTCGACGTGCTGATCGTGGACGCGGTGGACTCCAAGGCCATCGCCGGCTCGGTGAAGAAGGCCAAGGACGCGAACATCCCCGTCGTCGCCTACGACCGCCTGGCCGAGGGCCCGATCGACGCCTACACCTCGTTCGACAACGAGACCGTCGGCAAGACCCAGGGCGAGGCCCTCCTCAAGGCCCTGGGCTCCAAGGCCAAGGACGGCCAGATCGTCATGATGAACGGGTCGTCCACCGACCCGAACGCCGCCCAGTTCAAGAAGGGCGCGCACTCCGTCCTCGACGGCAAGGTGAAGATCGGCCGCGAGTACGACACCAAGGAGTGGAAGCCGGAGAACGCCAACGCCAACATGGAGGGCGCCATCTCCGCCCTCGGCAAGGACAAGATCGTCGGCGTCTACTCCGCCAACGACGGCATGGCGGGCGGCATCATCACGGCCCTGAAGGCCGCCGGCATCGCCGACATCCCGGTCACCGGCCAGGACGCCGAACTCTCCGGCGTGCAGCGCATCGTCACCGGTGAGCAGTACATGAGCGTCTACAAGCCTTACCCGCAGGAGGCGGACGTCGCGGCCGAGATGGCCGTCGCCCTCGCCCAGGGCAAGTCGCTCGACTCGATCGCGAAGGACAAGGTCGACAGCCCGACCACCAAGGCCATCCCCTCCGTCCTGGTCCCGGTCGTCTCGCTGACCAAGGACAACATCAACGACACCGTCATCAAGGACGGCATCTACACCGTGAGCGAGATCTGCACCGGCAAGTACAAGGCCGCCTGCGACAAGATCGGTCTCAAGTAAGCAGTCGTCAGGTCCCCTGAGGGATACGGGAGTCCGCGTCCGGACTCCCGTGACCCCGGTACGGGACCCGCTGCCCCGAGTTCCTCCGGCGCCCCGCCACACCAGCCCCGCAAGCTCCGCGGGGCGCCGGAGTGATCACTCCCGCACTCTCTGCCAAACCTTCTGTACATACCTCCCGCCGGGTCAGGCGGCGAAGGAGATGGTTCACGTGTCCGCTACGCCCGTGCTGGCGTTGCGCGGGGTCTCCAAGCGGTTCGGTGCCGTACAGGCGCTCACCGAAGTAGAGCTTGAGGTCCACGCCGGTGAGGTGGTCGCCCTGGTCGGCGACAACGGAGCCGGAAAGTCCACGCTGGTCAAGACGATCGCCGGCGTGCACCCCATCGATGAGGGCGTCATCGAATGGGACGGCAGGTCCGTCCAGATCAACAAGCCGCACGACGCCCAGAACCTGGGCATCGCGACCGTCTACCAGGACCTCGCGCTGTGCGACAACATCGACGTCGTCGGCAACCTCTACCTGGGCCGGGAGATCCGCAAGCGCGGCGTCCTGGACGAGGTGGAGATGGAGCGCCGCTCCCGCGAGCTGCTCGACATGCTGTCGATCCGCATCCCCAGCGTGCGCATCCCGATCGCCTCGCTGTCCGGCGGCCAGCGCCAGACCGTGGCCATCGCCCGGTCCATGCTCGGCGAGCCCAAGCTGGTCATCCTCGACGAGCCCACCGCCGCCCTCGGCGTCGAGCAGACCGCGCAGGTCCTCGACCTGGTCGAGCGGCTGCGCGAGCGCGGCCACGCCGTGATCCTCATCAGCCACAACATGGCTGACGTCAAGGCCGTCGCGGACAAGGTCGCCGTACTGCGCCTCGGGCGTAACAACGGCATCTTCGAGGTCAAGTCGACCTCGCAGGAAGAGATCATCTCCGCCATCACCGGCGCCACCGAAAACGCCGTGACCCGCCGTGCGGCGCGCACGAACGGGGAGGTTTCCAAGTGAGTATCGACAAGACCTCCGCGACTCCGGGAGCCCCCGAAGACCACGTCGTGGAGAACCCCGAGGCGGCCAAGGCCGCCGTCACGGTCGTCGACCCCCGGCTGCTGGTGCGCGAGCAGGGTCTCGCGGGCTACGTCACCGAGTTCAAGCGCAAGATGAAGTCCGGCGACCTGGGCTCCATCCCGGTCGTCGTCGGCCTCGCGATCATCTGGATCATCTTCCAGAGCCTGAACTCCAACTTCCTCACCGCGGGCAACCTGTCCGACATGTCCGTCGCCATGGTCGGCACGGGCATGATCGCCGTCGGCATCGTGTTCGTGCTGCTGCTGGGTGAGATCGACCTGTCGGTCGGCTCGGTCAGCGGTGTCGCGGGTGCGAGCTTCGCCGTGCTGAACGTCACCAACGGCATGAACGAGTGGCTCGCCTTCGTGCTGGCCATCGTCACCGGCACGGTCGCCGGCGCGCTGCACGGCTTCTTCTTCGCGAAGATCGGCGTCCCGGCGTTCGCCGTCACCCTGGCCGGACTGCTGTTCTGGAACGGCTTCATGCTCCAGATCCTGGGCGACAACGGCACGATCAACCTCGACCCGGACGGGGTCGTGGCGCAGCTGACCAGCTATTATTTCTCGGACGTGGCCGCCGCGTACGGGCTGGCCGCGGTCGTGACCGCCGGGTTCTTCCTCAGCTCCTTCCTCGGCAACCGGCGCCGGGAGGCCGCGGGTGTGCCGTCGCGGCCGCTGAGCGAGACCATCGTGCGGACGGTGCTGCTGGCGATCGTCGCGTTCGCCGTCGCCATCGTCTTCAACCAGTACAAGGGCCTGCCGCTGGCCGTGGTGATCTTCATCGTGGTGCTGCTCGTCACGGACTTCGTGCTGCGGCGCACGACGTACGGGCGGAAGGTGTTCGCGCTCGGCGGCAGCGTCGAGGCGTCGCGCCGGGCCGGTATCAACGTGGAGATGGTCCGGATCTCGGTCTTCGCGATCTCCGGGACGTTCGCGGCGGTCGGTGGTCTGTTCATCGCGTCGAAGATCGCCGCGGCGAACCAGGGTGCCGGCGGGGGCGACCTGCTGATGAACGCGATCGCCGCCGCGGTGATCGGCGGTACGTCGCTGTTCGGTGGCCGTGGACGTACGTGGAACGCGCTGCTCGGTGTGCTGGTGATCGTGTCGATCCAGTACGGGCTCGCCCTGGAGGGCATCGCATCTCCGGTGCAGTACATGATCACTGGTGGTGTGCTGTTGGCCACGGTTGTGATCGACGCGGTGACTCGTAAGACGCAGAAGACCGCGGGTCGGGCGTAGCGCTTCGGCTGACGGTGTGTGGGGGCCGGTATCGCCCCCTTGTGGCGATGCAGTTCCGCTCCTTTGAAAGAATCTGTGCCCGGTGCCCTTGGAGGCACCGGGCACAGTTGTGTCGTAGGTGTGGCACAAGTTGGGTACAGCCGAACGCGTGACGTACGACGCACAGCCTCGGCGCCGCCCGCAAAGGCGGAACATTAGACTCGACAAGCCCGGCAACAGCTCTACTGCAAGGAGGCACGGGTGCCGCTGCTGACCCGTATCACGGGACCGCGCGATCTGGACCGGCTCAGCCTGGAGGAGCTGAACCAGCTGGCGGAGGAGATCCGGACCTTCCTTGTCGAAGCGGTCTCCAAGACCGGCGGTCACCTCGGCCCCAACCTCGGCGTGGTGGAGCTCACCATCGCCCTGCACCGGGTCTTCGAATCGCCCAAGGACAAGGTGCTCTGGGACACCGGTCACCAGTCCTACGTGCACAAGCTGCTCACCGGCCGCCAGGACTTCTCCAAGCTGAAGATGAAGGGCGGCCTGTCCGGCTACCCCTCGCAGGCCGAGTCCGAGCACGACATCATCGAGAACTCGCACGCCTCGACCGTCCTCGGCTGGGCCGACGGCATCGCCAAGGCCAACGAGCTCCTCGAGCGCGACAGCCACGTCGTCGCCGTGATCGGTGACGGGGCGCTGACCGGCGGCATGGCCTGGGAGGCGCTGAACAACATCGCCGACGCCAAGGACCGGCCCCTCGTCATCGTCGTCAACGACAACGAGCGGTCCTACGCACCGACGATCGGCGGTCTCGCCAACCACCTCGCGACGCTGCGGACGACGGACGGCTACGAGCGGTTCCTCGCCCGTACCAAGGAGGTGCTGGAGCGCACCCCCGTCGTCGGGCGGCCGCTCTACGGCACCCTGCACGGCGCCAAGAAGGGCCTGAAGGACTTCATCGCCCCGCAGGGCATGTTCGAGGACCTCGGCCTGAAGTACGTCGGCCCGATCGACGGGCACGACCTGGAGGCCCTGGAGTCCGCTCTCGCGCGGGCCAAGCGGTTCGGCGGGCCGGTCATCGTGCACTGCCTCACCGAGAAGGGCCGCGGCTACCAGCCCGCCCTCCAGGACGAGGCGGACCGCTTCCACGCCGTCGGCAAGATCCACCCCGACACGGGCCTGCCCATCGCCTCCTCCGGCGCCGACTGGACGTCCGTGTTCGGCGAGGAGATGGTCAAGCTGGGTGAGGAGCGCGACGACGTCGTCGCCATCACCGCCGCCATGCTCCAGCCGGTGGGCCTGGACAAGTTCGCCAAGCGGTTCCCCGAGCGGGTCTACGACGTCGGCATCGCCGAGCAGCACGGCGCCGTGTCCGCGGCGGGCCTGGCGACGGGCGGAGTGCACCCGGTGTTCGCGGTGTACGCCACCTTCCTCAACCGCGCCTTCGACCAGGTGCTGATGGACGTGGCCCTGCACAAGTGCGGGGTGACCTTCGTTCTCGACCGGGCCGGTGTCACCGGCACCGACGGGGCGTCCCACAACGGCATGTGGGACATGTCGATCCTTCAGGTCGTGCCCGGGCTGCGGCTGGCCGCGCCGCGTGACGCCGACCAGGTCCGCGCGCAGTTGAGGGAGGCCGTCGCCGTCGACGACGCGCCGACCGTGGTCCGCTTCTCCAAGGGCGCCGTCGGTCCCGCCGTTCCCGCCGTGGGCCGTGTCGGCGGCATGGACGTGCTGCGCGAGCCCGGCACCGACCGGCCCGACGTGCTGCTGGTCTCCGTCGGTGCCCTCGCGCCGATGTGCCTGGAGATCGCCGGCCTCCTAGACAAGCAGGGCATTTCCACCACCGTCGTCGACCCGCGCTGGGTCAAACCCGTCGACGAGGCCATGGCGCCGCTCGCCGAGCGGCACCGCGTGGTCGTCACCGTCGAGGACAACAGCCGGGTCGGCGGCGTGGGATCGGCGATCGCGCAGGCGCTGCGCGACGCGGGCGTCGACGTGCCGCTGCGCGACTTCGGCATCCCGCCGCGCTTCCTCGACCACGCCTCGCGCGCCGAGGTCATGGCCGAGATCGGCCTCACCGCGCCGGACATCGCCCGCCAGGTGACCGGGCTGGTCGCCAAGCTGGACGGCCTCCCCCACTCTCGGCTGCGCTCGAGCGGAGGGACCCCCACCGAGCACTCCGCGGCCGACGCCGTCGACTCCGTGGAACCCGCGCGCGACTGACGCCGCTGAATGGGCCGGTTCGACCACCGTGAAGGGTGGTGGAACCGGCCCATTGGCGTGAATGCGTCCGTGCCGGGGCATACGGATGGTGCCCCCTCTCGATCATGTCGAGGACGACAAGCGTGGGAGGTACCCCGTGAGCAGTACCCTCTTCCGGACGAAGAAGGTCGAGCAGTCCATCCTCGACACCGAGGAGCCAGAGCACGCGCTCAAGAAATCCTTGTCCGCGCTGGATCTGACCGTCTTCGGCGTCGGCGTGATCATCGGCACCGGCATCTTCGTCCTCACCGGAACAGTCGCGAAGAACAACGCCGGCCCCGCGGTGGCCCTGGCGTTCGTCGCGGCCGGTGTCGCCTGCGCGCTGGCCGCGCTCTGCTACGCCGAGTTCGCGTCGACGGTCCCGGTCGCCGGGTCCGCCTACACGTTCTCGTACGCCTCCCTCGGTGAGCTGCCCGCCTGGATCATCGGCTGGGACCTGGTCCTGGAGTTCGCGCTCGGTACGGCGGTGGTGGCCGTCGGCTGGTCCGGCTACATCCAGTCGCTCATGGCCAACGCGGGCTGGGAGATGCCCGCGGCCCTGGGCAGCAGAGACGGTGCCGACGTCTTCGGCTTCGACATCCTCGCCGCCGCGCTCGTCCTCGTCCTCACCGGCATCCTCGTGCTCGGTATGAAGCTGTCCGCGCGGATCACGTCGCTCGTCGTCGCCATCAAGGTGACGGTCGTCCTCGTCGTGATCGTCGCGGGTGCGTTCCTCATCAAGGGGTCCAACTACGACCCGTTCATCCCGAAGGAGAAGGCGGTCGAGGCCGGGAAGAGTCTCGATGCCCCGCTGATCCAGCTCATGTTCGGCTGGGCGCCCTCCAACTTCGGCGTGATGGGCATCTTCACCGCCGCCTCCGTGGTTTTCTTCGCCTTCATCGGTTTCGACATCGTGGCCACGGCGGCGGAGGAGACCCGCAATCCGCAGCGCGACATGCCGCGCGGCATTCTCGGATCCCTGCTGATCTGCACCACGCTGTACGTTCTCGTGTCGATCGTCGTCACCGGCATGCAGCACTACACCCGGCTGTCCGTGGACGCGCCGCTCGCCGACGCGTTCAAGGCCACCGGGCATCCGTGGTTCGCGGGCTTCATCAGCTTCGGCGCCGCGGTCGGCCTGACGACGGTCTGCATGATCCTTCTCCTCGGGCAGACCCGGGTGTTCTTCGCGATGAGCCGTGACGGGCTGCTGCCGCGTTTCTTCTCGCGCGTCCACCCGCGGTTCAGGACTCCGCACCGGCCGACCATCCTGCTGGGTGTGGTCATCGCGGTCCTGGCCGGCTTCACTCCGCTGACGGAGCTCGCCGCCCTGGTGAACATCGGCACGCTGTTCGCCTTCGTGGTGGTCGCCATCGGTGTGCTCGTCCTCCGCAGGACCCGCCCCGACCTGCACCGGGCGTTCCGCACGCCGTGGGTACCGGTCATCCCGATCCTCTCGGTGTGCGCCTCACTGTGGCTGATGATCAACCTGCCCGCCGAGACGTGGGTGCGGTTCGGCATCTGGATGGCCGCCGGGTTCTTCGTGTACTTCCTCTACGGCCGCACCCACAGCCGCCTGGCGAAGGGCGAGGAAACAAGGCCGGAGCAGACGCTCTAGCGTCTGGCCTCCGGCGGTTGGACGGGGTGCTTGTGTTGCCTTAAGGGCCTGGGAGGTGCCCCCAGGGCGGCACGGGTGGGCGCTGGGGGCACTCCCTGCTCGAAGAGCTTGGGGTAGGCACCCCGCCCGCCAGGTTGCGCACCCACCCGCCCCGGACAGCCGCCGGCAGCACCCCGCGGCGCCGAGTCGGGAAACACTCCGGCCCAGCAAACCCCGCCGCCCCTACGGCCGTACCGACCGCGGTCCCGCCACCTCCGCCCCCAGCTCCCCGACCCGCCTCCGCAGCTCCCGGTCCGCCGTGACCACCAGCACCGGACGCGCCCCCGCCCCCGCGACCACGTCCACGATGTGATCGTCCCCGCTGCCCACCGCCGACTCCACCCGCACCCCGGCCACGGACTCCACCCCCCGCGCCGCCCCCTCCACCACGAGCACGATCTCCACCGGCCCGTCCATACCCGGCACCCCGTCCGAAGCCAACCGGTCCCGCAACCGCTCCGCCGCCCCCTTCCGGTCCCGCCACCAACCGTCCGGCACCGACCCGACGACATTCGCGGCGTCGACGACGACAAGCAGGGGAGCGTTGCTGTTCATGTGGTCAGGGTCGCACGGCGGATCCCGGCCAGGCAGGGGGCGGGCGGGGTGGCCGACCGTCCCGCCCGCGTAAGGTGAACAGGTGAACGGCGACTGGCTCATCCGCGGCCGCGACGGCCGCCTCACCGTCTACCTGCCCTCCGGCGACGCCGTCCTGTGCCGCGCGGAACGCGGCCCCGCCGGCTCCTGGGACGCCCCCCGAACCATCGGCGGCACCCAGAAGCTGCACCCGGGCGTCGCGGTCGGCCAGGGTGCCGACGGCTACGCCCATCTGACCGCCTGGCGGCCCACCGTGCCGGGCGAGTCGGGACTCGTCCACTCCACCCACTTCCGGCCCCGGCTCGCGCCCCTGGACTGGGTCCCGATCGGGCACCCCGACAAGAAGGGCGACCGGACGGGCGAACCGGCCGTCGCTGTCGACGCGCAGGGGCGTGGCTATGTCTTCGTCCGGAACAAGGGCGGCGGAGTGAGCCTGCGCAACCAGAAGGAGAAGGGCGGCTGGGGCCCCTGGCAGGACCTCGAAGGGCAGGACGTGGAAGGGGAGTTGGCCGCCGTGACGGGGGAGTCGGGGCTGGTCGAGGTGTACGCCGCCGCAGCCGGCGGGATTCTGCACTGGCGGCAGGAGGAGCCGGGCCGGACTCCGGTGCGGGGGGAGGGCGTCGACGTGCCCGTTCGTCCGGGGACTCTGCGCGCGATCGCCACGTCCGCCGAGCACACCACCCTCTTCTTCACGGACACCTCCGGCGACCTGTGCGCCTGGCGCCCGGGGGAGAAGCCGGTGACGCTCATCGCCTCCGCCGGACCGGGGCCCGTGTCCGCCGTGCGCTGTGAGATCGAGGGGCACGACTGCACCGTGCTCGCCCAGCGGTCGTCGAGTGGCCGGGTAGCCTTCGCCGCCTATCCGACCGAACAGGAGTCCGCCGGGGCCTGGTGGGCCGAGTCCGGCCCCCAACTGCCCGCCGACGCCACGGTGTCGCTGGCGCTCGACGAGCGCGACGAGGTCGTCGCGGCCTCCCTCTCCCCGTCGACCGGGAAGCTGCTGCTCACCCGCCGCAAGGACGAGCCGGGGCTCGCGCTGGAGGCCTGGCGGGAGATCTGACACCCCGTTTGGGCGGCCGCGGCCGCGGCCGTGGCTGTGACGGCATGCAAACAAAAAAGGGGGGCGGGGCGTCCGGATCGTTACCGTACGCCCCACCCCCCCTCAAGGGTTACGCGTTACGCGGGGACGCTCGCCACGCCCTGCGCCAGGAACCTCTTGCCGTTGACCCGCTCGGAGACGCCCTCGCGGTCCAGGTACGGCGTGATGCCGCCCAGGTGGAACGGCCAGCCGGCGCCCGTGATCAGGCACAGGTCGATGTCCTGCGCCTCGGCGACGACGCCCTCGTCGAGCATGAGCCCGATCTCCTGCGCCACGGCGTCCAGCACGCGCGTGCGAACCTGCTCCTCCGTCAGGACGCTGTCGCCCTGCTTCAGCAGCGCGGCGACCTCCGGGTCCAGCTCGGGCTTGCCGCTGTCGTAGACGTAGAAGCCGCGCTTGCCCGCCTCGACGACCGCCTTGAGGTTCGGGGAGACCGTGAAGCGGTCCGGGAACGCCCGGTTGAGCGTCTCGGAGACGTGCAGGCCGATCGCCGGGCCGACCAGCTCCAGCAGGACCAGCGGCGACATCGGCAGACCGAGCGGCTCGACGCCCTTCTCGGCGACCTCGACGGGGGTGCCCTCGTCGATGATGTTCTGGATCTCGCCCATGAAGCGGGTCAGGATGCGGTTCACGACGAACGCCGGGGCGTCCTTCACGAGCACCGCGGTCTTCTTCAGCTTCTTGGCGACGCCGAACGCCGTGGCGAGCGAGGCGTCGTCGGTCTGCTCGCCGCGGACGATCTCCAGCAGCGGCAGCACGGCGACCGGGTTGAAGAAGTGGAAGCCGACGACCCGCTCGGGGTGCTTCAGCTTCGCCGCCATCTCCGACACCGACAGCGAGGAGGTGTTGGTGGCCAGGATCGCGTGCGCCGGGGCGACCGCCTCGACCTCCGCGAACACCTTCTGCTTGACGCCCATCTCCTCGAACACGGCCTCGATGATGAAGTCCGCGTCCGCGAAGCCCTCGGCCTTGTCCAGGACACCGGTCACCAGCCCCTTGAGGCGGTTGGCCTTGTCCTGGTTGATACGGCCCTTGCCGAGCAGCTTGTCGATCTCGGCGTGGACGTAGCCCACACCCTTGTCTACGCGCTCCTGGTCGATGTCGGTCAGCACGACCGGCACCTCCAGGCGGCGCAGGAACAGCAGGGCGAGCTGGCTGGCCATCAGACCGGCGCCGACGACACCGACCTTGGTGACCGGGCGGGCCAGGGACTTGTCCGGGGCGCCGGCGGGGCGCTTGCCGCGCTTCTGCACCAGGTTGAAGGCGTAGATGCCGGAGCGCAGTTCACCGCCCATGATGAGGTCGGCGAGCGCCTTGTCCTCGGCGTCGTAGCCCTGCTGGAGGTCGCCGTTCTTGGCGGCGGCGATGATGTCCAGGGCGCGGTAGGCGGCCGGGGCGGCGCCGTGCACCTTGGAGTCCGCGATGAAGCGGCCCTTGGCGACGGCCTGGTCCCAGGCCTCGCCGCGGTCGATCACCGGGCGCTCGATCTCCAGCTCGCCCTTGAGGACGGCCGCGGTCCAGATCAGCGACTGCTCCAGGAAGTCCGCGCCCTCGAAGATCGCGTCGGCGATCCCGAGCTCGTAGACCTGCTTGCCCTTGAGCTGCTTGTTCTGGTTGAGGCTGTTCTCAATGATCACCGAGACGGCCTTCTCGGGGCCGATCAGGTTCGGCAGCAGCGTGCAGCCGCCCCAGCCCGGGACCAGGCCGAGGAAGACCTCGGGCAGCGAGAACGCCGGGAGGGCGGCGGAGACGGTGCGGTAGGTGCAGTGCAGACCGACCTCGACGCCACCGCCCATCGCGGCGCCGTTGTAGTACGCGAAGGTCGGCACGGCCAGCTTGGACAGCCGCTTGAAGACCTCGTGGCCGCCCTTGCCGATGGCGAGCGCGTGCTCGTACTCCTTGAGGATCTCCACGCCCTTGAGGTCGGCACCGACCGCGAAGATGAACGGCTTGCCGGTGATGCCGACACCGATGATCTCGCCGTCCGCGGCCTCCTTCTCGACCTGGTCGATGGCGGTGTTCAGGTTCGCCAGCGAGGCCGGGCCGAAGGTGGTCGGCTTGGTGTGGTCGTGGCCGTTGTCCAGGGTGATCAGGGCGAAGCGCCCGGCACCCAGGGGGAGGTCGAAGTGGCGTACGTGCGCACTCGTGACGACCTCGTCCGGGAACAGCTCGGAAGCCTGCTTCAGAAGCTCGGCGGTGGTGCTCACTTGTCCCCCTCGAAGTGCGGGTTCTCCCAGATGACCGTCGCGCCCATGCCGAAGCCGACGCACATGGTCGTCAGGCCGTAGCGGACGTGCGGCTGCTCCTCGAACTGGCGCGCCAGCTGCGTCATCAGGCGGACGCCCGAGGAGGCCAGCGGGTGGCCGAAGGCGATGGCGCCGCCGTACTGGTTGACGCGCTCGTCGTCGTCGGCGATGCCGTAGTGGTCGAGGAAGGCCAGGACCTGGACGGCGAAGGCCTCGTTGATCTCGAACAGGCCGATGTCGGAGATCGACAGGCCCGCCTGGGCCAGCGCCTTCTCCGTCGCCGGGATCGGGCCGTAGCCCATGACCTCCGGCTCGACGCCCGCGAAGGAGTAGGAGACCAGGCGCATCTTCACGGGGAGGTCGTGCTCCCGCGCGAAGTCCTCGGAGGCGATGACCGAGGCGGTGGCGCCGTCGTTCAGACCGGCCGCGTTACCGGCGGTGACCCGGCCGTGCACACGGAACGGGGTCTTCAGGCCGGAGAGGTTCTCCAGGGTCGTGCCCGGGCGCATCGGCTCGTCGGCGGTGACCAGGCCCCAGCCCGTCTCGCCGGCCTCGGGGGAGGTGCGGCGTACGGAGATCGGTACCAGGTCGGCCTGGATCTTGCCGTTGGCGTACGCCTTGGCGGCCTTCTCCTGGGAGCGCACGGCGTACTCGTCGGCGCGCAGCTTGGTGATCTGCGGGTAACGGTCGTGCAGGTTCTCCGCGGTCATGCCCATGAACAGGGCCGACTCGTCGACCAGCTTCTCGCTGACGAACCGCGGGTTCGGGTCGACGCCCTCGCCCATGGGGTGACGGCCCATGTGCTCGACACCACCGGCGATGGCGACGTCGTAGGCACCGAAGGCGACGGAACCGGCGACCGTGGTCACGGCCGTCAGGGCGCCCGCGCACATGCGGTCGATGGAGTAACCCGGGACGGACTGCGGCAGACCGGCGAGGATCCCCGCGGTACGGCCGATGGTGAGGCCCTGGTCACCGATCTGCGTGGTCGCGGCGATGGCGACCTCGTCGATCTTCTTCGGGTCGAGACCGGGGTTGCGGCGCAGCAGCTCCCGGATCGCCTTCACGACGAGATCGTCGGCACGGGTCTCGTGGTAGATGCCCTTCGGGCCCGCCTTGCCGAACGGGGTGCGGACGCCGTCTACGAAGACGACGTCCCTGACGGTACGAGGCACGATGGCTCTCCTCCAGGGTCCAGGACGCTGAGCGCTTGCTCATCCCATGCTACTTATGAGTAACGTAGCTGCCCAGTCCTGACATGGCGAGCGGCGAACGTCACATCTCACCGAGGCGGCGCTGTGGACCCCCGAGGCGTCAACACCGGAGTCGGTACGGGATGCGACCCAGTCGCCCCATCCCCGGTGATCAGCCCGAACAACGTCCGAGCCACCTCCGCCCCGAACCCATGCACGTCATGACTCATCGCGGACAGGGTCGGATGCGTCAGCCGGCACAGCTGCGAGTCGTCCCACGCCAGCAGCGACACATCCTCCGGCACCCGCAACCCCATCTCCGCCGCCACCGACAACCCCGCCACCGCCATGATGTCGTTGTCGTACACGATCGCCGTCGGCCGATCCGGCGGCGCAGCCGTCAGCAGCGACCGCGTCGCCCGAGCCCCCGCGTCCCCGGAGAAGTCCGTCGCCACCTGCCACGCCCCGGCCAGCGCCAGCGCCCCCGCCGCCTCGTCGAACGCCGCCGTCCGGATCGCGGTGTGCCCGAGGGTCGCCGCCCCGCCCACCCGGGCGATCCGCCGGTGCCCCAGCGCCGCGAGATACCGCACCGCCTCCGTCACGGCCGTCGCGTCGTCGGTCCACACGGAGGTGAGCCCCCCGGTCAGCGAGGGATGCCCCACGGCGACCACCGGCAGCCCGAGCCGCTCCACCAGGCCCACCCGGGGATCGTCGGCCCGGAAGTCGACGAGGATCGACCCGCCGATCTGCCGCCCACGCCACCACGACTCCTGGACCCCCACCTCCTCGTCCAGGTTCCGTACCAGTCTCAGCAACAGGGAGGAGGAGTGTTCGGCCAGGACACTCTCCACGCCCGAGACGAACTCCATGTACCAGGGTTCGAGCCCGAGCACCCGCGCCGGCCGGCACACCGCGAGCCCCACGACGTCCACGCGCGAACCGGCCAGCGTCCGCGCCGTGAGGTTCGGCGCCCAGCCCAGCTCCCGTGCCGCCCGGAAGATCCGGTCCCGGGTCGCCTCCGACAGCCCGGGCTTGTGGTTGAACGCGAGCGACACGGCACCCTTGGACACGCCCGCGCGCGCGGCGACGTCCTTGATGGTGACGCGGGGAGTCGGCGTTGCCGTCATCGGGTGGGCTCCACGCAGTACAGGGCCGAACGAGCACTCTCCGCGTCCGGGGTCTTCCAGCCGCGCACCCCGATGGTCACCTCTTCGCCCGGCAGCAGCGTGACCAGTCCCCGGTCGGCCCGCGCTTCCGGATCCAGCCGGTCGGCCTGGAGCAGCAGGTCCCGCACCAGGGTTCGGGCGGTCACGGTGATGCCGTCCGGGGCGAGCGCGACCTCGAACTCCGGCCCGGGAAGAGGCACCTCACGGTCCGGCACCGGGAAGTGCACCGCTCGCAGCCCGTCCGCGTCGGCGACCAGAAACTCCTCCGGCCCGTCGGGCGTCAGCTCGCGCGGAACATCGACACGCGCCACTGTCCGCCCCCCGACCGCCAGTTCCACGGCCACCTGCCCCAGCACCTCACCCTCGACGGACATCCGTCGCAGGGTCAGCGTCGACGTCCAGTCCCCGGCCGCCTGGTTGACGGCGGCCAGCACCAGCCCGCCGTCCCGTGCCTGGAGCGTCAGCAACCGATCCGCGTACAGCCGCCTCAGCTCGTGGTACAGCGGCTTCTCCCGCCCGTCCCCGTCGATCGCCGCCCAGGAGGTCACCGGCCAGCAGTCGTTGAGCTGCCAGACGACCGTGCCCGCACACACCGGCCAGTGCGAGCGCCAGTGCTCGATCCCGGCCGCGACCGCACGCGCCTGGTTGACCTGCATCAGGTAGTGCCAGCGGTCGAAGTCCCCCTCCGGTACGGCGAAATGCCGCGCCAGCCCACGCTCCAGCTTCCCGTTGCCGTCGTCGGCCTTCTGGTGGTGCAGCATGCCGGGGGAGTCCGGCGCGAGCTCCTCCCCGGGCAGCGCCCGCCGCAGCGTGGCGTACGCGGGCGGCGCCTGCCAGCCGAACTCGGCGACGAACCGGGGCACACTCAGCCGGTAGTCGGCGTAGTCCTCACGGTTCCACACCTCCCAGGAGTGGTGCGTGCCGTGCGCCGGGTCGTTGGGATGCCGGTCCCATGACCCGGACCAGGGACTCCCCGCCGCGTACGGCCGCGTCGGATCCAACTCGGCCACCACGCGCGGCAGTACACCCAGGTAGTACCCCTCGCCCCAGGAGTCACCGGCCAGCCGCGGCTCCCAACCCCAGTCCCGGAAGCCCCACAGGTTCTCGTTGTTGCCGTTCCACAGCACCAGCGACGGATGCGGCATCAGCCGTACGACGTTCTCCCGCGCCTCGGCCTCCACCTCACCGCGCAGCGGCTGTTCCTCCGGGTACGCCGCGCACGCGAACGGGAAGTCCTGCCAGACCAGCAGCCCGAGTTCGTCGCAGGCGTCGTAGAAGTCCTCGCTCTCGTAGATCCCGCCACCCCAGATCCGCACGAGGTCCACGCCCGCCTCGGCCGCCTGCTCCAGCCGCTCCCGGTAGCGCTCGCGGGTGATCCGGGACGGGAAGACGTCGTCGGGGATCCAGTTGACGCCCCGGGCGAAGAGCCGCTCGCCGTTGACGACGAGGGTGAACCCGGTGCCGTGCGCGTCGGGCCGTCGATCCAGTTCCACGGTCCGGAAGCCGATCCGCCGCCGCCACACGTCCAGCGCGTCGTCGCCGTGCAGCAGCCGCAACTCGACGTTGTACAGCGGCTGTTCGCCGTAACCGCGCGGCCACCACAGCCGGACGTCCGGGACGCGGAGCCGTACGACCCCGCCCGCCCCGTCGAGCTCCGCCCGGGCCCGAACCCCGCCCACCGTCGCCTCCAGGGTGAGCGGTGCCTCGACCCGGGTGCGCTCGACGTCCACGGCCAACTCGACGACGCCCACCCCCTCGTCGACGGTGACCAGCGGACGCACCCGGGCGATCCGGGCCGTCGACCAGTGCTCCAGGCGCACCGGCCGCCAGATCCCGGCCGTCACCAGGGTCGGCCCCCAGTCCCAGCCGAAGGAGCAGGCCATCTTGCGCAGGTACTGGTAGGGCTCGGCGTAGGCGCCGGGGCGCTCGCCCAGCTGCCCCCGCACGGCCTCGGCCTCGGCGTAGGCGGAGACGAACCGCACGGACAGCCGCCCGGACATCCCCGTCACATCGAACCGGTACGAGCGGTGCATGTTCCGCACCTTGCCCAGCAGCCGCCCGTCCAGGGAGATCTCGGCGACGGTGTCGAGCCCGTCGAAGACCAGGTCGGTCTGCTCCTGCGCGGACGCGCTCGTGAGCTCGCGCTCGTACGTCCAGTCCCGGCGCCCCACCCATGCCACCTCGGACTCGCCCTGGCCCAGGAACGGGTCCGGGATCACCCCGGCCGCCATCAGGTCGGTGTGCACGCAGCCCGGCACGGAGGCCGGCAGCGGATCCGACTCGTGCCGCAGGATCCATCCGTCGCCGAGCGGTGTGGCCTCCAGCATGCGCACTCCCTTAACCGGTCCAGTGAAGAGTCGTGTACAGGTTTCGCATCCTTGGCGGGAATGGGACTTTACCGGTTGAGAAAGCGCTGTCAGAGTGCCGAACCAGCCATACCGCACGTGCTCTTCCGTCCCGAGTTCCTCTCCGCGAACGGAGCTGATGCACATGAACCGCCGTACCGTCCTCGCCCTCTCCGTGGGCGCAGCCCTGCTGGCCTCGGGCTGTACCGGCACCGGAGGCACCTCCAAGGGCGCGGATGCCGACGCGCCCGACGATCCCGCCAAGGTCGAGGGAACCATCACCGTCCTCACCCACCGGACCGACCTCGTGCAGGACGGGACGATGAAGAAGTACGCCGCCGAGTTCAACAAGACCTACCCCAAGGTGAAGGTGGAGTTCGAGGGCCTCACCGACTACGAGGGCGAGGTCAAGATCCGTATGAACACGGAGAACTACGGCGACGTCCTCATGATCCCGGCCGTGATCGAGAAGAAGGACTACCCGAAGTTCTTCGCCTCCCTCGGCACCCAGGCCGAGCGGAGCAAGAAGTACCGCTTCACCGACTACTCCACCGTGCGGGGCAAGGTCTACGGGCAGAGCCCGATCGGTGTGGTCCCGGGCTTCGTCTACAACAAGAAGGTGTGGAACACGGCCGGAGTCACCGACTGGCCCACCACCCCGGCCGAGTTCCTCGACGACCTCAAGGCCATCAAGTCCAAGACGGACGCGGTCCCGTACTACACCAACTTCAAGGACAAGTGGCCGCTGACCCAGTGGACGGACGTCAGGGGCTCGGTCGGCTGCGACACCCAGGCCACCACCCGGCTCGCCGAGGGCAACCCCTGGGCGGAAGGCGCCGACCTGCGCGTCGGCGACCAGTTGCTCTACGACATCGTGAACTCGGACCTGATCGAGAAGGACCCGACGACCACCAACTGGGAAGCGTCGAAACCCCGCCTGGCCAAGGGCGAGATCGCCACGATGTGGCTCGGCTCCTGGGCGATCGTGCAGATGCAGGACGCGGCGAAGCAGGCGGGCACCGACCCGGCCGACATCGGCTTCATGCCGTTCCCCGCCCAGAAGAACGACACGTTCTGCGCGGTGACGTCGCCCGACTACAGCCAGGCCGTCAACGTCCACTCCGAGCACAAGGCCGCCGCCCGCGCCTGGATCGACTGGTTCACCGACAAGTCCGGCTACGCGGACGCCAACCTCGCCCTCTCGCCCCTCAAGAACGCCCCGCTGCCCGACATCCTCAAGCCCTACGAGGCAGCGGGCGTGAAGCTCCTCGACATCGACGACACCAAGGGCGCCGAGGTCAAGTCCATCGACAACCAGTCCGAGGTCGGCATCTACAAGCCCGACTACCGCCAGGAGCTCGTCGACCTCGCCCGCGGTGCCCGCAAGGGCAGCCTGGACGACTTCCTGACCGGGCTCGGCGAGAAGTGGACCGAGGCGCAGAAGAACCTGGGGTCCTGATGACCGACACCACCCGGAAGGCGGCGCGGCCGGTCCCACCGGCCGCGCCCGCCGGGCCCGAACCGCCGGGCCCTCTGCGCAGGCCGCGGCGGTGGCGGGGCGTGACCCCCTGGCTGTTCCTGATCGCCCCGCTCGTCCTCCTGACCGCCTTCACCTACGCGCCGATCGTCAACATGGTCGCGTACAGCTTCACCGACTGGGACGGAGTCAGCCCCGAGCTGCGCTACACGGGCGCCGAGAACTACGCCGAACTCTTCACCCGCCCCGAGCTGTTCGAGGTGTTCTTCGTCAGCGGCTACTACCTCGCCGCGTCCGTGGTGCAGATCGCCGCCGCCCTCTACTTCGCCACCGTCCTGAGCTTCAACGTCCGCTTCCGCAATTTCTTCAAGGGCGTGCTCTTCTTCCCGTACCTGATCAACGGCGTCGCGATCGGCTTCGTCTTCCTGTACTTCTTCCAGGACGGCGGCACCCTCGACGCGATCCTGGGCCTCTTCGGCTACGACGGCGACCGCGCCTGGCTCGGTACCCCCACCTCGGCCAACGTCTCCCTCGCCGGCGTCTCCGTCTGGCGCTACCTGGGCCTGAACTTCGTCCTCTTCCTCGGCGCGATCCAGTCCATCCCGGGAGAGCTGTACGAGGCGGCCGAACTGGACGGGGCGAACCGCTGGCAGCAGTTCCGCCACATCATCGCGCCCGGCATCCGGCCCGTGCTGAGCCTGTCGGTGATCCTGTCCGTCTCCGGGTCGCTGTCCGTCTTCGAGATCCCGTACATCATGACCGGCGGCGCGACCGGCACCGAGACCTTCGTGATCCAGACCGTGAAGCTGGCCTTCCAGTTCAACAAGACGGGCCTCGCCTCGGCGGCGGCCGTCGTACTGCTGCTGATCATCCTGGCGGTGACCTGGGTGCAGCGGCGCCTCGTCCCGGACGACAAGGTGGATCTCGTATGACGCGCCGTGCCGTGGCCCGTGCCCTCGTGTACCTGTCCCTGGTCCTCGCGACGCTGGTCGTGCTCCTGCCGCTCACCGTGGTCTTCCTGACCTCGCTGAAGACCTCCGGGGAGATGGCGGACGACAGCGGTGCCCTCACGCTGCCCGACGACCCGCTCAACTTCGACAACTACGTGACGGCGTTCCAGGACGGCCGGATGCTCTCGGCATTCGGCAACACGGCGGTCATCCTGGTCGTCGCCATCGGGGGCACGGTCCTCATCGGCTCGATGACGGCGTACGCCATCGACCGCTTCCGGTTCCGCTTCCGGAAGCTGGTCCTGGCCCTTTTCCTGGTCGCCGCGCTGGTGCCGGGGGTGACGACCCAGGTGGCGACCTTCCAGATCGTCAACAGCCTCGGGATGTTCGACAGCCTCTGGGCGCCGGTCGCGCTCTACATGGGCACGGACATCGTGTCGATCTACATCTTCCTGCAGTTCGTACGGTCCATCCCCGTCTCACTGGACGAGTCGGCCCGCATCGATGGCGCCAACGCCTTCACGGTCTACCGGAAGGTCATCTTCCCGCTGCTCAAGCCCGCGATCGCGACGGTCGTGATCGTGAAGGGGATCAACGTCTACAACGACTTCTACATCCCCTTCCTCTACATGCCCTCCGAAGATCTTGGCGTGATCTCGACGTCCCTGTTCCGCTTCAAGGGCCCCTTCGGAGCCCATTGGGAGACCATCTCGGCAGGCGCGATCCTCGTCATCGTCCCGACGCTGATCGTCTTCCTGTTCCTCCAGCGGTTCATCTACAACGGTTTCACGCGGGGCGCGACGAAGTAGGAGGCCTGCCTCTCGGAGGTGCGCAGCCGCCGTACGACGAGAAGGTCTACGGCGGCTAGGCCTCCTTGACGGACAGAGCCTCCACCAACACGGGCGTCACCTGCTCGACCTGCCACTGTCGCGCGCCATGAGCCGTCAGCGCAGCCCCCACAGACTCGGCATCCACCACCGCCGGCGGCTCCCAGCAAACCCGCCGAACCGTATCCGGCGTGATCAGATTCTCCTGCGGCATGTCGAGCTGCTCCGCCAGCGCCGAAACCCCGGCCCGGGCCGCGGACAACCGAGCCGCGGCGACAGGATCCTTGTCGGCCCAGGCCCGCGGCGGCGGAGGCCCCGTCACCGGCTGCCCCGGCTGCGGCAACTGCGCCTCGCTCAACGCCTTCGCCCGGTCCACGGCCGCCTGCCACTGCTCCAGCTGCCGCTTGCCCACCCGGTGTCCAAAACCGTTCAGCGCGGCCAGCGCGTGCACGTTGGCCGGAATCGCCAGCGCGGCCTCCACGATCGCCGCGTCCCCGAGCACCTTGCCGGGCGAGACGTCCCGCCGCTGCGCGATCCGGTCCCGGGTCTGCCACAGCTCCCTCACGACGGCCAGCTGCCGGCGCCGGCGCACCTTGTGCATGCCGGACGTACGCCGCCAGGGGTCCTTGCGCGGCTCCGGCGGCGGGGCCGAGGCGATCGCGTCGAACTCCTGGCGGGCCCAGTCCAGCTTGCCCTGCCGGTCCAGCTCCTTCTCCAGCGCGTCGCGCAGGTCGACGAGCAGCTCGACATCGAGCGCCGCGTACCGCAGCCAGGGCTCCGGCAGGGGCCGGGTCGACCAGTCGACGGCGGAGTGCCCCTTCTCCAGGACGAAACCGAGGACGCCCTCGACCATCGCGCCGAGGCCGACCCGGGGGAACCCGGCGAGCCGCCCGGCCAGCTCGGTGTCGAACAGCCGCGTCGGCACCATGCCTATCTCGCGCAGGCAGGGCAGGTCCTGGGTGGCGGCGTGCAGCACCCACTCGACGCCGGACAGGGCCTCGCCCAGGGCGGACAGGTCGGGGCAGGCGACGGGGTCGATCAGAGCCGTCCCGGCGCCCTGGCGGCGCAGCTGAACCAGGTAGGCGCGCTGGCCGTAGCGGTAGCCGGAGGCTCGCTCGGCGTCGACGGCAACCGGGCCGGAGCCCGCCTCGAAGGCGGCGATCACCCGGGCCAGGGCGGTCTCGTCCGCGATCACGGGCGGAATGCCCTCACGCGGTTCCAGCAAAGGGATCGGCGCCTCCGTAGCAGAAGATCCGCCGTCGTCCGGAGGGGCGCCTCCGGTGGTTCGCAGTGAGCTGTCTGCTGCGGTCTCGTGGGCGTCGGTCACATGTCAAGGGTATCCATGTATGGACAGCGCCCGTCGACGGAACGTTCCGTCGACGGGCGCCCGAGGGTCGCAAACCAGTCAGGTCGGGGAAGCGGCGGGTTCACGAACGGTGAGTGACATGCACGGGACTCGCGGCCTGTCCCGTTCACGTGAATGAATGATCACAAAGGGTCATCGTGGAGCGGTTCAGTGGATGATTCCGGTCCGCAGCGCCACCGCGACCATCCCGGCGCGGTCGCCCGTGCCGAGCTTGCGTGCGATCCGGGCGAGGTGGCTCTTGACGGTCAGCGCGGACAGGCCCATCGAGACGCCGATCGCCTTGTTCGACTGGCCTTCCGCGACCAGTCGCAGGACCTCGACCTCGCGGCCGGACAGCTCGCGGTAGCCGCCCGGGTGGCTCGGGGCACCCGGGGGGCGGCGGTGCAGGCGGGCGGCGGCGGCGCCGATGGGAGCGGCGCCCGGCCGGGTGGGGAGTCCGACGTTGGTACGGGTGCCGGTGACGACGTAGCCCTTCACGCCGCCCGCGAGGGCGTTGCGAACGGCGCCGATGTCGTCGGCGGCGGAGAGGGCGAGCCCGTTGGGCCAGCCCGCGGCGCGGGTTTCGGACAGCAGGGTGAGGCCGGAGCCATCCGGCAGGTGGACGTCGGCGACGCAGATGTCGCGGGGGTTGCCGATGCGGGGACGAGCCTCCGCGATGGACGAGGCCTCGATCACATCGCGCACACCGAGCGCCCACAGGTGGCGGGTGACGGTGGAACGGACGCGCGGGTCGGCCACGACCACCATGGCGGTCGGCTTGTTCGGGCGGTAGGCGACCAGGCTTGCGGGCTGCTCGAGGAGAACGGACACCAGGCCTCCTGGGGTGCGGGACGGGGCCGGCTCGTGGGGGTGAAGCCGGGACGAACCGTGCTTTCAAGGTCACAGTCGTCTTCGGCACCCAACCCGTCCGCCTTTAGAGAATGATCACGAATCAGTGATAACAATCCGTGCGATTCGGACACGCGGTCGATCATTCGAAGGTCGAACGGTTTCGGTCTGCGTCGGTACACGGTCGAAAGTGGCCGTATCGACAAAGTGATTCGGCCAAGAGAGGGACGCAGGTGTGATCGTCGACAGGGCAGCGTTGACCGCCCCGTACAGGTTCGATCAGTACGGGGTCGCAACAGGTTCGATCAGCGGGACTGCGGTCCTCGCCGCTGGGGCAGCGTCACCACCGACGCGTCCCCCGGCTCGGCCGGCGGCAGCCCCGCGACCTGGGCGAGCAGATCGCACCAGGACGCCAGGTGCGCGGCCGTGTCCGGGACCCCGCCCAGGCCTTCGCGCGGCGTCCACGAGGCACGGATCTCGATCTGCGAGGCGGTCGGGCGCGCGGACAGACCGCCGAAGTAGTGCGAGCTCGCCCGCGTGACGGTGCCGCTCGGCTCCCCGTACGTCAGCCCGCGCGTCTGGAGGGCACCGGTCAGCCAGGACCAGCACACCTCCGGCAGCAGCGGGTCCGCGGCCATCTCCTGCTCCAGTTCCGCGCGCACCAGTGTCACCAGCCGGAACGTGCCCTGCCAGGCCTCGTGTCCCGCCGGGTCGTGCAGCAGCACCAGCCGGCCGTCGGCCAGGTCCTGGTCGCCGTCGACGACCGCGGCCTCCAGCGCGTAGGTGTGGGGAGCGAGCCGTTGCGGCGGGCGCGTCGGCTCGACCTCGATCTGGGGCCGCAGCCGCGCCGCCATGAGCGCGTCGACGGCGGCCCGGAAGGGCAGCGGAACGGTGTCCGCCTCCCGCCGGTCTTTCTCGGTGTCCTTCGCTTCGTCCATTCCGCCAGCGCCGTCCGACAGTCGTCCCTGAGCCGCAGCCATGCGGGAAGGTTACGGGGACCTGAGCCCAGGTGCCGGGCTAGACACCCCGCGCCTCTCCAGGGGCTGAATCACGCCCATCGCGAGCGTGCGAAACTTGGCCCGTGAGTGCCAACGACGCCCCCCGGGCCCAGCAGCCGTCCGCCACGTACGACTCAGCCTTCCTCAAGGCCTGCCGACGCGAGCCCGTGCCGCACACGCCGGTGTGGTTCATGCGGCAGGCCGGGCGCTCACTGCCGGAGTACCGCAAGGTGCGCGAGGGCATTCCGATGCTCGAGTCCTGCATGCGGCCCGAGCTGGTCACCGAGATCACGCTCCAGCCGGTGCGCCGGCACGGCGTCGACGCGGCGATCTACTTCAGCGACATCGTCGTCCCGCTCAAGGCCATCGGTATCGACCTCGACATCAAGCCCGGCGTCGGCCCGGTCGTCGAGCGCCCGATCCGCACCCGGGCGGACCTCGCCCAGCTGCGCGACCTGACCCCCGAGGACGTCTCCTACGTCACCGAGGCCATCGGCCTGCTCACCCGAGAGCTCGGCAGCACGCCGCTGATCGGCTTCGCCGGCGCCCCCTTCACCCTCGCCAGCTACCTCGTCGAGGGCGGCCCGTCCCGCACGTACGAGAACGCCAAGGCGATGATGTACGGCGACCCCGAGCTGTGGGCCGACCTGCTCGACCGCCTCGCGGACATCACCGCCGTGTTCCTGAAGGTGCAGATCGAGGCGGGCGCCTCGGCGGTCCAGCTGTTCGACTCCTGGGCCGGTGCGCTGGCCCCCGTCGACTACCGCCGCTCGGTGCTGCCCGCGTCGGCGAAGGTCTTCGAGGCCGTGGCCGGTTACGGCGTCCCGTGCATCCACTTCGGCGTCGGCACCGGCGAGCTGCTTCGGCTCATGGGCGAGGCCGGCGCGGACGTCGTCGGTGTCGACTGGCGCGTCCCGCTGGACGAGGCCGCCCGCCGCGTCGGCCCCGGCAAGGCACTCCAGGGCAACCTCGACCCGACGGTGCTCTTCGCCACGACGGAGGCTGTCGAGACCAAGACCCGTGAGGTACTGGACACGGCCGCGAACCTGGAGGGCCACGTCTTCAACCTCGGCCACGGCGTCATGCCGTCCACGGACCCGGACGCGCTGACGCGGCTGGTGGAGTACGTCCACACGCACACGGCGCGCTGACGCGGCCCGGGGCTCAGGCCTGCACGCACACGCCGGCCCGGTTCGTCGCGTACGTTCACACGTACACCGCCCGCTGACGGCCCGGGCCCGCCCGGCACCGGAGGTCTCAGGCCGTCCCGGCCGCCCACTCGAGTGCCGCCATGGCGCTGGTGAGCTTCATCCGGGCCTGGATCCAGGCCACGGACCGCTCTCCGTCCAGCACCCCGGCCGCGACCTCCTCACCGCGGTGCGCCGGCAGGTCGTGCAGGAACCAGGCGTCCGGCCAGCGGTTCATGAGGGCCTCGTCGACGTGGAAGGGGCGGAACGTCTGCCGCCAGTGCGCGTCGCCCTTGCTGGTGCCGGTCGTCTGCCAGCGCGTGGTGTAGACGAAGTCGACCCGGTCGGGCAGCTCGTCCATGGAGTGCGACTCGACCACCTCCGTGCCGTGCTCGGCGCCGCGCTTGGCGGCCTCCTCCAGCACCTCCGCGGGGAGCCCGTACCCGGGCGGGGTGGCGAAGGTGACCCGGCAGCCGGGGACGTGCGACAGCCCCTGGGCGAGGGCGGTCGCCGTGTTGTTGCCCTCTCCGACGTACAGCACGCTCACGCCTTCGAGGCCGCCCCTGACCAGGGAGATGGTGGCCAGGTCGCAGATGCCCTGGGTGGGGTGCTCCTCGGTCGCCATGGCGTTGATCACCGGGATGCCTCCGGAGCCGGAGAGCGCGCGCAGCTCGTGGAGCGGGCCCGCGGTCCGGGCCACCAGCAGGTCCAGCATGGAACCGAGCACGCGACCGGTGTCCGTCAGCGACTCGCCCGTGTTCGTCTGGAGATCGTCCGGACCGAACGTCACGGGCGTACCGCCGAGTTTGATGGCGCCCGCCGTGAACGCGGTGCGGGTCCGGGTGGAGGTCCGGGTGAACAGGACCCCGACCGTCCGGCCGTCCAGCGGCCGTCCGCCGGCCTCCGGGCCGTCGTGGAAGTCGCAGGCGCGGCGCGCCAGTCGGTGCACGGTCTCGGACGTCAGTTCGCCGAGGGAGAAGATCCCGCGCTCCGGAAGGGGAGCGGGCGGGCCTGGCAGGAAGCGGGCGGGCTGCATGGCTTGTCCTCTTTCGGAAGGGGCGGTGACAGGCGCGAGCGGATGACGGGTGGCTGCGAGCCGGCGGCTCACCAGCGCCGGGTCTCCCCGAAGAAGTCCTCGACGACCGTGTGGGCGTTGGTCTCCACGGCCTTCTGGTGGACGAAGGCGCCGACCGCGAGGTCCAGGACGCCGAGTCCGAACGGCGAGAAGACCACGGGCCTGTCGTCTCCCACCACGGTGTCCCCCCGCATGACGTCGGCCAGCGTCCCGGTGATGAAGTCGCGGTGGCCGTACTTCTGCTCGGCCAGGTGCACGGAGGTGTCGGCCTTGAGGCAGTGCTCGACGTCGTCGACCACGTTGTACGACTCCGCGATGAGCTCCGGCGCGATGTCCCGCAGCGAGATGTTCAGCACCACCTGGCCCGGGGCGAAGGAGTCCGGGTCGACGATGTGCGGCACGGCGGCCGTGGTGGCGAGGACGACGAGGTCGGCCTTCTCGAGCTCGGCCGGCAGGTCGGACCCCACCTCCGAGGCGTACCCGAGCCGGGTGGAGGTGTGGTCGGCCAGCGCCGCGGCGTACTCCGGGCTGCGGTCGTGGACCGTGAGGCTGTCGAAGGTCCAGCCCCGGGCGGCGAAGAACTCCGTGATGTTGCGGGCGATGATGCCGCCGCCCACCAGGAGGACCCGCCGGGCGGCGGTGCCGCCCGTGAGCACCTCGGCGGCGAGCACCGCGGAGGCCGCGGTGCGGGCGGCGCTGATCTGGGACGCCTCCAGCACCGCGAAGGGGTAGCCGGTCGTGTAGTCGTTGAGCAGCAGGGCCGCCGAGGCGCGGGGAACGCCCCGCTCGATGTTGCGCGGGAAGCTGGAGATCCACTTGATCCCCGCCAGCCCGTGCTTGCCGCCGAGATAGGCGGGGAGGGCGATGATCCGGCTGTCCGGCTTCTCCGGGAAGCGGAGGAAGTAGCTGTCCGGGTTCACCGTGTCCCCGGCCCGGTGGGTGAGGTAGGTCTCCCTGACCTCGCTCACGATGCCGGGACGGTGGTCGGCGATGATCTGCCGGGCCGTTCGGCCCCCTATGACGCTGAATTCGAACATGCTCTGTTCCTGTTCTCCCAAGACGGTGTTCGCGGTTCAGCCGGCCGTTTCCAGGGCGGCGGGGGAGTAGTGGTCGAGGACCCATTCGTCGCTGTAGACGGTCTGGAGGTAGCGGTCGCCGTTGTCCGGGGAGATCGCCACCACCCGGGACCCGGAGGGAATGTCCACGTGCAGCCGCTGCACACCCGACAGCACCGCTCCGGTCGATCCGCCGAGGAGCAGCCCCCGTTCGGCCGCGAGCCGGCGGCACATGCGGATCGCGTCCGCCTCGGGCACCAGGACGGTCTCGTCGGCCTGGCCGGGACGGAAGATCTCGGGCCGGCGGCTGGTACCGAGTCCGGGGATGCGCCGGGGGCCCGGAGGGAAGCCGAAGGTGATCGACCCCTCCGTGTCCACGGCGACGATCCGGGTGTGCGGGGAGTACTGCCGGAAGTACCGGACCACGCCCATCAGCGTCCCGGTGGTGCCCGCCCCGACGAACAGGTGGTCGACCGTGGGGAACTGCTTGATGATCGAGGGTGCGGTCGTGTCGTGGTGCGCCTGGGGGTTGGCCTGGTTCGCGTACTGGTTCGGCCACACCAGCGAGGGGTGCTCGCGCAGTCGCGCCGCGATGTGGTCGATGCGGGACTGCAGATAGCCGCCGCGCGCGTCGCGTTCGCCGACCACGACCACCTCGGCTCCGAGGGCTCGCATCAGCGCCTTGCTCTGCTGCGAGGTGTTCGGGTCCACCACGCAGGTGAAGGCGTATCCCCGGGCGGCGCAGACCGAGCTGAGCGCGATGCCCAGGTTGCCCGACGAGGACTCGATGACATGGCCGCCGGGGACGAGGGCGCCGCTGTTCTCGGCGGCCTCCACGAGTCCCACCGCCGTTTTCAGTTTGATCGACCCGGCCGGGTTCAGCCCCTCCAGTTTCAGGGCGAGTTCCACTCCGGGGATGAAGCCGGTGAGACCGAGGAAAATATCGTCGAGTATGACGTCGCTGGCGTTCTCGTACAGCATGACAGCCTCTCACGTGAGCGAGTTCGCGGTTCAGGACGGCGAGCGGTCCCGGGTGGCCCGGATCAGCCACCAGGTGGCCGCGAGACAACCGGCCGCGGGCAGGGCCAGCAGCACCGGTACGGCGCCGACACCGGCCAGTTCGATGCCCTTGCCCAGCACCGGCCCGGCGGCCACCCCGCCGATCATCGAGGCGGCGATCACATAGGCTCCCGCCCGCCGCGCCCGCGGCACCGCCCGGGACAGCCACGGCAGCCCCGTGGGGAAGATCGGCGCGTGGAAGAGGCCGACACCGGCGTACGCGTACGGCGCCGCCGCCGGGATGAGGGCGAGCAGGAGGCAGGCCACCATGCCGACGGAGCTGACGACCATGATCGTCTGCACGGACCAGCGCAGCGTCAGCGGTGCGACCAGCAGCCGTCCCACGGTCACCATCAGCCAGAAGGCCGAGGTCGCCGTGGCCGCGGTCGCCGCGTCGTGCCCGACGGACTCCAGATGCGTCGGCTCCCAGCCGCCGACTCCGGTCTCCACCGCCACCATCAGGACGTACAGCACGATGAAGACCGAGACGACCAGGGCCACCGAGGCCCGCAGCCCGGGAGTCCCCGCCTCGCTCTCCTCGCTCCCCTCGCCCTCATCGCCTTTCTCGTCGGACGGCGGCGGGTCGGGCGCCTCCCCGCCCTCGCGCACGCCGCGCTGCGCCAGCACCAGTGCGGCGGACAGCGCGGCGAACCCGGCGAAGACGGCCGGGTACTCGCCCGGGCCCAGCAGCCCCAGGAGCGCGGGACCGCCCACGGCACCGAGGCCGTAGGCCGCGCCGATGATGTTGAGCATGGCCGGGCTGCGGCGGCCGAACCCCACCGAGAACAGCTGGTTGAGGCCGTAGTCGATGCCGCCGAAGCCCACCCCGGTCACCAGCGCGCAGGCCAGCGCCCACTGCCAGGCCGGGGCCAGCGCGAAGCCGGCCCCGCCGAGAGCCATCAGCGCGTACGAGGCGGACAGCAGCGTTCTGTTGCCCAGCCGCCCGTGCACCCGGTTGAGCAGCAGCACACCGGCCACGCCGCCGACGAAGTGAGCGCTCAGGCTCAGCCCGGCGGCGGCCGGCGACAGGCCGAACTCGGTGCGGAACGCGGGGATCGCCGGACCGTACAGCGCCTGCAGGGCCCCGATCAGGGCGAAGCCCACGCACGACGCGACGACGGCGAACGGACTGAACAGGGGCCGCGCCACGGTGGTGCCGGGTGGCGCGGCCTGCGTCGAGGTCCCGGTCAAGAGACGTTCCTCTTCCCTGTGGCGCCCTTGCCGTGTGCGTCGCGCGGTGTCACGAGGTCACCGAAGAGGCGAGCTCGTACTGCTGGTCGCCCGCCAGCAGGCGCTCCAGCACCCGCTGGCTGCGCAGGCCGTCGCCGAAGCCGGCCAGGGCGCTGTCGGCGCTCCGCACGGTGCCGGTGTCCCGCGCGGTGACCGCGTCGCGCCACTCCCGCAGCTGGTGCCGGAAGGTGTCGCTCCAGCCGGGCACCTCACCGGGCGGCGAGGCGAGCGTCTCCTCGCGGGCGAACGTGCCCTGCTCCCAGGTGACACGGGACTTCAGGAAGTACGTCGTGTCGTCCTTGGAGTGGTAGTACAGCTCCTTGCGGTCGCCGATGATCTTCAACGAGAAGCCGAGCTCCTCCGGTAGCGAGGACTTGGAGGTGACCAGGTTGAAGAAGGTGCCGTTCTCCAGACGGCCGCTGACGAAGGCGTAGTCGTCGACCTGGACGTCCTGGCCCTCCTTCTGCGGCACGTTGACCTGGAGCTTGGTGCGGCAGCTCGTGCTGTCGACCGGGCTGTCGAAGAGGCGGTCGAGCATGTCGACCAGATGCACGCCCAGGTCGCCGAGGGAGCCGCTGGTGGAACGGCCCAGGGCGCTGTCCCGCCAGGTGAAACGGGAGCGGGTCAGGGCGCTGCCGCGCCGGAAACCGGCCTCCGCGAAGAGGATGGCGCCCAGCTCCCCGCTCCGTACCAGGTTCCTGATCTCGCCGATGGCCTCCAGATAGCGGTAGTTGAAGCCCATGGCGCACACCAGGCCGCTCTCCTCGGCCAGCGCGGTGATGCGCTCGGCCTCCGCCACCGTGGTCGTCATCGGTTTCTCGCACAGCACGTGCCTGCCGTGCCGGACGGCCTCCTCGGCGTAGTCGGCGTGCGTGTGGTTGGGCGAGGCGATGACGACGGCGTCGACGTGCCGGTACAGCTCGGTCGTCGAGGAGAAGACGGGGCAGCCGAAGCGCTCGGCCAGCTCCGCTGCCTTGTCCGGCAGCACGTCGTACACACCGGCCGGTTCGACGCCGGGGACGGTCTCGGCGGCGCGCAGGTGGGCGAGGGCGATGCCGCCGGCGCCGATGATTCCTGTCTGCATGGTCTACCTCTCTCGGGGACGGCCCTCCGGCCCGGACTCGCCGGACCGGGGGAAGCGGTTCAGCGGCGGAGGTGGTGACGGAAGGCGGTGAGGAGGGCCTGGGCGTGCGGGTGCGGTGACACCTGCGGGAAGCGGCTCCTGGCCTCGGGCGTGCAGTTGGCGACGAGGTAGCCGTGGCCCACGGCGCCCAGCATCTCCAGGTCGTTGCCGCTGTCGCCGAACGCGAGGGTCCGTTCCGGCGCGACGCCGAAGCGCGCGCACAAGTGCCGGACGACGTTGCGCTTGCCGCACACCGGCGGGAGGAAGTCGACGTCGTAGCAGTCGGCGGGGTCCCCGGTGGCGGGGTTGCAGCGGCTGATGTTGAGCCCGAGGCCGTGCTCGCGGGCGAGGTCGCGCACGCGGTCCAGGCTCTGCTCGTCGCGCCGCGGGTCGCCGAGCGAGCGGAAGTAGTAGTTGACCAGGAACTCGGTCGGGTTCCCGGTGTGCGGGGCGTTCTGCGGGAACAGCTCGACTCCGTGCCGGGCGAGACGGTCCACGGCCTTCGTGATCCGGTCCCGGTCGAATCCGCTGTCCCGCAGCAGTTGCCGCCACTCGGGGTCCGGGCGGGCGACGCCGTCGGGGAAGAACGTCAGCTCGGTGCCCAGCGCGCCGGCCACGAAGTGCGGCAGGACACGGGCGCCGCAGCGCGCCATCTTCTCCCGCACGGAGGCCAGCGAGCTGCCGGTGACCCAGCCGAACAGCAGACCGTGCTCCACGGCCTCCGTCAGCAGGAACTCCTCCAGCGCGGCGAGGTGGGCCCGTTGCCCAGGGGTCGCGGCATGGGCCAGGTAGGTCTCGTCGAAGTCGGAGAACGCGGCCCAGCCCGCCGGCTCCGGCAGGCGCAGGTGGGGCGGCGGGCTTGGGGCCGGGCCGCCGGTGGCGTCGAACGGCAGGGTGTCGGTCATGCCGTCACCGGACCCGGCGAGTCGCCGCGTACAGGGCTTCGACCACGCGGTCCTGCTCGCCGAGGGACAGACCCGCGTGCAGCGGCAGGTGCAGCACCCGGTTGTGCAGCCACTCGGTCCGCGGCAGGTGCGCCTGCCCGAAGAGCCGCTCGCGCACCGGTGTCTCCTGCCGGTGCGTCAGGACGGGGTAGTAGACGTCCGACTCCACCCGGCTCCTCCGCGCCAGGTCCTCCAGCAGCGCGTCGCGGGCCGCCGCACCGCCGGCCGGCAGCACGGGGAACAGGTGCCAGGAGTGGTCGGGAGCGAAAGCGGGCGCTTCGAGCACGCCCTCCTCGGCGAGGGGGCGGAGCGCGTCCACATAGCGCCGGGCGAGATAGGTGCGCCGCAGCCCGCGCAGACTGGCCCAGGGCAGCAGGGCCAGACCGATCGCGGCCATGGTGTTGTCGATGCGCGCGTTGAGCCCGAACGCCTCGCACTTGACGTTCTTCCGGCCCGGCTCGAAGCCGTGGTAGCCGATCACCCGGCAGCGCTCGGCGATCTCGGCCGAGCCGGTGACGACGGCACCGGCCTTCCCGCACAGCCCGACGTTCTTGTACGGGTTGAAACTGAGGGCGGCCGCGTCGGAGTACTGCCCCGCACCGGTCACCCCGAGCGCCTGGCAGGCGTCCTCGACGATCCGCAGACCATGCCGGTCGGCGACGGCACGCAGCCCCGCCATGTCGGCGAGCTTGCCGTACAGATGGACGGGAAGGACGGCCACGGTGCGCGGAGTGATCCGCTCCGCCACCGACTCCGGGTCCAGGTTGCCGTCCGGCCGGGTCACGTCGGCGAGCACGGGCACGGCACCGCAGGCGAAGACCGCGTTCTCGGTGGCGGCGAAGCTGTTGGCCGGCATGATCACCTCGTCACCCGGCCCGACCCCCACCGTACGCAGAGCGATGACGAGCGCGTCGGTCCCACTGCCGGTCGCGACGGCGCAGGGCAGGGCCACGTAGTCGGCGACGGCGTCCTCGAAGGCGGTGACGGCGGGACCGCTCGTGAACTCGCAGCTCTCCAGCACCCGCGTGAAGGCGTCGGCGGCGGCGCTCTTCTCCTCCCGCGACAGGAGCCGCTCCTTCGGCAGGAAGGGGACCCCCGCCGCACGCGACGGCTCGGGGAAGAGGGGAGCGACGAGCGCGTCCGGGTGCACGGGAGCGGGCGAGGAGTCCCAGGACGAGAGAACCTTCGCCAGCTCCTGGTTGGCGAGGGTGTCCCGCACGGGGTGGGCGGTCCGCACGCCCCGGGCGAGGTCCTGGACCACCCGGTGCAGACTGCTGCTGTCCCCGGGGAGGGGGGATCCGGTGAACGTGCCGGGCTCGGCGGTGGAGACGGTCATGCGTACTCCTGGGGTTCGAAGCGTTCGACGTGTTCGAAGGGGTTGGGCAGCGGATAATTGCTGCGTGGACGCCTGCCTATGGGTATGCGGTATGCGGCGGGGAAACGGTCGCCGGATGTCTGGGTGGCGAGCTGGAATGGCGAACGGACGCGAACTGAACGGCGCAGTGAATGTCGCGCGGAATGCGGTCTGGAATCCGGTTCTCAGGCCCGGACGGATCGTATGCAACTGTTCCGCGATGGATAGGTGAGCGGCACACGTCGGTGATGCTGTCAGCGGCCGACAACGTCCGTCAACCGGCAGCTTTTTGCCGTTGCTTTGCAGTCCTGGAATTCTCGGAAGAGCACCTCGGAACAGGGCGGGCGACCGGTCGAGGACCGGCAATTTTCTGCCGGTTCCCCGGTCTTACCGCGCCGAGCAGGGCATATGTACCCGAGCGGACTCCGGACACCGGCGTGGCGGCCTTCACTTCTTGCCGACCCGCTTTCGCGAGTCACCCCCGGCCTTGTTACGGTGTGTTCTCCCGGCGATACGCAGAGGGAGTGTTTCCGAGCAGTGTCACGTCGCACCCAGTCTGTTTCTTCCGTGTCGGACAACAAATGCGGCACCGGTATGCTGCCGGATCTGCTACGCGCTTGGCGGGTGGAAGCGGGAAGCAAAATGAACAGGGGGAGACCATTACCCCAAAAAGAAGTAGCCGACCGCATGTGTGTGAGTGAGCGCTGGTATCGGAATCTCGAGACCGGCATGCGCGTACCGCTCTCCACCGAGGTGCTCGAACGCCTTTCCCGGGCTCTGCTGCTCGGCCCCGACGAACGCATGGCGCTGTACGGGCACGCGCTCGCCGGGGCCGGCGGACAGTCGGACGAGGACGAAGGCCCGCCGGACTTCATGGACGAGCTGGCCGAACTCGCCTCGGCGCAGACCGAGTTCCCCAGTTACCTCACCGACCGGGCGTGGAACGTCCTCGACCACAACGCGGCCATGGCCCACTGGTTCCCCTGGGTCCGTGAACCGGGAGCCAACCTCATGCGCTGGGCACTGACCACCGCCACGGCCCGCGAGCAGATCGTGGACTGGCCGCGGCACGCCGCGCAGTACCTCGCCCTGCTGCGTTTCGCGCTGGTGACCCGTCCCGACGACGAGAACCTCGCCGCGCTGCGCGACGCCGTCCTGGACGACCCGGTGTGCCGCGGACTGTGGGACCGCAGCCCGAAGGTCCTCGCCTACCGGCACGGGCACCGCTATGAACTGCGCCTGCCCCACGTCTCCCCCGAGACGATCACCGTCACCTCACAGGTCCTGCTCCCCGCCTACCGGCAGGAGCTCCGTTACGTCCTGCTGCTGCCCACGGAAGGCCCCCCGCACGGCCATGGCCCCTGACTCCGCACTGTGGTCCTTCGTCCTGGTCGTCGGGGTGCTCACCCTCACGCCGGGCATCGACACCGCGCTCATCCTGCGGACCGCCGCGCTCGGCCGCCACCGCAGGGCCTGGGGCGTGGTTCTGGGAGTTCAGACCGGCGTCCTGGTGTGGGGCGTCCTCACCTCCCTCGGGCTCACGGCCCTGATCACCGCCTCCCGGGCGGCGTACGAGATCCTGCGCTGGGCGGGCGTCGTGTACCTCCTGTGGCTCGGCGGACGCATGCTGGTGGACACGCTGCGCCGCCGGGGCTCGACGGCCGGGGACGCGCCCGGCGAGGTGACCGTGCGCAACAGCCTGGGGGAGGGATGGCGTCAGGGCGCGTTCACCAACCTGCTCAACCCCAAGGTGGGCGTCTTCTACGTCGCCGTGCTGCCGCAGTTCATCCCCGCCGGCGCACCCCACTTCACCACCGGCGTGCTGCTCGCCTCGGTGCACATCGCCCTGGGCCTGGTCTGGTCGGTGGCCCTCATCGGCTGCGCCCGCGCCCTGCGCGTCCGGCTCCAGAGTCCCGCGGCACGCCGCGTGCTGGACCGGATCACGGGCACGGTCATCGTCGGACTGGGGCTGCGGCTGGCCATGACCGGCTGACGGGCGGATACACCTGGAGACACTGCACGAGTCGCCCGTGAATCGGGTGCGGCGGTGAACGCAGTCGTCCGGCCGTGCGTATGTGTCGGCAACCGCCCGCGGCGCGGGGAAGGCGGGTCGCGGGGCCGACGTGAGGAACAGGCGATGAACGACCGAGTTACTCCTGCGATGCACGCCCTGCCCGACGGTGAGGCGGAGCTGACGCTGGTGGTGCGGCTGCCCTGGGAGGACGTGGCCCGCCTCGGCCAGGAGGCCGGGCGGCTGGCGACCCAGATGCGGCGGCCCGTGACGCTGGAGGAGGCGGTGAGCCACCGGTTGCGGTCGTCCAGGGTTGCCGCGCATGCGAAACCGGCGGGGGAGCAGCCGCCGGCGGTTTCGGCCTCGGCGTCGGTGTCGTCCTTGCCGTCTCGGCCGCCCGCGGAGCAGGCTCGCCAGGCCATTGACCGGATCAATGGGACGGCTGGGACCGCGTAGGGGGCTCGCCGACGGGCGTTGTCCCCCCCCGTCCCTACGATGTTTTGCGCACCTTCGCCGCCGCCTTGCGGGCCGCTACCAGGACCGGGTCCCAGACGGGCGAGAACGGTGGGGCGTAGCCCAGGTCCAGGGTCGTCATCTGTTCTGCCGTCATGCCCGCGGTGAGGGCGACCGCCGCGATGTCGACTCGCTTGCCCGCGCCCTCCCGGCCGACGATCTGGACGCCGAGGAGGCGGCCCGTGCGGTGTTCGGCGAGCATCTTGACCGTCATGAGGGAGGCTTCCGGGTAGTAGCCCGCGCGACTGGTCGACTCGATGGTGACCGCCTCGAAGCGCAGGCCCACGCGGTGGGCGTCCTTCTCGCGCAGTCCCGTGCGCGCGATCTCCAGGTCGCAGACCTTGCTGACCGCCGTGCCGACCACGCCCGGGAAGGTGGCGTAGCCGCCGCCCGCATTGGTGCCGATGACCTGGCCGTGCTTGTTGGCGTGGGTGCCGAGCGCGATGTGCCGTTGCTGGCCGGAGACCAGGTCGAGGACCTCGACGCAGTCGCCGCCCGCCCAGATGTTCTCGTGCCCGCGCACCCGCATCGAGCGGTCCGTGAGGAGGCCGTCGTGGGTACCGAGGGGTAGGCCGGCCGCCTTCGCGAGCGTCGTTTCGGGGCGGACGCCGATGCCGAGCACGACGACGTCCGCCGGGAAGTCGCGGTCGTGGGTCGTCACCGCCCGTACCCGTCCGTCGTCGCCCGTGAGGATCTTGGTGACCTCGGCGTCGTTCACCATCGTGATGCCCAGGCCCTCCATGGCCTCATGCACCAGGCGGCCCATGTCGGGGTCGAGGGTCGACATGGGCTCGCTGCCGCGGTTGACGACCGTCACCTCGTAGCCGCGGTTGATGAGCGCCTCGGCCATCTCCACGCCGATGTAGCCGGCCCCGACGACCACCGCGCGGCGGCCACGCGTGCGTGCCAGAGTGTCGAGCAGCGCCTGGCCGTCGTCCAGCGTCTGCACGCCGTGCACCCCGGGGGCGTCCATGCCTGGAATGTCCGGCCGGATCGGCCGGGCGCCGGTGGCGATCACGAGCTTGTCGTACGACGTCCAGGACTCGGCGCCGGATTCGAGGTCACGCGCGCGTACCCGCTGCCGGTCGGGGTCGAGCTCCGTGACCTCGGTGCGCAGCCGCAGGTCGATGTCCCGCGCGCGGTGCTCCTCGGGTGTGCGGGCGATGAGCCGGTCCCGGTCCGGGACGTCGCCGCCCACCCAGTACGGGATGCCGCACGCCGAGTACGACGTGAAGTGGCCGCGTTCGAACGCCACGATCTCCAGCTCGTCGGGGCCCTTCAGACGGCGTGCCTGCGACGCCGCGGACATCCCCGCGGCGTCGCCGCCGATCACGACCAGTCGCTCCCTGCGCGTACGGCTCATGTTCATGCGAACAAGCTACGGGAGCACGGCATTTCAGTCCTGCTCGTCAGGAGTCCGCGCGGGCGTGGACCGCGGGGCCGGACGGGCCGTCGGCAGCGGGCCGAGGGCGCTCGTGGCGGGCGCGGGGCTCGGGCGGCGCGGGAGGCGGGGGCGTACGACGCGCAGCCACAGCAGCGTGAGCAGGGCGGCCACCGCCGCGAACGGCAGGACCGCGCCGAGTGCCACCGCGAGCCAGCGCAGCATCGTCACGAACGCGTTCCAGCCACCCGCGAGCGCGTCCACGAACCCCGGGGCGTCGTCCTTCGCCTCCTTCTTCACCGGGGTCTCGGACAGCGACAGGGTGATGGTGGCCAGGCTCGTGCGGTCCTTCAGGGACTCCTGGCGCGCGAGCAGCGCCTCCAGGTCGGCCTGGCGGGTGCTCAGCTCGCCCTCCAGGGTCACCACGTCGCTGAGCTTGGTGGCCTGGTCCATCAGCTCGCGGATCCGGGCCACACTCGCGCGCTGCGACTTGATCCGGCTCTCCACGTCCACGACCTGGTCGGTGACGTCCTCCGCCTTCGCGCTGCGGTCGAGGAGCTTGCCCGCGCCCTCCAGCTCGGTGAGGACCTCGTCGTACTTCTCGACGGGCACGCGCAGCACGACGCGGGTGCGCTCGTGGCCCTCCGCGTCCCGGGTGGTGGTCTCGTTGCCGACGTAGCCGCCCGCGTTCTCGGTGCCGGCGCGGGCCTCCTCCAGGGCCTTCGGGACGTCCTTGACCTGCACGGTCAGTGAGGCCGTGCGGATGATGTGGGCCGTGGGGAGCTTCGCCGGCGCGGTCGCCCTGGCTCCACTTCCGGCGCCGCCGGGGGCGGCCTCGTTCGCGCCGGCCTTGCCGTCGGCGTCCGGGGCGGCGACTCCCCGGTCGGCGGCGCTGCTGCCGGCGGAGTCCTCGCCCGCGCCGCTGCATCCGGTGAGCGCGAGGGCCGCGGCCAGCAGGAGCGCGGCGAGAGCCGGGACGGGGCGGCGGGCGGGTCGTCGTGTGCGCATGTGGGCTTCCCCCGGGGATCGGTTCGGCTGACGCTTCTTCGACGCCCGGGCGGGGCCGGACGTTTGGTCCGGGACGGTTCCGATGCGGTCACGGTCGGGACTCGTGAAGGACACCGGGGCGCGGCGGCGCTGTCAGTGGGGTCTGAGAGGCTGGGGGCATGCGCGAAGTTCAAGCCCGTGCGGGCACGGGGCAGGTCGTCGTCATCGGGGCGGGCATCGCGGGACTGGCCGCCGCGCACCGGCTGCTGGAGCGCGGGGCGCGGGTGACCGTGCTGGAGGGCTCCGACCGGGTCGGCGGCAAGCTGCTGCCAGGGGAGATCGCGGGCGCCCGCGTGGACCTCGGCGCCGAGTCGATGCTGGCCCGCCGCCCCGAGGCGGTGGCGCTCGCCCGGGAGGTGGGCCTCGCCGACCGGCTCCAGCCGCCCGCGACGGCGACGGCCTCGATCTGGACCCGGGGCGCGCTGCGCCCGATGCCCAAGGGACACGTGATGGGCGTGCCCGGCACCGCCGCGGCCCTGTCCGGCGTGCTGTCCGACGAGGGCCTGGCCCGCATCGACCGCGACGCCGAGCTGCCCCGCACGGAGGTCGGCGACGACGTGGCCGTCGGGGAGTACGTGGCGGCGCGCCTCGGCCGCGAGGTCGTCGACCGCCTGGTGGAACCCCTGCTGGGCGGCGTGTACGCGGGCGACGCCTACCGCATCTCGATGCGTTCGGCCGTCCCGCAGCTCTTCCAGGCCGCCCGGAGCCACACCTCCCTGACGGCAGGGGTCCGCGAGATCCAGGCGAAGGCTGCCGCCGCCCAGCAGACCGGCCCGGTGTTCATGGGCATCCAGGGCGGCGTCGGCACCCTGCCCCTGGCGGTGGCCGAGTCGGTGCGGGCCCGCGGGGGCGAGATCCTCACGGGGACGCCGGTGACGGAGCTGAGCCACAGCGCGGCGGACGGCGGCGGGTGGCGCGTGGTCACGGGTGAGCGGGTGCTGCACGCGGACGCGGTGGTGCTCGCCGTCCCCGCTCCCGCGGCCGCCCGGCTCCTGCGCACCGAGTCCCCCGAGGCCGCCGCCGAGCTCGGCGGCGTCGAGTACGCCTCCATGGCCCTGGTCACCCTCGCCTACCGCCGCGCCGAGACGGCCCTCCCCGAGGGCAGCGGCTTTCTCGTGCCGCCGGTGGACGGGCGCACCATCAAGGCGTCCACCTTCGCCTCGCAGAAGTGGGGCTGGATCGCCGACGAGAACCCGGACCTGGTCGTCCTGCGCACCTCCGTCGGGCGGTACGGCGAGACGGAGATCCTCCAGCGCGACGACACCGAGCTCGTGGCGGTCTCCCGGCACGGCCTGAAGGCGGCGACCGGTCTGGACGCCACACCCGTCGCCGTCCGCGTCACCCGCTGGGACGACGGTCTGCCGCAGTACCCCGTCGGCCACCACGCGCGCGTGGCCCGCATCCGCGAGCACGTGGCGAAGCTCCCGGGGCTGGCCGTGTGCGGCGCGCCGTACGACGGCGTCGGCATCCCGGCGTGCATCGCGAGCGCGTACGCCGCCGTCGACCAGATCCACGGTGACCTGCGGGGGGTGCAGGAGCTCACCGCCCACCCGGTGCAGAGCCTGCACGGCGGAGCGGGAGAATGAGGAGCATGAGTGACGACGCCTCCACCACGGCCTCCAGCGCCGAGCCCGACCGCATCCCGAACAAGGGCAAGCTGGCCAAGGACCTCAACGAGGTCATCCGCTACACGCTCTGGTCCGTCTTCAAGCTGAAGGACGTGCTCCCCGAGGACCGTGCCGGGTACGCCGACGAGGTCCAGGAGCTGTTCGACCAGCTCGCCGCCAAGGACGTGACCATCCGCGGCACCTACGACGTCTCGGGCCTGCGCGCCGACGCCGACCTCATGATCTGGTGGCACGCGGAGACCAGCGACGCGCTGCAGGAGGCGTACAACCTCTTCCGCCGCACGAAGCTGGGCCGGGCGCTCACGCCGGTGTGGTCGAACATGGCGCTGCACCGCCCCGCCGAGTTCAACCGCTCGCACATCCCGGCGTTCCTCGCCGACGAGACGCCCCGCAACTACGTGAGCGTCTATCCCTTCGTGCGCTCCTACGACTGGTACCTGCTGCCCGACGAGGACCGCCGCCGCATGCTCGCCGACCACGGCAAGATGGCCCGCGGCTTCCCGGACGTGCGCGCCAACACGGTCGCCTCGTTCTCCCTCGGCGACTACGAGTGGCTCCTCGCCTTCGAGGCCGACGAGCTGTACCGCATCGTCGACCTGATGCGCCACCTGCGCGCCTCGGAGGCCCGGCGGCACGTCCGCGAGGAGGTCCCGTTCTTCACGGGCCGCCGCAAGGACATCGCGGAGCTGGTCGCGGGTCTGGCCTGATCAGCGGAGCGGTCTGTCGGCCCCGGGCTTCCCCGGGGCCGTCGGCCGCGGCTGCGGCTGCGGCTCCGGACGCGCGGCGCAGTCCGTACGCCGTACCGGCAGCCGGCCCTCCAGCAGATACGCCTCCATGTGGCCGTTGACGCAGGCGTTCGGCCCGCCCGCCAGGCCGTGCGTGCCGGCGTCCCGCTCCGTCACCAGGACCGAGCCCGCGAGGCGGCGGTGGAGTTCGAGGGCGCCGTCGTACGGCGTGGCGGCGTCCCGCTCGGCGGCCAGGATCAGCGTCGGCGGCAGTTCGCCCGGCCCGGTGCCGACGTCGAGCGGCCGCTGCCGCGGTCCCTCCCAGTAGGCGCAGGGCAGGTTCGTCCACACGTTGTCCCAGGTCTCGAAGGGCGCCACCCGCGCGAGCCGGGTGTTGTCCCGGTCCCACACCTCCCAGTCCGTCGGCCAGGGGGCGTCGTTGCACTCGACGGCCACGTGGACCGCGCGTGAGTTCTCCGCCTCGGCGGCGGCCTCCGGGTGCTGTTCGGCTTGCTCGACCAGTGGCCCGGGATCGCCCTTGAGGTACGCCGACAGCGCGTGTGCCCGGTGCGGCCACTGGTCGTCGTAGTACCCGGCCTGGAGGAACGCCCCCTGCAACTGCCCCGGCCCGACCTTCCCGCCGGCCGGCTCCACGTCCAGCCGGGCGCTCGCCCGCTCGTAGCCGCGCCGCACCTCCCGCGCTGTCCTGCCCAGCCCGTACACGTCGTCGTGCCGGGCGATCCACCTCCGGAAGTCCCTCCATCGGTCCTCGAACGCCGCCGACTGGTCGAGGTTGTTGCGGTACCAGATCTGCGCCGGGTCGGGATCGACCGCCGAGTCGAACACCATCCGCCGTACGCAGGAGGGGAACAGCGTCGCGTACAGGGCTCCGAAGTACGTGCCGTAGGAGGAGCCCATGAAGGTCAGCCGTTCCTCGCCGAGCGCGGCGCGCAGCACGTCGAGGTCGCGGGCGTTGTTCAGCGAGTGGTAGTGCCGCAGCGCGCCGCCGGCCCGCTCGGCGCAGCCGCGCGTGTACGCCTTTGTCTGTGCGATGCGTTCCCTCTTGTACGACTCCGAGGGGTGCGTCGGCGCCTGGGTGGGACCCTTGAAGAACTGCTCGGGGTCCTTGCAGGACAGCGGTGCGGAAGGGCCGACCCCGCGCGGGGCGTAGCCGACGAGATCGTACGCGGCGGCGATCCGCTTCCACTCGGGGAGCAGGCCGATGAGGGGGAAGTACAGGCCGGAGGCGCCCGGCCGCCCGGGTTGTAGACCAGGGCGCCCTGGCGGCGGACCTCGCGCTTGCTGTTGTGCGGGTCCTTGTGCGTGGCCCGGGGGCGGCCGACGGTGAGCTCGATCTGCCTGCCGTCGGGCTGTGCGTAGTCCAGCGGGACGGTGACCGTGCCGCACTGCATGCTGCCGGGCAGGTCCTGCGCGTCGGGACAGGGGCCGAAGTCGATGCCGGCCGCCTCCGCCCGTGCGGCGGCCACCGCGGTGCCGCGCAGCTCGGCCGCCGTCCTCGCGCCGTCGGAGTCCGGGGCGGCGGTGAGGGCGCTCAGCAGCAAGGACCCTGCGGCCGAGTAGAGGAGGGCGGCTCTCATCGCGTATCCCTTCGGTGCACGGTGGCGGCAAAAGGGATGTTTTGTGGGGTGGTTGGGGAAGGCAAGCACCGTCCGCCGGTGTCGGCGCCGATGCCCCTGTGTGCCCCCGGTCCGTCAGTCGTGTGCCTCGCGGTGCGTGAAGGCGGCGCGCAGGTCCGGCTCGCCGATCGCGCTGACACCGCGCACGGCCACGGAGGTGAGGTACGTGCGGTCGTCGGCGGTGCCGTCCGCGTGCCGGGTCAGGGCGCCGAGCAGCCGCTGGCCGGCGGGGGAGGCCCAGCGCGAGTACGGGTGGACCTCGATGCGGGCGACGGCGAGGGAGCCCAGGGTCAGGGCGAGCGGCAGCGCGAACCACAGGGCGACCAGATGACGCGGCATGTCCGGCGGAGCGGGCGTCAGCAGCGCGGCGACGCCGAGACCGAGTACGGCGACGGCCGCCGAGCGCACCTGCCGGACGGCCGCGGCGACCGTCGTACGGGCGCTGTCGGGCACGGCGAGCCCCGCGCGCACCAGCCGGTCGGCGATACCGCGCACCGCGTCCGCCGCGGCGGCGGTGGCCCGCACCGGCGCGATCCGGGACTGCCCATCGGGGCCGATGGCCCCGATGACCGACTGCTCGATCTCGTCCCGCCCGCGCGGATCGACGACCGTCGCCCAGCCGGTGTGGGCCAGGAGCAGCCGGCGCTGGCGCGCCATGGCGACGAGGGTCACGTCGGCGACCCGCCGGGGGCCGCCGGAGAGGAACGCGGCCTCGTACAGCGTGAGTTCATGGATCCGGCCGGTGTCCGTGTCAACGGCCGCGGCGCGTACGGCCGCCAGGCACAGGCGCGTGCACGCCGTGCCGGCCACGGCCCAGGCCGCCAGCAGGAAAAGAACCCAGAGCATATGTTGTTTGTATGTGACACCGTCCCGGAAACGCCATGCCTTGTTCACGATCTGGACAGAGTGTTGTCGGTATGTGACGTTCCGTTTCACTGTTCGGGCGGCGGGCGGAAGGTGGGCGGCGGAAGCGTGAAGGCCGGGTCCGGGGCCGGAGCCGGCGGTGCGGCCGGAGCCGGGACCGCCGTCGGGGGAGTGCTCCCGGTGGCCATGTCGCGGGCCACGGCGTCGAAGTCGACGTAACCGGTGGCCTCCAGGACCTCGATGTGGTCGAGGATGGTCGTGCCGGCGTCGTCGGCGAGGTCGCGCACCAGCGAGTTGCGGGTGCCGGCGCGGACCTGGGCGACGACCGTGAAGAGCCTTCCGTGCGCCAGTCGCAGGATGTTGGCGAACTGGCGGTCGTACTCGGCACCCTGTGCCTCGTCCAGGGTTCCCAGCCACTGCTTCTGCTGGTCGCTGGGCTCGTCCGGCAGGGCGAGGTTCAGCCGTGAGGCGACACCGCGGACCCGTTCGTCGAGGAACCTGTGCCCCTCGACGAGATGCCGACCCGCCGTCCGGACGGCCGGCGTGGTCCCCTTCGTCCGCGCCTGCCGGCCGGCGGGCACCTCCCACAGTCCGGCCAGCCGGACCTTGACGAGGAAGTCCTGGTCGAGCGCGGACAGCGGGCCGTAGCTCGTGCGCAGGGTCTGGGCGCTCAGCACGTCCGGTCCCGTCCCCGGCCGGTCGGTGTACGGCCAGAGGGAGAAGACCAGCGCGGCGAGCGTCGCCGCCAGACACGTGACGATGAGCCCCGTGCCGCTGACGACGCCTCGGCCCTTGACGGGGGGTCGCGGTCGCATGGTGGTGCCTCCTGGTACGGCACCGCACGCTAGTGCGCTTCGGGTGCGGAGTTGACATGTTACTGCGTGGTCTACGTCAACTTCCGTACAGGGGCGAATCGTTGCAACGGGGGCGGAGCGGGGTGATTGGGGGAGGCGTGGCGGGGGACTCGCCGGAGCGAAGAGGCGCAAAACATTCCATGGCCTCCGGGCGGGCGGGACCCGGGTATCAGCCCCGGCACACTCGCGCGACCGGCCGGGCGTCGCGCGGCAGGCGGCACTTTCGCAACAGGCCCTAGCCCACCCGGGTCCTCTGGGCCACCGGGACGCCGTCGCGGCGGTGTGGCCCGTGGCCGCCGCCCGCCCGATGGGCCATGTTGCTGACCGTCGAGCCGATCGGCACCGGCCGGACGCGAAGGAGGCCCCGCGGTGGGCGAGCTGTGGCCTTGCCGGCGGTGTGTGGACCTCCGAGGCGAGCCGCGCCCAGCGCGTCGCCCAGCGGCTGCGGCACGGCACCGTCTGGATCAACGACTTCCACCCCTACGTGCCGCAGGCCGAGTGGGGCGGCTTCGGCCGCTCAGGCGTCGGACGCGAGCTGGGCCCGACCGGGCTGCGCGAGTACCAGGAGGCCAAGCACATCTACCAGAACCTCGCCCCCGCCCCCTCCGGCTGGTTCAAGGGCTGAACGACACAGAAAGCAGGGCACCGCATGGCCCCCACCACCGCGCACGGCGCCGAGTCCGCGTACGACTACGTCATCGTCGGCGGCGGCACCGCCGGCTGCGTGCTCGCCGCCCGCCTGAGCGAGGACCCCGACTGCCGCGTCTGCGTCGTCGAGGGCGGCCCCAGCGATGTCGGCGACGAGCGCATCCTGCGCCTGCGCAACTGGATCAACCTGCTCGGCTCGGAGTTCGACTACGGCTACACCACCGTCGAGCAGCCGCGCGGCAACTCCCACATCCTGCACTCACGGGCCCGCGTCCTCGGCGGCTGCTCCTCCCACAACACCCTGATCAGCTTCCTGCCGCTGCCGCAGGACCTCGACGACTGGGTGAGCCGGGGCTGCTCCGGCTGGGACCCGGCGACGATCCTCCCCTACCGCGACCGGTTGCTCACCCGGATCGTCCCGGTGGCCGAGGCCGACCGCAATCCCATCGCCAAGGACTTCGTCACCGCGGCCTCCCGCGCCCTCGGCGTCCCCGTCGTCGACGACTTCAACGCCGAGCCCTTCGCCGACGGCACCGGCTTCTTCTCGCTGGCCTACCAGCCGGAGGGCAACCTGCGCTCCTCCGCGTCCGTCGCCTACCTCCACCCCGTCCTGGACCGGCCCAACCTCACGCTGCTGCTGGAGACCTGGGCGCACCGGCTGCTCCCGGACGAGTCGGGCCGGCTCACCCGCGTCGCCGTCCGCGGCGCCGACGGCGAACCGGCCACCGTGCGGGCCGAGCGCGAACTGGTGCTGTGTGCGGGCGCCATCGACACCCCGCGCCTGCTGATGCTCTCCGGCATCGGCCCGGCCGACGACCTGCGCGGCCTCGGCATCGACGTCCGGGCCGACCTGCCCGGAGTGGGCGAGAACCTGCTGGACCACCCCGAGTCCGTGATCGTCTGGGAGACCGCGGGGCCGCTGCCGCCCAACTCCGCGATGGACTCCGACGCCGGCCTGTTCCTGCGCCGCGACAAGGGTCAGCCGCGCCCTGACCTGATGTTCCACTTCTACCAGGTGCCGTTCACCGTCAACACCGAGCGGCTGGGCTACCCCGTGCCGCCGTACGGGGTGTGCATGACGCCGAACGTGCCGCGCGCCCGCTCCACCGGCCGCATGTGGCTGCGCAGCTCCGACCCCGCCGAGCACCCCGCCCTGGACTTCCGGTACTTCACCGACCCCGAGGGGCACGACGAGCACACCCTCGTGGACGGGCTGAAGGCCGCCCGCGAGATCGCCGCCACCGACCCGCTGCGCGACTGGCTCCTCCGCGAAGTCGCGCCCGGCCCGGACGTCGTCTCCGACGCCGACCTGTCGGAGTACGGCCGCCGCGCGGCGCACACCGTCTACCACCCGGCGGGCACCTGTCGCATGGGCGCCCCGGACGACCCGATGGCCGTCTGCGACGCGGAGTTGAGACTGCTCGGCGTCGAGGGCGTGCGCATCGTCGACGCGTCGGTGTTCCCGACGATGCCCACCATCAACCCGATGGTGACCGTCCTGCTCGCCGCCGAACGCGCCGCCGATCTGATCAGTGACCGCCCCGGCCCCGTGAAACAGGAGGCCCGCCAGTGACCAGTCCACAACCTCCCGCACCGGCGGCCGGCACGCCCGGAGGAGAGCCCGCCTCGGAGTTCCGCAAGGACATGGGCCCCTGGGCCAACTTCGCGCTCGGCTTCACCTACCTCTCCCCGGTGGTGAGCACCTACACCCTCTTCGGCATCGCGATCGTCGACGGCGGACCGCCGATGATCTGGGCGTTCGTGCTGGCCGGCTGCGGGCAGTTCCTCGTCGCGCTGATCTTCGGCGAGATCGTCGCCCAGTACCCCATCGCCGGCGGCGTCTACCCGTGGGCCCGGCGGCTGTGGGGCAAGCGCTGGGCGTGGATGACCGGCTGGGTGTACATGTGGGCGCTGCTGGTGACCATCACCTCCGTCGCGTACGGCGCCGGCCCCTACATCGCCATCCTCTTCGGCTTCGACACCACCGTGCACACCACCGTGCTGTGCACCGCCGTGCTCATCGTCGTCGCCATCCTCATCAACTACATGGGCACCAAGGCGCTCTCGCTGGCGGCCATCATCGGTTTCGCCGGCGAGCTCATCGGCGCCCTCGTCGTCGGCATCTACCTGCTGGCGACTCACCGCCACCACGGCATCGGCGTCATCTTCGACACCTACGGCACCGAGGGGGACGGCTCCTACCTGCCGGCGTTCCTCGCGGCCGCGATCATCGGCTTCTACCAGTACTACGGCTTCGAGGCGTGCGGTGACACCGCCGAGGAGGTCGCCCACCCGGGCCGTGTCATCCCGCGCGCGATGCGCCGCACCATCTACATCGGCGGTGCCGCGGCCACGTTCACCTGTATGTCGCTGCTGCTGTCGGTCACGGACTTCAACGCGGTCATCTCGGGCGAGCAGGCCGACCCGGTGGTGGACGTGCTGTACGACGCCATGGGCGAGACCGGGGCGCGGATGGTGATGGCCGTGGTGCTGATCTCCTTCCTGTCCTGCACGATCAGCCTCCAGGCCGCGGCCGGGCGGCTCATCTACTCCTACGCCCGAGACGAGATGATCGCCGGGCACCGGCTGCTGCGGCGATTCGCCCACGCCCGCGCGGTACCCGGCTACGCGCTGTTCGTGTCCGCCGCGGTGCCGCTGCTCATCGCCTTCGCCTCGCTGTTCTCCGAGGACGCCCTCACCAACATCGTCTCGTTCGCGATCCTCGGCATCTACGGCTCGTTCCAGATGGTGGTGCTGGCCGCGCTGCGTGCCCGGCTCAAGGGATGGCGTCCGGCGGGGGAGTTCACCCTGGGCCGCTGGGGCCTGCCGGTGAACATCGGGGCGCTGGTCTACGGCATCTTCGCCATCGTCAACATCTGCTGGGCCCGCAGCCCGGAGAAGCCGTGGTACGAGAACTGGATCGTCCTGCTGTGCGGTGCGGTGGTGGTGGGTACCGGCGTGCTGTACATGTTCACCACCCACCACTACGGCCGCGGCGACGCACCTGCCGGTGACGCGGTGCCGAAGGGCGAGGCTCTGTCGAAGGACTGACGAGCGGACGGGCCGGCCCCCGGGTCAGCGCCCGAGCAGCACCTTCCGGGTGGCGCGGGCCAGCCGGCGGACCGGGCGGCGCGAACGCGGCGTCGGTCCCGACCGCTCCAGCCACCACTCCCGGAGCTCCCGGCGCGCCGCGGCGTCCTCGGGCCGCCCGGCGGACAGCAGGTGCTCGGCGAAGGTGAGGGCGTCGCGCCGGTAGCCGCCGGTCATCGGCTGGGTCTGGGCGTACGCGAGGAAGGCCGTACGGTAGTCCGCCCCGAGGATCTCCGGCAGCTCGGGCGCGACCTTCGCCACGACATCCGCCCGCTTGGCGGCCAGCGCCCGCGCCTGTACGCCGACTCGCACCCGGTCGAACCCTTCGGGCACGGGCGTCCCCGCGACCAGCGCCGACAGCAGCGCGGCCTGCGCGACCCCGAGTCGCTGCCGGGCCTCGTCGACGCCCCTGTGTTCGGGCCGGCCGAAGGCGCCCCGTGTCGCCCCGGCCGCCCCGGTCTGATGGCCCTGCGGCGTCGCCCCGTCGCCGCGTGCGGGAACGTCGGCGCGGACCTCGCTCCAGCCTCCGGCCGCCGCCTCCGGTCGCCGCGCGGCGACCGCATGGCCCGCCGCGCGCACCTCCGCCTTCACCCGCTCGACGGCCCCCGCCTCCACAGCCCGCCGGATCGAGGCCAACTCGGCCTCCAGCTCCGCCGGTTCCGGGAAGTTCTCGTCGCGTTCCAGGAGGACCCCCGGAGGCGACACGCGGGACGCGAGGTCGGTCAGGATGTCGAGGACCGGCCGGGGGACGGGGTGGGCGTGGCTGTCGTGCCAGACGCCGTCGCGTTCGAAGCCGCCGGCGACATGGACGTAGGCGATGGCCTCCAGGGGCAGCTCGGCGAGGGCCTTGGCCGGGTCCTCGGCGCGGTTGACGTGGTTGGTGTGCAGGTTGGCCACGTCGATGAGGAGCCGGACGCCCGTGCGGTCGGCCAGCTCGTACAGGAACTGGCCCTCCGTCATCTCCTCGCCCGGCCAGGAGATCAGCGCGGCGATGTTCTCGACGGCCAGCGGCACCGGCAGCGCCTCCTGAGCGATGCGCACGTTCTCGCACAGCACGTCGAGCGCGTCCCGGGTCCGGGGGACGGGCAGCAGATGGCCCGCCTCCAGGTGCGGCGTCGCCGTCAGGGAACCACCGGCCCGTACGAACGCGATGTGCTCGGTGACCAGCGGTGAGCCGAGTGCCTCCACCCGCTCGGCCAGCGCGGCCAGTCGGGCGTCGTCGGGGCGGTCCGCGCCTCCGAGGCCGAGCGAGACGCCGTGCGGCACCACGGTGACGCCGCGCTCGCGCAGCCGCCGCAGCGACTCGGGCAGATGCCCGGGGCAGACGTTCTCGGCCACGGCCTCGACCCAGTCGATGCCCGGCATGCGCTCCACGGCGTCCGCGATCTCCGGTCGCCACCCGATGCCCGTCCCCAGTCGTTCCATCGTCCCCTCCTCCGCACGGCCGGTTCCTCGAACGTGAGGGGGGTATGGCCCAGCCGTCCGCCCCCGAACCCCGCCACGGGCGCCTTCAGAGGAACATTTGAGGTTCGGCCCACTGACGGCCACCAACGGCCACCGACGGCCACCGACGGCCACCGGCTCCACCGACGGAGGCGCCGGGGTCGCGTCACCCCCCGATGCGTCGTAGACCGGACATATGCGCGATGGCAGCGAGCAGGCGCACGGCCCCGCGCGGAAGCGGGAACGAGAGCCAAAGGCCCCCGCCCCGGCCCGGCGGGTGTGGGCCGGTGCCGGGGGACTGGTGGTCGCCGTGGGCACGGCCTACTTCCTGCTGCCGCTGGAGGGGCTCGGCGGCGACCGCCCCTGGCTGGGCTGGCCGCTGTTCGCCCTGTGCCTGGGGCTGCTGGCCGCGCTGCTGCTGCGCCAGGTGCGCGACGTCGTGCTGGAGAAGCCGGACGCCCGGCCGGGCGTGATGATCCCGCTGCTGATGTGCCTGGCCGTGCTGGTCTTCTCGTCGGGGTACTACGCCCTCGCCCAGCGGCCGGGCCAGTTCACCGGCCTGAGCACCCGCGTCGACGCGCTGTACTTCACCGTGGTCACGCTCGCGACCGTCGGCTACGGGGACATCGCCCCGAGCGGGCAGGAGGCCCGCCTGGTGGCCGTCGCTCAGATCCTGTACACGTTCGTCTTTCTCACGGCGGCGGCCACCGCGCTCACGCGCCGGCTGCACACGGTGGTCGCCGCGCGCGACCGGCGCCCGCCGCCCTCCTGACCCGGGCGGCTGCTACACCGTGCGGGAGGAGCGGTAGTTGAACACCGACCACAGCACGAACAGTCCGGTCACGATCATGATGATCGACCAGAACGGCTGGTACGGCAGCCACATGAAGTTCGCGATCAGCGCCAGTCCGACCACGACCGCGCCCACGAGCCGGGCCCAGGCAGCCCCGGTGAACAGGCCGAACCCGGCCGCCACCACGAGCACACCGACGATCAGGTGGATCCAGCCCCACGCGGTCAGGTCGAACTCGAAGACGTACTCACCGAAGCTCGTGTACACCTCGTCGTCGGCGATCGCCGCGATGCCCTGGAGCACCGCGAACAGGCCGTAGACGACCATCAGGGTGCCGCCGAGGGCGAGGCCCCCGGCCGCCAACGGGTCGCCGGAACCGCCGGGGCCGGAGCCGCCGGGCTTCCGGTCGTCGGGAGCGGGCGGGGCGGGGGGAGGGGGCGCGGCGCTGGTCATGGCTGCCTCCTGGGTCGGGGTTGTCTGGTAACCCCACTGGAGCACCCGTCCGCGACCGGCGCGCCCGCGGCTACTCCGAACGGGTGGCCGCCGGGCCGCCGGGCGCGGACGGCTCCCGGCGCAGCGCCGGGTGGTCCGCGACCACCGTGCACGAGCCGGGCGCGATCTCCGTGAACCCGGCGTCGCGGACCAGCGGCAGGCCGCTGCCCGTCAGTCCGGGCCAGCGGGCCGGGTCGGCCGTCCGTACGGCGAGCGGGAAGCCCGCGTCGTGCCAGACGGCCCGCTCCTCCTCGGCCAGCTCCCACCAGGCCAGTTGCGCGGCGTGTCCGGCCTGGGCCATCGCCTTGCCGGCCGACATGCCGAGGTCGGGGTTCAGCCACAGCACGGGCGCGCCCGGGTCGGCGTCCACCGGCGGTTCCGGGTCGTCCAGGTCGGTGCCGGAGACCTGGAGCCGGGCCAGGTCCTTGGGCCAGCCGTCCAGCGGGACCGGCGGGAAGACCCGCACCTGGGCCGACTTTCCGGTGACCGTGATGCCGGGCAGCGCCTCCGCCCGCCGCCACTCGGCGCCGCGCGCCCGCCGCACCACCTTGCGGATCCGCGCGTCCTGCCAGTCCCGCACCGCCTGCGCCCAGGCACCGTCGCCGGCCGACCGCTCGTCGCCGAGGATCGTCAGCACGGCCCGCGCGGCCGTCTCCAGCGCGTCCGTGCGCGCCGGCGGGTCCGCCCGCTCGATCCGCACGACCAGCGGCAGCACGAACTGCGGTGCCGTGTCGCGGGCCGAGGGCTCGGAACGGAAGGGACTGTCACTCACGGGCGTCGGGTCTTCGCTCACGAATCCCAGTGTGCCAGCCGGAAGATCGTGCAGGATGGGCCCATGCGACCCGACCTGTGCCTGGAGAACGCGGGCCGCCGCTACGGCCTGCGCGGCCCCTGGGTGCTGCGCGGCGTCGACCTGACGGTGGCCCCGGGCCGGCTCGTCCGCGTCGAGGGCGCCAACGGCACCGGCAAGTCGACCCTCCTGCGGCTGCTCGCCGGTATCGACGCCCCCAGCGAGGGCCGGATCACCGGCCGCCCGCGCACCGCGTACGTCCCCGAACGGTTCCCGCCGGCCCTGCCGTTCACCGCCGCCGGCTACCTCACCCACCTCGGCACCGTGCACGGCCTGACCCGCACGGCGGCCGCCCGCGCAACCGCCGAGTGGCTGGAGCGCCTCGGCGCCGCCGCCTACGCCGAAACGCCCATGGCACGGCTGTCGAAGGGCAGCAGCCAGAAGGTCGCGGTCGCCCAGGCCCTGCTGGCGGAGCCGGAGCTGCTGGTGCTGGACGAGGCGTGGACCGGCCTGGACACCGACGCCCGCGCCGAGTTGGAGCGGGCGGTCGCCGAGCGCACGGCGGCCGGCGGATCCGTGGTGTTCGTCGACCACGATCCGCGCCGCCTCGCGGGCCTGCCCGACACGACGTACACCGTGCGCGACGGGAGCCTCGTCGAGCGTGCCGTGCCGGGACCGCCGCCGTCGGGACCGCAGGTCACCGTCGAGGTCCAGGGCCCGCCGGACGGACGGCTTCCCGACGACGTGCGGCGGACCGTCACGTCCGCCGAGGAGACCGCACCGGGCAGCCACCGCCTCACCGTCCCCGCCCCGCACTCCGACGTCCTGCTCCGCGCCCTGCTCACCGCCCGTCCGCCCTGGCACGTGGTGAGTGTGGCGCGGCAGGCGGACGCCCCCGAGAGCCGCCGATGACGCCGATGACCGCCCTCCTGCGCTACCACGCCGCGCTGCTGCTGCGCTCCCAGCGCTGGCTGCCGCCGTTCCTGCTGTACGCCGCCTTTCTCGCCATCAGTGTCCAGGCCGGGCAGCCGGTGCTCGACTCGCTCGGCTACACGGCCGCCGCGCTCCTGCCCGTCGCGGCCTGGCTGGCGCGGATCTGCGTCACGGGCGAGCCGGAGGCCGCGCGGGGCTGCGTGGCGGCGGCTGCCGGGCCCGCGCGTGCCCATGTGGCCTGCCTGCTGGTGGCGTTGTCCGGCGCGGCGGCGCTCGGCACGGTCGCGACCCTCGGCGTGACGCTGCTGAGCGCTCCGGTCGCCTCGGACCACCGCACCCCGGTGCCGCTCGCCCCCGCCTGCGGGGCCGGGCTGCTCGCCGCCCTGGCCTGCGCCCTGCTCGGCACGGCCGTCGGCGCGCTCACCAGCCGGCCGCTGCTGCGGTCGCGGGGCCGTGCCGTCCTGGCCCTGCTGCTCGCGGCGCTGCTGTCCCTCGTGGCCACCGGCTCCCCGGCGCAGGCGGCGGTGCAGGGCCTGGTGACCGGCTCACGGTCGGGCACCGTCCCGCTTCCGCTGCTGCCCCTGGCCGGGGCAGCCCTGATCACGGCCGCCGCGCTGACCCTGGCCGGCGCGCTCGCCTCTCGCCGATCACCCTGAGCAGGCGGTGCGCTGCGCCTCCTGCCACTCGCAGACCGGGCAGAGCGTGATCCCCTTGTACGACTCCGGATGCTCCGTCGGCTCCCGGCACAGCACACACTCCGCGTACGGCGGCCCGTCCGCCAGGGGCGGCCTGGTCGCGTCGATCAGGCAGTAGTCGTCCTCGCTCATACGTCCAGCGTAGGCCGGTCAGGGTGCCTCCGGACGGGTCCGCGTTCCGCTGTCCGCCGGCCACCACGTCCCACGGCGGTCACGCGGCCTTCCGCAGCGCGGCGTACGCCCTCACCCCGGCCGTCAGATGTCCCGCTGCTCCAGCGGCTTGGTCGCCGGGCCCTGGATCACCTTGCCGTCCGTGTCGAAGCGGGAGCCGTGGCAGGGGCACTCCCAGGCGCGTTCGGCGGAGTTGAAGGCGACCATGCAGCCCAGGTGGGTGCAGCGGGCGGAGACGGAGTGCAGGTTGCCGTCGTCGTCCCGGTAGACCGCGAGGCGGTGGTGCCCGTCGGCGCGGACCACGGCGCCCTCACCGGGCGGCAGGGACTCCACCGGCGGCGCGGGCCGCAGCCGGTCCCCGACGAAGTGGCCGGCGACCTTGGCCTGCGTCTTGAGGAACGACGGCGCCTCCCGCACGGCGGGCTTCAGCCGGCGCGGGTCGTACAGCCCGCTCCACTCGCGCTCCTCGCCCGTGATCTGTGCGGTGAGCAGGCTGCCCGCCATGATGCCGCCGGTCATGCCCCAGCCGCCGAAGCCGGTGGCCACATAGGCGTGCCGGGCGCCGGGGTGCAGCGGGCCGACCATCGGCACGGTGTCCGTGGGGTCGTTGTCCTGGGTGGCCCACCGATGGGTGACGTCCAGGTCCGGGAAGTGCTCGGTGGCCCAGGCGGTGAGGCGTTCGAAACGGGCCCGCGGGTCGCCCGTGCCCGGCGTGAAGTGCTCGCCGGTGACCACGAGCAGCCGCCGGTCGCCCGCGTAGGGCGCGGTGCGCACCGAGCGGATGCCCTCGTCGGGCGTGATGAACATGCCGTCCGGGTCCTGGCCGGCGGGGATCGTCCCGGCGACGACCAACTCGCGGCGCGGCGACAGCCGGGCGAACAGCAGGGCCCGGTCGAAGATCGGGTAGTGCGTCGCGACGACGATGTCACGGGCCCTCACCGTCGCCCCGGTCGTGGTCGACAGCCGGCACGGCTCACCCTCGTCCAGGCCGAGGACCGTGGTGTCCTCGAAGATCCGCCCGCCGCGTTCGACGAGGTCGGCGGCGAGGGCCAGCAGGTACTTGCGGGGGTGGAACTGGGCCTGGCCGGTGACCCGGACCGCGCCCGCCACCGGGAAGGGCAGCCCGGTCTCCGTCACGAACGAGGCGGGCAGCCCGGCCTCGGCGGCCGCCCGCGCCTCGGCGCGCAGCTCCTCCACCCGGCCCGCGTCGCGGGCGTACGTGTAGGCGCTCCTGGTCTCCCACTCGCAGTCGATGCCCAGTTCCCCGGCGATCCCGGCCGCGCGCTCGATCGCCTCCAACTGGGAGCGGGCGTACAGCCGCGCGCCCTCGGGGCCGCGGGTGCGGCGCAGCTTGTCGTAGACGAGTGTGTGCAGGGCGGTGACCTTGGCGGTGGTGTGCCCGGTGACCCCGGCCGCGACCCGCCCGGCCTCCAGCACCGCCACGCTCCGCCCGGCCCGCGTCAGCTCCCACGCCGTGCTCAGACCGGCGATCCCGGCGCCGATCACCGCCACGTCGGCGTCCAGGTCCTCCGTCAGAGCCGGATGACGGCCGTCCGGTGCCGTCTCCATCCAGTACGAGCTGCTGACCTGCTGCTTCTCGCTCATGAGCCACCGGGTACCCCCGACCGCCCGCTTCAGTGTCCGATGTGTCGCTTTACAGAAGGGGCCGACAGGACTAATCTACAACCAAATGGTTGTAGATGAGTTGAGCGACGAGAAGGTGGACCGGCTGTTCCACGCCCTGGCCGACACCACGCGCCGGGACATACTGCGCCGCTGCGTGCGCGGGGAGCTGTCGGTCTCCCGGCTGGCCGAGGCCTATCCGATGAGCTTCGCGGCGGTGCAGAAGCACGTCGCGGTGCTGGAACGGGCCGGTCTCGTCAGCAAGCAGCGCAGCGGACGGGAGCAGCTCGTGCGCACCGACCCCGACGCGGTGGGCCGCGCTCGCCAGGCCCTCGACGAGCTCGAGTCGGCATGGCGCGGACGGGTGGACCGGATGGCCCGGCTGCTCGCGGAGGACGCCGGTACCGAAGAGCCGGAACATCCCGGTACCGAAAAGAACGACACCCCGGAAGGACCCGAGAGATGAGCGTCACCAGGGTCGACAAGGACCTCGACAACCTCACCCTCACCCTGATCGCCGACTTCACCGCCCCGGTGGAGCGGGTGTGGCGGCTGTGGGCCGACCCCCGGCAGCTGGAGCGCTGGTGGGGCCCGCCGGCCTACCCGGCGACCGTGGAGGAGCACGACCTGACCCCCGGCGGAGAGGTCACGTACTTCATGACCGGACCGGAGGGCGACCGGCACCGCGGCTGGTGGCGGATCACCTCGGTCACCGAGCCGACCGCCCTGGAGTTCACCGACGGCTTCGCCGACGACGACGGAAAGCCCAAGGACGACATGCCGACCATGTCCGTGACGGTGCGGCTCAGCGAACACGGCGGCGGCACCCGGATGGAGATGCGCTCCCTGTTCGACTCCCGTGAGCAGATGGAGCAGCTGATCACCATGGGCATGGAGGAGGGCCTGAAGGAGGCCGTCGGCCAGATCGACGCCCTGCTCGCCGCCTGACCCGCCGGATCAGGACTCCCCGAGCAGCCGCTTCCGGCACTCCGCCACGTCGAAGTCCGCCTCCGGATATCGCGGGTCCAGCTCCCGCAGATGCTCCAGGAGCAGCGTGCTGACCGCCCAGTTGCGGTACCACTTGTGGTCGGCCGGGACCAGGTACCAGGGAGCGTACGAGGTGCCGCAGCGCTCCAGGGCCATCTCGTAGGCCTCCTGGTAGGCGGGCCACAGGGCGCGGTCGTCGATGTCGGACGGGGCGAACTTCCAGCGCTTCTCCGGCTTGTCGAGGCGTCTGAGCAGGCGGCGGCGCTGCTCGTCGTAGGAGATGTGCAGGAAGCACTTGATCAGGGTCACGCCGTCGTCGGCGAGGGACCGCTCGAAACGGTTGATCCGCTCGTAGCGGCTGTCGATCACGGCGCGTGGGGCGAGGGCCCGGACGCGGGCGACCAGGACGTCCTCGTAGTGCGAGCGGTCGAAGATACCCAGTTCGCCGGGGAGCGGGAGTACCTTCTCCACGCGCCACAGGAAGGAGTGCGCGCGCTCCTCGGCGGTCGGTGCCTTGAACGCCGTGATCCGGCAGCCCGCCGGGTTCAGCTGACCGATGACGTGCTTGACCGTGCCGCCCTTGCCGCTGGTGTCCATGCCCTGGAGGACCAGCAGGACGCGTCGCCGGTCGCCCGCGGTGCCCGCCGCCCACAGCCGTTCCTGAAGGCCGGCGAGCTGCTCGCCGATCCGGGCCGTGGCGGCCTTGCCCGCCGCCTTGCCGTCCGGGCCGCCGGGAGCGGCGGCGGCGTCGTGACGGGACAGGTCGACCGGCTCGCAGCCGGGGGCGCGCAGCCGCTCCCGCAGCGAGGTCCCGCGCTCGGCCTTCTCCGCCGTGGCCTTCGCTGCCGTGTTCCGCTCCGGCTTGTCCTTCTCCGCCACCGGGCTCCCTTCCCTTCCCAGAGCCTCGATCGTCCGACGGGGCGCCGGGCTCCGCACCCGGCGCCCCGGACGGGAGCAGAGCCGCGCTTACCGGCGCCAGGGGCCCGTCACCGCGAACGTGGTGCCGGGCCGGTAGCAGTTGACGTACATCGTGTCGCCGTCGGGCGAGAAGGTCACCCCGGCGAACTCACCCCACTCGGGCTCCTCCGGAGTGCCGATGGTCTGCCGGTTGCGGGCCATCGCGTACACCTCGCCGCGCCGGGTCACGCCGTAGACGTGCTGGGCGCCTTCGCCGTCCTCGCAGACCATCAGACCGCCGCTGGGCGCCAGACAGATGTTGTCCGGCGACTCTCCCGGCTTCTGAATGTCGGTGTCCGGGCCGAAGACGATCACCAGGGTCAGTCGTCGCCGGTCCGGGTCGTAGCGCCAGACCTGCCCGAAGTGGTCGGCCGCCGAACCCTCCGCGCTGCGGGCGAACGACGACACGAAGTACACCGACCGGCCGCCCCAGTAACAGCCTTCCAGCTTCTGCGCGTGCGTGATGCCCTTGCGGCCGAAGTCCTGGAGCCGGATCGGTGTCTGCGCGGCCTGCGGGTCCGGTACGTCCACCCACTCGATGCCGTCGAACTCCGCGCTGATGTCCTGGATCGAGGACAGGTCCGGCACGCCGGGCACGCGCATGGCCTGGAGCCGGCCCCCCGCGCGCAGTGAACCCCGCCCGCCCAGCGGCCGGTCCGGCAGGAAGCGGTAGAAGAGACCGAAGGGCTTCTGGAAGGCGTCCTCGGTCTCGTACACCACGCCCCGCCGGGGGTCGACGGCGATCGCCTCGTGCTGGAAGCGGCCCATCGCGGTCAGCGGTACGGCTCCCGTGCGGCGCGGATCGACCGGGTCGACCTCGAAGATGAAGCCGTGGTCCTTGGCGTAGCCGGCGGTGCCCGCCTTGTCCTCGGTCTCCTCGCAGGTCAGCCAGGTGCCCCACGGGGTGGGGCCGCCCGCGCAGTTCACGGCCGTGCCGGCGATGGCGACGCGTTCCGACAGGACGTTGTTGCGGGAGTCCAGCGTCAGGGCCGTGCAGCCGCCCTTGCCGGCCGGGTCGTAGGTGAGGCCCTCGATCGTCGGGACCGGGCCCTTGCCGTCGGCGCGGTTCTCGTGGTTGCGGACCAGATGGACCCGGCCGCCTCTGCCCGCGAAGGCCGACATGCCGTCGTGGTTGGAGGGGACCTTGCCCTCGCCGGAGCGGAGCGGGTCTCCCTCGCGGGAGAGGACCCGGTAGCTGAAACCTTCAGGCAGGTCGAGCAAGCCCTTGGGGTCGGAGACGAGCGGGCCGTAGCCGTCGTGGCCGAGGGTCTGGGCGGCGGCGGTGCCGGCGAAGAGTTCGGACAGGGCGCCGGAGAACGCGATCCCGACGCCCAGGGCGCCCGTCCTGGCGAGCACCTGACGGCGTGTGGCGATGCGACCGGTTTTGGCCATGGGGAAACCTTCCTGCTGGCGGACAGGAAACAGTGATCCCGCTGTGTCTATCACCTGGTGCGGGTCGCGGGAACCACGCGCGTAGCGTGGCTCACGGCTCGACCGCGTGCCGCAGCTCGTCGATGGCCTGTTCTGTCGTGTCGACGGGGTGTTCCGCCGACGCCGCCTCCTGCCGGTCCGCCTCCTGGTGACCCCGTTCCAGGAACCGCAGGAGCTCCACCGGGATGGGCAGCACCAGCGTGGAGTTCTTCTCCGCCGCCACGGCCATGACCGTCTGGAGCAGGCGGAGCTGGAGCGCGGAGGGCGTGTCGGCCATCTGGTGAGCGGCCTGTGCCAGCTTCTTCGAGGCCTGGTACTCGGCGTCGGCGTTGATCAGCCGGGCCCGCCGCTCGCGGTCGGCCTCGGCCTGGCGGGCCATGGAGCGCTTCATCGTGTCCGGCAGGGACACGTCCTTGATCTCCACGCGGTCGATGGTCACGCCCCACTCCACGGCCGGGCTGTCGATCATCAGCTCCAGGCCCTGGTTGAGCTTCTCCCGGTTGGACAGGAGGTCGTCCAGCTCGCTCTTGCCGATGATCGAGCGAAGGGAGGTCTGTGCCATCTGGGAGACCGCGAAACGGTAGTCCTCGACGTTGACGACCGCGGCCGCCGGGTCCACGACCTTGAAGTACACGACCGCGTCGACCCGCACGGTCACGTTGTCGCGGGTGATGCCCTCCTGGGCGGGCACCGGCATGGTCACGATCTGCATGTTGACCTTACGCATCCGCTCCACCGCGGGGACGATGAGGTTGAACCCGGGCCGCCGCACCTCCCCGTGCAGCCGTCCGAGCCGGAACACGACCCCGCGCTCGTACTGCTTGACGACCCGCGCCGCCGAGGCCAGATAGACCAGCCCTCCGGCTCCGGCCGCCGCCACCGCCCCGATCAGCTCTTCGACCATGCCGACCTCCCCGTCCAGAGGTCCCGTTTCGTCTGTTCCTGCAACGATATGCCTGGACTCGGGGTCGGGGCCATGCATCGGAGGCCGGGGCCGTGCACGCGAAGGTCCGGGGCGCGCTTCTCAGGCGCGCCCCGGACCAGGGGGTGTCGGCGTTCCGGCTACGTCGCTACGCGGCCGTGACCTTCTCGGCCTCCGGTGCCGGCTCCGGCTCCGTGACCTTCACCGGCTCCGTGCCCGTCGCGCTGTGGCGTTCGGCCCAGCTCTCCAGGGCCGTGCGGCAGGCGTGGTCGAGGTGGTGCAGACCCGAGAGGTCCAGCTCGACCGGACGGTCCTGGGGCAGGCTCTCCAGGTCGTCGAGGATCTTCGGCAGCCGCAGGAACGTCGCGTTGCCCGACAGGTACACCTGGATCGGACCGGCGCCCTTGTCTATGACCTCGAGCTTGACGTGCGAGGCCTCCCAGGCGGTCTTGACGACCGACAGGGCCAGACCGATCAGGACGCCCTCGAACATGTTCACCGCGACGATCGACACGGCCGTGACCACGAGGATCAGCGCCTCGCCCTTGTGAGCCCGCCACAGCGCCACGACCTGGCGGAACGGGATCAGCTTCCAGCCCGCGTGCACCAGGATGCCGGCGAGGGCGGGAAGCGGGATCAGGGCCAGGGCCCACGGCATCGCGGCGGCGAACAGCAGCAGCCACACGCCGTGGAGCACACGGGACGCCTTGGTCTTCGCACCCGCGTTGACGTTGGCCGAGCTACGGACGATCACCGCGGTCATGGGCAGTGCGCCGAGCAGACCGCACACGGTGTTGCCCGCGCCCTGGGCGATCATCTCCTTGTTGTACTGGGTGCGCGGACCGTCGTGCAGCCGGTCCACGGCCGCCGCGCTGAACAGGCTCTCCGCGGAGGCGATCAGCGCGAACGCGATGATCGTGCCCCAGATGGCCGGGCTGGCCAGCTCGCCGAGGGCCTCGGTCCCGGGCGGCTGGATGACGCCGAGCAGGCCCTTCACTTCGACCGTGGCGACCGGCAGGCTGAAGGCGAGCGTGGCGACCGTGGCCAGGACCACCGCCGCGAGGGCGCCCGGCACGGACTGCACGGCCTTCGGCAGCTTCTTCCACAGCACGATGACGGCGATGGTGCCCGCGCCGATCGCGAGCGAGGTCAGAGCCTCGGTGCTGCCCAGGGCGTCGGAGAACGCCCCCGGCAGCCCCACGATCTTGCCGATGCCGGTCTCCGGGGCCTTCAGGCCCGCCGCCGCGTAGATCTGCCCGGCGATGATCACCAGACCGATGCCGCAGAGCATGCCCTCGACGACGGAGACGGAGATCGCCCGGAACCAGCGGCCTATCCCGAGGAAGCCCATGGCGAGCTGGAGCAGACCGGCCATCAGCACGATCACACCGAGTGCGGCCACCCCGAACTCGCTGACGGCCTCGAAGACCAGCACGGTCATGCCGGCGGCGGGCCCGGACACCTGGAGGCTGCTGCCGCGCATGAGACCGGTGACGAGGCCGCCCACGATGCCGGTGATCAGGCCGAGTTCGGCCGGGACGCCGGAGGCGACGGCCACGCCGATGCAGAGCGGCACGGCCACGAGGAAGACGACGATGGAGGCGAGGAAGTCCTGCCTCAGGTAAGGGAACTTGGTCATGGTGTCCCTCACAGGGTCTCGAAGGTGTCGGTTTCCGCGCGGTGGTTCCGCACGGTCCCGGTGTGTACTTCGTAGAACCAGGCGTGCAGGCCGAGTCGGCCCTCCGCCAGTCGGCGCTCGATGCACGGGTACGACCGCAGTCGCAGCACCTGGGTGAGGACGTGGTTCTGCACGGCTTCGGCGACCGTCGGGTCCGCCGGGTCCTCGCACTTGGGCTGCTCGGCGGCGTGCGCGAGCCAGTCGTGCACGGCGGGTACGCCGGTGAGGTCGTCGCCGCGTACCACCGCGCCCACGGCACCGCAGTGCGAGTGGCCGCAGACCACGATGTCCTTGACGCCGAGTACTTCGACGGCGTACTCGATGGTGGCCGCCTCGGACGTGGGGTGCTCCAAGGCGTGCGGGGGAACGATGTTGCCCGCGGTGCGCAGCTCGAAGAGCTCGCCGGGCCGGGCGCCCGTGATCAGGGCCGGTACGACCCTGGAGTCGGAGCAGGTGATGAACAGGACGTCGGGGGACTGGCCCTCGGCGAGGCGGGCGAACTCCTCAGGGCGCTGTCCGAACGTGCGGGCGTTGTCGATGAGGGGTTGCATGAGTGTGGTGACTCCTCCTGGCGCGCAGTGGGGGCGCGTCGGACGGGCATGACAGAGGTGAGGGATGGAACTGCTCAGTTCCTCAGCAGCGGAAGACCTGAAGCGCTGCAGGAGTGTGCGACGTCGAGGATCTCGACGTGCGTTCGTGGGCGACGCCGGGTGTGACCCGTTCCGGTGCTGTCGGCGGGATGTGCCTCAGCAGCGGCCGCTCGGGCGCCGAGGGCGCGGAGTCGGTGCTGTGGAACCGGTCGCGGGTCCGCAGAGGGCCGGTCGGGCCCTCGTGGTGTCCGGCGCGGCAGGTCGCGATCTCGTCGCGCAGAGCCTTCCCGGAGAACTTGGTTCCGGGGCGCGAAGACGCGCCGGAGGGTTCAGCTCCCGGCTGGGCTTTGGCCTCAACTTCACGGGGCGTATGCGCGGATGCGAAGGACGCCGTCGGCGCGAAGAACTGGAGGGCAAGCAGGACGGCGGCGAGGATCGAAACCACGGTCCGTGCCGTCGTACCTCGGTACATGCGCCCCCCTTCAGGTGATTCGCACATCTAGCGCTGACCAACACTTAGTCAATGGCTGGTCAAGAAACACGTTAACCCCGCAAAGTCGTTTGCAGGGTTAACTTAACGTTTCAAGCTGAAGAGAGCCTGAAAACCGTAGGTGGGCTGGCTTGAACCAGCCCTTGCCCTACGGCAGTCGGCGCGATATTGGGGTAGTGGCTACCGGGAGTTCGCCAGCTTGGCCGCGTCGCGGGCCAGGGCGGTGAGCCGGGAGATGGCCCGAAAGTACTTCTTGCGGTAGCCGCCGTTCAGCATCTCCTCGCTGAAGAGCTGGTCGAAGGGCAGACCCGAGGCCAGCACGGGCACTTCACGGTCGTAGAGCCGGTCCGCGAGGACGACGAGGCGGAGCGCCGTCGACTGGTCGGGAACCGGCCGTACGCCGGTGAGGCAGACGGCCTTGATTCCGTCGGTCAGGGCGCCGTACCGGCTGGGGTGGACCCGGGCCAGGTGGTCCAGGAGGGGCGAGAATGCGTCGAGGGAGGCGCCCTCGGTGGCGTGCGCCGCCTTGGTCACCTGTTCGTCGGAGTACGGGGGCGGCGCCTCGGGCAGGCCGCGGTGGCGGTAGTCCTCGCCGTCGATGCGCAGGGCGCGGAAGTGGGCCGACAGGCCCTGGATCTCGCGCATGAAATCGGCCGCGGCGAACCGGCCCTCGCCGAGCTTGCCGGGCAGCGTGTTGGAGGTGGCGGCGAGCGCGACGCCCGCGTCGACGAGCTTGCCGAGCAGGGTGGAGACCAGGACGGTGTCGCCGGGGTCGTCGAGCTCGAACTCGTCGATGCAGAGCAGTCGGTGGCCGGACAGGGTCTGGACGGTCTGCTGGAACCCGAGGGCGCCGACCAGGTTGGTCAGCTCCACGAAGGTGCCGAACGCCTTGAGTTCGGGCTCGGCCGGGGTGGCGTGCCAGAGGGATGCCAGCAGGTGGGTCTTGCCGACGCCGTAACCGCCGTCGAGGTAGACGCCGCGCGGCCCGGCCGGGGCCTTCTTCGGCGCCCTGCCGAATCCGAACAGCCGCCGCTTGCCCGAGTCGGCCGTCCCGCCCAGACCCGCCGCGAAGCCCTCCAGGACCCGGACGGCCTCCGTCTGGCTGGGCTGGTTCGGGTCCGGGATGTAGGTGCTGAAGCGCACCGAGTCGAACCGCGGCGGCGGCACCATCTCGGCGACCAGCCGGTCCGCGGGAACGCGCGGCTCACGGGCGCACAGGGAGAGCGGGGCCGCGTCGGTTATCGGGCCGGTTCCGGAGGGGGCAGGGGAGGAGGACACGGTTCACCATGCTACGGGGCGTGGAACACTGCACGGCATGCGACGTCTGTTCCCTGTGACCGATGAAACAGCAGCTCCGGACTCGGGCGGGAGGCCCGGGGAGGGGGTTCGTGACGGGGCCGGAGCGGAGTGGAGTCTGGCCGAGCTGGCCGCCGCGTATGCCTATCCCGAGGCGGCGCCCGGCGAGCCGCTGCCGTGGCTGCGCGCCAACATGGTGTCCACGCTGGACGGGGCCGCCCAGCACGACGGCCGTTCGCAGCCCATCTCCTGCGCGACCGACATGCGGATCTTCGGCACGCTGCGGGCGCTGGCGGACGTCGTGGTCGTCGGCGCGCAGACGGTGCGCCAGGAGGGGTACCGGCCGGCACGCGCGCGTGCCGAGTTCGCCGAGATGAGGGAGGCGGCCGGGCAGGGCCCCGCACCCGCGATCGCGGTGGTCTCCGCCAGTCTGGACCTGGACTTCTCGCTGCCGCTGTTCACCTCGCCCCTGGTGCCCACGCTGATCCTCACGGGAGCCTCGGCCGCCCCGGACCGTGTCGCCGCCGCCGAGAAGGCGGGCGCCCGGGTGGTCACCGCCGGGGACGGCATCGGTGTGGACCCGGCGCGCGCCGTCCGGGCCCTCGCCGGACTCGGCCACACCCGGCTGCTGACGGAGGGCGGCCCGCGGCTGCTCGGGCAGCTGGTGGCGGCCGGCGTGCTCGACGAGCTGTGCCTGACCGTCTCCCCGATGCTCACCTCGGGTGACGCGCAGCGCATCGCCGGGGGGCCCGCCGTCACGGTGCCGCAGCGCTTCAGGCTGGTGTCCATGCTGGAGGAGGACGGCTTCCTGTTCACGCGGTACGGGCGGTCCTGACGTACTGAACCGCGCGGCACGGGGTACAGGTGTCGGCGCCGGGGAAGCCGAACCGGTCGGTAGGTCCGGAATCGGGGCGATGGCCGCCGTCGGTTCCGGTAACCGGCGGAATATGCCGTTCCGTTTGGTTTCCGGAGGGCACACTGGACCCGGCAGTACCCGTGCGCAGACGGGGCAGGACGGTTTCCGCAGGGCTGGGCACGGCCCTGCGGAGGAGTTGGGGCCACAGGCCCCCGGGAGCAGAAGGGGCGCCTGGTGTTCACAAGCGTATTGATGATCGAGAAGGCCCTGACGTCCGCCGACGTGGAGTTCGTCACGACCTTGCACGGGGAGGAGCAGGTCTCCTTCCAGGTGCTGCTCCAGCCGCGCGGCGAACAGGCGGACCGGTTGCTGCGGGCCATCGACGACGTCGCGCTCGGCGAGCTCGACGAGGCCGTACGCGAGGGGGAGACGCCGGAGGGCGAGGAGGCGCTGAGCGTCGGGCAGAGGGCGCTGGAGGTTTCGCTCGCGGCGTTGCGGGTGTCCGGGAGCGAGGCCGAAGGGCGGTTGATCGAGGATCATCCGCTGGAGGCGCTGAAGTCCCTCGTGGAGGAGGTCGGTGCGGATGAGGTCATCGTGCTGACCGACCCTCATTACGTGGAGGAGTTCTTCCATCGGGACTGGGCTTCTCGGGCTCGGCACAAGGTGGGGGTGCCGGTGCTGAAGCTGTTCTCGCACAGCAAGGCGTAGCTGCCGACGGTGTCAGCATCCGTAAACGCTTCGGCATAGGCTGTGCCGCTGAACGTTCCGCACACGTACAGGGAGACACGCATGGCACCCGGCCTTCCCACCGCCATGGACCGACCGCACTTCATCGGCATCGGTGGGGCCGGGATGTCGGGGATCGCGAAGATTCTCGCGCAGCGCGGGGCCGTCGTGGCGGGCAGTGACGCCAAGGAGTCGGCGACGGCCGAGGCACTGCGGGCGCTGGGTGTGACGGTGCACATCGGGCACGCGGCCCGGCACCTGGCCGACGACGCCAGCTGTGTGGTCGTGTCGTCGGCGATCCGGCAGGACAACCCCGAGCTGGCCCGCGCGGCCGAGCTCGGCATCCCCGTCGTGCACCGCTCCGACGCGCTCGCCGCCCTGATGGAGGGCCTGCGCCCGATCGCCGTCGCCGGTACGCACGGCAAGACGACCACGACCTCGATGCTGGCGGTGTCGCTGAGCGAGCTGGGCCTGAAGCCGTCGTACGCGATCGGCGGGGACCTGGACGCGCCCGGCTCCAACGCGCTGCACGGCGAGGGCGAGATCTTCGTCGCCGAGGCGGACGAGTCGGACCGCAGCTTCCACAAGTACGCGCCCGAGGTCGCGATCGTCCTCAACGTCGAGCTCGACCACCACGCCAACTACGCGTCGCTGGACGAGATCCACGAGTCGTTCGAGACGTTCGTGGAGCGCGTCACCGAGGGCGGCACGCTGGTGATCGCCGCCGATCAGGAGGGCGCGCGGGAGCTGACGCGCCGGGTCGCGGGACGCGGCGTGCGGGTGGTGACGTACGGCGAGTCGGAGGACGCCGGCGTGCGCATCCTGTCGGTCGTGCCGCAGGGGCTGAAGAGCGAGGTCACGGTGGTGCTGGGGGGCGAGGAGCTGACCTTCACGGTCTCCGTGCCCGGCCGCCACTACGCGCACAACGCGGTGGCCGCGCTCGCGGCGGGCGTGGCGCTCGGCGTCCCCGCCGAGGAGCTGGCCGCGGCGCTGGCGGCGTACACGGGCGTGAAGCGGCGGCTCCAGCTGAAGGGCGAGGCCGCGGGCGTGCAGGTGATCGACTCCTACGCGCACCACCCCACCGAGATGACCGCCGACCTGGAGGCCATGCGCGCGGCGGCGGGCGACTCCCGGATCCTGGTCGTCTTCCAGCCGCACCTGTTCTCGCGGACGCAGGAGCTCGGCAAGGAGATGGGCCGGTCCCTGGCCCTGGCGGACGCCTCGGTCGTGCTGGACATCTACCCGGCCCGCGAGGACCCGATCCCCGGCGTGACCAGCGAGCTGATCATCGAGGCGGCCCGGGCGGCGGGCGCGGACGTGACGCCGGTGCACGACAAGGCGGACGTCCCCTCCGTGGTCGCGGGAATGGCGAAGCCGGGCGATCTCGTTCTCACCATGGGAGCGGGCGACGTCACCGACCTCGGCCCGCGCATCCTGGACCGTCTGTCGAACTGAGGGGCTGGAGGCTCATGCCGTACGACGTCGAGAAGCCGGACGAGCAGTGGCGCGCGGAGCTGACCCCGGGCGAGTACGCGGTCCTGCGCCGGGCGGCCACCGAGCCCGCCTTCACCGGTGAGTACACCGACACCAAGACGCGGGGCGTCTACTCCTGCCGCGCCTGCGGCGCGGAGCTGTTCACCTCGGACACGAAGTTCGAGTCCCACTGTGGCTGGCCGTCCTTCTTCGACCCGAAGGACACCGACGCGGTGGAACTGATCGAGGACCGTTCCCACGGCATGGTCCGCATCGAAGTGCGCTGCGCCCGCTGCGGCTCCCACCTCGGGCACGTGTTCGAGGGTGAGGGGTATCCGACGCCCACGGACCAGCGGTACTGCATCAACAGCATCGCGCTGCGGCTGACGCCGGACGAGGGCTGAGGCGGGCCGCGGCGGTCACCGGATCCGGCACTCCTTCTCTGTGAGGGGCTTCGTGTTCCCCGCGATGCGGCCGCACAGCACGCGGGACTCGGCGGTGCCGTCGCCGACGCGGCGGACCCGCTTGAGGACGATGCTGTGGCCGGTGCGGTCGTCGTACAGCGGGGCCCGGGTGAAGTCGATGGTGCCGGTGGCCATACCCCCGATCTTGAGGTTGCGCAGGTTCACCCACGTCGAGGCGCGGCTCTGGGGCCGGTCGTCGCGGGTGGCCGCCCAGTACAGGGCGCGGGTCGCGTCGTGGGACAGGGCGGTCTGGCCGCTGGCCAGGGCGGGACTGTCGTAGCGCACGCGACCGTCATCAAGACCCGGCAGATACCTGGCGGCCGCCAAGTAGAAGGTCGTCCCGTTGGCGGCCCTCTCCAGCTCGGCCAGGGCCGCGTGGTACAGCGTGACCTTCGGCGCGACGGACTGCCCGCCGGTGGTGAAGTCGGCCTTGGACAGGTCGTCGCCCGTGAGGATGGACAGGGGTCTTCCGGCGCAGCCCGGCTCGGTGCCCAGCTGGGTCATCAGGGGATCGATGTCCTCCACCCGGCCCGCGAAGTAGATCACGGACGGGACCTGGCCGCCCCGGCAGACATCCTGGGCGTGCGAGCGGAGCTCGGGCTTGCCGCCGCTGAGGACGTAGCGGCGCTGCCTGAGCACGGCGAAGCCCTGCCGGCGCAGCATCCGCTGGCCGTAGCGGGCTTGTTCGTCGGTGTACAGGTCGTCGGTCTTCGCCGTGTCGCGGGCGAGGACGAGGGCGTACTGCCGTCTGCCCGGTGTGCGCAACTGGGCGGCGATCAGGCCGAGTTGTTCGGTCTGCCACTCGTCCGTGGCGGCCAGGCTGAACCAGTTGGCGAACTCGCGGGGCAGATAGGTGGCGGAGTTCGTGCCGGAGACGATCGGCAGGCCGGCCTCCATCAGCGTGCGCGTCGTCGCCCTGCTCGACTTCAGGTCGCGTCCGGTGCCGACGACCCCCACCACCGTCGGGTCGCCGGCGGCGTACGCGGCGATCGCCTCGGCCATCTCCTCCTGGTGGCCCAGGTCCACGCCGCCGTTGGCGACCAGGACGCGCAGCCTCACACTGGAGTTCTTGTTGATGACGGCCTGCGCCAGGTAGACACCCGCCAGCTCCTCGGCGCCCTTCACGAACGAGGAGCCGGTCGTGGGATCGCCGCTGAGCGGCCCGGCGTAGACGACGGTGACGTACTTGCCGGAGTGGTGTGCGAGAACGTCCGCGTTCTGCCTGGCGATGCGGTCCTCCAGTTCGGCCACCGTCCAGGGCGTTTCGTCGTCGGCCGTCAGCGTTCTGACCTCGTCGGAGGCCTCGGGCGCGGGCAGCCAGTCGGCGAAGCGGACGCCGCCCGTCGCTATGCCTATGCACTCCGTGCCGCCGCCGGGTGCCCGTGCGAGCCGGGTGTCCCGGTTGGCGGTCAGGACGGACGCCGAGCAGTACCGGTCCTGGAGGGCGTCGGCCCGCATGACGGTGCCGGCGGCCAGCAGGGCGATGACCAGGACCAGGGTGTGCAGGGCCCACACCAGCCGGGCGAGCGTCGGCCGGGTGGCGGCCCGCAGATGGCGGCGGCGTTTCTCGACGGGACCGAGCTGGTCGTGCGGCAGCGGGATCCTCATCACCCAGGGCAGGACGGACCGCTCCCTGCTGGGCGACTGCTCGGCGCGCAGGTTGTGTGCCCACTCCCGGTACCAGGTGCTCAGCCGCTCGCCGAACTCGGGCGGTGCGGGGTCCGGGTCGGGCGCCGTCCGGACCACGCCGCGCTCCAGGCGCGGCACGTCGTCGGTGCGCACCGCGGCCACCACCAGCAGCGGATCGAGCTCGCTGCGCCGGCTGCGGACGTCGCTGATGGCCCGGATCAGTTCGATTCCGCCGTTGCAGTCGTCCGCGCGCGGCAGGAACAGCATCGGCGGGCGCGGCCGTTTGAAGCCGCGCAGGTCCCAGCTCCAGCGGCGGTGGTTGTCCCGCAGGTCCTCCCGCAGCGCCAGCACGCACAGCTGGAGGTGGAAGTCGCCGCCCGCCGTGAGCGCCTCGGCCACGTCGTACGCCCGGGCCGCTATCGCCTTCCAGGAGCGCACCGGCCGCAGCAGCGACACCTCGGTGGGATCGTCCTGGTCCGCCGCCCTGAGGAACGTCGTCGTCATGAACCAGCGGCTCTCCCGGCGCAGCCACAGGAAGATCGGCGCCCGGCCCGGCAGGACGTAGTTGAGGACGGTCAGCAGCAGCAGGAAGGCGAGACCGGCGGCCACGGCCACGAACCAGTCGCTGCGGGCGAGGAGCGCGGCGAGCACGGTCACGAGACTCGCGGGCAGGATGTGCGCCATGTCGAACAGCGGCAGGCCCGAGCGCCAGCGTGCGGTGCCCTCCGGGCGCCAGCGCTGCCGGGCCAGCTGGTCGAGCAGCCGCTGCCGCTGGTCCTGCCCGGCCTCGGGGCTGCCTGGGGCGGGCGTCGGCCAGGTGTCGCCGAGTGCCGCGACCGCGTCGTCGATGGCGTGCACCAGCCGCAGCCGCGGGAACGCGTAGCGCCGGTAGACCGCCTTCGTGCCGTCCCACTTCTTCGGGTCGCTCAGCGCGCGCACCATGGCCGCGGCCCGGCGTACCTCCGTGGGGCCCTCGTAGCGGTCCTGCGCCACCGCGCAGCGCGTGCCGTGCGCCCCCTGGCCCGCGTGCAGCTGCCGGACCAGACCGGCCACCGCGTCGTCGTCCGCGCTCTCCTGCGCGTGCACGACGAACACCGGCATCGGTGGCTCGGCGCTCGTGCGGAAGTCCTGGATGAGGATTTCGAGCTGATCCTGGAGGTGGACCCCGGCGCCGCTCTCCGGCATGCCGTCATGTCCCCCAGGGCAGTCCGGCGGCGTGCTATCAGCGTTCACCATGGGCAACCCCCGTTCACCTTCGGTGACATACGAGGCTAGCGGCTGCGGGTGGTGTGCGAGTGGGTGACGGACGAACTTCATGAACGATTCGGCCTGTCCGCTCGGCGGCGAATGCTGAATGAATGAGCCATTGATATGTTGACTTTTGGCTGGGTGAGCCACAGGATTCCCGAGGTGACCCACTCCGCGCCCCTGCCTCCCGGCCTCGCCGAGGCCGCCCACCGCTGCCTCGTCGCCGGCTTCTCCGGCACCACGACCGTGCCCGACACCCTCAAGCGACTCATCGACCAGGGCCTCGGCGGGGTCATCCTCTTCACCCGGAACGTGCGCGACGCGCAGCAGGTGCGACGGCTCACGGACGCGCTGCGGGCCCTGCGCCCCGACCTGATCGTGGCCATCGACAACGAGGGCGGCGGCATCGGTCACCTGGTCGGCGCGGGCGCGCCGGACGTGCCCGGCTCCTTCGCCCTCGGCGTCGCCGACGACCCGACGCTCACCGCCCGCTGCGCCGACGCGCTCGCCGGGCACCTGGCCAGGCTCGGCATCACCGCCTCCTACGCCCCCGTCGCCGACCTCCAGCACCACCCGCGCAACCCGATCGTGCGCACCCGCTCCTTCGGTGCCGAACCCGCGCGCGCCGCCCGGCACCTGCGCGCCTGGATAGCCGCCACCGAGGCGCGCGGCATCGCCTCCTGCGCCAAGCACTTCCCCGGCCACGGCGGCACCGAGACCGACAGCCATCACGGCATCGCCGTCGATCCGCGGCCGTACGACGGACTGCGGGCCGACCTCGAACCGTTCCGGGCGGCCGTCGACGCGGGCGTGCCGATGATCATGAGCGCGCATGTCGTGTTCCCGGCGCTGGACCCCGAGCGGCCCGCCACGCTGAGCCCTCGCATCCTGGGCGATCTGCTCCGCCACGACCTGGACTTCGACGGCGTCCTGGTCAGTGACGCGCTGGAGATGAAGGCGATCGCCGATCGCTACGGCGAGGCCGCCGGGGCGCGGCTCGCCCTCGCGGCGGGTGCCGACCAGGTCGTCGTGGCCGTGCCGGACCTGGAGGTCACCCTGGCCTGCCGGGACGCGGTGCTCGACGCGCTGCGCTCCGGGGTGCTGCCCGAGGAGCGGCTGTGGGAGGCCGCCGGGCGGGTGCGGCGGCTCGCCGGGCGGTACGCGGTTCCGGCCGGGACGGTCGGTGGCTGGGACGCGGCGGCCGGACTGGAGGCGGCCCGCCGGGCTGTCCGCAGCCGCCCGGTGCCGCCGGCCGTGCCCGGCGCCCATGTCGTCGACCTGTTCCCGCCGCCGCACCCCGCGCTCAACTGGGGCGGCGAGGGCCTGCTGACCGAGGTGCGTGCCGTCGACCCCGCGGCCACGGGGACGGCGGTCACCGGGGAGCCGGCGGATCCCGCCGCGGTCGTGGACGGGATCCTGGGCGCGTCCGGCGACGCCCCGCTGGTCGTCGCCACCTGTGACGCCGGGCTGCACCCCTGGCAGGAACGGCTGCGCGCCGCCCTGCTGGCCGGGCGGCCCGATGCCGTACGGGTCGACACCGGGCTGCCGGAGGGCGGCGCGCTGTGCTCCTACGGGCGGGGGCGGGTGAATCTGCGGGCCGTCGCCGAGGTGCTGGCGGGCGTCTGAGCCTCTACGGCACGCGTACGACCTCCTTGATGCCGCGCGCCGCCAGGTACGCGGCGTCGTCCGCCCGGGCCGCCAGGACCACCGCCGGGCGGACGCCCTCAGTGCGTAGGGCCATCCATGCGTCGAAGTACGTGCCTCCCGGGCCGGAGACGGAACGCGTGGCCGGCGTGCAGTCCAGGACCAGGGCCGTGTCGCGGGGGTGGGCCGGGTGGTGCCCCGCGCGGACCTCCGCGACCGTCTCCGCGAGGGCGGTCGCGATCGGCTTGGCGCTGCCCCGCGCGTCGAACAGGCCCAGGGTGTACTCCAGTTCCGGGTAGTCGGCCAGCGAGCGGTCCACGTCGTGGGAGCACCACCACGTCACGCCCCACAGGCCCTCGCACCCGGCCGCGTTCCGTACGGTCGCCCGGGCGAACTCGGGCGCGTCGGCCGCCGGGATGTGCGGTTCCGGGGCGCCCGTCTCCTGGACCCAGACCGGGCGGGCCGGGTCCTCGGCGTAGGCCTTGGCGAGTTCCGTGCCGTACTCGGCGAGGTGCAGCACCTGCGGGGAGCGGGGGCCGTAGCGGCGGGCGCAGTCGCCGGAGAACACCCAGGGGTGGACGGTGGTGACGTCGCCCTTGCGGGCCGAGGCCTGAGGGGTGAAGGGGTGGTCGTCGCCGTACCAGGCCGCGTCGTAGGCGGAGTGGGTCGCGAGCCGGCCCCGGGGCAAGTGCTCGCGGGTGGCCGCCAGCAGGGTGTCGAGGTAGTGGTCCACCTCGTCCGGGGTCACCGGGTTGTGCTCGACCAGGTTGTTGAGCTCGTTGCCGAGCTGGAGGCCGATGAGGTTGGGGCGGCCGGCGAGGGCGCGGCCCAGGGTCCGCATGAGCTCGGCCTGGGCGGCGACGGCCTCCGGGTCGGTGAAGACGTTGCGGTGGTGCCAGCCGCGGGTCCACTCCGGGTAGAAGTCGAAGCTGGACAGATGGCCCTGCACGCCGTCCACCAGGACGTCGAGACCGGCCTCGGCCGCAAGGTCGACCAGGTGCGCCAGCTGGTCCACGGCGGCGGTGCGGATGAGCGTGCGGTTGGGCTGGAGGAGCGGCCAGAGGTGGAAGACCCGGACGTGGTCGAGGCCGAGGGCTGCGATCTGGTCCAGGTCCTCGCGGGCGTGCTTCGGGTCGAAGTCGTGCCAGGAGTGGAACCAGCCGCGGCGGGGCGTGTAGTTGACGCCGAAGCGGAGCGTAGGGATGGGATCCTCCTCGGGTCGGGTCTTGCCCTGCGTGAATGCATCAATCACCATAGTCGGCGATGAGTAATGAATTGAACCAGGGTGGTCAAGACGCCTCGTCCCTGGTGGTCGGTCTCGACGCGGGCGGCACGCGGACCCGGGCGGTCCTGGCGGCGGCGGACGACGGGCGTCCGGTGGGCGAGGGTGCCGCCGGGCCGGGCAACGCCCTGACCGTGCCGGTGCCGCAGCTCACCGAGCACCTCGTCGAGGCCGTCGGGCGGGCCGTGCCGGAGCCGGTCCGTGACCGGGTCGTGGCCGTGGCCGGCGGTTTCGCGGGCGCGACCGGCGCCGTCGCCGACGAGCCGGGGCGGCGCAACGCCCTGGCCGCCCTCACCGCCGCCCTGCGTCTGCTGGGCATCGACGCCGGCCCGCCCGTCATCGGCAGCGACATCGAGGCGGCCTTCGCCTCCGCCCCGGGCACCCCGGCCGACGGTCTCGCCCTGGTGGCCGGCACGGGCGCGGTCGCCCTGCGCATCACCGGCCGCCGCGGCACCGCCACCGTGGACGGCGACGGCTGGCTCCTCGGCGACGACGGCAGCGGCTTCTGGATCGGCCGCGCGGCGGTACGGGCCGCGCTGCGCATGGCCGACGGGAGGGGCGCGCCGACCGCGCTGGCGGAGGCGGTGGGGCGTGAACTCGGGGTGCCGGGCGACGTGCTGCCCGGCGGGGCGTCCGGTGGCGTGGCCGGTGGCGCGGTGCGGAGGTTGTCCCCTGACGTGGTCCCGCGCGCTGCGGAGGGTGCGTCGCGTGACGGACGGCATGAGGCGGTGCCGCCGGTGACGGGGCCGAGCGCCGCGGGCGCACGGCCGACGGGGCAGGGGCAGTCTGGAGGGGCCGGGGCTGCGGGCGGGCGGTCGGCGGGTCCGGGGGAGGCCGGTGTGGCCGGGGCCGCGACCGGCGCTGCCGGATCTGCGGAGGGCGCGTCGCGTTCCACGCGGCACGAGGCGGTGCCGCCGGTGGCGCAGACCGGAGTGGCCGGAGGCCCGGGGCAGACCGGAGTGGGCGGAGCCCCCGCGCAGACCGGCATGGCCGGGGGCCCGGGGCAGACCGGTGTGGCCGGAGGCCCGGGCGGGGGTGTCGCCGGTTCTCCGGTCGTGGGGCGGCCTCCCCTTCCGCCCCACGACCACACCCCCTGGTCCCGCCCCCGCCGCGAGGCCTACCGCAGGTATCTGCTCCCCGCCGTCATGGCCGAGGCCCCCATCCGCCTGGCCCGGCTCGCGCCCCTGGTCGTCGCGGCGGCCCGGGACGACCAGGACCCGGTCGCCCTGGCGATCCTCGACGAGGCGGCAGATCAACTCACGGAGACGGTACGGGCGTTGGACCCCAGCCCCGGGGAGCGGGTGGTCGCCACCGGCGGACTGCTCGGGCCCGACGGGCCGCTCACCGACCGCCTCGAAGCCCGCCTCCACGCCCTCGGCCTCACCCTCGACTGGGTCCCCGACGGCTGCCGGGGCGCCGTCGCCCTGGCCCGCCTCGCCCACGGCGGCCGTACGTGACCGCCACCCGGCAGGGCACGCCCCTGTACCGAGACCCCACCGCCCCGCTCGACGCCCGCGTCCGCGACCTGCTCTCCCGTATGACCCTGCGCGAGAAGGCCGGCCAGCTCAACCAGAGGATGTACGGCTGGGACGCCTACCGCCGCACCCCCGACGGCGGCTTCGAGCTCACCGACGCCCTGTACGCCGAGACCGAGCGCTTCGCCGGACTCGGCGCGCTGTACGGACTGCTGCGCGCCGACGCCTGGTCCGGCGTCGACCACGCCACCGGATCCGGCGCGGCGGACGGCGCCGAACTGGCCCACCTGGTCCAGCGCCACGTCGTCGAGCGCAGCCGGCTCGGCATCCCGGCCCTGTTCGTCGAAGAGGTGCCGCACGGCCACATGGCCCTCGACGGCACCGTCCTGCCCGTCAACCTGGCCGTCGGCGCCACCTGGGACCCCGGGCTGTACGAGCGGGCCGCCGCCCACGCCGCCGCCGAACTGCGCGCCCGTGGCGGGCATGTCGCCCTGGTCTCGGCCCTCGACATCGCCCGCGACCCGCGCTGGGGGCGGACCGAGGAGTGCTTCGGCGAGGACCCGTACCTGGCCGCCCGGCTGACGGAGGCGTTGGTGCGCGGCATGCAGGGCGCACCCGCCGAGCACTTCCCCGCCGACAAGGCACCCGTCGTCCTCAAGCACTTCGCTGGGCAGGGCGCGACCGTCGGGGGCCGCAACTCCGCCGAGTCCGAACTCGGGCTCCGGGAGCTGCACGAGATCCACCTCCCCGCCGCCCACGCCGGGGTCCGAGCCGGAGCCGCCGCCGTCATGGCCGCGTACAACGAGGTGGACGGGCTGCCCTGCTCCGGGAACCGCGCCCTGCTCCACGAACTGCTCCGAGAACGCTGGGGTTTCCAGGGTCTCGTCATGGCGGACGGACTGGCCGTGGACCGGCTGGCCCGGATCACCGGGGACAAGGTCTCCGCGGGAGCCCTCGCGCTCGACTCCGGTGTGGATCTGAGCCTGTGGGACGAGGGCTTCACGCATCTGGAGGCGGCGGTCGAGCGGGGGCTGGTGAGTGAGGCGGCTCTCGACGAGGCCGTAGCGCGCGTCCTGCGGTTGAAATTCCGCCTGGGACTGTTCGAACAGCCCTACAGCACCTGCCCGTTGCCGCCCCCGGCCGTCGGGCGCGACCTGAGCACCGCCCTCGCCCGCGCCGCCGTCACCCTCCTCCGCGACGACCACGGCGTGCTGCCCGTATCCCCGGCGACCGTCTCCCGTATCGCCGTCCTGGGCCCGCACTCCGACACCGTCGCCCACCAACTGGGCGACTACACCGCCCCGCAACGGCCCGGCATCGGAACCAGCGTCCTCGACGGGCTGCGGAAACTCGCCCCGGCCGGCATCGACATACGCCACGCCCGGGGGTGCGCCCTCACCGGCGGCGACCTGTCGGGCATCCCCGAGGCGATCGCCCAGGCCGCCGTCTCCGATGTCGCCGTGCTGGTGCTGGGCGGCAGCAGCGCGCGTTCCGCCGGGACCGGATTCGACGCCAACGGCGCCGCGCGCACCGCCGTGTCCGAGATGACCTGCGGCGAGGGCGTCGATCTGGCCGGACTGCGGCTGGGCGACGCACAGTACGCGCTCCTGGACGCGGTGGTCGCGACCGGGACGCCGACAGCGGTCGTGCTGATCCAGGGCCGGCCGCACGTCGTGCCCGACACGGCGGCCGCGCTGCTCACGGCCTGGTACCCCGGCCCGTGGGGCGGTGAGGCCATCGCCGAAGTGCTGCTCGGCCTCGCCGAGCCCGCCGGCCGTCTGCCGGTCTCCGTGCCCCGCTCCGCGGCACAGCTCCCCGTCTACTACAACCACAAGGACACCGAGTACGGCGGCTATGTGGACGACAGCCCCGAGCCGCTCCACTCCTTCGGGCACGGGCTGTCGTACACGAGCTTCGCGTACGGCCCGCCGCGGCTGTCAGGGCACACCGTCGAGGCCGACATCACCAACACGGGCCGGCGCCGTGGCCGTTCCGTCGCCCAGCTCTACTTGCGCCGGCTGCGGACCCCCGTCTGGCCGCGCACGCTGGAACTGCATGGCTTCCGGGCTGTCGACCTGGCGCCGGGCGAGACCCGCACGGTCGTGTTCCCGCTCGGCGCCGACCTCGGTGCCGCCGTTCCGCCCGGCACGGTGGTCGAGTTCCGGGTCGCCGAATCCGCGCGGGCCGCCATGACCGCCGTACCGACTCAGAGCTTCACAGCTCCCGAGGAGACCCCCTTGTAGAACCACCGCTGCGTGATGACGAACAGCACCAGCACCGGAATCACCGAGATCACCGAGCCCGCCATCACCATCCGCTGGTCGTAGCCGAAGGACGAGGTCTGAAGCCTTGCCAGGCCCAGCGTCAGCGTGAAGTGGTCCTCGGTGCGCAGCACGATCAGCGGCCACAGGAAGTCGTCCCAGGCGCTGATGAAGGTGTTGATGGTGACGACGAGGATGGCGCCGTAGGCGGACGGCAGATACAGGTACCGGAAGCGTTTCCACTCGCCCGCCCCGTCCAGCATGGCCGCGTCCTCGATCTCGCGCGGCACGGCGAGGAACGCGGCCCGCATGATGAGGACGTTGATCGCGGCGACGAAACCGGGCAGCCAGACGCCGGCCAGGTTGTCGACCAGGCCCATGTCCCGGACGCTGAGGAACAGCGACACCATGATCGACTCGAAGGGGAACATCATGGACGCCAGCAGCACGATCCAGACCAGCTTGCGGCCCTTCCAGCCGGGCTTGGACAGCATGTAGCCGGCCATGGTGGAGAAGACGAGCTGGCTGGTGATGGACAGCAGGGCGATGAACACGCTGTTCCTGATGTACGTCCACACCGGCACCTGGTCGAAGACCTCCCGGTACGCCCGCAGCGACGGGTGGTGGGGGATCAGGGAGGCACCCGCGCCGAAGACGTCCTCGCCCGCGCCCTTGAGGGACGACAGCAGCTGCCACAGCAGCGGGCCGACCGTGATGAAGAGGACGAACACCAGCAGCAGGTAGCGGACGACCAGTTCCCGCGGTCGGCCGTAGTCGCGCCAGCGGGGCATCAGACGTCGGCGCTTCTCGACGGCGGTCGTCATGCCTCGTCCTCCTTCGTCAGGCGCTGGGCGAGCAGCGTGAGGCCAAGGGTGAGTGCGAACAGGGCGACGCTGACGGCAGCGCCGTAGCCGGCGTTGCCGGTGAGCGGGTCGAGGCCGACGTCGCGGATGTAGAAGGGCAGCGTGCGGTCGGCGCCGCCGGGGCCGCCGGTGGCACCGCCGAGCATGTAGATCTCGGTGAAGACCCGCAGGGAGCCGATGCCGGTCAGGGTGCCGACCAGCATCATCGACTGGCGGACGCCGGGCACGGTGATGTGCCAGAACCGGCGCGCGGCGCCCGCCCCGTCGACGGCCGCCGCCTCGTGCAGTTCCCTGGGGACGTTACCGAGGGCGGCCAGGTAGAAGATCATGTACCAGCCGAGGCCCTTCCACAGCGTCAGGCCCATCGCCGACAGCAGGATCAGCCAGGAGTCGGACAGGAACGGGATGGCCTCGCGGATGATGTGCGCCTTCTGGAGCCAGGTGTTGACCAGTCCCTGATCGCTCAGCAGCCACTGCCAGCTCAGGCCGACGACCACGCTGGAGGCGAGGACCGGCGTGTAGAACGCCGAGCGGAAGAAGCCGATGCCCGGCAGGTTCTTCTCGACCAGGATCGCGAGCAGCAGCGGCAGCAGCACCATCAGCGGGACGACGAACAGCGCGTACAGCAGGCTGTTGCGGGTGGCCAGCCAGAAGTCCGGATCGCTCAGCATCCGGCGGTAGTTCTCCAGGCCGACGACGTCGTACGCCCCGCCGAGCGGCTTGGCGTCGGTGAAGGAGACGACGACCGTGTTGAGGAACGGGAACACCCCGAACACGGTCGCGCCGACGATCGCCGGGGTCATCCACAGCCAGGGCAGCCACCAGCGGCGGTAGAGCGCCGCGCCCCCCGCGTCGGCGCTCGGGCCGGGCATGACGAAGCGAAGGGCGCGGCGCAGCGGCCCCGGCGTGCCGGGCGCGGGGGAAGCGCCGGGGCGTCGGGCGCCCGCACCCGGGGGAACGGGGACGGGCGCCTCGTGGACGGTCGGTTGGGTCATCCTCAGCTGCCCTGCTCGATCAGCTGGTTCGCCTTGGACTGCGCCTCCTTCAGAGCGTCCTCGGCGCTCTTCTTGCCCTGCATGGCCAGCTGGATCTGGGCCGAGATGGCGTTCAGCTCACCGGGCGTCAGCGCGATCTCGTCGGCCGTGGCGGTCTTGCGGTCACTGGCGACGATCTTGCGGGCCTCGGCGAAGGGGTCGTCGCCCTTGACCGACTGGAAGAACGGGTCGTTCAGGGAGGCCGTGGTGGACGGGAAGATGACGACGTTCGGGTCCTTGGCCCACTCCAACTGGTTCTCGGCGTTCGTCAGGAACTGTGCGAAGGCCAGCGCCGTGGAGGCGTTCTTGCTGGTGGCCGCGGTGCCGATGTACTGCGGGGCGCCGACGGTGTGACCGAGGGCGTCCAGCATGAAGGGGGCCACGCCGGTCTTCTTGTAGACGCTCGGGTTGTTCTGCTGGATGAACCGCAGGAAGTTGGGGTTGGTGGGGCCGTAGACCAGCTTGCCCTGGCCGTAGACGTTGGCCGGGTCCTGGGTGGAGGACAGGGAGTCCCTCGGCATGCCGCCGGCCTTGTAGAGCTTCGTCATGGCCTCGACCCACCGGGCCGTCTTCGGGTCGTCGGCGAAGGTGAACTTCTTGCCGTCCTCGGACAGGACCTTGATGCCCATCTGCTGCCAGTCGGCGGGGATGCGCAGCTGCGGGTTGGCGAGGAACGCGTAGTACTTGCCGTCGGAGGCCTTGGCTATCTTCTCCGCGTCGTCGAACAGGCCGAGCACGGTCGTCGGAGGTTTCGCCGGGTCCAGGCCCGCCTTCTTCAGCAGGTCGGTGTTGAAGGTCTGCACGATGCCGCCGGAGTACCAGGGCAGCACGCTGTGCACCTTCTTGCCGTCCGCGTCGGCGTACATGCTGGACTTCCACATCGCGGGCGTGAACGGCTTGCCCGCCTCCGGGGCCTTGTCGTCCAGGTTCAGCAGATAGCCGTTCTTCGTCAGCGCCACCGCCGTGTTGACGTTGATGTTCACCACGTCCGGCAGCGTGCAGCCCTGCGCGTCGGCGACCAGGCGCTGGGTGAAGGTGGCGTCGCCCGGGTCGTCGATCCAGTTGACCTTGGTGCCGGGGTGAGCCTGCTCGAAGGCGTCGATGACGCCGTTGAAGTACTTCCCGAAGTCCTTCTTCAGGTTGGTGGTCTGGAAAGTGATCTTTCCCTTGACGTCGCCGGAGAGCTTGCCGGAGCCGACGTTGCCCTTGTCGACCTTGCAGCCGCCGGCCGTGGCCTCGCCGCCGCCGGAACCGCCGCCGGACAGGCCGCAGCCGGCGGCCGTCAGCGTCAGGACGACCAGGCAGGTCAGGGATCCGGTGAGTCTTCTTGCGTGCATTGCTGCCCTCCTGGGACCAGTCGTGCTGGATCAAATCACCAAGTTGGACTTCGATTGATGAAAAGGTGGACCAGAATTCATCGGAGGTCAATGGTTTGCCGTGTTGCTGTTCGGTTGCGTGCGGCGATCAGTGGCGGTGTTCGTGGTCCGGGTGGGAGGGGTCACCGGGGTGTTCGTGGCCGTCGGCGTACACGACGTCGGCTCGGGCCTGGTCGAGCCAGTCGAAGAACGCGCGGCGGGCCGCGGCGTGGCGCAGCTGCTGTGCGATGCCGGTGCGGACGTGCTCGTAGGGGTGGATGTCCGACGGTTCCACGGTGTTGAACGGGTCGACACCGCGCCTCAGCGCCTCGGGTGTGAGGAAGCGGTCCGTGTTGCGGTCGTAGTAGTCCCGTACGGCCGTCTCCGGGATGTGTTGCTCGCGTTCCAGGCCGGCGAGCAGGGTGCGGGCGGCGGGGGAGTGGGCGAGTGCTGCGGCGATGATGCTGCCCAGGTCGGCGACATCGGTTTCCGGGATGGTGAGCAGGTGCATCGGCAGGACGTCGTCCGGTGGGGGGAGGCCCCGTTCCGCGCAGGCGCGGCGGGCCAGTTCATCGGTGATGACCACCTGAGTCGCCCAGCGTCGTTGTTGGCGGTGTCGTCGTGCTTGGGCGGCGTCGTCGTGGCTGGTCGCGCAGTTCCCCGCGCCCCTAGGGGCATTGGTCCTCAGGAAGGTTTCCACGTGCTGCTTCGGGATCGGATCGTCCCGAACAAGAGCCGCGTACTCCTCTGTCACGGCGTCACCTCCAGCTCGATGGCCCTCGTGTACGCCACGCATCCGTGCCAGGCCACCTTCGCCATCACCCAGTACGAACCCGGTGGGATCGCGTCGCCGTCGACCTCGATCGCGGACTCCAGTTGCTCCCCGCCGGGCACGGAGAAGCCCTGGCAGCCTGGCGTGACCCCGGGCCAGGTGCCCCAGGAGGACACGGCCCACAGGGTGCCGTTGACGGGGCCGCGCGTGGGGTTCCGCAGGGTCACGGGGACCCGGGCCCGTTCGCCCCGGCGCACGGACAGCCGTTCGACTCCCAGCTCTGTCACCAGGGTCGGGCCGATGTGCCCGCCCGGCACGTCCAGGGCCACCGCGTCCTCGTACGTCTGGCCGCCGTAGGAGAGCCGCGCGGCGAGCCAGTGCCGGCCGGGGACGGCGTCCGGCGGGGGTGTCACCGTGATGTCCGTGAGGGTGAAGCCGCCGGGTCCGAGTGTGTACGGCAGTTCGGCGGGCTCGGCGCTCCAGCCGGGCGGCACGTCGAAGGACACCGTGCCCGACACCGGCGCGTCGGTGAGCTCCGAGGAGACCCGGACGGTCGCGGTGACGGGGCCGTCGGCGGTGAGGGCGGTGGGGGAGAGGTACACGGCGACCGGCATGTTGCCGCGTGGGGCGGGGCCGGAGTTGTGCAGCCAGTAGCGGGTGGCGACGGGCTGGGCGGGCTCGTGGGCGGCGATGCCGGGCCCGGACGCCTGGTGGGGCGGCCTGGCGGGCGTGGCGAGGAGGGTGGCGACCTCGAAGCCGGTCAGGTCGGCTTCGAGGCCACCGGTCTCCTCCGGGGCGAGGGGCGCCCCGGGCCTCTCCAGGACGTCGGCGCGGGCGCCCGCCGCCCATGCCACCGGCCCGGCCACCCGGGCCCGTACCGGCCGTCCGTCGACCTCGTGCACGCGGACGACGAGGCCCTGCCCCGGATCCACGGGCGCCTCGCTGCCCCGGGCGAGTGGGGAGCCGAGCGGCTTGAGCGCGTCGAGCAGCACCTCGCCGGCGGGCTCCAGACCGAGCAGGGTGGCCTTCCTGGGCAGGGCACCGGAGGACTGCCGCAGCCGTGCCGTCAGCGGACGGTTGTACGCGTGGCCGGCCTGGGGCAGCCGCAGTTCGCGCCAGTCGCCCGGGCCCGCGACGACGGCGTACTCGAAGGTGTGCGACCAGCGCTGGAGCTGGAACGCCGAGCCGTCGGGGGCGGTGCGGCGCGGTGGGTCCACCCAGATCCCGGACGGCCAGCCGGTGCAGGAGCGCATCAGGGACATGTAGAGGTCGCCGGAGGCGGTGACCACACAGCCGGGCGTGCCGCGGTTGAGGATCGCGAAGCTGCGGCCGTCCCAGGCGTCGCCGGGCGGCAGAGCCTCGCCGCCGCCGGCGGCCGTGGCGCTCACCGTGAAGTCGTCCAGGTCGGCGATGAGCACGTCGACCGCCTTGGCGTCGTCCTCGGGGCGGGCGCCCGCCACCACCAGCAGCGGCAGACGTTCCAGGTCGCGCAGATCGGCACCGGGGATCCACTCCTCGCGCAGACCGGCGCGTGGCGCGACCCAGACGGCTGCCACGCCCCGCTCGGCGAGTTGACGCCTCAGCTCCCGCCCGGCCGCCGGGTCCCAGCCGAGCGCCTCGGCGACCACGGCGTTGCGGCCGGGGCCGCCGACGGCGATCCGGAGGTCCGGGAGGTTGGAGTCGACCTCCAGGTCGCCGTAGCGCGGGCCGTCCGCGATCGTCGAGGTCGCCGTGACCCCGGCGCGGACCAGGGCCGCCGCCAGCGGGGTGCCGAGGTCGCCCGCGATGTCCCAGTCGGGGTAGACGAGTTCGGCGACACCGATCGAGCGGTGCCCGAGGAGGACGCCGGAGTCGTCGTGGACGGCGACGCGGGCGGTGGAGCCGAGGCCGAACCAGGTGTTGGCGGGGTTGTCCAGGGTCCAGGGGAACCGTTCGCTGTCCACTTCCACGAAGCCGAACCCGCGCCCGATCACCGCGTCCGCCACCTCGTGCACGGGCAGCCCGCCCCGTACGTCCGAGGGCCAGCGCACCCGGATCAGCCGGTCGGCGCCGTCGTACCCGTCGACGGTCGTGGTGGCGTCGAGCCGGTCGACGCCCTGCCACAGGGTGAGCCGCTGGGTGTAGCGGAAGAGGCCGAGGTCGGCGGTGACGGTGACACGGGAACCGGCGTCGGAGTGCTCGACGCGTACCTCGGCGGTCACGTCCCGGCCGCGGGCCGCGGTCGTGCCGGTCGGGGTGAGGTGCCAGGGGCCCTCGCCGAAGCGCGGATGCCTCGGATACTCCTCCTGGACGACGATCTCGTTGCCGATGTCACCGGGGCGCAGCAGCTCCCGGCCGCCCTCGGTCAGTGCGCGCAGACTGCTGACGCCACCGCCGCGTGCCGGGTCGACCGTCACCTCGTAGAACTCGTTGCGGATGGTGAGGCCCTCGCCGGGCGCCCACCCGGGGACGGATTTCTCGACGAGCGGGAGGGCGGTGAGGCCCATGCCGGGCACCTCCGGGACGACGACGTGGAGCCGGCCGTCCTCGCGGACCGCGGGGAGTCCCTCGGGCACGAGTCCCGGGTCGTCGACCGTCAGTACGTCCTGCCGTGCCCAGGTAGCGGAGTTGAACACGACCAGGTCGGGGCCGTCGCCGTGGGCGACCTGGTCGGCCAGGACCTGGGTCGCGTCGGCGTGCACGCTCACGGCCAGGTCGTGCAGCTCACGCCAGCCGGTCATCAGGTCGATGTAGACCTGGTCCGACTCCGAACCGGTGATGGCGTCGTGGTGGGCGCCGTAGACGAGTTGCCGCCAGGCCTTGTCCAGGGCCGCGTCCGGATACGCGTGGCCGGTGACGAGGGAGGCGAGCGTCGCCCAGGCCTCGGCGTCGGCGAGGAGGGTCTCGCCGTACCGCTGGGCCTGCTTGGTGTCGATGTAGGAGACGTCCTTGCCGGTGTAGATCGGGTTCATGTCACGGGTCTGGGGCGATGCCCTGCGGCCCTCCGTCTCCAGTTCCGCGCGGACGGCGGCGAAGAAGTCCCGGGGGATCGCGCTGATGAAGCGGGGCCAGACGTACCGGGCGTTCCAGTCGCGGTGGATGTCCATGACCCAGCGGCACGGCGGCGCGTAGTCCCCGCCCACCGGGAGCAGCACGTTGCGGGTGAGGGCGACCTGCTTGAGCCGCTGGAAGAGCTGGTACGCGGCGGCCTCCGCCTCCGGCAGGGTGGGCGCGTTGTCGATCGCCCAGCCCGCGCCGTAGTGGTTGACCATGTACGCGGTCAGCAGGCCGCGTCCCGACGGGGCTATCCAGCTGAACTCGGCCGGGAACTGCATCCGGCCCGGGTCCCTCGGCTGCTCGCCGAACACCGACAGCGTCGGCCCCCACTGGTGGAACGGCCCGCGCGCCCACGAACTGGAGCTGACCCCCGCGTCCGCCATCAGCCCCGGGAACTGCGGGTCGTGCCCGAAGGCGTCCAACTGCCAGGCGGTCTCCGGGGACGCCCCGATGATTCCGCGCTGGAAGCCGTCGCCGTACAGGGCGTTGCGGATCGTCGCCTCGGCGCCGGTGAGGTTGGTGTTGGGCTCGTTGTAGGTGCCGCCCATGATCTCGACCCGGCCGGTGCGGATCAGCTGCCGCAGGAAGGCGCGCTCCTCCGGGAAGGCGTCCCAGTAGGGCTTGAGGTAGTCGACCTCCGCGAGCACGAAGGTGTACGCCGGGTCGCGGCGGGCCAGGTCGCAGTGGGCCCGGACCAGGCTCATGCCGGACTGGCCGCGCGAGTCGAAGGTGCGGGCGGGCAGTCCGCTGGTCGCCGGGTCGTCCGCGACGTCCCAGGTCTCGGTGTAGGCGCCCTGGGTGTTCCACCAGACGGGGTCGTAGTGGAAGTGGCTGACCATGAACATGGTCCAGCCGGGTTCGGCCGCCGTGAACTCGCCGGTGCGGGAGGTGACTTCGTCGCCGTCCCTCGCGGTGACCGTGATCTCGCGGCGGTCGCCGGGGGCCAGGTCCTCGCCGGTGACGGAGACCTCGGCGCGTACGGTGCCGTCCTCGCCGACGGTGGCCTCCGTGGTGCCGGTGAGGCCCGGCCCCGCGACGGTGAGCCGTACGGTCCGGCCCGGAGTGTGACTCAGTTCGACGGCCACCACCTGGCGCGGCTGCTCGGTGGTCCCGGTGAAGAGCTCGGTCGACTCGACAGAGGTGACGCGCATGGGGCTCCTACGAGTGCTCTGGGGGGAGCCCCATCCTGCACGGCAGGAGTGATTCAAACAACCATCTTCACGTCAACTTGGTGGTTCATCCATGCACCCTCGGCCGTGTCACCTGGTTCGCCGGGACTTCACCGCGTGCTGCGGGGTGATGTGGTCGGTCAGCGCCAGCGACGCGCTCGCGCGCTGGTAGGTGAGCTGGGCGACCCGGACGTACAGGCAGTCGACGAGCATCAGGACGGAGTGCCGGCTGCTGATGCTCTCGGCCCGGAAACTGGTCTCCGAGGAGGACGAGATGAGCCGGATGTCGGCGGACCGGGACAGGGGGGAGCGTGGATCGGTGGTCAGGGCGATCGTGGTGGCACCGCGTTCCTTGGCCATCTCGAACGGTTCGAGGGTCTCGCGGGTCGCCCCGGAGTGGGAGATGCCGATGGCCACGTCCGCCGGGGTGAGCAGGGCCGCGGAGGTGGCGGCCGCGTGCACCTCGGTCCAGCTGCGGACCGAGCAGCCGATGCGGAACAGCCGGGTCTCCGTCTCCTGGGTCACCGCGCCGCTGCCGCCGACGCCGTAGACGTCGATGCGCCGGGCGCGGGCCAGGGCCTGCGCCGCGCGTTCGAGCGCGTCGAGGTCGATCCGGTCGATGGTCTGCTGGATGGCCCGCAGGTCCGCCGTGCCGACGACCTGGACGACCCGTTCGAGGTTGTCGTCCGGGGAGATGTCGGGACCGATCTCGGCGGTCCCCCAGTCGGACACCTCGCCCCGGCCGCGCTCCTGGGCCAGTTCGATCAGCAGGTGCTGGTAGGAGTCCAGCCCGACGGCCCGGCAGAAACGGGTCACCGTCGCCTGGGAGGTGCCGGTGCGGCGGCCCAGCTCGGCGGCCGAGCAGTGGGTGACGGCGGCCGGATCCTCCAGGATCAGCTCGCCGACCTTCCGCAGGGAGCCCGCCAGCCGGGGCAGCTCGGTACGGATCAGTGTGGTGACGTCCGTGGGAGGCATGGGGAGAAGGTACCAGCCACCCTTCGGGACGCGGATTGAATACCAGGACCCGAAATGCCGAGGCCTGATTGAACCCTGGTAAGCCCTGTGATTTATTGATTCATCGATGGAGAAGTGTAGGGTGATTCAATCCATCAGTGGGGAGTGTGTCGCGTGTCCGTCGAGTCTGTGAGCGCCCAGGGGTTCGCGCGGGAGAGCCTCGCCGTCCTCCAGCACGTCATCGAATCCGCCCGGGGCGACGTGGCAGCCGCCGCGGACCTGGTCGCCGACTGCGTACGCGCGGACGGTGTCGTCCAGGCCTTCGGCACGGGCCATTCGCAGGCCCTCGTCCTCGAACTCGCCGGCCGTGCGGGCGGGCTGGTCCCCACCAACCGGCTGAGCATCGCCGACCTCGTCCTCTACGGCGGTGAGGACCCGGCCGTCCTCGACGACCCGCTCCTCGAACGCCGGGCCGGGGTGGCCGCCCGGCTCTACGAGCTGGCCGCCCCGAATCCCCAGGACCTGTTCGTCGTCATCTCCAACTCCGGCGTCAACAACGTCATCGTGGAGATGGCCCTGCACGCCAAGGAACACGGCCACCGCATCCTGGCCCTCACCTCCCTCGCCCACACCCGGGCCGTCCCCGCCGCCCATCCCAGTGGCCGGAAGCTGGCCGACATCGCCGACGTCGTCCTCGACAACGCGGCCCCACGCGGCGACTCCCTGCTCGAACTCCCCGGCGGCGGCTCGGTCTGCGCCCTGTCCACGCTCACCGGCGTGATGCTGGTCCAGATGACGGTCGCCGAGGCGGCCGGCAGGCTCCTCGCCGCCGGCGAGCGTCCCCCTGTCTACGTCTCGGCCAATGTGCCCGGCGGTTTCGAGGGTAACCTGGAGCTGGAGAAGAAGTACGCGGGCCGGATCCGCCGCACCGCGAGCTGAGCCGAACCGGCCTGCTGCGCTCCCCGCATGGGCTGGGGCGCCCGGCAGGAGGTCGACTTCACCCACCCGGCGTTCCGCTTCCACGCCGAGCGGATCATCCGCAGGATCATCGAACGGTACGCCGGCCACCCAGCGGTCATCGGCTACCAGGTCGACAACGAACCGGGCCTCCACCTCTTCCACAACCACGGCGTCTTCCAGCGCTTCACCGACGAACTGCGCGAGAAGTACGGCGACGTGGAGACCCTGAACCGCGAATGGGGCCTGGTCTACTGGTCGCACCGGCTGTCCACCTGGGCCGACCTGTGGGCCCCGGACGGCAACGCCCAGCCGCAGTACGACCTGGCGTGGCGGCGCTTCCAGGCCCGGCTCACCACCGAGTTCATCGCCTGGCAGGCGGACATCGTCCGCGAGTACGCCCGGCCCGGCCAGTTCGTCACGACCTGCATCTCCTACGACCGGCAGGGCGTCGAGGACGACCGGCTCACCGACCGCCTCGACGTCACCGCGGGCAACCCGTACTACACGATGCAGGACGCCCTCGACCTGCCCGACACCGGCGCCGCCGGGCAGGACTGGACGACCAACGGCACCTGGGCGCTGTGCCGCAGCGCCGACCGCATGTACTCCTCCCGCCAGGAGCCGTTCCTGGTCACCGAGACCAACGCGCAGGCCATCAGCGGGCCGTGGGACAACCGCCCCGCCTACGACGGTCAGTGGCGGCAGGCGGCCTGGGCGCTGATCTCCCGCGGCGCCTCGATGATCGAGTACTGGCACTGGCACACCCTGCACTTCGGCACCGAGACCTACTGGGGCGGCATCCTCCCGCACAACGGGCGCCCCGGCCGCGTCTACCGCGAACTGGCCGCACTGGGCGGGGAGTTGGAGAAGGCCGGTGACCTCGCAGCGTCCCTCACCCCGGACGCCGACGTCGCCTTCCTCTACGACGGGCCCAGCAAATGGGCGCTCCAGGGGCAGCCGCCGCTGGCCGGTTCCGACGGAGGCCCGGACGGGCGGTCGTACGAGAGGATCTTCGACGCCTTCTACCGCGGTGCCTTCGACGCGGGCCTCCAGGCGCGCGTCCTGCACCCCGGGCAGCTCCCGGACGCCGATCTGCCGCCTCTCCTGGTCGTCCCCGCCTACTACGCCGCCGACGACTCCGTCCTGGACCGGCTCCGCGCCTACGCCGAGGCCGGCGGCCATCTCGTGCTCGGACCCCGCACCGGCTACGGCGACACCGAGGCCAGGGCCCGGACCGATCTCCAGCCGGGCGGGCTGGCCGAGGCGGCCGGGGTGACGTACGACGAGTTCAGCAACCTGGGCGGCCCGCTGCCCGTCACCGGCACGGACTCCCTCGCCCTCCCGGCCGACGCGCACGCCCTGTACTGGGCGGACGGGCTGCGGCCACAGGGCGCCGAGACGCTGGCGGCGTACGTGCATCCGCACTTCGGACGCTGGCCCGCGGTCACCACACACCGCCACGGCGCCGGGCGCGTCACCTACGTCGGTACCGTCCCCGATCCCGTCTTCGCCCGGGCCCTGTTCGACCGGTACGCCCCCGAGGGCGCCTGGTGCCCCGCACACCCGAGTGTCACGGCCACCTCGGCGACCGCCCGGGACGGCCGCCGCGTGCGCTTCCTGCACAACTGGTCGTGGAAGGAGGTGACCGTGCCGGTGCCCACCGCCCCGCGGGACGCGCTCTCGGAGACCGTGTACGGCGACGCGGTGCCGCTCGGGCCCTGGGACGTGAAGGTGCTGCTGGAGGAACCGGTCTAGCAACCGTCGCTTCCGCCGGAAAGTTCCGGCCGCCTGTTGGTTGGTCATCGTGTCAGGGGCGTGGGCCGCGCCGCCCCGGAGGGGAGCGGGCGGGCCGTGTGGGCCGGCCGAAGGATGGGAAGCCATGACGTCACCGCTGCCCTCGGGAGGGACGCTGCCGCAGCCGGTGCTGAACCCGCCGGCGTCGGTCGCGATGTTCCTCGTCGCCACGATCGACTCCGGAGGGGGAAGCCGTCGTACGGGAGGTGCTGGGGTCCCTCGCGGGCCTGGTGCGGTCCGTCGGTTTTCCCAGCCCCGACGGCGGTCTCGGCTGCGTCGCCGGGATCGGATCCCGGGCCTGGGACCGGCTGTCCGGCGACCCGCGGCCCGCAGGCTGCACCCGTTCCGCGAGCTGGCCGGGCCCCGGCACCACGCCCCGCCCCCCCGGCGACCTGTTCTTCCACCTCAAGGCCGCCCGCACCGACCTGTGCTTCGCGCTGGCCGCCGAGCTCATGCGGCGGCTGCACGGCACGATCACCGTGCGGGACGAGACACAGGCGTTCTCCTCCTTCGACTCGCGCAACGTCCTCGGCTTCGTCGACGGCACCGAGAACCCCGTCGGCCATCTTCGTGCCGCCGACGGGGTTCCTGGAGGCCTTGCCGGACAGCTGACCGCCCGGGTGCCGTCGGGCGCGGTGCGGCGCCCGTCTACGCCGCGGCGGATCCCGCCCCCGTCACCGGAAACCCCGGACTCCGCAGCACGCGCCTGTCCGCGTCCACCGCGAACACCTCGCAGTGCTCGCGGGCGGCAGCCCACTCGACGCCCTCCTTGCCCAGGGCGAACGCCGCCGTCGCGACCGTGTCCGCCTCGGTCAGGGTCGGGGCCACGACGGTCATGCTGAGGAGGCCGGTTGCCGGGCGGCCCGTGCGGGCGTCGAGGATGTGGTCGCCGCGCTCGTAGCGGGCGGAGGTCGCGACGGCCCGGTCCGTGAGGTCCAGGACCGTGCAGAGCCGGTCGGCGTGTTCGGGGTGGCGTACGCCGACGCGCCAGGGGCCGCCTGAGGCGATCACGTCGCCACCCGCGTTGAGGCAGAAGCGCCGCGCGCCGGCCGCCGACAGGAGCTCCGCCCCCTTCTGCACCGACCAGCCCTTCACCACGGCGCAGGGATCGAGACCACGGCCGGGCAGGCGTACGTCGAAGGCGCCGCCGGTCGCGATCCGGTACTCCTCGCACAGATCGAGAACCTCCCGGAGGGCCGGGCTGGGGTCGCGCGCCTCCCCCCGGCCCAGCCGCGACACCTCGCTGTCCGGCCGGAACGGGCTGAACCGCGCGTCGACCTCGCGCAGCCAGGCGAAGAAGCCGTCCACCGGTGCCTCGGGGAAGCCCTCGTCGTCGATCCGTACCGACACCGGAAACCCCATGACGTGCTCGACGCGCCGCATGCCGTCAGCCCCGCGCGTCGATGGCGGCCTGGAGCGACTCCTTGTAGCCGTCGCTGGTGATCGTGGCACCGGACACCGTGTCGATGTCGGCGCTCTGCGCCTGGAGCGTCTCCTCGATCAGCTCGGGTACGGCGGCCGTGGTCTGCGGATGGTTCGGCTGCTGGAGCATCCGCACGGAGGCGATCCTGTCGCCGTCGAACGTGACCTCGACCTGCACCGGGCCCTTCTCGGTGTCGATGGTCGAGCCCGACACGACCGCGGTCGTGGTGCCGCCCGACGAGGAGACCGAGGGTGTCGACGCGGGCGCGGCGGCCCCGGTCGCGGACGACGACCCCGTGTCTTGTGACGGCGCGTACCGCCAGACCGGGATCAGCCCCGCGACGCTCAGCACGAGGACGGGTATGGCTCGCTTCACGGATCTCTCCTCGTCATCCGGTCTCTCCTCGTCATCCGGCCAGGCTGAAGCGCTCGAAGTGGGTCTGCGTCCTGGGCACGCCCAGCTCGCGCAGGCTGCCGAGCACCGCGTTCATCATCGGCGGCGGGCCGCACAGGTACACGTCCCGGCCGGTGATGTCCGGCACCAGACGCGCGAGCTCCGGCGGCGCCAGCCGGTCGGGCACGGGCGGCCCGGTGACCAGGTGCAGCTCGGCACCCTTGGCGAGCGCGAGCTCGCGCAGTTCGTCGTGGAGGACCGCGTCCTGGTCCGTGGCCACCCGGTAGATCACGACCGCGTGGCCGTGCAGTTCCTCCAGCAGAGCCCGGATCGGGGTGACACCGACGCCACCGGCGATGAGCAGGGCGTCCGGGCGGGTGCGGTGCAGGGTGGTGAAGGCGCCGTAGGGGCCCTCGGCGAACACCCGCGTGCCGACCTTCAGGTGCCGCAGGGCCGCGCTGCCGTCGCCCGCCCGCTTGGCGGTCAGGCGCAGGGTACGGCCGTCCGGCGCGGCGGACAGCGAGAACGGGTTGGCCTGCCACCAGCGGTCCTTCGTCAGGAACCGCCACAGGAAGAACTGTCCGGCCCGGGCGGGCAGCCGGTCCAGGTCGCGGCCCGTGACGTAGACCGAGACCACGTCGTCGTTCTCCGGGACCACGGCCGTCACTCGCAGCCGGTGGCGGAGATTGCGCCACAGCGGCAGCACCAGGCGGCCGAGGAACACCGACGCGAGGGCCACGCCCCACACGGCGTACCAGTACCTCGTCGCCACGGACGACGAGGTGAACGTCGTGCCCGCCGCGACCTGGTGCGTGAACGCCAGCACCACCGCGACATAGGTGTACAGGTGAATGAAGTGCCAGGTCTCGTACGCCAGCCGGCGCCGGGCGTAGCGGGCCGAGACCGCGCCGACCGCGATGATGATCGCCAGGGCGACGATCGCGCGCAGCACGCCCTCCACGGTCTCCGCGAGATCCACCAGCTGGTTCACCGGGTCCAGGGACGAGGACCGGGCGTAGCCGAAGACGATGAACACGGCGTGCGCGAGCAGCAGCCACAGCACCGAGAAGCCCGTCCAGCGGTGCCAGGACGTCAGCCGGTCCATGCCGATCCGCCGGTCGAACCAGGGCAGCCGCGCCACCAGCAGCAGCTGGAACGCCATGAGCAGCGCCCCGTACAGCCCCGCCAGCCGCCCCAGCACGATCAGCGTGTTCGAGGCGAAACCGGCCTGGACGAAGAACACGGTCACCACGACCGCGTTGGCGAGCAGCACCGCGTACAGGCCGGTGCGGCCCACCACTCTCGGGCGCGCGCCCGGACGGGTCGCCGCTGGAGGTTCTCGGAGGGTCGTCACGATCGGCAGCTCCTTGATCGGATCCTGGGACACCGAGCTTGTCGCGGGGGAGCTGTCGGAATACTGTCGCTCGACTTTCAAGTGTTTATCGATCCGGCGGCGAAGGCTCGGGCGGCTAGGGCGGCACGGGACACGTGAAGCACTATGAGCGGGTGGAAAAAGTACGACTCCTCGTCGTCGACGACGACCCGCCCATCGCCGACCTCGTCGCGACCGTCGCCCGCTACGAGGGCTGGGAGGCGGTCACGGCGTACTCCGGCGAGGACGCGCTGAAGCGGGCCGCCGAGTTCCACCCGGACATCGTGGTGCTCGACCTGATGCTGCCCGGCGTGGACGGCTTCGGCGTCCTGGACCGGCTGCGCGCCTCCGGCACGATGGTGCCGGTGGTGTTCCTCACCGCGCGCGACGGCGTCGCCGACCGGGTCGCGGGCTTGACCCGGGGCGGCGACGACTACCTGGTCAAGCCGTTCGCCGTGGAGGAGCTGATGGCCCGGCTGCGGACCGTGCTGCGGCGCAGCGCCGGCCCCGCCTTCCAGCGGTCCGTGCTCCAGGTCGGCGACCTGACCATGGACGAGGACACCCGCGAGGTGCGGCGCGGCGAGACGCTGCTGTCGCTGACCCCGACCGAGTACGAGGTGCTGCGCTACCTGATGCGCAAGTCGCCCACCGTGCTCACCAAGGCGCAGATCCTCGACCACGTGTGGGAGTACGGCTTCGGCGGCCGCTCCAACGTCGTCGAGCTCGTCATCAGCCGGCTGCGCCGCAAGCTCGACGAGACGGACGACGGCGGCGCGCCGCTGATCCACACCGTGCGGGGATTCGGGTACGTCCTGCGACAGGCCTCCGAGTGATCGCCCGGCTGCGGCGGGCCTACCGCGGGATGCGCCTGGGCACCCGGCTGGCCCTCGGCCTCGGCGCCCTGTCGCTGGTCGTGTTCGCCGTCGTCGGCACGGCCCTGACCACGTACATGCGGGACTATCTGTCGGCCCAGCTCGACACCCAGCTGGCACAGGCCCAGATCGCCCAGTCCAAGAGCATCGCGCACTACGGCACGCTCTCGGGCAAGAAGTACTACAGCTGGTTCTACGCCGTGTACGACGTCTCGGACGGCAGGCCCGAGCTCCGCAGGCCCGAGGACCCCGCCGACCTGCCCAAGGACGTCGACGACTTCACCGCCCTGGCCTCGGCGCAGACCACCGCGCCCTCCGAGCTCCTGCGCACCGAGCACCTCAGGGGCGCGGGCACCTACCGGCTGCGCTCCTGCCAGGTCGAGCCCGGCGTGGTCCTGGTCAGCGCCGCGCCCATGGAGGACATCGAGGACACGGTCGGGCAGCTGATCACCATCCAGGTCGTCACCTTCGCGCTCGCACTACTCGCGCTGGTGGTCTTCGGCCGCCGGATGCTGCGCCGCGGGCTGAAGCCGCTCAGCGACATGGCGTCCACCGCGCACGGCATCGCCTCGCACGACCTGACCGAGTCGGCGGCCCGGCTGCCGCTGCGCGCCGACGGCCGGGACGGCGGCCCGGAGGTGGACGAGCTGCGGACCGCCTTCAACACGATGCTGGAGCACATCGACGACTCCCTCGCCGTGCGCGCGGAGGCCGAGCAGCGGCTGCGCCGGTTCGTCGCGGACGCCTCGCACGAACTGCGCACCCCGCTGATGTCGGTACGCGGCTACGCCGACCTGTTCCAGTACGCCGCCGCCAACGCCCCCGAGGAACGCGACCGGCACCTGGCCCGGCTGCGTGCCGAGGCCGCCCGGATGGGCATCCTCCTCGACGACCTGCTGCTGCTCGCCCGGCTGGACGCGGCGGAGGTGGAGGCACCGCTGCGGCTGGAGGACGCCGACCTGGTGGAGCTGGTCCAGCAGGCCGCCGACGCCTTCCGGGCCAGTCGGCCGGACCACCCGCTGACGGTGACCACCGGCCCGGGGGCGCTCAAGGTGCGCCTGGACCCGCAGCGCGTCCGGCAGGTCCTGGACAACCTGCTCGCCAACGCCGCCGTGCACACCCCGCCCGGAACCCCGGTGTCCGTGGACGTCGCCGTCGCCTCCGACACCGCCCTGGTCCGGATCGCCGACGCGGGTCCCGGCATCCCGCCCGAGGACCAGGAGCGCGTCTTCGACCGCTTCTACCGCGTCGACAAGGCCCGCAGCCGCGACCGCGGCGGCAGCGGCCTCGGCCTGGCGGTCGCCCAGTCCCTGGTCCGGGCGCACGGCGGCCGCATCGAGCTGGACAGCGAACCCGGAGCGACGGTGTTCACCGTGTGCCTGCCCCTTGAGGGTGTGGGCCCCAACGGCCGCTGACGCGCGCCGTCTAGACTCGACCGGCAACAGCCCGTACGACCATGGCCAAAAGAGTCCGCCAACCCGAAGGGCCCGGCGTCTTGATACGGATGGAAGCAGTCACCAAGCGGTACCCGGACGGCACGGTGGCGGTCGACCGGCTCTCCCTTGAGGTACCCGACCGCTCGATCACCGTCCTCGTCGGACCGTCGGGCTGCGGCAAGACGACCACCCTGCGGATGATCAACAGAATGGTCGAACCGAGTGAGGGAACGATCCTCCTCGACGGCCGGGACATCCAGCGCCAGCCCGTCACCACCCTGCGCCGGTCCATGGGTTACGTCATCCAGAACGCCGGCCTCTTCCAGCACCGCACGATCGTCGACAACATCGCGACCGTGCCCCGCATGCTCGGCTGGGGCAAGCAGAAGGCCCGGGCGCGGGCCGCGGAACTGATGGAGCGGGTGGGGCTCGACGCCGCGCTCGCCAAGCGGTACCCGTACCAGCTGTCCGGTGGCCAGCAGCAGCGCGTCGGCGTGGCCCGGGCCCTCGCCGCCGACCCGCCGGTGCTGCTCATGGACGAACCGTTCTCGGCGGTCGACCCGGTGGTGCGCAAGGGGCTCCAGGACGAACTGCTTCGCATCCAGGACGAGTTGGGCAAGACCATCGTCTTCGTCACCCACGACATCGACGAGGCGATCAAGCTCGGCACGATGGTCGCCGTGATGCGCACCGGCGGCCACCTCGCCCAGTACGCGCCCCCGGCCGAGCTGCTGTCCAGCCCCGCCGACGCCTTCGTCGAGGACTTCCTCGGCGGCGACCGCGGTATCCGGCGCCTGTCGTTCTTCCCGTCCGCGCGGCTCGAGTTGACGAGCGACCCGGTGATCCCGCTCGACGCCACCGCCGAGCAGATCGCCGCTCCCGACGCCCCCTACCTCCTGGTGACCGACGCGGACGGCCGACCGCTCGGCTGGAGCGAACCGCAAGACCTGGTCGCGGGGGACATCCGGCCGGACCGACTGCTGTCCCACGGACGGCCGTTCGTGCCCGGCACCGACTCGCTGCGTGTCGCCCTCGACTGCGCGGTGCTGTCGCCGAACGGCTGGGCCGTGGCCGTGGACGCCGGCGGGCGGGTGACCGGCGTCGTCTCGCAGCAGACCATCGGCGAGGCGATCCGCAGCGCCCACGCCGCCGACCAAGCCGGTCAAGCCGGTCAAGCCGGTCAAGCCGGTCAAGCCAAGGTCTCGTCGTGAACGGCTTCTTCGACATCCCGAGCGACCTCCAGCACAGCTGGCCCGGCCTCATCGGGCTGCATCTGCGCGAGGCGCTGCTGCCGGTCCTGGCCGGGCTGCTGCTCGCGCTGCCGCTCGCCCAGCTGTGCGTCCGGTTCCGCTGGCTGTACCCGCCCGTGCTCGGCGCCACCACCATCCTCTACGCCGTCCCGTCGCTGGCCTTCTTCGTCGTCCTCATCGACTACACGGGCCAGACCGAGCTGACCGTGATGATCCCGCTGGCCGTCTACAGCCTCGTGGTGCTGGTCCCGGCCGTCGTCGACGGTGTGCGGTCCGTGCCGCAGGAGACCCTGGCCGCGGCCACCGCCATGGGCTTCGGGCCCGTACGCCGTTACCTCCAGGTGCAGTTGCCGATCGCCGTGCCCGCCATCGTCGCCGGGCTCAGGGTCGCCACCGTGTCCAGCATCTCCCTGGTCAGCGTCGGCACCCTCATCGGCAACCAGGGCGCCCTCGGCAACCTGCTCGCCGACGCGCAGAAGTACGACCGGCCCGAGCTGGCCGTGAACTCCGTGGTCACGACGGCCGTCCTGGCGATCCTGTGCGACGCCCTGCTCGTGCTGCTCCGCGTCGTCCTGACCCCGTGGATGCCGAAAGTCACCCGCAGGCGCCCGAAGACCGGAGTGCGGGGGCAACTGCCCGCACCGGAGGACGTGATCCGGTGAACGTACTGAACTTCGTCAACGCCTTCTTCAGCGACAGCGCCCACTGGCACGGCTACGACGGCATCCCGCAACGCCTGTTCGAACACGTCCAGTACTCGCTGCTGGCCCTCGCCCTCGCCGCCGCGATCGGCCTGCCCGTCGGTCTGCTGACCGGGCACACCGGGCGGGGCGGCAACGCCCTCGCCTTCATCGCCACCGCCGCCCGCGCGCTGCCCAGTTTCGGCCTGCTGGTGCTGATCGTCATCGTGATGGGTTTCAGCCTGCTGCCCGTGATGATCCCCCTGGTCATCCTCGCCGTCCCGCCGATCCTGGTGACCACCTACGAGGCGGTCCGCTCCGTCGACCCCGCCCCGGTGGACGCCGCCCGCGGCATGGGCATGCGGGAGTCGCGGATCCTTTTCCAGGTCGAACTGCCGGTGGCGCTGCCGCTGATCCTGAGCGGCCTGCGCTCGGCGGCCATCCAGATCGTGTCGACGGCCACCATCGCCGCGTACGTCAGCCTCGGCGGCCTCGGCCGGTACATCGTCGACGGGCTCTACCAGCACGACTACGAGAAGGTGGTGGGCGGCGCCACGCTGGTGGCCGTCCTGGCGCTCGGCACGCTGGCGCTGTTCTGGCTGGCGGGCCGCCTGGCCGTGTCGCCGGGTGTCCGCAGACGCTGATGTCCGACCAATGTCTCCAAGAAACCGTGACCAGGCCGCTCTTGACTGATCGTAAAGCGGCTGGCTTGGATCGGTGGATGACTTCTACCGCGAAGAACAGCAGGTCCAGGACGAGGCACACCGGCGCGGCGGCCGTCGCGCTCACCGCCGCTGCGGCGCTGCTCGCGGGCTGTTCGTCGGGTGACACCTCCGACAATCCCCTGGCGGGCGAGAAGGCGAAGGCCGGCACCGTCGTCGTGGGCTCCAACAACTTCGCCGAGAGCACCCTGCTCGCCGACATCTACGGCGAGGCGCTCAAGGCCAAGGGCCTCAAGGTCACCTACAAGCACAACATCGGCAGCCGTGAGACGACGTACGGCCTGATGAAGAACGGTTCCGTCACCGTGCTGCCGGAGTACAACGGCTCGCTGCTGGCCTACCTGGACCCCAAGGCCGAGCAGAAGTCCGCCGAGGCGGTGAACGCGGCCGTCAAGGCCAAGCTCGACAAGAAGCTGACGCTGCTTCAGTCGTCGCCCGCCGAGGACAAGGACTCCGTCACCGTCAACGCCGAGACGGCCGAGAAGTACAAGCTGACGTCCTCCTCCACCCTCGCGGCCCTCAAGGACGCCGCCCCGGACCTGGTGATCGGCGGTTCGCCCGAGTTCCAGACCCGGCATCAGGGCCTGGCGGGCCTGAAGTCCGTGTACGGCCTGGAGTTCAAGTCGTTCAAGGCGCTCGACGCGGGCGGCCCGCTGACCCAGGCGGCGCTGACCAGGAACACCGTGCAGGCCGCGGACATCTTCACCACGGACCCGACCATCGTGAAGGAGAAGTTCGTCGTCCTGAAGGACCCGGAGAACCTCTTCGGGTTCGCGAACGTGACTCCGCTGGTCAACAAGAGCGGGCTCTCCCAGGAGGGCGTCGACGCGCTCGACGCGGTCTCCGCGAAGCTGGACACGAAGACGCTCCTGGAACTGGACGCCCAGGTCCAGTTGGAGAAGAAGGACCCGCTGGACGTCGCCAAGTCCTGGCTGAAGTCGGCCGGCCTCGACTGACCCGCGTCCTACTGCCAGGGCCGCCCTGGCCCAACGATGCGACCGGCGTTGCGGCCGGGTGCACCCAGTGCCGCGGCAGGCAACGTTCGCCCCGTCGGGCAAACGTTGCCTGCCGCGGAACTAGGTCCGCACCGCCGTCGCGATCAGCTGGTCGATCAGGGCGATCAGCACGTCCCGGCACGACTCCCGGTCCCGCGCGTCGCACAGCAGGACCTGCACGTGCTCGGGCACCGCGAGCGCGTCCCGGATGTCCTCGGGCGGATACGGGTGTTCGCCGTGGAAGCCGTTGACCCCGACGACGAACGGGATGCCCCGGCGTTCGAAGAAGTCGATCGCGGCGAAACTGGACTCGGGTCTGCGGACGTCGACCAGGACCACGGCCCCGAGCGCGCCGAGGGCCAGGTCGTTCCACATGAACCAGAACCGCTGCTGCCCCGGCGTGCCGAACAGGTACAGCACCAGGTCCCGGCTGATGGTGATCCGGCCGAAGTCCAGGGCCACGGTGGTGGCGCGCTTCTCCTCGATTCCGTCCAGGTCGTCGACGCCCAGACCGGCCATGGTCAGGGGTTCCTCGGTGCGCAGCGGGACGATCTCGCTGACCGACCCGACCATGGTGGTCTTGCCCACGCCGAAGCCGCCGGCGATGAGGATCTTGACCGTGTCGGGTGCCGAGGACGCGTCGGTGGCGACGTCAGAGCCGGCCAAGGCCGTCCCTCACTTTCTTCAGCAGGTCCAGGTCCGGAGTGGTACGGGAGACGAGGCGCGGCGGACGGACGGTGATCCGGCCCGCCTCCAGCAGGTCGCAGAGCAGGATGACGACCACGCTCACCGGCAGGTCGAGCCGGGCGGCCAGTTCCGCCACGGCCATCGGCTCGGCGCACAACCGGAGGATCCGGGTGTGCTCGGGCTGGCACCGGGCCGTCGCGGCGGGCTGCGGATCGACCGCGGTCACCGTCGCGATGAGCGTGAAGTCGGCGCGGCTGGGCCGGGTCCGGCCACCGGTCAGCGCGAACGGCCGTACGAGCCGGCCCGCCGAGTCGCCTCCGTCCACCTCACACGCCTGGGTCGACGACGGGGCCGGCCATGCCCCGCGGTGCCGCGCTGAGGTGCTCGCCGATCTTCTTCACCAGCATGTTCATCTGGTACGCCACCACACCGACGTCCGCGCCCGGACCGGTGAGCACGACCAGGTGGGCGCCGGGACCGGCGGAGGTGAGGATCAGATAGCTGTTGGCCATCTCGATGAGCGCCTGGCGCACCGGACCGCCCCGGAAGTCCATGCTGACGCCCTTGCTGAGGCTCATCAGGCCGGACGCGGTCGCCGCGAGCCGCTCGGCGTCGTCGCGTAGGAATCCGGTGGACTTGCTGACCACCAGACCGTCCTCGGAGAGCACCACGGCCTGGTTGACGTCGGCGACCCGCTCCACGAGTCCGGTCAGCAGCTGGTCGAGCTGGGTGTGCGTGGCGGGGATGGGGCGTGTCATTGCGGTGTCCTTCGTCAGCGGTCGGCGGGCGGAGTCGAGGGGACAGGGGCGGTGGCCTGCCGGGGTGGTGCGGCCGCGTCCTCGTCGTACGGCGGCTCGGCGTCGCCGCCCCTGGCCCGGAGCGTGCCGCGCTGGAAGCCGGCCAGGGAGGAGGCGGCCGCTTCCGCGGTGAAGTCGTCGGGGGAGCCACCGTCGCCGGCGGACTCGGGATCCTCGCGCAGTTCCTCCACCAGGCTGGTCTGCGGAACCCGGCGGGGGAGCGGGGCGAGACCGTCCCGGCGGGGGATGACCGCCCGGGCGGTGGGCGCGGGGGCGGTCCGGGCCGACGCGAGGGGCCGGGGCTCGCGCGCGGACCCGGTGGCGCCCGCGGCACCCTCCGGCTCCTCGCCGTCCACGGGCTTGCCGGCGTTCTCGCCGTCCACCGGGCTCCGCCCGTCGACCGCACCCGGTACGTCCACAGCACTCCGCCCGTCCATCGGGGTCTGCCCGGTCTTCGGGCCGCCGCCGGTCTTCGGGCCGTCACCGGTCTTCGGGCCGCCGCCCGTCCCTCTCTGGCCGGCGGGGGCGGCCAGGCCGTTCGCGCCGGCCATGTCCTTGGCGTCCCGGGCCCCCGGCGCACCGGTCTCCGGGATCTCCCGTACGACGATGTCGTGCGGAATCAGCACGATCGCCGAGGTCCCGCCGTACGGCGACGAGCGCAGGGTGACGGCGATGCCGTGCCGGTGGGCGAGCTGGGCGATCACGAACATGCCGAGCCGCAGGTCGTCGGCGAGCGCCACCACGTCGAACTGCGGGGGGACGGCCAGCTGTTCGTTGAAGGACCCGTAGTCCTCCTCCGACATGCCGAGGCCGCGGTCCTCGACCTCGACGGCCAGGCCCTTGACGACCATCCCGGCCCGTACCGTGACGGGGCTCGGGGCGGGGGAGTACGCCGTCGCGTTGTCGATGAGCTCGGCCAGCAGATGGATGACGTCGGCCACCGCGGGCGGCGCGACGTACACCTCCTCCTCGGTGTGCACCTCCACCCGCTGGTACTCGGCGACCTCGCCGACCGCACTGCGCAGGATGTCGATCAGCGCGACCGGCTCGGTCCAGCTGCGGCCGGGCCGTTCGCCGCTGACGATGACGAGGTTCTCCTCGTAGCGGCGCAACTGGCTGGCCGTGGAGTCCAGTTCGTACAGGCCCTTGAGGACGTCGGGATCGGAGTGCTCGCGTTCCAGCGTGTCGAGCCTGCTGAGCTGGAGGTTGACCAGGTTCTGGCTCTGCCGGGCGATGCCCAGGATGACCTTCTGGAAGCCGCGCCGGGTGTCGGCGAGTTCGACCGCGGTGTGCACGGCCGTGCGCTGGGCGGTGTTGAACGCCTGGGCCACCTGGCCGAGTTCGTCGTGCCCGTAGTCCAGCGGGGTGGTCGCCGACTCCGGGTCGACCTTCTCGCCCCGGTCCAGGCGGGCCACCACGTCGGGCAGCCGCTCCTGCGCGAGGCTGACGGCGGCCCGGCGCAGGCCGCGCAGCCGCCGGGACAGCGATCGGGTGATCCGCCAGGACATGCCGACGCACACCAGCAGCGCGAGCAGCCCGCCGGCGCTCAGGATCCCCGCCTTGATCAGCAGGTCGTCCGCCTTGTCGGCACTGCGTGCGAGCAGGCCCGTCGTCTGCCGCTGGATCAGGCTCGCGTAGTGCTCGGACAGCTTGTCCATGGCGGCGTTCCACCGCTTCTGGGCGTCCGGCAGGGCGATCCGGTCCGCGTCGGCGCTGGAGTTCCGGGCCGCCAGCACCTGGTCCTCGATGGACTGGAGTGTCTGCCACTCCGGGCTCGCCAGGATCCGCTCGGTCTGTGCCTTGGCGCCGCCGGTCAGCTGGGGCACGACCTGGTCCTTGACCAGCCAGCGCCGGGTGTTCACCAGCTCCGTGAACTGCGCCCAGGCCTTGTCGTCGAGGTGCCCGGACGGCCAGGCCAGGGTCAGCTGCGCGTCCTCCCGGGAGACCAGCTCCGCCGCGTGCTCCAGGCCGACCAGCGGACCGGCCTGCGAGGTGAGGTCGCCGTCGTCGACCTGGGAGAGCTCCTGGAAGGCATGGATCTGGTCGTCGATGATCGAGGAGTACTGGTCCAGCGCCTGCTGCGCGGTGATGTCGGTCGGGTTGTCCACCTGGTCGCGGTAGTACTCCAGGCTGCCCACCGAGCCCAGCACCGAGTACAGCCGGTCCGAGATGCGGGAGGGCGCCTTCTCGATCGCGTCCGCCTGTCCGACCAGCTTCGCGACCGCCGCGTCGGTCTCCTCGCGCTGCGCGTCGAGGGCGGCCCGGGAGCCGTGCGGCGAGGCCAGCCAGGCCGCCGAGAGGCTGCGTTCCCGCTGAAGGGCGAGCGTCGTGTCGGTGCCCATGGCACCCGTCGACCGGCTCAGCTCCGTCTGGTCACGCAGCCGAAGCCCCTCCGAGAACATCTGGATGGTCGTCACGCCCCACATGGCGGCGAGGGTGACGCTGGGCACCAGGGCCAGAAGCACAAGGGAGAGGCGTATGGATCCGAGGCGGCGCCGGGCACCTGTCCGTCGAGACATCGTCGTCCTAGGGCGATCAGCGGGGAGCGTGGAACGGGAAGGCGGAACGGTGGGGGCGGGGGGTGGGGGACGGACGTGGGGGTGTTCGCGTGCCCGTTACGGCACATGGGATGCGCAGGATGTTATCCGTACAAGTGACCGCAGAGGCCGGGCCTGACCGAATCTTTGGCGACACCGTCACAGGAAGTGCCCGGTCACCGGGTCCCGGCGGAGGCGAACCGTGCCACCGCGGACACGTTGGACTTGGTCACGAACGCGGGGCCGGTGAGTACCGGAGCCGCCCCGCCGCCGCTGATGTTGCCGTTGGTGCGATACAGCCACAGGGCGTCCACAGCGAGGTATCCCTGGAGGTAGGGCTGCTGGTCCACGGCGAACTGTACGTCGCCGCCCTGGACCGCCTTGACCAGGTCCTTGTTGAGGTCGAAGGTGGCGACCTCGGCTCTGCTGCCTGCCTGCTCGACGGCCTTGACCGCGCTGAGCCCGTACTGGGCGCCCAGGGTGACGACCTCGTCGATGCTGGAGTCCTGCCGCAGCCGGGACGCGATCGTGGCGGTCACCGCGTTCATGTCGCTGCCGTCCACGTACAGGTTGTCGGTGTCGCCGTCGAACGTCTTCCGCACGCCGGCGCAGCGGGCCTCCAGCGCGACGTTGCCCCGCTCGTGCACGACGCACAGGGCGTGCTTGGCCCTGACCTCGTCCAGCTTGTCGCCGACGGCCTGGCCGGCGACGGACTCGTCCTGGCCGAAGTACTCCAGGAGTCCCGTCGGCCGCCAGGCGTCGATGCCGGAGTTGAGCCCGACGACGGGTATGCCGGCCGCCTTGGCCTGGGCGATCGGTCCCCGCATCGCCGCCGGCTTGGCCAGCGTCACCGCGATGCCGTCGACCTTGTCGCGGACGGCGTCCCGCACCAGCGCGGCCTGCGCGGCCGGGTCGGCGTCGCTGGCGTACGTCAGATCGATGCCGTCCTTGGCGGCCGCAGTCTCGGCGCCCCTGCGCACCAGGTCCCAGAAGGCGTCGCCCTTGCCGCCGTGCGTGACCAGGGCGACCTTCATCCCGCCGCCCGGCCCGCCCACCGGGTCCGCGTCCGACCCGTCGTCGGTCGCGCCGAGGACGGAGCAGCCGGCCACCAGCAGACACACGGCGGACACCAGGGCCGCGACACGGGTGAGTCTCGCGGAGGTGTGCGGCGGGGGAGCAGTGTTCATGAGGAGCGGACCTCGCTGTGCGGCCGAGCAAGAGCAGGGTGAGAGCACAGGCGGACCGCACCTGAGCACGGACCGGATGACTCTCGCTGGCCCGGAGCCAACCGTGTGTGACCACTGGGCGTCAAGTGAGCGGCCACATGCCGTGAGTTGCTGCTGCCGCATCGTGATGATCTGTCCGACGGGTCGAACGTGGGAGGTCATCCCGTGGTTTTCCGTACCGTCCGCGCGGTTCGCCACGCCGGCGTGATGTGCGGTTCGGACGCCGACGTCCTGCACGAGAAAGGGCCTTCCGAGATGGTTGCCCGGGCCCGCCTAAACTGGAGCGGCTCGCAGGACGACGGAGGCGACGGAAGGGACGGCGACGGTGGCGGCAGCCGACAGTGGCTTCGAGGACCCGCCCGCCGACGTACTCGCCCAGGCGGCCGCGGCCTTCGGACTGCTTGCCTCGCCCGCCCGGCTGCACATCGTGTGGGCGCTGGCCCAGGGCGAGAGCGACGTGACCGGGCTCGCCGAGCGGGTCGGCGGCGCGCTGCCCGCGGTCAGCCAGCACCTCACCAAGCTGAAGCTGGCCGGACTCGTCCGCTCCCGCCGCGAGGGCCGCCGTCAGGTGTACTACGTCGACGACCCCGACGTCGTCGACGTCGTACGGCTGATGATGGGCCGCCTGACCGACCGCGCCGCGCCGCCGCGCCGCCGCCTCCATGGCCTCTGAGACCGCCGGGGGCACCACCCTGGAGGTGCTGCGGCGGCTGGAGTCGGGGCCCCGGGGACTGACCGAGACCGAGGCCGCGGCCAGGCTGGACACCCGCGGCGAGAACACCCTGCCGGAACGGCGTGCGCCGTCCTGGCCCCGCCGGTGCGCGCGCGCCCTGCGCGACCCCTTCACCGCCGTCCTGCTCTGCCTCGGCCTGGTGTCCGCCGCCGTCGCCTCCTGGGGCACCGCCGTGGTGATCCTCGCCCTGGTCGCGGTCAGCTGCGTGCTGCGCGCGAGCGGGGAGCACCGGGCCGACCGCTCCATGGCCGCCCTGCGCGAACTGGTCGCCGGCACGGCCACGGTGCTGCGGCGCGACTCCGCGCAGGAACCGCCGCATCCCCGCGAGGTGCCGGTCACCGAACTGGTCCCCGGCGACGTCCTCCGCCTCGGCCCCGGTGACCTCGTCCCGGCGGACGTACGACTGCTGCGCGCACGCGGGCTCACGGTGCACCAGGCGGCCCTCACCGGGGAGTCGGCGCCGGTGGAGAAAAAGGCGGTGGAGGGGCCGGCCGAGTCCGGCGCGGTCGACGACTCCCCGCTGTGTTTCCAGGGCAGTACCGTCGCCACGGGCACCGCCACCGCCGTCGTGATCGCGACCGGGGACGGGACCCGGTTCGCCGCCGCTCACCGGCAGCCGGCCGCACGCCGGGAGGGCGGGGCCTTCGACCGGTCCGTGCACGGCATCTCCTGGGTGCTGATCCGTTTCATGCTGCTGACGCCGCCCCTGGTGCTGATGGCGAACGCCGCGCTGCGCGGACGCGGTCCGGAGACACTGCCCTTCGCCGTCGCGGTCGCCGTCGGGCTGACGCCCGAGATGCTGCCGGTGATCGTCACCACCTGCCTGGCCCGGGGCGCCGCCCTGCTCGCCCGTACCCACGGCGTCATCGTCAAACGGCTGCCCGCGCTGCACGACCTGGGCGCGGTCGACGTGCTGTGCGTCGACAAGACCGGCACCCTCACCCAGGACCGGCCGGTCGTCGAACGGGCCCTCGACCCGGCCGGCCGGGACGACCCGGAGGTGCTGCGCTGGGCCGCCGTCGGCGCCTGGTGGACCCTCCAGCTCGCCGAACTGCCCGCGCCCGGCGCCCTCGACGAGGCCCTGCTGGAGGCGGCCGGGCCGGTGGGCGAGGAGTACGACGGGGTGGACGCCGTGCCGTTCGACCCGGTACGGCGTTTCTCGACGGCGGTGGTACGCGGCTCCCTCGGGCGCCACACCGTCGTCGTCACCGGCGCCGCCGAGGCCGTGGTGGAGCGCTGTACGACGGAGCCCGGTGAACGGGACCGGCTGCTGGCGCTCGCCGCCCGGGAGGCGGACGCCGGGCTGCGGGTGCTGGCCGTCGCCACGGACGACCGCCCTGCCGGTGCGCCCAGGCCCGACGCACGGGGCCTGACTTTCCGGGGCCTGGTGACCTTCCGGGACGCCCTCGTCCCGAGCGCCGCCGAGGCCCTGCGCGGCCTGGCCGACCGCGGCGTCACCGTGATGGTCCTCACCGGCGACCATCCGGCCACGGCGGCCCGGGCCTGCCGGGAACTCGGCCTGGATCCGGGGGAGGTGCGGACCGCCGCACAACCGGGAGACATCGCGGCCGCCGGCGAGGCGACCGTCGTCGCCCGCTGCACCCCGGAGGACAAGGCCGGTGTCGTCGCCGCCCTGCGCGCCGCCGGGCACTCCGTCGGGTTCCTCGGCGACGGGGTGAACGACGTGGCCGCGCTGCGCGCCGCCGACGTCGGCCTCGCGCCCCGCTCCGCCGTCGGTGTGGCACGGGAGATCGCCGACGTCGTCCTCGCCGAGAAGGACCTCACGGCGATCGGCCACGCGATCACCGCCGGCCGGCACGCGAGCGGCAACATCGCCTCGTACCTGCGCGTCACGCTCTCCTCCAACCTGGGCAACGTCGTCGCGATGCTCGCCGCGGGCCTGCTCCTGCCCTTCCTGCCGATGCTCCCGGCGCAGGTGCTCGCCCAGAACCTGTGCTTCGACGCGGCGCAGCTCGCCTTCGCCCACGACCGTCCCGGCGCGGCGGCGCTGCGGGGCCCTGCCGTGCTGCGGCCCCGCTCCTTCCTCCGGTTCGTCACGGGTTTCGGACTGCTCAACGCCGTCGCCGACCTCGCCACCTTCGCCGTCCTCGCCTTCGCACTCGACGGCCCCGACGCCGTCGACGACGAAGCCGTGTTCCACTCCGCCTGGTTCACCGAGAACCTGCTCACCCAGGCCCTGGTGATGCTGCTCCTGCGCACCGGCCGGCGCGTCGAGGGGAGCCGCACGCCCGGCCCGGTCGCTCTTGCGGCGGCCGGCCTCGCCACCGTCGGCCTGCTGCTGCCGCCGAGCCCCCTCGGCGCGGCCCTCGGCATGACGGCCCTGCCCGCCGCCTACTACCTGCTGCCGGCCGTCGTCCTCGGCCTGTACGCCCTGGCGCTGACGGCCGCCCGGTCCCGGCACTTGCGGCGTCAGCCGTAGGTGAGGTCCGAGCAGGGGTTCTCGTCGGCGGACCGGGCCCCGTCGGCCACCTCGGACGGTACGGCGGTCGGAGTCGGGGACGCGGACGCGGGCGCCCCCGGGGTGTCCGCATACGACTGTCCCAGCACGACACTGATCCCGCTGCCGGTCACGGGCCGGAGCTCCGCGCCGGGGAAGGCCGCCGCGACGGTCCGGGCGCGGTCCTCCAGGCCGGGGCCGTACTCGACCAGTGTCGTGGTGTGGTCCTGGGCCGACGCCGTCGCCGTGCCCATGACGGTGAAGCCGTCCGCGGTGAGAGCGGCGGCGGCGCGGGCGGCCAGGCCGGGGACGGAGGTGCCGTTGTAGACGGCGACGTCGATGCCCTCACCCGAGACCGGCGTGGGGGAGGCGGAAGCTCCGGAACCCGACGCATCGGTCTTCTTTCCACCGGCGTCCTTGCCGTCGAGCGTGCGGTCGGCCCTGAGCGCGGCCCACAGAGCGTCGGCGTCCGGCTCCACGATCGCGACCCGTGAACCCTCGTAGCGCCAGGGCAGGGTGACGAACTTCGTGTTGTGCAGGTCGATGTCCTTCAGGGACATCGCGAAGGAGATCAGCTTGTCGGCGGAGCCGAGGCCGGGGTCGACGGTCAGCGACTTCGTGGCGGCGTCGGCCAGCGGCAGCAGCCGCGTCGGGGTGAGGCCCTTGCTCTTCACCTCTTTCAACAGGCTCGCCACGAACGCCTGCTGGCGCTTGATCCGGCCGATGTCGGAACCGTCGCCGATGCCGTGCCGGATGCGGACGTAGTCCAGTGCCTTCTGGCCCGAGACGGTCTGCTCGCCCTTGGGGAAGAGCAGCTTGCCCGGGGCGGTGAGGTGCGGGTCGAGATCGTTCTCGTAGACGTCCTGGGGCAGGCACACCTTGACGCCGCCCACCACGTCCGTCAGCCGGGCGAAGCCCTTGAAGTCGACGACGACGGTGTGGTCGACGCGCAGTCCGGTGAGCTGTTCGACGGTGTTCTGGGTGCAGGCGGGGTTGCCCTTGGCGGTCCGGCCGACCGAGTACGCCGCGTTGAACATCGTGTCCGGCTGGGCCTTCGTCCAGCTGCCGTCGGGCAGTCTGCACGGAGGGATGGTGACCAGGGTGTCGCGGGGGATGGAGACGGCGATGGCGTGCCGGTGGTCGGCGTAGACGTGCAGCAGGAACGCGGTGTCGGAGCGGCCCACGTCGTCCTTGTCGCCGCCGCCCAGGGCCTCGTTGCCGCCGGTGCGGGTGTCGGAGCCGATGACCAGGACGTTCTCGCCCTTCGACGAGCCGGCCGCGGGGCGGTCGTCGGAGAGGCCGCCGGAGTCGAAGGTGCTGATGTCGCCGTCCAGCTTCAGGTACAGCCAGCCGGCTCCGCCCGCGGCGAGCACCAGCAGGGCCAGGCAGACGGCGAGGCCGACCCGTATGCCACCGCCACGCCGGCGACCGCGCCGCCGCCTGTGGTCCCGCTGGGCGGCCCTGTGCCGCGGCGGCTCCGTCCTCCGGTTGCTGGTGACCGTCATCGGCGTCTGCTTGCCTCTCACCCGGGGGTTGTACAGTTGCGCAATGTAGCAACTGTTCACGAGAGGGAGGGCATGACGTGCTGCGCAACGGACTGGAGCCCTGGCATCTGCTGATCGTGGCGATCGTCGTGATCGTGCTGTTCGGCTCGAAGAAGCTGCCCGAGACAGCGCGTTCGCTCGGCCGCTCGATGCGGATCCTCAAGAGCGAGGCGAGGGCGCTGAAGGCGGAGGGCGCGGCGGACCCGGCCTCCGGAGATCCGGCCGGGCCCGCCGCGCCGCCCGTCAGCCCGGCAGAACCGGCAGCGACCGATGGCCGTGGGAGATGAACGAGTCCACCGGCCGCAGCTCGTCCGCGGGTACGGCGAGGGTGAGGCCGGGGAACCGCTCGAACAGGGCCGGCAGGGCCACGCGCGCCTCCAGCCGGCCGAGCGGGGCGCCCAGGCAGTGGTGGACGCCGTATCCGAAGGCCAGATGATCCTTCACGGCTCGGGTGACGTCGAAGGTGCCGGCGTCCGGGCCGTGCTGCTCCGGGTCCCGTCCGGCGGCGGCGTACGCGGCGAGGATCGCCTCGCCCTTGCGGATCACACTGCCCTCGGGGCCGCCCAGTTCGCCGAGGGGCAGGTCTTCGACGGCGTATCGCAGCGGCAGGCTGGCCACCGGTGCCTCGGCCCGCAGGGTCTCCTCGATCACGTCGTTCCAGGAGGCGCGACCGCCGTGGACGTGCGCGAGCTGGGCGGGGTGGGTGAGCAGCGCGTGGACGGCGTTGTCGAGCAGGTTGACCGTCGTCTCGTGGCCGGCGCTGATCATCAGCATCAGCGTGTCGAGCAGTTCCTGCTCGCTGAGCCGCGTGTCGCTCTCCTCCTCGCGGGCCGCGATCAGGGCGCTGGTCAGGTCGTCGCCGGGCGCCGCCCGTTTCGCGGCGACGAGCTCACCGAGGACGGCGTAGAACCGGGCGTAGGTGTCGGCGACTTCGGCCGCGTCGGCCGAGGTGTGGAAGACGCTGTCCACCACGGTGCGCAGCTCGGGTCCAACTCCTCGGGTAGGCCGAGCAGTTCGCCGATGATCTGGATGGGCAGCGGATAGCAGAACTCCTCCCGCAGATCGACCGCGTGGCCGTCCGCGCCACCGCCCGCCCCGGCCTCGGCCACCCGGTCGAGCAGCGCCGCGGTGATCTCCTCGATCCGGGGCCGCAGCGCGGCGGTGCGGCGGGCGGTGAACGCCTTGGAGACGAGGGTGCGAAGCCGTTTGTGCTCGGTGCCGTAGGCCGTGAACACGTTCCGGACCGTGACCCAGTTGTACAGCGGCCAGTCCGGTGCGACCTCGCCGTCGATCCAGCGGTGCCAGTGCCGGCGCGCGTCCTTCGACACCCGTGGGTCGGTGAGCAGCCGCTTCGGCAGCGGGGCGCTGCTGACCGCCCAGGCCGGGACACCGTGGGGGAGTTCGACGGGGGTGACGGGTCCGCGCTCGCGGATCCGGGCGGCTTCGCCGTGGATGTCGCGGCCGGTCGGGTCGATCACTGTCGGGTGTGTGAACTCCATGGGACTCTCCCTGGGCTGGCGGCGGTTCATGCCACGCGAACGCCTCGTGGGCGGGTGCGCGACACGTCCGGCCAAGTGGCCGCGGCCGGGTGGCGCCAGAGGGCGGAGAATCACTGGCTGATTCAGGCGGTCTGGCCGGCCTCCCGCTCCATGGGCTGCGCCACCGCCTTCGCGGCCCGTGCCTCCTTCCTGCGCCGCCGCCGGCTGACGCGCGGCTCCTGGTCCGGCAGCCAGCCGAAGGTGAGGCAGCTGCCGACCACGCCCAGGAGCAGGCCCACGAAGAAGCCGCCCAGGTTGGAGGTCATCCAGGTCCCCAGGGAGACCAGCACCCCGATGACCGAGTAGAACAGGCGCTGGGAGGGGTTGAAGAGGATCAGCACGCCGCACAGCAGCATCACGGCCGGGAGCAGATAGCCGGCCAGACCCTGCATGCCGACGTGCAGGATGACGTCCAGCGACGCCTTCAGGGTGAGCAGGACCTCCGCCCCGCCCAGGGCGAGCAGCAGCCCGCCCCAGAAGGGACGGCCCGCCCGCCACTGACGGAAGGCGGGCCGGAACGCCCCGCGTGGGCCGCCGGGCATCAGCAGCCCGACCCGCTGAAGCCCAGTTTCAGCCCCGGCAGCTTGAACACACCGGCCGTGGTCGCGTAGTTGGTCTGCCGCAGGTTGGCGATGCGCACGGTGTCGGACTGCTGGCTGAAGACGCCTATCGGGCCGCGGCCCAGGTCCCCGGCCTTGTTGAGCTTGCTGGCGTCGTTGCCGATCTCGATGTTGGTGAAGGCCGCGTCGCCCGAGAGCTGCGTGGAGTCGGTGGTCAGGTCGCTGGCCCGGACCTTCTTTGCACCTTCGCCCGCCCTGATGATCAGGTTCGTGCCGCCCAGGTCCACGCTCTGGCACAGCTTGGTGAGGGTCGCGTCCTTGATCACGGACGTGACGACCAGCACCTGACCGCCGGTGTCACCCGCGTTGGGGCTGCCCTCGGCCATCTCGCGCAGACCGCCGAACTGTGCGAAGCCCTTGCCCTTCAGTTCGGTGGCGGTGACCGTGAAGGGCATACCGGAGATGGCGAACTGCACGCCCAGCGCCCCCTGGGCGGTGAGGATCGCGAGACCGGCGGCGACCGCGGCGGCCGGCACCGCCATCACCGCGGCCCGGCGTGCCCGGACCCGCCCGCGCCGCGCGGGAACGTCACCGACGTCCGCGACTGCGGGGCCTTCCGGTCTTTCGGGGGTGTGCTCGGTGGAGGAGGTCATGTCTGCTCCAGGTGCGTGTCGGTGCGGATCGGACTTCGGTGGCACGTTGCCCTGGCGCGGACACCGACCGCGTACGCACGTCTCCCCGCAACCCCCGGCGGTTGCAAGGAGTTTCCCGTTACGCCGCAGTAGCCGACTCGGAAGTTACCGGGGGTTACATGAAGGGTCAAGAGAAGTGTGGACAAAGAGTGTGGAATGTGCGCCGCATGTGAGTCACTGCCCTTCGAAAAGCCTCAGCGAACGCACAACTCCCTTGCGACACCTTGACGTTGACGGATGCTCAGGTCTACAACTCTCCTCGTCTCACCGGATCCGTGGCGCCGGATCCGCCGCGCGGCACCGTCCGCGTGTCCCGGACCGCTCGTCCCGTACGGACAGCTCGCCGCCCGCTGCGTCCGCACGGGCTTTCCACTGCCCGAGTCCGACCCTCCACGGCACCGGCACGGCGCCCTTCCCCGGAGCGCCGTGCCACCAGCCACCCCCCGCCCGGCCCGGCCGGAGACCTGTTCCCGTGCGTGCCTCCGGCCGGTCACCGGTCTGCCGTTGCCGGTCCGCCACGTACGGAGAAGGCGTAACGGGCCGGCGACGGCGGACGCGGAACCGCGTCCCCAGCACCCTCACCCCGCTTCAGAGAAGAGGTACACCCGCATGCGTACGCGCACCCTCCTCACCCTCACCGCCGCCGTCGCCGCCCTGGGCCTCGCCGCCCCCGCCTCCGCGGCCGACACCCCCGTCCTGACCACCACCGACGGCGCGGCCGTCGCGGTCGGCGACGTCCTCAACGCCTCCCTGGCGAGCGGCACCGCCGCCACCTTCTACTCCAGTGCGACCGGCACCAGCGGCATCTCGTGCACCTCGTCGGCGTTCGTCGCCACCGTCACCGACAACCCGGCCGCTCCCGGCACCGCCACCGAGTCCCTGACCTCGCACACCTTCGACACCAGCGGCTGCACCGCCAACGTCGTCGGAGTGCTCGGCGTCAGCGGCATCACCGTCGACAACCTGCCCTACACCGCCGGCGTGTCCTCGGACGGCACCGTCTCCGTGACCCCGGGCGCGGGCTCCGTCATCCGGTCCACGGTCAAGCTGCGCACCCTGCTCGGCACCATCAACTGCGTCTACCAGGCCCCCGGCCTGACCGGCACGGCGAGCAACGCCGACAACAGCATCTCCTTCACCAACCAGCAGTTCACGAAGGCGTCCGGCTCGTCGCTGTGCTTCGCCAACGCCTTCTTCACCGCCAAGTACTCGCCGGTGACCAAGGAAGGAGCCGCCGTCAACGTCAACTGACGGCCGATGGGCGTCGGCTCAGCGCCGACGCAGCCGTACCGCCAGGGCGGCGCCGCCGGTGAGCACCAGCACCGCCGCGGCGCCGCCCGCCAGCATGGGCGTGGACGGGCCGGACGGGGGTTCGGAGGGGGAGGCCGGTGGAGCGTTCTCCTTCTCCCCTCCCTGAGCCTCCTTCTTCTCCTGCTTCTTCCCTTCCGCGAGCGCCGCGTCCTTCTTCTCCGCGAGCGCCGCGTCCTTCTTTTCCGGGAACACCACGTCCGAACACGAGTAGTACGTGTCCGGCGTACTGCTGTTCTGCCAGACCGTGTACAGCACGTGCCGCCCGGTCCGGTCGGACGGCAGGGTCGCCTCGACGCGGTACGCGCCGTCCGCCAGGGCCGGGTCCGTCACCTCGGCGAACGGCTTCTCGGGCAGGTCGGACCAGGACAGCGGCCCGGTCGGGTCGTAGCCGGGCTTCGTCAGGTACATCCGGAACGTGCCGGTGTGCGGGATCGTCGAGACGTACCGCATGGTCAACGTCTCGCCTGGCGTCATCCGGGTCGCCGGCCAGTCGGCGCGGGCGAGGTCGAGACCCCGGTAGCCGGGCAGGCCCCCGCTGCACAGTTTCCCGTCGGGGACGACCTGCCGGTCCCGGCCTTCGACGTTCGCCACCCGCAGGTTGCCCCACGCCGTGAAGGGCGCGCCGTTCGCGGCGACGGCCGCGCGGCACGCCGCCGAGCCCGCGCGGTCACCGCCCTCGGGGGAGCAGGCCACCACCCGGCTCACCGGATCCGTCGGCGCACCGTGAGCCCGCGCCGGCCCCGCCGCCCACAGGGGCAGCAGCAACGGGGTCACGAGTGCGGCCGCGAGTGCGGTGCGGTGTGCGGTCGTACGGGGCATCCGTCTGCGTCTCCTCGGCCGGGCCGGAGCGGTCGGTAGTGCAATACGGGCAACCGGCCCGGTGCGTTCACCGCACCACGACCCGTTCCAAAGGGGGCCATTCGCGCCCAACTGCCCGCCATAGAGGGTGGGTTCCCGGCCGGATCGAGGGTTTCCCCCGTATCCCGATGACCTGCCCTTTGCCTATCGTTCGACCACAGCTGACCCACAGGTAACCCCGAACGGGTCGCTCCCCACACGCCTGGCCGCCATCGCGTCGCTTTTCGAACCACCCCCCTCCGCTTCAGCGACGAAGCGCATCCACCGCCGCTCCGCCCAGCCCGGAGTCCGGCCACGAAAGGCAACGACCGTGCGTATCTCCCCAGAGCTCAGACGGAAGCTGATATCCGTCGCCGCCGTCTCCGCCGCCCTGCTGACCGCCGCCCCCGCCTCGGTCGCCGTCGCCCAGGAGACCGCACCCCGGCCGGCCCCCGTTCCGGCCGCCCAGACCGAGGCCGCCCCCGGCACCCCGGCCGACCGGCTCATCGTCGGCTACAAGTCCGGCGCGACCGAGGCGAAGTCCGACAAGGCCGCCGCCGCCGACGCCGCGGCCAAGGCCGAGAAGACCGGCGAGGACGTCGACTTCCAGCGCCGCCTCGGCACCGGCGCCGCCCTCGTCGACCTGGGCACGAACCCCGCCCGGGCGGACGTCGCCGACGTCGTCGCCCAGTACCAGGCCGACCCGCAGGTCGCCTACGTCGTACCGGACCGCCTGAACAAGCCGACGGCCACTCCGAACGACACCGACTACGGCAAGCAGTGGGACCTGTTCGAGTCCACCGCGGGCATGAACGTCCCGGCCGCCTGGGACACCACCACCGGCAGCGGTGTCACCGTCGCCGTCATCGACACCGGCTACGTCACCCACTCCGACCTGGCCGCGAACATCGTCGGCGGCTACGACTTCATCTCCGACACCGCCGTCTCCGTCGACGGCAACGGCCGAGACAGCAACCCGGCCGACCCGGGCGACTGGTACAACGCCAACGAGTGCGGCGAGGGCATCCCGGCCTCCAGCTCCTCCTGGCACGGCACGCACGTGGCCGGCACCATCGCCGCCGCCACCAACAACGGCAAGGGCATCGCCGGCATCGCCCACGGCGCGAAGATCTCCCCGATCCGCGTCCTCGGCAAGTGCGGCGGCTACGACTCCGACATCATCGACGCCATCACCTGGGCGTCCGGCGGCACCGTCTCCGGCGTCCCCGCCAACACCAACGTCGCCAAGGTCATCAACATGAGCCTCGGTGGGGGCGGCGCCTGCTCCACCGCCACTCAGAGCGCCATCACCGGCGCCGTGAACCGCGGCACCTCGGTCGTCGTCGCGGCCGGCAACGAGAACCAGAACGCCAGCAACTCCTCGCCGGCGAACTGCAACAACGTCATCACCGTCGCCGCGACCAACCGCGCGGGCAGCCGTGCCTCGTACTCCAACTACGGCACGATCGTCGACATCTCCGCCCCCGGCGGCGAGACCCGGACCTCCACCGCCAACGGCATTCTCTCCACGCTGAACTCCGGCACGAAGACGCCGTCGAGCGAGAACTACGACTACTACCAGGGCACCAGCATGGCCACCCCGCACGTCGCGGGCCTCGCCGCCCTGATGAAGTCGGCCAACTCCGCCCTCACCCCGGCGCAGATCGAGTCGGCCATCAAGGCCAACGCCCGTCCGCTGCCCGGCACCTGCTCCGGCGGCTGCGGCGCCGGCCTCGCGGACGCCGCGAAGACGGTCCAGGCCGTCAAGGGCGGTTCGTCCACCGGCACGACCTTCTCCAGCACCACCGCCGTCGCGATACCGGACGCCGGCGCGGCGATCGAGTCGCCGATCAGCGTCACCGGCCGCAGCGGCAACGCCCCGTCGGCGCTCCAGGTCGGCGTCGACATCACCCACACCTACCGCGGCGACCTCGTCATCGACCTGGTCGCGCCGGACGGTACGGCGTACCGTCTGAAGTCCGCCGCCTCGGACTCCGCCGACAACGTGAACACCACCTACACGGTGAACGCCTCCGGCGAGAGCGCCAACGGCACCTGGAAGCTGCGCGTCCAGGACACCGCGGCGCAGGACACCGGCAGGCTCAACGGCTGGAAGCTGACCTTCTGATCCTTCTGAATCTCCTGGTCCTCCTTCGACGAGGACGCTGAACGGGCAGCTCACGAGCGGGCGGGCCGGCCGGTGCGGATGGGGCACCGGCCGGCCCGTCTTTACGTCCGGCCGCACAACCCCCACAGTTAGATACCGAACGCGCTGTTTTCTTTCACCAGTTGCGATTGTTTTGCCGGATGTGCACCCGCACTCCGGCATACTGGTGTGGTCAACGCCGTCTGAGGGTGAGTTATCGTGTACACGGGGTAAAAACAAACGGCATGACCCGTTCATTTCCGTCCCGGGAGAGTTCAGTCGATGGCGAGGCAGTTGCGAGCCGAGCAGACCCGCTCGACGATCATTACGGCCGCCGCTGACCTGTTCGACCGTCGCGGCTACGAATCGACCAGTCTCAGCGACATCGTGGAGCATGCTCAGGTCACCAAGGGTGCCCTGTACTTCCACTTCGCGGCGAAGGAGGATCTCGCCCACGCGATCCTTGAACTCCAGTCGCACACCGCCCGCCGGCTGGCGGCGGAGACCGACCATCGCGGCCACACGTCCCTCGAGGCGCTGATGCGCCTCACGTTCGGCATCACCCGCATGTCGGTCGAGGATCCGGTCCTCAGGGCCGGCCTGCGGCTCGCCACCGGAGGGATCCGGCCCCGTCCGCCGCTGAGCCACCCCTTCACGGAGTGGCTGGACATCGTCACGGCCCGGCTCGTCGCCGCGGTCAAGGAGTCCGACGTCCACCCGGACATCGATATCGACGTCGTGGCCCACTCCTTGGTCTGTTTCTTCGTCGGCACCCGGGTCGTGGGCCGCTCCCGCGAGCCCGTCACGAGGCAGCCCCGCCGGACGGCCGAGATGTGGAACATACTCATCCGCGGCCTGGTCCCGGTGACCCGCCGCGCCCGCTACCTGAGCCTGGCGGCCCGTCTGGAACGGGAGCTGGCACCGGTCTGACGGTCTCGGCGGGACACTCCGAACGGGCTCGGCCGGGGCGATGGCCTTGTGGCCGGGGCCGGAACTCCGTTCAGGCCGGCCCGGACTCGGGCCGCTGCGGCCGGGACTCGGATCGGGCCGGCCCGGACTTGGGCGCTTCAGCCGGGACTCGGATCGGGTGGGTCCGCGCTCCGGCCTGCTGGTATGGGCTTCCGGTCGGGTTGGTCCGGGCTCCGGCCTGGTCGCATGGGCTTCCGGTCGGATTGGTCCGGACTCCCGCCCGGTCGCACGGGCTTATGATCGGGTCGGCCCGGACTCCCGCCCGGTCGCACGGGATTCCGATCAGCCCTGCCGGACTCACACCAGGTCACGCCGGGCTCCCGACCGGGCCCGGCCGGGACATGGCGCCCGCGCGCTACGGTGAGCCGCATGCCCGACACCCCATCCGCACCCGTGCTCCTCGGCGACCAGCCGGGCTCCTTCCCCCACAGCGTGCTCGCCGAGCGGCACCCGGCCATCATCCGGCAGGTGCGCGAGGCCTTCCCGTACGAACAAGGGCAGCACCGCGCGCTCGACGAACTGCTGGCGAACTGCACCAAGGGAGAGATCGAGCCGCTCCCCGCCGACGCGCACGACCGCGACCTCTGGGAGACCTGGGGGCTGCGCGAGTACGCCGGCCGGTCCTGGTTCGACGTGCCGTGGCTCTGGTCCGAGAGCTGGTTCTACCGCCGGCTGCTCCAGGCCGTCGGCTACTTCGGCCCCGGCCCCTGGCAGGGCATCGACCCCTTCCGTCCCTTCAAACTGGCCGAACTCGACTCCCCCGAGACCGACGAGGAACTGGCCGCGCTCGACGACCTCGCCGGCCTGCCCGTCGGCGAACAGGCGCAGGCCCTGCTGCACGGCTCCCTCTGGGGCAACCGCGCCGACCTCGGCTTCCGACTCTCCGCCGAAGGCGCACGGACCGCGGACGCCGCCCCCGGGCTGGTGGCCGACGACAGTGACCGGCTGTGGGCCCTGCTCGGCAACTCCGGCACGGACACCCTGTGCCTGGTCGCCGACAACGCGGGCCGTGAACTCGTCCCCGACCTACTCCTCATCGCCCACCTTCTGGCCCACGGGCGCATCGGACGGGCCGTCCTGCACGTCAAGCCCTACCCGTACTACGTCTCCGACGCCACCACCGCCGACGTCGTCGACGCACTGCGCCGGCTGACCGGTGCCGGGGGAGCGGCCGCCGAGTACGGACAGCGTCTGTGGTCCGCCCTGGCCGACGGCCGCCTGACCCTCCGCGCCCACCCCTTCTCCTGCGCCCCGCTGCCGTACGAGGAGATGCCCGGCGACCTGCGCGCCGACTTCGCCTCGGCCACGCTCACCATCGTCAAGGGCGACCTCAACTACCGCCGCCTGGTGGGTGACCGGCTCTGGGCCCCGACCACGCCGTTCCCTGACGTCACCGCGTACTTCCCCGGCCCGGTCGCAGCCCTGCGCACCCTGAAGTCCGACGTGATCACCGGCCTCGACGCCCGCACCGAGGCCGAACTGGTCGCGGCGGGGGACCAGCGCTGGCGCACCAGCGGCACGCACGCGCTGATCCAGGTGAGCACCCCCGGCTAGGTCAGATCACCTGCACGTCCTGCCACACGAGCCGGTGGTCCGACGTCGGAACCGTCGTCCCGTCCCCCACCGGCCGGCACACGGGGTCGCCGGATCGTCTCGGCGGCGTTGCGCGGCTGGGCGTCGGCTGCGCGCGTAGAGATGAACGCCCCAAGGCCCGGCGAGAACTCCCGCATTCCTCGCCGATTCACGCGATGGTGTGATCATGTCCCGCCCCGCGGATGCCGCCGCGAGGCGTCGGGTAGGGCCCCGGCCATGACGCAGCCGTTCGAACTCCCGCACTTCTACATGCCGCATCCCGCGAGGCTGAACCCCCATCTCGAGGAGGCCCGCGCCCATTCGACCGAGTGGGCGCGCGAGATGGGCATGCTGGAGGGATCCGGCGTCTGGGAGCAGGCCGACCTCGACGCGCACGACTACGGCCTGCTCTGCGCCTACACCCACCCCGACTGCGACGGCCCCGCCCTCTCCCTCATCACCGACTGGTACGTGTGGGTCTTCTTCTTCGACGACCACTTCCTGGAGATGTACAAGCGCAGCCAGGACCGCGTCGCCGGCAAGACCCACCTGGACCGGCTGCCCCTGTTCATGCCGCTGGACCTCTCGACTCCCGTACCGGAGCCGGAGAACCCGGTCGAGGCGGGCCTCGCCGACCTGTGGGCGCGTACGGTGCCGAAGATGTCGCAGGACTGGCGCCGCCGCTTCGCCGTGGCGACCGAGCATCTGCTGAACGAGTCCCTGTGGGAGCTGTCCAACATCAACGAGGGGCGGATCGCCAACCCCGTCGAGTACATCGAGATGCGCCGCAAGGTGGGCGGCGCCCCCTGGTCGGCGGGCCTCGTGGAGTACGCGACGGCCGAAGTGCCCGCGTCCGTCGCGGAGTCCAGGCCGCTCAGGGTGCTGATGGAGACGTTCTCCGACGCCGTGCACCTGCGCAACGACCTGTTCTCCTACCAGCGGGAGGTCGAGGACGAGGGCGAGAACAGCAACGGCGTGCTCGTCCTGGAGACCTTCTTCGGCTGCACCACCCAGGAGGCCGCGGACACCGTCAACGACGTCCTCACGTCCCGCCTCCACCAGTTCGAGCACACGGCGTTCACCGAAGTGCCCGCGGCGGCCCTGGAGAACGGTCTCCGTCCCGAAGAGGTCGCGGCCGTGGCGGCGTACACCAAGGGGCTCCAGGACTGGCAGTCCGGCGGCCATGAGTGGCATCTGCGCTCCAGCCGCTACATGAACGAGAACGCGCGCGGCGGCAAGCCGTGGCCGGGATGCAGCGGCATGGGCACCTCCGCCGCCGACGTGCGAGCCCTGTTGGCCGCGGCCGGAGCCGAGCGGCTGCGCGCCTACACGCACGTGCCGTACCAGAAGGTCGGGCCGTCCCGGATCCCCGACATCCGCATGCCGTTCCCGCTGGAGCTCAGCCCGCACCTCGACAACGCCCGCCGGAACCTGCGCGACTGGGTGGACCGCATGGGCATCCTCGGTGAGGGCGTCTGGGACGCGGACAAACTCCGGGCCTACGACCTCCCGCTGTGCTCGGCGGGCCTCGACCCGGACGCCACGCCCGAGGCCCTCGACCTCAGCGCGCAGTGGCTCGCCTGGGGCACCTACGGCGACGACTACTACCCGCTGGTCTACGGCCACCGCCGCGACCTGGCCGCCGCCCGGCTGACCACGGCCCGCCTGTCCGACTGCATGCCGGTCGCCGGCGAGGCGCCGCCGGCCCCCGCCAACGCCATGGAGCGCGGCCTCGTCGACCTGTGGCTGCGCACCACCGCGGACATGAGGCCCGAGGCGCGTCGCACCCTGAAGGACGCGATCAACGTCATGACCGAGAGCTGGGTGTGGGAACTGTCCAACCAGCTCCAGAACCGCGTCCCCGACCCGGTCGACTATCTGGAGATGCGCCGCGCGACCTTCGGCTCCGACCTCACCCTGAGCCTGTGCCGGATGGGCCACGGCCCGGCCGTCCCGCCCGAGATCTACCGCAGCGGCCCGGTCCGCTCCCTGGAGAACGCCGCGATCGACTTCGCGTGCCTGACCAACGACGTCTTCTCGTACCAGAAGGAGATCGAGTACGAGGGCGAGATCCACAACGCGATCCTCGTCGTGCAGTCCTTCTTCGGCTGCGACTACCCGACCGCCCTCGGCATCGTGCACGACCTGATGAGCCAGCGCATGCGGCAGTTCGAGCACGTGGTCGAGCACGAACTGCCCGTCCTGTACGAGGACTTCCGGCTCACGGACGAGGGCCGCGCCGTCATGCGGGAGTACGTGGCGGATCTGCAGAACTGGATGGCGGGCATCCTCAACTGGCACCGCGAGGTGGACCGCTACAAGGCCGACTGGCTGGCCCGGCGCGCCCACGGCTTCCTCCCGGACCGGCCGCCCGCCCTGCCCGTGCCCGCGCTCGGCTGAGACGGCGCTTTCCGGTCGGATCCGCTCGGAACGGGACATCGAGGAACCCCCGGCAGTGCGCCGGGGGTCTTCTTGGGTGAGGGGAACACACAACGCACCACACGGGGGTTACCACCTTGACCGACATCATCGACAAGCCTGCCGACCTCACGGAGAGCGCGCAGAGCGGGGAGAGCACGGGGGAACGGACACCGGCACAGGCGCCCGCACCGGCCGAACTGACGCCGTACGTCGCGCCGCTGCCCGTCCCGCCCGTCCTGCGTTCCGCCTCCGGCGACGTCCTGCGCGAGACCGAGATCGCCCTGCGCCCGGCCTGGGTGCGCCTGCACCCGCAGCTCCCGTCGACCCTGATGTGAGGCTACGACGGCCAGGTGCCGGGCCCGACCATCGAGGTCCGGCGCGGCCGGCGTGTGCGCATCGCCTGGACCAACCGCATCCCGAAGGACAGCGAGTACCCGGTGACCTCCGTCGAGGTGAAGCTGCGCCGGGACGGCCGCCCGCAGGCCAACACCGAGCCGGGGCGCGACGGAGCCGAACCCGACAAGGACGTCGCGGCCCTGCCCGCCTGGTCCGTCACCCACCTGCACGGCGCCCAGACAAGACCAGGACGTACCGGCGCACGGCACGGACGTTCAACGACGCCCTCGGCTGCACCATCGCGGAGGGCAGCCACGAGCAGTGGAGCTTTCTCAACCTCGCGCCCATCGTCCATCCCATGCACATCCACCTGGCCGACTTCCAGCTCCTGGGACGTGACGCCTACGACGTGTCGGGCTTCGACCCGGCGGTGGGCGGCACCCGCACGCCGATCCGGTACGACGCCGGCACCTCCATCCCGCTCGCGCCCAACGAGCTCGGCTGGAAGGACGTCTTCCGGGTGCCCGGGAGCCAGATGCTGCGCGTCATGGGCAAGTTCGACGGCGCGCACGGCCGGTTCATGTACCACTGCCATCTGCTGGAGCACGAGGACATGGGGATGATGCGGCCCTTCGTCGTGATGCCTCCACAGGTGCTGAAGTTCGACCACGGTGGTGCCCACGGCGGCCATGGGGAGGGCCACACGGGCTGACCGTCCCCTGCGACCACGGCTCGCACCGTCGCCGGATCAGTCTCACTCGTTCGTGGCTCATCGCGCGCCGGAGCACCGGGTAGAGCACCAGCCGTGATCGTTCCGCATCCGACGGGGGGCGATCCGTACCATCCGGAGGCGAGCCATGGAACAGACCGCGCTGAGACCCAAGCCGATGCCGGGGCAGGAGCCCGACGGGGCGGCGTCGGTGAGAGGGTCCGGCCCTGCACGGCCCCGCGTGCACGCCGCCCGGCGCCGTGGGAGGCGGCTGCTCAACGTGCTGTTCGCCGGGTTCGTCGGCGTGGTCCTGGTCCTGTCCGGAATCGGTCTCGGGGCGATGGGCGCCACGGTGATCGGCAAGGGCGGGGTCATCGATCCGCGAGGGCGGCACACGCCGTCGCCGCCCAGCCCCTCGCCGTCCGCCGCCGGGTCCGCGCCCGCCGCCGTGACCCTCGGTGTGCAGGTCATGGACGCCGGGAAGCCGGGGGCCCGGGTCGTCGGGCTCCACGTCCCCGGGCCGGCTCAGGAGGCGGGCCTGGTGCGCGGCGACCTGCTCCTCGTCTTCGGCACGACCCGCATCGACACCGCCGCCGACCTGGCCCGGGCCGTCGCCCGTGCCCGGCCCGGCACCAAGGTGAAACTGACGGTGCGGCACCGCAGCGGCGGCTACCGGCAGCTGACGGTCGTACCGGCAGTCGTCACGTGAACCAGCTCGTCACGTCGAACCAGCTCGTCACGTGGCGACTCGGAAGTGGCTCGTGAGCCGCCCCGTGTCGTCCAGGACGTGGAAGGCGATCCCGGGCGGCGCGTCCCGGTCGGCGACCTGCTCGCCCTCCCAGGGCAGCCGCAGCGTCCACGTCACGCCGGGGCCGACGACGAGCGGCCGCCCCGCGAACGAGGTGGCGGCGGGGGTGTGCGCATGGCCGGTGATCAGACCGGCGATCTCGGGCCGGCGGGCCAGCAGCCGGGCCAGCCGGCCGGACTCCCGCAACTGGTAGGAGTCGGGCAGCGGGTGGTGCAGCGCCACCGGCGGGTGATGGAAGGCGAGCAGCGCCGGAAGGCCGCCGTCGAGTTCGTCGAGGGTCGTCTCGATCCAGTCGTACGTCTCCGCGTCCAGCTCCCCGTCGTCGCTGCCGGGGACGCTGGAGTCACACATCAGCACGGCACCGTCGTCGAAGACCTGCACGCTGTTGACGGGCCCCTCCGCCCCCGGCAGGCCCAGCAGCGCCTTGCGGTAGGGCGCGCGGCTGTCGTGGTTTCCCGGGCAGGTCAGCACGGGGAACGGGACGTCGCCGTCGCGCAGCCCCAGGATGCGGGCGGCCTCCTCGTACTCCGGCTCCGTGCCGTGGTCCGCGATGTCCCCGGTCACCAGCAGCGCGTCCACATGCCCGGGCAGCTCCCACAGCCGGTCGCGCACGCGCTCGGCGCGCTCCGTCGCCCGCGCGCTCCCGTCCAGATGCAGATCGCTGATGTGTGCGAGTACGAGCACGGTCGTACGCCCCCTCGATCGAACAGCTAATGGATGCCGAGCATCTAAGCATTACCTCTAACGCCGGAGCAATCCTGTGCCATTAGTGGCGATGCTCGGGTGATGTCCGCAGACGGCTCGCGCAGCCCCCTCCGGCCGGGCAGGATGCTGCCCGTAGCCCCTTCGCCCGTCCCTGGGAGGCCCGGATGACCGGAAGCACGGCGGCGTTCTTCACCGCCGACGACTACAGGGCCCGCATGCGGCGCGCCGCGCGGACGGCCGCCGAGGCCGGTCTCGCGGGCCTGCTGGTGGCCCCGGGACCGGACCTGGTGTGGCTCACCGGCTACACGCCACCCGCGGTCACCGAACGGCTCACCCTGCTGGTCCTCGCCGCCGGACAGGACCCCGTCCTCGTCGTCCCCGCGCTGGAGGCCCCGGACGCGCAGAAGGCGGCCGGCGCGCCCGCTCTGGTCCTGCGTGACTGGACCGACGGCAAGGACCCCTACGCCACCGCCGCCGTCCTGCTCGACTCCTCGGGCCGGTTCGGCATCAGTGACAACGCCTGGGCCCTGCACCTGCTGGCGTTGCAGCAGGCCGTGCCCGGCAGCTCCTACACCTCGCTCACCGAAGCCCTGCCGATGCTGCGCGCCGTCAAGGACGCGGCGGAGCTGGAGCTCATGACGGCCGCGGGAGCCGCCGCCGACGCGACGTTCGAGGAGATCCGGAACGTCCCCTTCGCCGACCGCCGGGAATCGGAGGTGGCAGCGGACCTCGACCGGCTGCTGCGCCGGTACGGACACGAGCAGGTCGACTTCACCATCGTCGCCTCCGGACCGAACGGCGCCAACCCGCACCACGAGGCCGGCGACCGCGTCATCGAACGCGGCGACATGGTCGTCCTCGACTTCGGCGGCCTGAAGGACGGCTACGGCTCCGACACCTCCCGAACGGTCCACGTCGGCGAACCCACCGACGAGGAACGCCGCGTCCACGACATCGTGCGCGAGGCCCAGGAGGCCGGTTTCCGCGCCGTGCGGCCGGGCGCCGCATGCCAGGACGTCGACCGGGCCGCCCGTGCGGTCATCGCCGACGCCGGTTACGGCGAGTACTTCATCCACCGCACCGGACACGGCATCGGCGTCACCACCCACGAACCGCCGTACATGATCGAGGGCGAGGAGCGGCCCCTCGTGCCCGGCATGTGCTTCTCCGTGGAACCCGGCATCTATCTGCCCGGCCGGTTCGGCGTGCGGATCGAGGACATCGTGACCGTCACCGAGGACGGCGGACGGCGTCTGAACACCACCTCCCGCGAGCTGGTCATAGTGGAGTGACGCCACCGATGTCCCCCACACGCCTCCCGAACGGCAACGGCGCGACCATGACCCAGGCACCGACACCCACCACGGACACCGTCCGTCGGCTGGTCCGTTCCCTGCTCAAGGACGGCCAGGACGGCGAGGACATCAAGGACGGCAGGGACGGCAAGGGCGGCAAGAAGGCCAAGCAGGGAAGGGGCTCCGCCGCCGGCCCCGACGTCCGGCCCGCCACCGGGGGCGCCGCCCCGGCCACCTGGTGGGTCGGCACCCGCCATGTGCTGCGCCTCGCCCCCGACCGCGAGGCCACCGTGCGCCAGCGCCGCGAACTGCGCCTGCGCGACCTCGTCCGGCCGCACGTCCCGGTGGCGGTGCCGGTCAGCGTGGCGCACGGAGAGTGGGCGGCCGGGCTGGCCTACACCCTGGACACCAAGGTGCCGGGCGGCTCGGGGGAGGAGCACGACGTGTCCGCCGTCGGCGAGGCCGACCTCGCCGGACTGCTCACGGGGCTGCGTGAGGTGCCGGTCCGGCAGGCCGAGACCCTCGGCGTGCCGCGTGCCGCTCCGCGCTCCCTGGAGGCGCTGCGCCGGGCCGCCGTACGTGCCGCCGAACGCCTCGCCGATGCCGACGAGTTCGACGCCGCCCGCCTGAACCAGCTCACGGCGCCCGCCGCGGCCCAGCTCGCCGCCCAGTCCGGCTCGGCGGTCCTCACCCACCACGCGCTCACGGGAGGGCATCTCGTGGTCAGCGCCGACGGACGGGTGCGCGGCGTCCTCGGCTGGGCCGACGCGGTCGTCGGTGACCCGGCCGAGGACATCGCGGGCCTCGCGCTCGCCGTCGGCTCACCCGCCGCCGTACGCGCCGCGACCCTCGCCGGCTACGGCGCCCGCCCCTGCCTGCGCGGCCTGTGGCTGGCCCGCTGCGACACGGTCTTCCACCTCGCCGGGGCCCTCACGGGCCGGGACGCGGGCCGGCTCACCCTGCTGCGCACGCAGTTGCGCCGGGCCTGGGAGCCGATCCTGCTGGAACGGGTGACGGACCTGCGGGACACGGACGAGGCCCTTTAGCGGTCCGGGCGGCAGGGCGTCGTCGTAGGCGCTGTAGACGCCGTAGGGGACGTCACTCCTGCAACAGCACCACACCCGACTCCCCGGGCAGGTGCACCACCCCGTCCGCCGCGGGAGTCTCCACCGGCTCCCACGCGGCCAGCACGCGCGCGTGCGGGACGCCGAGCGACAGCGCGGCCGGTTCCCGCGCCAGGTTCACGGCCACGAGGACGTCCCCGCGCCGGAAGGCGATCCAGCGGCGCTCCTCGTCGTAGGCCACCTTTGTGTCGGCGAGGTCGGGATCGGTCAGGTCGGGCTGTTCGTGGCGCAGGGCGAGGAGCTGCCGGTACCAGGCCAGCACGCGCGCGTGGAGCTCGCGTTCCGGCTCGGACCAGTCGAGGCAGGAGCGGTCCCGGGTCGCCGGGTCCTGCGGGTCGGGCACGTCCTCCTCCTTCCAGCCGTGCGCGGCGAACTCACGCCGCCTGCCCCGCCGTACCGCGTCCGCCAGCTCCGGGTCGGTGTGGTCGGTGAAGAACTGCCAGGGCGTGCCCGCCGCCCACTCCTCGCCCATGAAGAGCATCGGCGTGAAGGGGGCCGTCAGGGTCAGCGTGGCCGCACAGGCCAGCAGCCCGGGGGAGACCAGGGCCGAAAGGCGGTCCCCCTGGGCGCGGTTGCCCACCTGGTCGTGGGTCTGGCTGTAGCCGAGCAGCCGGTGCCCGGCCACCCGCGTACGGTCCAGGGGGCGCCCGTGGTGCCGCTCCCGGAAGCTGGAGTACGTCCCGTCGTGGAAGTAGCCGCCGGTGAGGGTCTTGGCGAGCCCGGCGAGGGGAGCGCGCGCGAAGTCGGCGTAGTAGCCCTGCGACTCGCCGGTCAGCGTGGTGTGCAGGGCGTGGTGGAAGTCGTCGTTCCACTGCGCGTGCAGCCCGAGGCCGCCCTCGTCCCGGGAGGTGATGAGCCGCGGGTCGTTCAGGTCCGTCTCGGCGACCAGGAACAGCGGCCGGCCCACCTCGGCGGCCAGGGCGTCCACGGCCGTCGACAGCTCCTCCAGGAAGTGGAACGCGCGCGTGTCCACCAGGGCGTGCACCGCGTCCAGGCGCAGCCCGTCGATCCGGTAGTCGCGCAGCCACGCCAGCGCGCTGCCGACGAGGAACGCGCGCACCTCGTCCGAGCCGGGCGCGTCCAGGTTGACCGCGGCGCCCCAGGGCGTGTGGTGCCTGTCCGTGAGATAGGGCCCGAAGACGGGCAGGTAGTTCCCGGATGGGCCGAAGTGGTTGTGCACCACGTCGAGCACCACGCCCAGGCCGAGTTCGTGGGCCCGGTCGACGAAGCGTTTCAGTGCCTCGGGCCCGCCGTACGGCTCGTGCACGGCCCACAGCGAGACACCCTCGTAGCCCCAGCCGTGCGTGCCCGGGAAGGGGCACAGCGGCATCAGCTGCACGTGTGTGACGCCCAGTTCGGCGAGATGGCCGAGCCGCTCGGCGGCCGCGTCCAGGGTGCCCTCGCGGGTGTACGTCCCGACGTGCATCTCGTACAGCACCGCGCCGGGCAGCGGCCGCCCCCGCCACTGGGCGCGCCACGCGTACCGATCGTGGTCGACGACCGCGCTCAGTCCGTCCGGGCCGTCCGGCTGCCGGCGCGAGCACGGATCGGGCCGTACGGGACCGTCGTCCAGCGCGAAGCCGTACCGGGACCCGTCGCGCGCGTCCGCCTCGCCCCGCCACCATCCCGCCCGTTCCGGATCGCGCTCCAACGCGCGCGTGACGCCGTCGCACTGGAGCGTCACACGGCCTGCCTGCGGTGCCCACACCTCGAACTGCACGGACGGTTCCCCTTCGTCTGCTCACCGTGATGTAGCCCGTCCATGGTGCGTCAAACGCGATCAATCCGCTGGTGCATCCACCCATTTGCGGCGGGTGTCGCCGGGTACGCGCGCGTGGCGGCCGTTTTCCCGTTTCCTGGACAGCCCGGCCGCACTGCCCGACAATCACGAGCGTGACGTCGTCCTTCGAGTTCAACACGTACCCCGCGCGGCTCTCCGACGTGGAGCGCGACAGGGCGCTGAAGGTGCTCCGTGACGGCGTCGCCGTGGGCCGCCTCTCCCACGACACGTTCATCCGCCGCATGGAACTGGCGCTCGCCGCCCGCCGCCCCGACGAGCTCGCCGTGCTCACCGCCGACCTGCCCACGGAGAGCCGGTTCTCCCGCCGGGTGTTCGGCACCGTCGAGGCGGTCTCCGGATTCACCGTACGGCTGCGCAGAGCCTGGCAGGCCGAGCGTCTGCCCAAGCTGCTGCTGCCGCACCCGTCGCACAGTCATCCGCTGCGCATAGGCCGCGACCCCGCCAGCGGACTGCGCCTCAACCACGAGACCGTCTCCCGCGTCCACGCCGAACTCCGCCACCAGGGCGGCATGTGGGTCCTGCGCGACCTGGGCTCCACCAACGGCACGACGGTGAACGGACGGCGCGTGGTCGGCGCGGCCGTCGTCCGCGAGGGCGACCAGGTGGGCTTCGGGCGGATGACGTTCCGGCTGTCGGCCGACTGACCGGAAACCGAGCCATGCCTTAGCTCTGGCCTTGGAATTACTTGCTGTCGATCCGTGGGGAGTGGCTCAAAACCCGTTGCTCTCCGCGGTGTTGACGTACCCCTGAAGTCGTGACTCACTGTGCGTACGCCATGTACGGCTGGTGAAGCGACGGCACCGCATCGGGGAGGTGTGCCCTGCCGCCCCTCCTGCGCTATCCGACCGTCGACGAACTGAGCGCCCGGGCCGCCGCCTTCGTCGCCCGCCACCCGCGAGAGGCCCGACTGCGCAGGATCGGCACGTCCCGCGCGGGCACGCCCATGTGGCTGCTCTCCGTCGGCCACGGCAGCCGTCAGGCCCTCGTCGTCGCCGGCCCCCACGCCAACGAACCCGTGGGCGGCGCCACCGTGCTGCGCCTGGCCGAGCGGGCGCTGGCCGACCCGCGGCTCACCGAGGGCACCGACGCCACCTGGAACCTGCTGCTGTGTCTCGACCCGGACGGGCTGCGCCGCAACGAGGGCTGGCTGACCGGCCCGTACGCCCTCGGCCGGTACTTCCGGAACTTCTTCCGGCCCGGCTTCCTGGAACAGCCCGAATGGCTGCCCGAGGGCGCGGCCGGCGCGGCCCTGCCGGAGACCCGCGCCCTGCTCGACGTCCAGGACGAACTGCGGCCGTTCCTCCAGTGCTCCCTGCACGGCGTCGACGTCGGCGGCGGCTTCGTCGAGCTCACCCGTGACCTGCCCGGCCTCGCCCAGCGCGTCGCGCACACCGCGGCCCGGCTCGGCATCCCCCGCGAGCTCGGCGCCTACGACGCCCTGTACTGGCCCGGCCTCGGGCCCGCCGTCTACCGGATTCCGCCGCCGCGCCGGGCCGGCCTGGCCGCGGCCATAACGGAGGCCGCCGTCGAGTCCACGTGGTTCCACCCGCACCGGCACGGCACCGTCACCGCGGTCGTCGAGGCGCCCATGTGGGCCGTGGCGGCCGTGGCGGACGGCTCCCCGCCCGCCGACCGGGACGGGGTGCTGCGGGCCGTGAGCGGCACCCTGCGCCACGACACGGGGCTCCTGCGGCACCTCCTGGCCCGGATCCGGCCGCACCTCGCCGCCGGGCCCGACGCGGCACGCCTGCTCGCCCCGGTCGACGACTATTTACTGGTCTGCCCCGGCCTCGCCGACGCCTGGGACCCCGACACCGGCGACGGAGCGGCCCACCCCCTTCCGCCCCTGAGCACCGCCCACCTCGCCGCCCTGCGCATCTCCGGGCGACGGCTGGCCCTGCGCACCGCCGGGCTCCTGCACCAGCTCGTGCGGGCCGCCGGCCACGACCCGGCCGGGGCGCTGCCGGAACTGGACCGGCTGATCGACGAGTGGTGCGCCGACTACCGCGACGGCTGCGGGGCGCGCTGGATCCCGGTGGCACGCCAGGCGGAGTACCAGGCACGCGTCGTGCTCTCCGCCTTCGAACTGGCCGCGCGGCACACACGCGCGTACTCCGGCTCGGGCGAGCCGGGGTGGGGATCAGGGGCGGCGGTGCCGATGCAGCGGGAGTGACGCCCCGCTGATGGCGCGGACAGGGCCGGTGTTCGCCCTGGGCCCGCGACGCCGCGGGCCTCTACGACGCCCCCTCGCGCGCGTGCAGCGCCGCGGCGACCACCGTGCGGGACTGGTGCTCGACCTGGTGCTCCAACGGCACCCAGCGGGCACGGAAACGTTCCGCGAAAGCGTCGCTCCAGGTCGCCACGAGCTCCTCCAACTGCTCGGCCGCCCGGTCGTCGGTCCCGCGCAGCACCCGCCGCAGCATGGCCGCCGCCCGCAGCGGCACACGGCGCGCGAACGCGTCCACGCTGCCGACGTACGCCCTCGTGCGGTCGGCGGGCGGGGTGCGCACCAGGTCGTCGGCCAGCCCCGGCACCAGCTCCAGCCCCCACCGCGCGGCCCGCAGCAACGGCCCGTCCAGGTCCGTGAGCCGGGGCAGCGCGCCGTCGAGCACCCGCGTCACCTCCAGCGCGTCCCGTTGCAGCCGGCGCGCGAGCCGCCCGATCGCCGCCGCCGGAGCCGGATGCGGAGCCGGGTCGTCCACCAGATCGCTCGCCCACATCGGCACCTCGACCACCGCGGTCAGACCGCCGTACCGGTGGGCGTGGTACCAGGTGCTGTGCCGCGCGTCGTCCGGCAGGCTCGGGTACGCGGGCCCTGCCCCCGGCGCGGGCATGACGTGCACCCCCGGCCCGGACGCGGGCCAGCCCGCGGCGTCCGAGGCGCCGGTCTCCACCGGGATGTGCAGCTCGGCCGCGGACTTGGCGAACGGCTCGGCCAGCCCGGGCACGTCCTTCGTCAACTGCACCCAGCTGCCGCCCAGGTCCGTGCCGTGCAGGGTCACCTGGAGGTAGGGGCGCAGCTCGTCGATGACGCCGGTCAGGGCCCGGGTCTCGGGCGGCAGCCGGTCGGGCGGCAGCACGGACGGCGCCCACTCCGGCTGCTCCGGGCCCGCGGGGCGGAAGAAGCCGAGGTGGTAGTCGAACAGGCTGCGCGGCGCCGGCGTCACATGCAGGCTCGCCCCGTCGGGGTCCGCGCACAGCAGGAAGTGCCAGGAGATGCCGTCGCGCAACTCCCGCTGGTCCAGCACCCGTCGGGCGAGCGCGAGCAGGGTGCAGGAGCCGGTCGGCTCATTGGCGTGGGCGCCCGCGACCACCAGCACGGCGCGGCCGGCGCGGCCCACCGACAGCAGGTGCAAAGGTCTGCCCGCGCGCGAGACCCCCACCTGCCGCAGGGTGCACATCCCGGGCCGGTGAGTGGTCAACGCCCGGGCAGCGGAGATCTGTTCGGCCACCGTCGGGTAGCGCTGCTCCGGCAGGACACTCACCCCCGTCACATCCGCCCGAGTTCGCAATCGCAGTACCCCACGGCCATGGTGCGGTGTCAAGGGCGCGGCCGGGGAGGTTCCAGGGGGCGCCCGGAAGCATGGCCGGCCGGTGGGCGGCGGGCGCCCCGGACGGTGTGTCGCCCCTGTCACCGGTGTGGCGTCACCGGCGCGGTGTCACTGCTGGTGCAGCCCGCGCCCGGCCAGGGTCAGGAACGCCTCGCCGACCGCCTCCGACAGGGTCGGGTGCGGGTGGACGTGCCGGGCCACGTCGGACGGCTCCGCGTCCCAGCCGACGATCAGCTGGCTCTCGGCGATCATCTCCGACACGTGCGGGCCCACCAGATGCACGCCCAGCACGCGTCCGCCGCCGGCCTCGGTGACGACCTTCACCATGCCGCCCTGCCCGTGCACCATGCCCTTCGCGACGGCGATCAGCGGCATGCCGTTGGCCTCCACCTCGTGCCCACGCGCGCGTGCCTCGGCCTCGCTCAGACCCACGGCCGCGGTCTGCGGCGACGAGTACGTGACCCGGGGCACGGCCGCGTAGTCCACGGGCGCGGACGGTACGCCCGCCAGCGTCTCGGCCACCAACAGCCCTTCCGCGAACGACGCGTGGGCCAGCCCGAGCGACGGCGGCGGCAGCAGGTCGCCCACGACGTGGACGCCGGGCACGGCCGTCTCCAGCCGGTCCCAGTCGGCCGGTACGACGAAACCGCGCTCGTCCGTGGTGAGGCCGGCGACGGCCACGTCCAGGCCGTCGGTGACCGGGACCCGCCCGACCGCCACGAGCAGCCGTTCGGCCTCGACCGTGAGGGTTTCGCCCCGGGCGGTACGCACGTGTGCGCGTACCCCGTCGTCGAGGACCTCGGCGTCCAGGATCCGGGAGCCGGCCCGGACGTCGATGCCGCGCTTCTTCAGACCGCGGGTCAGATGCCGGCTCACGTCGGCGTCCTCCAGCGGCACGATCCGGTCGGCGGCCTCCACGAGGGTGACGTCGGCGCCCAGGGACCGGTGGAACGAGGCGTACTCCACGCCGATCGCCCCGCCTCCGAGCACCAGCACGGACGCCGGGAGCCCGGGCGCGAACAGGGCGTCGTCGCTCGTCACCACGCGCCGTCCGTCCGGTGCGAGCCCCGGGAGCGTGCGCGGCCGTGAGCCGGTCGCGAGCACGAGGCCACGGCGCGCGGAGAGGCCGTACACGCCGGGTTCGCCGTCCACACCTTCCACCCGCACGGAGCGCGGCCCCGTCAGCCGCGCGCTGCCCCTCACCACCCGCACGCCCGCGTGCGCGAGATGCGCCTCCACGCCCCTGTGGTTGCGGGCCACGATGTCGTCGCGCGTGGCCACCAGGGCCTGCCAGTCGACGGTGTCCAGCGTCGCCTTCACGCCCCAGCGCTCGCGTGCCTCGGCGATCCCGTCGACGAGTTCGGCCGCGTGCAGCATCGCCTTGCTCGGGATGCAGCCGCGGTGCAGACACGTCCCGCCGACCTTGTCCCGCTCGACGAGCACGACGTCCAGACCGAGGGCCGCGGCGCGCAGGGCGGTGCTGTAACCGCCCGTGCCGCCGCCGATGACGATGACGTCCGGTGAGTTCATGCCCTCAGCCTCCGCTCGTCCCTTGCCATGAGTCCAAGGCAATGTTCTTGTGGGATCGATGCAGGACGTTTATGGGAGGGGCCGTCCATGAGCCTGCGGCAGATGGAGTACTTCCTGACGGTCGTCGAGGAGGCGTCCTTCACCCGTGCGGCCGAGCTCCTGCACGTCTCGCAGCCCGCGCTCTCCCACCAGATCAAGGCCCTGGAACGGTCGGTCGGCGGCGCGCTGCTGGAGCGCATGCCGCGCGGCGTGCGTCTGACCCCGATGGGACGCGCCTTCCGGCCGCACGCCGAACTCGCCGTGCGCAGCGCAGCGCAGGCCCGCCGCGCGGCCCGCGCCGCCGCCGGCGCCGAGGGCGGCGAACTGCACGTCGCCGCCGTCCACTCCGTCGCGGTCGGTGTCCTCCCGGACGTCTTCGCCCGCTGGCGCGCCGCCCATCCGCGCGTGCTGCTGCATCTCCACGAGTACGCCTCCTCGCAGGCACTGGAGGAACAGGTCGAACGGGGCGCGGCCGACCTCGCCGTCGGTCCGGCACCCGCCGACTGGCCCGGCACGGTCGTGCCGGTCGGCGAGGAGGACATCATCCTGGTCGTGCCCTTCGACGACCGCTTCGCCGGCCGTACGACGGTGACGCTGCCCGAACTCGCAGACCGCCCCTGGGTGCGCTGCGTCATGGAACCCGTCGTGCAGGGCGAACGCTTCCTCGACTGGGCCTGCGGCCGGGCCGGATTCACCCCCCGCACCGCCGTGTTCACCGAGCACAGCTCCACGGCGGTACGGATGGCCGCCGCCGGGGTCGGTGTCTGCGCCGTGCCTTCCCACCTCGTCCGCGACGCGGTCGGCGAGGACTGTGTCGTCCTCACCCCCGACCCGCCCTGGAAGCGCACGCTGACGGTCTTCTCCCGCCTGCCCCCGACCGGGGCGGCGGAGGCCTTCGTGACCCTGCTGCGCGCGGCCTGGCCCCACCCACGCGTGGCCCCCGCCTCGCCGCTGCGCGCGTACGAGGACTGTCCCGAGGACGGACCCGCGGTCGCCTGAGCAGGGCACGGGGTACGGAGGGGTACAGGGCCGGCCACGCGCGGCCACGGGCGCCTGACGCCGCGAAGCAAGGGCCACCCTGTCGCCTTGGCGCCAGGCCACGCGCACACCGCGCCGCCGTGACCGGCGCGGGAGGCGTTGCCGTGCCTCGCGCGCCCCCGTGCCGTGCCCGGCGCGCCCGCTTGCCCTGCCGCTCCGCAAGCAGCCCGGCCTCAGTCGCCCACCCTTTCCAGCAACGCCACCGGCAGCCGTGCGAACAACTCCTCCACGCGCGCGTGCCCCGTGAACTCCCGCCCCGGTTCCAGTACATCCGCCCAGCGCCCCGGCGGCAGCGGCAGCCGGGTGCCCTGCCAGCCGCCCGCCTCCGCGAGCCGGAGGGACAGGCGGGTGACGGCCGTCAGTGCCTCGCCGGAGCGTACGAAAGCCAGGCAGTGCTGTGCCGCCGGTCCCTCGGCCGGCAGCGGCATGTACGTCGCCGTGTCGCCGAAGGCGCCGGGCCGTCGTGCCCGCAGCCCCAGCGCCGCCCGTGTCACCGCCACCTTCTCCTCGGACGTCGCGCCGGACTCCTCGGGCGGGAAGCTCACCGCCCGCCGGTTGTCGGGGTCGACCAGCGCCCGGTACTCGGCCTCCGTGCCCTGGTAGACGTCCGGCACGCCCGGCATCGTCAGCTGGACCAGGGCCGTGCCCAGCACGTTCGCCCGGATGTGCGGCCCGAGAGAGTCCCGGAACGCGGCGACCCGCTCACCCGGCGCCCCGCACGGCCCGGCCGCCACGAACCGCGCCACCGCCTCCTCGTACGGCGGCTCCTGCTCGGTCCAGCTGGTGAACAGGCCCGCCTCACGCACGTGCTTCAGCAGCGCCCCCTGCACCCGCTCCTCGGCCCCCGACTCCGGGCCGAGCCCGAACGCCGTCTGCCAGGCCGCCCAGGCCAGTTGCGCGTCCGGCACGCCCTCGCCGGTGCGTGTCACCTCGGCGAGGACGTCCGCCCAGCGGTCCGGGCACTCGGTGAGCACGTTCAGCGCCGCCCGGACGTCTGCACTGCGCTTGGTGTCGTGCGTCGAGGCGACCGTCCCGGTCACCGGCCAGTCGCGCTGCACGCGCGCGCAGTACGCGTGGAACTCCTCCGGCGACAGCGCGGGACGGCCCGGGTTCCCGCCCACCTCGGTCGCCGACAGCAGCGGCACGTAGCGGTAGAACGCCGTGTCCTCCACGGACTTCGCCCGCAGCGCCGACGAGGTCTGCGCGAACCGCGTCCGGAACTCCACCTGCGCGGGCCCGTCGCCGTACCGCCCCAGCACGAGATCCCGTACGACGTCCACCGCGCCGGCCTCCTCGGGCACCGTGAAGGCGAGCCGGGCCTCGGCGGCGGCCTCCTCGGTGACCACGGACGCCGCGTCGACGGACTCGTACGACCGGTAGACCTCCATCCGGACCAGCAGCTCCTGGAGCGCGGTGCGCAGCGCCCAGGGCGCGCGGTCGCGCAGCGCCTGCTCCGGCGAGGTCGCGCACAGCCGCGCCGCCACTCGCACCAGCCGGTCGGTCTCGGTCGCCAGCTCGTGCGTGAGGACTTTGTACGCCGCCCGCCGCACGGTCGCCTCCCACTGCCCGCCCCGGTCCGTCTGCGGCGCCGCGAATCGCCTGTACTGCCCCAGGAGGTCCCCGAACCCGGCCGGGTCCGTGAAGAGCCCGTCCACGTGCCGCAGGGCGTCGTAGCCGGTGGTGCCCGCGACGGGCCAGGAGGCCGGCAACTGCTCACCGTCGGCCAGGATCTTCTCCACGACCGTCCAGCAGCCCCCCGTCGCCTCGTGCAACCGCCGGAGGTAGTCGTCGGGGTCGGCGAGCCCGTCGGGATGGTCGATGCGCAGCCCGTCGATCACGCCCTCGTGGAGCAGCTCGAGGATCTTGTCGTGGGTGGCCTCGAACACCTCGGGGTCCTCCACCCGCACCCCGATGAGCTCCGAGATGCTGAAGAACCGCCGGTAGTTGAGCTCGGTCCGGGCCAGCCGCCACCACACCGGGCGGTACCACTGCGCGTCCAGCAGGTGCGGCAGCGGCAGGTCCCCGGTGCCCTCGCGCAGCGGGAACACATGGTCGTAGTAGCGCAGGACGTCACCGTCGACGCGCAGTTCCCCGAGCACCTCGCCCAGCGGAGCGCCGAGCACCGGCAGCAGCACCTGGCCGTCCTGGGCCTCCCAGTCGATGTCGAACCAGCGCGCGTAGGGCGAATTCGGGCCCTCGCGGAGCACCTCCCACAGGGCGCGGTTGTGGCGCGGGGCCATGGCCATGTGGTTCGGGACGATGTCCACCACCAGGCCGAGCCCGTGCTCGCGCGCCGTGCGCGCCAGCGCCCGCAGTCCCTCTTCGCCGCCCAGTTCCTCGCGCACGCGCGCGTGGTCGACGACGTCGTAGCCGTGCGCCGAGCCCGGCACGGCCTCCAGGACGGGGGACAGATGCAGGTGCGAGACGCCGAGCGAGGCGAGGTACGGCACGACGGCCGCCGCGGCCCCGAACGGGAACTCGGGCTGCAGTTGCAGCCGGTACGTGGCCGAGGGCACCACCGGGTCAGGTCGCTCAGGTGTCATGCAGACCTACGTACCCGCCCCGCCGCCGTTCGTGTCATCGCCCGCGCCAGGTGCGCCGCGCGTCGCCCGGACGAGTGGCTCTTTCCGGGCGGCGCGACGACGGTGTCCCGAAGGGCGGCCCTACAAGCCGCCGGGCTTCCTACACGGGCCGCTGGAGCACGGTCATGCTCCGGTCGGTCAGGGTCAGCCGGTCCCCGGCCTGCACCTTCGGGCCGGTGCCCGGCGGCACACCGTCCGCGCGGGCCGTGTCGACCACCACCTGCCACTCCCGCCCGTGGTTGACCGGAACCAGGAACTCCAGCGGCTTGGGCGAGGCGTTGAACATCAGCAGGAACGAGTCGTCGGTGATGCGCTCCCCGCGCGGGCCCGGCTCCGAGATCGCGTTGCCGTTGAGGAACACCGTCAGCGCCGAGGCCCGTGCCGAGTCCCAGTCCCGCTGGGTCATCTCCCGGCCCTCGGGGGTGAACCAGGCGATGTCGGACAGGTCGTCGTGCGTGCCCTCCACGGGGCGACCGTGGAAGAAGCGCCTCCTGCGGAGGACCGGGTGGTCCCTGCGCAGCCACACCATCGCGCGCGTGAAGGCCAGCAGCTCCCGGCTCAGGCCCCCCTCTGTGTCCTCGCCGTCCTCGCCGTCCGCGGGCCACTCGACCCAGGCCAGTTCGTTGTCCTGGCAGTAGGCGTTGTTGTTGCCCCGCTGGGTGCGGGCGAACTCGTCGCCGTGGCTGATCATGGGCACGCCCTGGGACAGCATCAGCGTCGCGATGAAGTTCCGCATCTGCCGGGCCCGCAGCCGCAGCACGTCCGGGTCGTCGGTCTCGCCCTCGGCCCCGCAGTTCCACGACCGGTTGTGGCTCTCGCCGTCCCGGTTGTCCTCGCCGTTGGCTTCATTGCGCTTGTCGTTGTACGACACGAGATCGTGCAGGGTGAAGCCGTCGTGGCAGGTCACGAAGTTGATGGAGGCCAGCGGCCGCCGCCCGTCGTCCTGGTACAGGTCGGACGAGCCGGTCAGCCGTGAGGCGAACTCCGCGAGCGTGCGCTGCTCACCCCGCCACAGGTCCCGCACGGTGTCCCGGTACTTGCCGTTCCACTCGGTCCACAGCGGCGGGAAGTTCCCCACCTGGTAGCCGCCCTCGCCCACGTCCCACGGCTCGGCGATCAGCTTGACCTGCGAGACCACCGGGTCCTGCTGCACCAGGTCGAAGAACGACGACAGCCGGTCCACCTCGTGGAACTGCCGGGCGAGTGTCGCCGCCAGGTCGAAGCGGAACCCGTCGACGTGCATGTCCGTGACCCAGTACCGCAGCGAGTCCATGATCAGCTGGAGCACGTGCGGGGACCGCATGAGCAGGGAGTTCCCGGTCCCTGTCGTGTCCATGTAATAGCGGGGGTCGTCCGTCAGCCGGTAGTAGCGCGAATTGTCGAGGCCCTTGAAGGACAGCGTCGGACCCAGATGGTTGCCCTCGGCGGTGTGGTTGTAGACCACGTCGAGGATCACCTCGATCCCGGCCTCGTGCAGCGCCTTCACCGCCGACTTGAACTCCAGCACCTGCTGACCCCGGTCGCCCCAGGAGGCGTAGGCGTTGTGCGGGGCGAAGAAACCGATGGTGTTGTAGCCCCAGTAGTTGTTCAGGCCCATGTCGACCAGACGGTGATCGTTCACGAACTGGTGTACGGGCATCAGCTCCAGGGCCGTGACGCCGAGCTCGGTGAGGTGATCGATGACCGCCGGGTGCGCGAGGGCCGCGTAGGTGCCGCGCAGCTCCTCCGGCAGGCCCGGGTGCCGCATGGTGAGCCCCTTGACATGGGCCTCGTAGATCACCGTGTGGTGGTACTCGGTGCGCGGCCGCCGGTCGTCGCCCCAGTCGAAGTACGGGTTGACCACGACCGACGTCATCGTGTGCGGCGCCGAGTCGAGATCGTTGCGCCGGTCGGGAACGTCGAAGTGGTAGCCGTAGACCTCCTCGCCCCAGCCGATCGAACCGCTGAGCGCACGCGCGTACGGGTCGAGCAGCAGTTTCGCGGAGTTGCAGCGCAGCCCGCGCTCCGGGGCGTACGGGCCGTGCACCCGGAACCCGTACCGCTGTCCCGGCATGATGCCCGGCACGTACGCGTGCCGCACGAACGCGTCGCTCTCCCGGAGCTCGATCGCCGTCTCCGAGCCGTCGTCGTGCAGCAGACACAGCTCTACTCGGTCCGCGGCCTCCGAGAAGACCGCGAAGTTTGTGCCGGCGCCGTCGTACGTGGCACCGAGTGGATACGCTTCTCCAGGCCAGACCTGCATGGATACGACTCTTTCAGGTGAGCGGCGCCGGTGGGGACGCCTTGGCCCCGAGTCTCCTCGAAAGTGAGGGAACCTCCTATGACTTATGTCCCTCTTACCGAGTGACCAGTGCATACGCCTTATGCACGAAACCGATGGGGCACACGCTACTCCCGGGACTGTAGGGGAGTAGGGGGAAGAAGTGACACGGGGAGCAGGGCGGGGCGGCCCCGGCCGAAGGCGCGTAGGGCACGGGCCGCGATCCGCCGGCCGACGACGAGGACGAGACGGAAGCGGTCGAGAAGATCGCGTCGACCTCGGCATCGGCATCGGCAAGGAGCTCACCGCCCCGGGCCGGCTCCAGCCCAGCGGCGCCGTCCACCGGGCACGCGCGGCGCAGCCGCTGTGCATCCGCTCGCTCCTGTCGAGCTCGGCCGGCGGAACGGGCACCGGAAGCCACGCGGTTGAGAACTGCCCTGCCCATCCGGCTGCACCGCCGACCGCTCCCGGAGTACCCTTCCTTGATCGTTGACAAGGGGAGTGCTCGGGGGAGCGAAAGGCGGTGCGCGGGTGGGCTCGGGAGGGCTGGAGCTGCCCCCTGGTGACGAGGGTCACGAGGGGAACTCCACAGACGTCCCGGCCGGTGCCGTGTCCCTGGCGCGGCCGATGGACGCGACGGGCTCGATCGGTCCGGAACTGGACTGGGACGCCGACGCCTGGCGCGAGGTGCGCACCCGCGCCCAGCGGGCCGGCCGGGCCTACATCTGGCTGAACCTCGTCGAGCAGCGGCTGCGCGCGGTCGTCGCCGCCGTGCTGCGGCCCGTCTACGAACCCGTCCACGGCGACGACTGGGTGGTGGCCGCCGCAGGACCAGCCGGGCAGGAGTGGGTGCAGCGCGCGGTCGCCGTACGCGAGGTCAGCCGCCGCAAGGGCTATCTGCTCGATCCGGCCGACGACAACGTCCTGTCCTTCCTCACCCTGCCGCAGCTGCGCGAGCTGATGGTGCAGCACTGGCCCTGCTTCGAGCCCTACTTCGACGACCGCCGGGACGTCGAGCTCGCCCTGGACGAGCTGGAGGTCACCCGGAACGTCGTCTCGCGCAACCGGGCCCTGTCCGAGGCCGTCCTGAACCAGGCCGAGCGCGCCTCCGCCCGGCTGCTGGAGATGCTCGGCGCGGGCGGGGACGTGCCCTCCGCGCGCCGGCTGCCCGTCGACGCGGTCGAGGACCTGGTCGGTGACCGGTACGCCGACGTGGTCGCCGTCCACTCGGACCGGGTGCGGCTGATGCGCCAGTTCCCGGCCGAGGACATCTTCGGAGGCGCCCGCCGCCTCGACGCCATCGGCATCGGTCTCAACCTGCTCGTGCAGAACTTCTCCGGCCGCCGCCTGGTCCGGCTGGCCGAGTCCGGCTGCCGGGTGCGGCTGCTGTTCCTGAACCCGGCCTCCAGCGCGGTCAAGCGGCGCGAGCGCGAACTGGGCATCAAGCGCGGCGAGCTCAGCCGGGCCGTCGAGATGAACATCCTGCACATGCGCCGGGTGCGGGCCCGGCTGCGCGACCCGGGGGCCTTCGAGATCCAGGTCTTCGACGAGACGCCCCGGTTCACGGCGTACCTGGTCGACGGCGACGGTGCGGACGGCATCGCGGTCGTGCAGAACTACCTGCGCCGGACCCGTGGGATGGAGGCGCCGGTGTTCGTGCTGCGCAACGGCGGCAAGGTGGTCAAGTCGGGCGAGGTCGACGAAAGTGGTCTCTTCCCCACCTATCGCGAGGAGTTCGAGGTGATGTGGGCGGATTCGCGGCCGGTGTCGTGAACCGTCCCTCCGGTCGGGCGGTTGGGTTCCTAAGTGGAACGCGGTCCTCTGATTGTCAGTGGTGCATGGGAAGGTGGAGACCACTGGGGGAACGCACCATAGAAGGGGGGCCGCCCATGGGCTGGCACCGGGAGCTGCTGATCGGCTTCGACCTGGAGACGACGGGCACGGATCCGCGCGAGGCGCGCATCGTCACGGGAGCCGTGATCGAGGTCAGGGGCGGCGAGCCGATGGGGCGCCGGGAGTGGCTGGCCGACCCGGGGGTGCCGATCCCCGAGGACGCGGTGGCGGTGCACGGCATCAGCAACGAGCGGGCGGCGGCCGAGGGCAGACCGGCCGACCAGGTGGCGGACGCCCTCGCCGACGTCCTCACCTCCTACTGGAAGACGGGCGTGCCGGTCGTCGCCTACAACGCCGCCTTCGACCTGACCCTGCTCTCCGCCGAGCTGCGCCGCTACGGACTGCCGTCCCTGCGCGACCGCCTGGGCGGCGTGGACCCGGCCCCGGTCATCGACCCGTACACCATCGACCGCTGGGTCGACCGCTACCGCCGTGGCAAACGCAACCTCGAAGCGGTCTGCGCCGAGTACGGCGTGGTCCTCGACTCCGCCCACGACGCCATGGCGGACGCCCTCGCGGCGGCCCGTCTGGCCGGCGCGATAGCCGCCCGCCACCCCAAGATCGCGTCCCTCGGCCCGGCGGACCTCCACCGCCGCCAGATCGAGTGGTACGCGGAGTGGGCGGCGGACTTCCAGAGCTTCCTGCGCGGCAAGGGCGACGCGACGGCCTCGGTGGACGGGGCATGGCCGTTGAGGGAGCTGGCGGACGCGTGAGCCGCACCCACCCGTCAGAAGGCCCGCGCTCTCTCCGTCACACCGGCGCGGGCGCCGCGATGCGTTCGATGCGAGGCCCGGCCAGTCGCTCGTAGTCGGCGCCCGAGACGAGGAGCGAGCGGTCGAGCCGGGCCGCGTCGAGAGGACTGACGGCTGGCTGACGCCCTGAAGGGGCGCGGGGCTGTGCTCGACATCCGGCTCCCCCGCGCGGGCGTGACCAGCCACGACCCACCCGCAGTCGCCGCACGACGCGTAGCCCCCGAACCACAGGCGCTCAGAACGGATACCACCGCACCGTCTCGTCCCCCTCCCGCAGCGAAGCCACCCGCCGCCGAAACTCCACCAACGCCTTCGGATTGCTCGGTGCGTGCTGAGCCACCCACGCGCAACTGGCCGTCTCCCGGGCGCCACGCAACACCGAACACCCCTCCCACTCCCGCACATCCCAGCCGTACGCCTCAGTGAAGGAGTGGTACGCCTCGTCCGGGAGCCCATAGCGGTCGTGGGAGAGGGCCATCACCACCAGGTCGTGCTCGCGCAGATCCGTGGAGACCGTCTCCAGGTCGACCAGAACCGGGCCCTCCGGGCCCACATGCACATTGCGCGGCAGCGCGTCCCCGTGGATCGGCCCCGGCGGCAGATGCGGCGTCAGCGCCGCCGCCTCCGCCGCGAACCCGTCCCGCCGCTCCCGCAGATACGCCGCGTCCGCCGGATCGATCACGTCCCCCGCCAGCCGCAGCCAGCGCTCCACACCGCCCAGCAGATCGCGGGGCGGCAGATCGAAGGCGGGCGCGGGCAGGGCGTGCACGACCCGTAGGAGTTCGGCCAAATCCCGTGGCTCGGCGGGCCGTAGGGCGTCAGGGAGCCGGTGCCACACCGTCACCGGGTGCCCGTCGACCAGCAGGGGCTTGGGCTCGGCCGCCCGTACCGCCGGCACACCCGCCTCGGCGAGCCACAGCGCGATGTCCAGTTCGCGCCGCGCCCGGTCGAGGAGTTCGGCGTCGCGGCCGACCTTGACGACCAGGTCACCGGCGGCGAACACCGCGTTCTCGCCCAGCGCGAGCAGCCGTGCCTCGCGGGCCGCACCGGGCAGCACGCCCGCCGCGGCCAGTACGTCCCGGGCCCGTGCCTCGTCCATCGTCCGCCTCCGTCGTCCACGTCTTCCGCCGTCGGGTTCCGGCCATCCGCCGGTCAGTGTCGCATCGGCACAGGTCGGGCGGCGTGCGCGGTGCCTTGACGAGGCAGAACGCCTTCACGACCATAACCTGGCCGGCCGAGCCGTCAAAGGGGCTGATTCCGTGACATTGGTGACCGAGGCTTCGCCACCGAGGAGACCGGCCGGCCGCAAGCCCGGCGGGGCCCGCCCCCGGCGGGTCGTCGACCACGGCGCCTGGTTCCTGGTGCTGCCCGCCCTGCTCCCCATCCTCGTCCTCAGCGTCGGGCCGCTGCTGTACGGAATCCTGCTGGCCTTCACCGACGCCCAGTCGGGCCGCACCGAGCCCACCCAGTGGATCGGCGCCCTCAACTTCCGGGACCTGCTGCACGACACGCTGTTCTGGGAGTCGTTCCGGATCGGGCTGGTGTGGGCGGTCGGGGTGACGGTGCCGCAGTTCCTGCTCGCGCTGGGCCTCGCCCTGCTGCTCAACCAGGATCTGCGGCTGCGCTGGCTGGCCCGTGCCCTGGCGATCATTCCCTGGGCCATGCCCGAGGTCGTCGTCGGCATCATGTGGCGGCTCGTCTACAACCCGGACGCGGGCATCCTCAACGAGACCCTGCGCGACTTCGGCCTGGGCGGCGGACGCGACTGGCTGAGCGGGCTGGCCACCGCGCTGCCCGCCGTGATCGTCGTCGGCGTCTGGGCGGGCATGCCGCAGACGACGGTCGCGCTGCTCGCCGGACTCCAGAACACCCCGCGCGAACTGCACGAGGCGGCGGCGGTCGACGGCGCGGGCGCCTGGCGCCGCTTCCGCACGGTCACCTGGCCCGCCCTCAGACCCATCGCCCTGGCCATCACCGCACTCAACCTGATCTGGAACTTCAACTCCTTCGCCCTGGTCTACGTCCTCACCAGCGGCGGCCCGGGCGGCCGGACCCGCCTGCCCATGCTCTTCGCCTACGAAGAGGCCTTCCGCTACGGGCAGTTCGGCTACGCGGCGGCGATGGGCTGCGTGATGGTGGCCGTGATCTCGATCGCCCTGGCCGTCTTCCTCGTTGGCCGCCTCAGGGGAGGTGACGACGCGTGAGGACCAGCACCCCGGCCCGCGTCGGCCAGTACACCGCGCTGCTCGCGTATCTCGTCTTCCTCGCCTTCCCGTTCCTCTGGCTGGTCTCCACCGCGTTCAAGCCGCCGCGCGAGCTGGGCAGCCTGCACCCGACCTGGATCCCGGAGGACCCCACCCTCGCCAACTTCCGGCAGGCCTTCGACGAACAGCCGTTGCTGCACGCCGCCCTCAACTCCCTGCTCGCCGCGCTCGCGGCGGCCGTCGTCGCCGTGCTGATCGCGACGCCGATGGCCTACGTCGTCGCCCGGCGCCGCACCCGGCTCGCCAAGGCGGTGACGGGCTGGGTGGTGATCAGCCAGGCGTTCCCGTTCGTGCTGCTGATCATCCCGCTGTTCCTGGTGCTGAAGAACCTCCGCCTGATCAATTCCGTGCCGGGGCTGGTGCTGGTGTACGTGGTGTGGGCGCTGCCGTTCGCGCTGTGGATGCTCGCCGGGTATGTGCGGGCCGTACCGCCCGAGCTGGAGGAGGCCGCGGCGGTCGACGGGGCGGGACGGGTGCGGACGCTGGTCTCGGTGACGGCGCCGCTGCTCGCGCCGGGCATCGTGGCGACCGGGCTGTTCGCGTTCATCACCGCGTGGAACGAGTTCTTCTTCGCGCTCGTGCTCCTCAAGACACCGGAGAAACAGACCCTTCCCGTGGTGCTCGCCCACTTCATCGGAGCCGAGGGAGTCGCCGACCTCGGCCCGCTCGCGGCGGCCGCGTTCCTCGCGACGCTGCCCTCGCTGGTCGTCTTCGCGATCATCCAGCGGCGGATCACGGGCGGCATGCTCACCGGGGCGGTGAAGAGCTGATGCGCGCACGCCTGCTGGCCCTCGTCCTCCTGCTGCTCCTCGCCGGCTGCTCCTCCGGCGGCACCCGCGACGACGGCCGGGTCACCCTGCGCTTCCAGTCCCTGGCCTGGCAGGAGGAGTCGGTCGAGGCCAACAAGGAACTGGTGAAGGAGTGGAACGCTACCCACCCGGATGTCCGCGTCGAGTACGTCCAGGGCACCTGGGACAGCGTCCACGACCAGCTCCTCACCGCCTTCGAGGGCGGCGAGGCACCCGACATCATCCACGACGCCTCCGACGACCTCGCCGACTTCGCCTACGGCGGCTACCTCGCCGACCTCACCGATCTGCTGCCCGCCCGGCTGAAGTCGGACATCCCGCGGCGCAGTTGGGAGACCACCACCTTCGGGGACGGCGTCTACGGCGTGCCGTTCCTCCAGGAGCCGCGCGTGCTGATCGCCAACGCGACATGGCTCAAGGAGTCCGGAGTGCGGATCCCGACCCCGGAGAAGCCGTGGAGCTGGGCAGAGTTCCGCCGGATCACCGAACAGCTCAGCGGCCGGGAGAAGTACGGCATCGCCTGGCCGCTCAAGGAACCGGTCTCCGCCACGCTCAACCTCTCCCTGTCGACGGGCGGACAGCTCTTCCACCGCGGGGCCGACGGCAAGGTGACGGTGCGGTTCGAGGCGGCCGACCAGGTGGTGCCGCGCACCATCCACGCCCAGGCCGGCACCGACCGCAGTGCCTCGCCCACGACCCTGGGCAGCGGCGGTTCCGACACCCTGCCCGGCTTCTTCGGCGGCAGATACGCGATGGTCCCGCTCGGCTTCTCCTACCGCCAGCAGATCGTGCAGCAGGCCCCGAAGGGCTTCGCATGGCAGGTGCTGCCCGCCCCGGCCGGCGCCGGGGGACTCACCCAGGGCGTCAGCCCGCAGACGCTGTCCGTCGCCGAGGACTCCCCGCACAAGGAGGAGGCAGCCGCCTTCATCGACTTCCTGCTGAAGCCCCGGAACATGGTCCGCCTCGCCCTCGGCGACTGGATGCTGCCGACCGGCAACCGGGCGCTGAACGACCCGGCCCTGCGCACCCCCGAGCACGGCTGGGCCACGGGCGCCGCGCTCGCCGCCCACCTGCGCCCGGCGCCCGCACAGACCGTACGGGGCTATCCCGAGTGGAAGGACAAGGTGGCGACCCCGGCCCTCCAGGAGTACTACAGCGGGGCGATCGACATCCGTGAACTGCGGGAACGCCTGGAGAAGGACGGCAACCTGGTGCTGGCGCGCTACCAGCGCTGAACCCGGCGAAAACCCGTTGTGCGTCGTCACCGGCAGCGCCTAGCGTGCTGCCCGTGGGAATCAACGCGATCTGCATCTCCGGTCACGGCCGGGGCTGCGCGCACGCCGCACGGGTGCGCAGCGGCCCCGGAGCCCTGACCGGCCCGGGGAGCCACGCCCGCTGAGTCACTGAGCCCGGCGTCTCACCTCTGCTCTCTCCTTCTGTCTTCCGGTCGGGGCCTTCGCTGCCCTCACATCCCTCACGGAAGACAAGGACCGCAGGCCATGGCCCGCCCCACCGCTACCTCCCGCGCGCTCTCGCAGAACTTCCTCGCCGACCGCGCCACCGCCGAACGCTTCGCCCGGCTCGCCGCCCCGCAGGCCCGGCCGATCCCGCTGCTGCTCGAAGTCGGCGCGGGCAAAGGCGCGTTGACCGCCCCGCTGGCGCGACGCTGCCGTGAGCTGCGCGCGTACGAGATCGATCCGCGGCTCGTGCCCGTCCTGCGCGACCGCTTCTCCGGCACGCCGCAGGTGCGTGTCGTCGGCGGGGACTTCCTGGCCGCACACCCGCCGCGCACACCCTTCTCGGTCGCCGGGAACGTGCCGTTCTCCCGTACCGCGGCCGTCGTCGACTGGTGCCTGCGCGCTCCCGCCCTCACCGACGCCACGCTGCTCACCCAGCTCGAGTACGCCCGCAAACGCACCGGCGACTACGGCAGTTGGACGCTGCTGACGGTCCGGACCTGGCCCCGCTACGAGTGGCGGCTGCTGGGCCGCGTCGGCAGGCGCAGCTTCCGGCCCGTGCCGCGTGTGGACGCCGGGGTGCTGCGCGTGGAACGCCGCGCCCCCCCGCTGCTCGACGCCGCCGGGTACCGGAGCTGGAGCCGTCTGGTCGAGCTGGGCTTCTCCGGGGTCGGCGGTTCCCTGCACGCGTCGCTGCGGCGGGCCCACTCGAGGCGGCGGGTGGACGCCGCGTTCCGGGCTGCGCGTCTGGACCCGGGGGTGCTGGTGGGCGAGGTGTCGCCGGAGCGGTGGCTGCGGCTGCATGAGGAGCTGACCTGCTGAAGCACGAAAGGGGTTGTACGAGACGTCTCGTCTCGCGTACGGTCGAGCGCATGGCCAGTCGCGCTCATATCGCCATGTTCTCCATCGCCGCCCACGGCCACGTGAACCCGAATCTCGAGGTGATCCGCGAGCTCGTGGCGCGCGGCCACCGGGTGACGTACGCGATCCCGCCGGTCTTCGCCGAGAAGGTCGCGGAGACCGGTGCCGAGGTGAAGCCGTGGAATTCGACGCTGCCCTCGCCCGACGACGCCCCGGAGGCCTGGGGAACCACGCTGCTGGACAACGTGGAGCCGTTCCTCGACGACGCGATCCAGGCCCTCCCGCAGCTGATCGAGGTGTACGAGGGCGACGAGCCGGACCTCGTCCTGCACGACATCGCCTCCTACCCGGCCCGCGTCCTGGCCCACCGCTGGGGCGTGCCGGCGATCTCCCTGTCGCCGGCCATGGTCGCCTGGGAGGGGTACGAGAAGGAGGTCGCCGAGCCCATGTGGGAGGAGCCGAAGAAGACCGAGCGCGGCCGTGCCTACTACGCCCGCTTCCAGGCCTGGCTGGAGGAGAACGGGATCACCCTGCACCCCGATGCGTTCGGGGGCCGGCCCGGCCGCTCGATCGTCCTGATCCCCAAGGCCCTCCAGCCGAACGCGGACCGGGTCGACGAGAGCGTGTACTCCTTCGTCGGCGCCTGCCAGGGCGACCGGGGTGCCGAGGGCGACTGGCAGCGGCCGGCCGGTGCCGAGAAGGTCGCGCTCGTCTCGCTCGGGTCCGCCTTCACCAAGCAGCCCGGCTTCTACCGGGAGTGCGTCAAGGCGTTCGGCGCCCTGCCCGGCTGGCACCTGGTGCTCTCGGTCGGCAAGCACATCGACCCGGCCGAGCTCGGGGAGGTCCCCGCGAACGTCGAGGTGCGCTCATGGGTGCCGCAGCTGGCGATCCTGAAGCAGGCCGACCTGTTCGTCACGCACGCCGGGGCGGGCGGCAGCCAGGAGGGGCTGGCCACGGCCACTCCGATGATCGCCGTACCGCAGGCCGTGGACCAGTTCGGCAACGCGGAGATGCTCCGGAGCCTCGGCGTCGCCCGGTACCTCCCCACGGAGGAGGCGACCGGCGAGGCGCTGCGCGAGGCCGCCCTCGCCCTCGTCGACGACCCGGAGGTCGCCCGCCGCCTGAAGGAGATCCGGGCGGAGACGGCCCGGGAGGGCGGCACCCGGCGCGCGGCCGACCTCATCGAGGCCGAACTGCCCGCCGACCGGGGGTAGTCGGGGTGGCCGTCACCCGCCCGTCCGTCACACCGTGACGGCCTGGCGGGTGAGGGTCATGCGGGCGTGGTCGAGAGCGGCGTCCATGCGCGCCGACTGGCCCTTGGTGAACATGAACATCGCGGCGTCGTCCGTGTAGTCCATGTAGTTCATGAACATGTCGCCGTTCGGTCCGTTGCCGCAGCTCACATGCGGGAAGTCCGGCGAACCCATGTTCGGCCCGCCCTGGTTGGGGGTGTCCGCCACGAAGTCGCTGCCGCTGCATCCCTCGTCGTCGTCGCCCCAGATGTGCCGCAGGTTCAGCCAGTGCCCGATCTCGTGCACGGCGGTGCGGCCGCCGTCGAAGGGCGCGGTGGCGGTGCCGGTGGTCCCGAAGCCGGTGTGCGTGACGACCACTCCGTCCGTGGAGGCGGCACCGCCCGGGAACTGGGCGTAGCCCAGCAGTCCACGGCGCAGTTGGCAGACCCAGAAGTTCAGGTAGACGTCCGCGGGCCAGGCGTCGTGGCCGCCGCTCAGGCTGAACTTGACCAGGTCGTCCGTGTCCCAGTTCGGGGTCGCGGTCTGGGTTCGCGTGATGCCGTCCGTGGGGCGGCCCAGCGGATCGGTCCGGGCGAGGTGGAACTGGATGCGCGCGTCGGCCACGAGGTCCTGCCAGGCTCCGGGGACCTTGCCGACGTCCGGGTTGCTCGCGCGGAAGTCCTGGTTGAGCACCTCGATCTGACTGTGGATCTGGGCGTCGCTGACGTTCTGCTCGGGAGTGTTGTGCACCACGTGCACGACGACGGGGATGTCGACGAGGCTCTGCCGGGCGGTGACCGTCTCCAAGTGCTCGTAGGTGAACGCGGCGTTCTCGATCTGGGCCCGGTTCTCGGCGTACTCGGGGTTCAGGCTGAGGAGTCTGCGGTGTACTTCCATGGCGCCGCACCAGCGGCTGTAGTCGGCGGAGGTGACGCGATGGTAGGACTGCGCATCGGACATGACTGGCCCCTTTGGGGAGCTGAGGGTGTGCCGCGTGCGCGGCTGCGGAATGGCGCGTGTGACACGCGCTGCGGGGGCCGGGCGGCGCCGGGCGGACGGTCGGTTGCCCGTTCCCCTCGAACCCATACACTGATAATCCTAGTCACTCAGCCATAAGACCGGCAATTTGGACAGCTGTGGGAGTGAGGTGGCCCGATCATGAGTGAGCCCCCATCGGGCCTGTTCCGCTCCTGGGTCCATTCCTACGAAGAGGACCGCGAGGACGTGCGGGTGTACCGGCCGGACGACCATCCGTTCCCGCCGGCGCGCGGGCGCCGCGGCATGGAGTTCGCGCCCGACGGCACCTTCGTCGACCACCCGCTGGGACGCGGTGACGCCCCCGGCGCCGTGCCCGGCCACTGGCGGCTCGTGTCGGACCGGCACATCGCGCTCACGTTCGGGGGCGCTCGTCCGGACCGGGAGCTGGAGATCCTGCGCTGCGACGATGACGCGCTGCACGTGCGGCGGCTCACCGGCTGAAAGGGCGGCGAAGGGCGGTCGCTCCTTACACATATCGGGACCCGAAGGGGGATATACCGGCCTCCTCGGCTGTGTGGATCCTGAGCAGAAGGTTGTGCCCCGCGGTGACCGGTGAGTAATTTACGGGGCTCGGGCAGCCGCCCGCCGGCCGTCGTGCCCACCCCCACGGGGCACGACGGCCGCCTTAGGGTGAGCGGATGACGACGACGTATGCGGCACTGTTGCGCGGGGTCAACGTGGGCGGCAGCAGAAAGGTCCCGATGGCGGACCTGCGCACCCTCCTGGCAGGCCTCGGCTACGAGGACGTACGGACGTATCTTCAGAGCGGCCAGGCCGTGTTCGCCTCCGGCCACGGCGACGAGGAGTCGCTGGCCACCGAGATCACGCACGTCATCGAGAAGCACTTCGGTTTCGGCGTCGACGTGATCGTGCGCGACCACGCCTATCTGAAGGCGATCGCCGACGCCTGCCCCTTCCCGGCCGCCGACCTGGAGCCCAAGCAGCTCCACGTCACCTACTTCTCCGCCCCCGTGACCCCCGAGCGCTTCGCGGAGATCGACCAATCCGCCTACCTCCCCGAGGAGTTCCGCCTCGGTGACCGCGCCCTCTACCTGTACGCCCCGAACGGCCTGGGCCGCTCCAAGCTGGCCGAACACCTCTCGAAGCCGCGCGTCAACAAGGGGATCGTCGCCACGACCCGCAACTGGAACACCGTCGTCAAGCTGGTGGAGCTGACGGATGCCTGAACAGGACCCGGCCGTCGAGGCCGCCGTCGAGGGCGAGCTGGCGCTGCTCGACCCGGACGTGCGCCGCTCGCCCGAGCGGGTCGAGGCGCTGCTGCACCCCGACTTCCACGAGTTCGGCGCCTCCGGGCGGCACTGGAGCCGGGCCGCCATCATCACCGCCCTGGCCGAGACCACCGACCTCGAGTCCCCGCCTGTCGTCACCTCCCAGGTGCACGGCGTACAGCTGGCCCCCGACCTCGTCCACCTCACCTTCGACACCGAGTGCGACGGCAGGCGCGCGCATCGCAGTTCGCTGTGGCGGCGGACGGAGGACGGATGGCTGCTCTACTTCCACCAGGCGACGCCGTTCAGCGACCGGCAAGAGTGACCCTCCGGTCGCCGAGGGACCTGCGCGCCTATGGTGCCGACCACCTCGGCACCGACGACGGGGTGCTGATCGTGGACGAGACCGGCTGTGTGGAAAAGGGCCGTACCTCGGCAGGAGTGCAGCGGCAGTACACCGGCACCGCAGGACGCATCGAGAACTCCCAAGTCGGGGTGTTCCTCGCCTGCGCCACCAGCCGGGGTCGGGCGCTGATCGACCGCAGGCTTTACCTCCCGGAGCACTCCTGGTGCACCGATCCCGACCGCCTCAGCTGAGTTCTGACACCACTTGGCTGCTTGCGGTGGGAGGCTGGGAGTGCTCTGCGGTGGTGAGGGGGCGCCAGGCACTGCCATGACGGCCGTGCTGGCCACCCGGCTGGCCGCGGACCTGGTCAACCTGACCGCGCCCCCCCGAACACCTGGAACCACTACTCGCCACGCACGGCGTGGTGCACCGCACGCTCACCGCCGCGCAGGCCGAGACGATCTGGACATGGAGCCGGCGCCTGGCCTTGCGGTGGTGTCAGTTCTCATCAATATTTTGCGGTCCGGTGATCGACAAGTGCTGCCCGAAGTCGTCGACAACTGGTGTCGGCTGTCACCTCCGTTTCGTTTGGCGTCCCCCGCGCCGTGCAGCTCGCCAGTATGGAACGTTGTGGGTTCACAGAGGGTTGAACGCGTTCAAATTTGGTGGGAGTATCGCCTCAACTGCTCTGGGGGCGACGATGAGGGACAAAACAGTGCGTCAAGGGGCGACTGCCATGTGGGGGTCCGCTGGGCTCCTCTCGATGTCCCTGTTGTGGGCGACAGTGATTGCTGTCAGCCCTTGGCTGCCAAGCGCCGTGGGCATCCTGGATCTGACGGGCTTTACCGCCCTCCTGAGTATGATGATCTGCGGCTTTGTGCCGTCGTTGTTGTTGGGGACGCTCCTCGGGCGTGCTCGTGCCTGCCGGCTACTGGCAACGTGTGGCGCTGTCGGGCCGGCCCTGTGGATTCTCGACTTCACGGTCTTCAGCGATCCCGATGTTCATTCATCGGAGGCGGTAGCAGTTGCTTTCGCGGGCGCTTTGGCCTTGGTGCTCATCAGCGCTCCTCTCATGTGGGGTGCGGTGGCAGGTCGGAGTTGCCGTCGTCCCGGTGCGGCTCAATGAGGTAAGTGGCGGAAGCGGATGAGGACTGAGGCTGTCCCGACGACGGCAGGAAGCGTCCGCCCGGCGTTCGTAGCGCCGGTGCGGGCGGCGGCAGCCCAGCCGGTAGAGCAAGCGTTCGACCACCTTCCACTGCTCAGCCGGAGGAAGCGGCCAATTGTGTGGTCGTCCTCTTCCGCGCAACCAAGCACACGCCCTGTCCGGCCTGCGCCACCCGCGTGGCTGCCCAGGGTCGGAAGGCCGCCAGCACCGGCCAGGTGATGACCGGTCGGCGTCGGTCCGGATCCTGTGCCAGCCGACCAAGACCCGCCACCCTCGGCCGCCGCGAGCACATGAGCGACATCGTCCAAGCCGTCGCCGGACTGCTCTCACACCAGCAGACCGCCACCCTGTCCCGCGGCCTGGGAACGTGAAAGCCGCCAGGACCAGACCCCTCCACGAGCCACGGCCAACCGTGTACGAGGTCGTCAGCCCGTCGCCTCCCCCGTGGTGACGGGCCAGTGCCTTTTGGGCGGGCAATGCGAACCCGATGGGGCGGACCGCGGGCCGGCAGTCCAGCGTCCGTTCCGGGCGTGCACCCGGTCCTTGGGGGAGTCGTGGCCGAACGTCCAGGACGACGATGGCCTGCACAACCCCTACGGGGTCGCACAGGCCGTCGTCATGCAGGTCCCAGATTCACCACCAGCGTCCCGACAGTTGGGCTGGGCTGCCGGCGTGCCTCGTCATTGGTAACGGGCGCAGTGCTCCATGTGCCGACCGTTCTTGGTGAGGCAGCCTTCACCAGTACCATCCGGTCCGGCACCTGCCATGAGACCGTCGCACAGCGACGGTTGCGAACCGTTCATCCAGCGATCAGATGGTCTGGACGAAACGCTTCAGCAAGCGTCGACGTACCACACGGGACGCCAGTCGGCTCGCGCATCCGAAGAAGGAGCGCCCGGGGTGGTGTAGATGAGCTTCTTGTTCTTGTCGTACATGCGGGCCTTCGTCCCGGCCGACTGGTTGTTGTACCAGGACCCGCCGCCGTTCAGGCCGTCGGGGATCTCCTGGAGGTAGCAGTCCTTGAACTTGAAGGCCAGGACCTTGAAGTTCGCCTGCTTGTAACCACAGAAGTAGTACTTCGGGCAGTCGGACGGCGCCGCCGCCACCTGAGGCTGCGCCGAGGCGGTGGTGGTGAGGGTGCCGGCCAAGCCGAGCACCACGGCCGACGCTGCCAGGCCGAACTTGTGCGATGTCCGCATGGGAAATCACCTTTCGACGGTAGCCACCTGCCACACGGCTGATGGCGCAGATCCGACCTTCGATTCACGGGCACGGCTTGTGCCCACGGCGGCACGCCGTCGGATCCGGGGGCGTGCCGTTCGGTTGGTTCGGCATCGAGTTCATAGGGCTGAGGGTTGTTGCACAGCCGTGTCCCGGGAGTGAAACAAAGCAGGTCACAAGCCCGGGTTGGCGAGATGGTGTCTTTCGCGGTGGTGTGGCGCGTGCTGGGATGAGACGCCGCTGCAGGTCACGGGGCGGCACGGGGAGAAGGAAGCGACACGGGGCGTCCGGAGGCGGACCTCGATCCGGGGCTGGTCCGGTTCAGCGGTTTGCGTTCGAGTTGCGCAAGCTGCGTCAGGAAGCGGGCGTGAGGCTCGACGTTGTACCGACGGATGGGCGGGGGAGGGATGGGCCGTAGTGAACGCGAGCTGGATCCGGCGGCAGGCCCGGTTCAGGCGTTCGCTTTCGAGTTGCGCAAACTGCGTCGGGAAGGCGGGGCTCTCACCTACCGGGTTTTGGCGCAGCGCACGTCGTATTCGGCGGCCACGCTGTCACGGGCGGCGTCGGGGGAGCGGTTGCCGTCCCTCGCGGTGGTACTGGCCTATGTGCAAGCGTGCGGTGCGGATGTCTCGGAGTGGGAAGAACGCTGGCACGCGGCGGCCCGGAGGGTGGCCGCCGAACCGCAGTACGGGGAGGAAGCACAGGCTGCGCCCTACCGTGGGTTGGCCCGCTTCGAACCTGCCGACGCTGAAATGTTCTTCGGCCGGGACCAGCTTTCGGCTCAGCTTGCCGAGTGGGTGCATGCCCATCGTCTGGTCGCTGTCGTCGGGGCTTCTGGGAGCGGCAAGTCCTCTCTGCTGCGTGCGGGACTGATTCCTCTGTTGCGGAGCGAGGCAGCCACGGATAGGCGGCCGGCGGCGATCCGCATCCTCACTCCCGGTCCCCGGCCCCTGTCCGCCCTCGCCGCCGTGATGAAGGCGAGCGATGAGCGCGGGGACACGGTCGTCGTGGTCGACCAGTTCGAGGAGCTGTTCACCCTCTGCGCCGACCCCGCTGAACGACGGGCCTGCCTGGACCTGCTGCTGACCGCGACGAACCCGGAGAACAACGTACGGGCCGTGATCGCGGTACGCGCGGACTTCTTCGGCCACTGCGCCGAGCACCATGCATGGGCCGCGGCACTGCGCCGCGCCACCTTGCTCGTCGGACCCATGAGTCCCACCGAACTACGCCAGGCGATCGTCAGACCCGCAGCTGCCGCCGGTCTGATCGTCGAGCGGGACCTGACCGCACAGATCATCAAGGACGTCACCGAGAAACCCGGCGGGCTGCCGTTGATGTCCCACGCCCTGCTGGAGACCTGGCGTCGACGCAAGGGACGCGCCCTCACCCTGACGGCCTACAAAGCCGCCGGAGGCGTTGCGGGCGCTCTCGCCCAGACCGCGGAGCAGCTCTACACTCGCCTGTCCACCCACGAGGCCCGATCAGCCCGGCACATCCTTCTCCGGCTGATCACTCCAGGAGAAGGCGGGCAGAACACCTGCCGACCCGTGTCGCCCAAGGAACTGGACCCGGCCAACGCAGACGACTTCGCCGCCACCGGTGAAGTTCTGGAGCGGCTGGTCAAGGCCCGCCTCGTGACACTCGACGGGCAGACGCTCAGCCTCGCGCACGAAGCCCTCATCGCGGCCTGGCCGCGCTTGCGCGGATGGATCGACGAGAACCGCGAACGCCTGCGTCTGCACCGGCGACTGACCGAAGCAGCCCAGAATTGGGAGGAACTGGGCCGAGATCCAGGCGCCTTGTACCGGGGCAGCCGTCTGACCGCCGCCGACGAGCATCTGGAGCGCCGGGAGCTAACAGGTCTGGAGCACGCCTTTCTCACAGCCAGCCTTGACGCCCGCGACCACGAGCAGTGGGCGACTCGCCGGGCGGCGCAGCGGCTTCGTCGACTGAGGACGGCCCTGTGTGTAGCTGCTGCACTAGCGGTGATCGCAGGTCTGGTGGCCTGGCAGTGGAACCGCCTCGGCGAGCGGCGGCTGGCTGAGGCGACATCCCGGCGGGTCGCGTCGGTCGCGGAGAGCTTGCGCAATGCCGAACCGCGGACCGCGCTGCGGCTGAGCGTCGCAGCCTGGCGTATCAGCCCCACCCTGGAAGCCAGGGCTGCCCTGATGAGTGCCTTGACCCAGCCCGAGCAGGACGCCTTCACTGAGCCCGGCACGGCTGTCAATGGCCCTGTCCTGGGCCCTTTCTTGAGCAACGACGGCGACATGCTGGTCTCCGGTGGCGCCGGACGGGTACGGCTGTGGAACCTGAGCACGCATCGGCTCATCCGTTCGGTGCACGTCGGGAAGGACGACGACTTGATTCGCATTTCTCCCGACGGGCGGCAGCTGCTGCTTTTGGCCGCGGGCAGATGGCAGCTGAGAGACGCTACGTCCGGCGCGGCGACCCAGCTTCCGTATACGTTGACCGACGGCACGGTGAGCTTCGGGCCCACAGACGACATGCTCTTTCTGCATGACGACAACGGCCGCTTGACAGCCTTGTGGGATCTGCGACGGCACCGCAGACTGCCGCCGCTCGGATCCTCGCAGACCTCGGGTACCTCGCGCGAGGGCGGGAAGCATCAGGCAGAGTGCACGACTTCCGGCGAACTCCAACTATGGGATGGCGGCACTGAGCGTCGCTTCCGCAGCACGGGCCCCTTGGCCCTCGCCGTTCGCCTGTCCTGTGGCCCGCGTCCCCCCGACGTCGTCCCGCCGTACCCCCTGTATCCGGGCAAGGAACGCCTGATCGTCGTCACCGGCTCCCGGATACGTACCTGGGACGTGCGAACCGGTAAAGAGGGGCCGCCCGTCCGCACATCCCCACACTCTCCCGTCACCGTGACAGCCGATGGAAATTTTCTTACCCACGCAGATAGAGGGGCCATCCTGGTATGGCGGCTCAGCAACCCCGGCAAGCCGGTCTACCGATACCCGCTGCACGGCCGAATCGTCTCGGACGTGCGGCTGGAACCGCGCCACAAAGTGATCCGGTACATAGAGCAGCAGCCCGCCTCAACGCCTGTCGTGCGCTCCCTGTACCTGGGTAACGCCGTGGATCCCAGTTGGAGAGCCCACGCCTCGGAGGACGCATCTTCGCCCGTCGAACCCGGAGGCCAAGTCACCACCCGCCTGACCTCCGTTGCTGCTGACCCGGTGCACAGGGACCGGATGGCGGTCGGTGACGAGTACGGGTGGGTGACCATCTGGGACCGCGCGCTCAAGCACCGCTTCGCCATGTTCGATGCTCTCTCCGCAGGCAAGGAGAACAAAGCCCCCCAGGCGGTCTCAGCACTCGCCTACTCATCCGACGGCCGCATCCTGGCCGTTGCGGGCGGCAGCACCGTGCGGCTGTGGGATACGACGACGACAAGGCCTCTCGGAGACGGTCTGCTTACATCCGGGGATCAGGTAGGCTCCCTCGCTTTCAGCCGCAACGGAGCCACACTCACAGTCCGTGGCGACCACACCCCACCGCGCACCTACCCTGTAGCCCCCGGCCTGGTAGCCAAAGCCGTGTGCGCCCGGGCAGGAAGCGGCTTGTCCGGCCGAGACTGGAGGGCCTACATACCGGGCTTCCCCTACCAACGGACCTGCTGAGAGTCCACGTCCGCGACGTCCTGAAGATCGCTGTGCGCTCCCGTGGGGTCGGCCCCGGTGGAACACCGGCGATCCAGAAGGCGAGGACGTCCGCGCCGCTTCCATCGGGCAGCTGTCCGTCGTCTACGTGATCAACCGCCTCACCCGGCGTCTGTCAGTCCTGGACATCATCTGGATCGGATAGCCGCCCGTGACAAAGCCCCGCTCCGCCCCGGCGCTGCGCAGCTGCGGGGGTTGGGGCGTTCTGCAGGTTCTCGTTCAACTTCCGTGGAGGACGCACGCTGAGCGTTGGCTGATCACTGTGGCTCCACACAGCCGGACGGGAACAGCTGCGCCCGGAACTGGCCGCGGTCGTGCTGGTGCCCGCACGGCCGGTGAACACGCATATGATCCGCCTGACCGGGAGGGAGTGTCGTGTCGAAGTCACCGCGGGCTGACGGGTCCGGACATCAAAGGAAGCGAAGTGATGACCAAGAGGGTTGCTGCCTGGGAGCACTCGACGCCTATCTCGGGTGCAGCCGGTGCTGTCCTGCCGCGTGGCTGACGGTTCTGCTTCTCGCTGTCCTCCGCCCCACTGCGATCGCCGCATCGGGCGAGGACTGGGCAGCCCCACGGCCGGCGGGCCGCGTCGCCTCCGCGATGTACACGGCGGTTCGCCACTACCGCGTCGCGATCAGTCCTACCCGGCGAGCGTGCTGCGCGTACACCCCGACGTGCTCCACATATGCCGTACAAGCTTTGCACCAGCACGGGGCACTTCATGGGGGGCGACTGATCCTGACCCGGTTGCTGCGCTGCCGTCCACGGGCGGCCCGACGACGCGGCTTCCATGACCCGGTACCGAAATGAAGCCTCGTACCGCTGACCTCTGGCACCACTACGGCCGCACCCGCGCTGGCACCGACCGCGAGGTGCCCGCCGCGTTCTACTGGAACTGGAGCCAGGACGCCGGGCCCGGACCGGAAATCCTGGGTGACCTGACGGACAAGTGCGTGGGCGACCTCGGCGCCGGGGCGGCCCGGCACGCCGCATACCTGGCGACTCGTCACCACCCCGCCCAGGTCGTCGCGGTGGACGCCTCGCCCGCCCAACACGCCACCGGGCTGTCCACCAGTAGCTCGACCAGGCCGAGCTGTCGGGCCTGGGTGATGTCCGCGCAACTGCCCGGCCGGGCCGGGCCGCAGAACAACACGCGCCCCTCGGTGTCCGTGAGGACCATGGACTTCACGGCGTTCTGCTTGGTCTTGCCGCAGACGAACCTGTCCCGGTCCTCGCGGCCTGCGGCCGGGCGTCGCACGCGGATCTCCGTGCCG
>NZ_JBVJJE010000014.1:0-285011 GCF_055585925.1 Streptomyces sp. NPDC052064
TACGAACGCAAAGCCGAGCACTTCCTCGCCTTCACCAGCATCGCCTGCACCCTCATCTGCTACCGCCGACTCACCAAATGAGATGGTGTCTAAGAAGTCGGTTTCTCTCGTGAGGGAGCCCAGACATCATGGTCGTCGGTAGGTTCACATGCGAGAGGACGAGTGCGGCGGGTGTCTGGAGACGGGCAGACAGATCTGACGGAGCTGTGGCCGCAGCGTTGGCCCAGTTGCCCTCCAGTCGGGTACAAGCTCCGCGACCCGTATCGGGATGTCTGGGTACGTTTTCACAGCCTGCCGGAGTCGAAGCGGTATGCGGAGGACGAGAGCGAGTACACCATCGTCCTGGAGCGTTACAACACCGTCCTCGATGAGTTGTTCGCTGATGCGGACGTCTATGTCATCACTCCGCTCTGGACGACCGAAGCCGAGGTTCCGTCAGTGGAACCCAGAACGGGGTATTGGCAGAGCCTGCTGGTGGAGGACGATCCTGACCCTGAGTTCCGCACGTACTGCCACCTCTTTGCCGTCCGCCGGCCCTGGCAGCGCGGCTGTATCGACGACCTGCTCCGAGATGCCGCCGACGACAAGGTGGCGGGAATCCTCATCACCGACACCCGCATGCAGCGCATCCACCACCCCTACGACGGTGGCGCCGACGTCTTCCTCGCCACACCCGACGAGCGGGACCAGATGCGCGATCGGCACGCCGACTGGCTTTCCAGTCATCCCTCGGGTCTCTGACCGGCTCGGATCGCCGCCCCGCTCAGGACGGTCTTCACCGCAAGTACCGGGTTTGAGAGGCTCCACGAGTTCCCTGGTGGCGACGGCCACGAGGCGGGCGGGTGCATCACCCTCCAGCAACGCGCTCACGTACTCGAGGCCTCCGCAGGCGAAAGCACAGGTTATCCAGGGTCCGATCAGAGCATCAGGTGTGTTGACCGAACTAACTCATGTGTTATCGCAGGTCAGTTGGGGTTTCTGCTAGCTTCCCGCCATGCCCGGTGAACAGCGTCCCGGAAGGGATCTGAAGAACTTCGTCCTGCCCGAAATAGGCAAGTTGCTAGAGACGGGAGATCCCTGGGAGCCGTACCAGGTGCTGGACCCGTTCGGAAGGCCGATCGAGCCGGCCGCGGTGTACCTCAAGGATTTGATGGCAGGGGACAGTTCGCCGCTGACACCGCGCTCGTACGGCATGGATCTGTTGCGCTGGTGGCGCTACCTGTGGGCATTTGAAATCGAGTGGGATCGCGCGGTTCGGGAGGATGCCCGGGACTTCATGCTGTGGATGAGGCTGGCGGACAAGCCGGTGCGCGTTCACTGGCGCCACCGCGGCAAGGACCCCGCCGAGATACCTCAGCCCTCTCGGGCCGGCAGGCCGGCGCCGGGAACGCCGAATCCGGTGACCGGGAAGCCCACCGTCGGCAAGAAGTACGCGCCGAACACCCGGGCACACTGCGAGACAGTACTGCGGTCGTTCTACGACTTCCACCTGGATCGAAACACTGGATCGCTGCTGGTCAACCCCTTCCCCCTCGTCCGCAATCGGCGCTCGGCGCGAGCCAACGCGCACCACAACCCCGAGAAGGAACACAAGCAGCAGCACACCGGCCTCTATCGGCCCAAGGTCCCCAAGCGGATCCCGCGCCGTATCCCCGACGAGAAGTTCACCGAGGTCTTCGCAGGTCTCCGCTCGCATCGCGACCGGGCCCTGCTGGCCTTCTGGGTCGCCACCGGTGCTCGCGCCGAGGAACTGCTCACGGCCAAGCAGCGCGATGCGGTCGTCGGCCAGCAGACCATCGGCGTGATCCGAAAGGGTACGCGCGACTACCAGGAGTTGCCCGCCACGCCCGACGCGTTCGTCTGGCTGCGGCTCTACCAAGAGGAAGCCTGGAAGAAGGGCGTTCCTCGCGGCCGTTCGCAGCCGCTGTGGTGGACTCTGCGCCGCCCTTGGCGACCGTTGGAGTACGACGCGGCTCGCATGATGTTCAACCGCGCCAATGAGCTCCTAGGCGCCAATTGGACCCTTCACGACCTGCGGCACACCGCGACTTTCTTGATGCTCGACGACCCGAGCATGCCGCCGGTCTACGTCCAGCACATCCTCGGCCATAAGCATCTGTCCACCTTGGACATCTACAACCGACCCACCAGGGACGACGTGATCTCGGCAGGTCTCGCACACCATGCCCGCCAGGAGCACAAGCGCAACAACCCGCCTCCGGCCCCGCCCGCACCGGCCTACAACCGCGACTCCCTCGACATCCTCTTCGGCGGGAGGCCCAGGTGACGACTACAGCTGTCCCTCTCATCTCCCCGCATGCCCGGGCTGCGAGGAGCCTGGCTGGCGGAGAGATCGACGCCTATCTGCAGAAGTTTCCCCCACGTAGCCCGGGAACCGACTGGGCCACTACGCGATCTACCGGCGCCGAGGTTCTCCACAGGCTGGAGCAGCCGCCGTTCAAGAACGGCAAGGACTCCACCCACTCAATGCGTACCGTCGGTGCGCGTCTGCTGCTGCGATGGCTGGAAACCTTCGAGGGGGAAACCTGGCAGCAACGCTGGAACGCCAGCCCGGGAGCCGCCACCTCGGTCGGCTGGACCGAGGCACCCCTTGCCTGGGGGATCGCCCACGGCAGGAAACCGCAGAAGGCAGGGCTCGGTTCCGGGCTGCTGGCACTGGTCTGCGCTGATGTCATCCGCCCGAGCATGGCGTGGCTCGCCAGCAGCCTGTCGCCCCACCTGCGCGAAGCCATCGAAGCCGCCCGCGATCCCAGGGGATTTACCGAACTGCGTAACGTCCGCATGCCCGGACAGCCGGACCAGCGTCGCACCTCGAAGGCGCTCAAGGCTCTGGCCCGCATCCTGGCGGCGAAGGGCGGCGGCATCGTGGTCGGCGATGTCCTCGAACTGCTGTTGGAGGCCACGCCGAACTCCACAAGCCATACTCGACTCGCCTACGCCCTGCTCCAGAGCCGCGGCCAGTTTCCCCCTGACGCACCCAAGACCCTGCGCAGCATCGAGAAGCGTGCCGGACAGGTGAGCCCGGCCCAGCTCGTCGACCGATTCGACCTGAAGTGCAAGCCGATCCGTGACCTGCTCGTCAGCTACCTGACCGAACGGCAGCCCTCAATCGACTACGTCACGTTGATGAACCTGTCCGGGAATCTGGCCGGCTACTTCTGGGCCGACCTGGAGCGGCACCACCCAGGGATCGACAGCCTTCACCTTGCCCCGGAGGTGCGCGACGCCTGGAAGGCCCGAATCGCGGTCAAGACCGCCAGGCACCGCCTGCCGGACGGCACGGTCGCGACGACAACGGAGCCACGCATTGGAGCCTTGATGATCAGGATGGCGGTGCGGGGCTTCTACCTGGACATCGCCGAATGGGCTCTGGACGAGCCCGAACGCTGGGGACCGTGGGCCGGCCCCGACCCCAGTGACCGAAGCCGACTGCTCCGCCAAGAAGGCCGCGCAGGAGGTCCGCGCCAGATCCGACGCCCGCACCCGGGAGAGGCTGCCAGTCCTGCCCGCGCTGGTGCAGGCAGCTGCCCGTCGGCTGAAAGAAGCCCGGGAGCGCCTGGAGGCACTGGAAGCGGCTGACCTGGGAGCCACCATCACGGTGCAGGGCGAGAGCTTCACCCTGCCCCGATCCACCGAGCGAGCCGACGGCAAACCTTCAAAGGTCGTTGACGCCACAGGAACACAGCACGACTTCCGAACAGAGGAAAAGCTGGCCTTCTACGGCTGGGCAACCGTGGAGATCCTCCGGCATACCGGGATGCGCATCGAAGAACTCAAGGAACTCGGCCACCACAGCATCATCAGCTACAAGCTGCCGACCACCGGAGAAGTGATCCCGCTCCTGCAGATCGCCCCGTCCAAGACGGATCAAGAACGCCTCCTGCTGGTCAGCCCGGAGCTCGCCGACGTTCTCAGCGCCGTGATCAGCCGAGTTCGCGGCCGGGATGGCAGGGTGCCGAGCATCCCATCCTACGACCTGCACGAGAAGCTCTGGAACCCTCCCATGCCGCTGCTCTACCAGTGGCCTGTGGGCGGTGAGAACAGGGCGATCTCCATTGCCACGATCCGCCAGTCGCTCAACACACTGCTGGCCGACACCGGCATCACCGACGCCAGCGGACAGCCGCTGACCTTCCAGCCGCACGACTTCCGCCGAATCTTCATCACCGACGCCATTCTTAACGGCTTGCCTCCGCACATCGCGCAGGTCATCGCAGGTCACGACAGCATCAACACCACGATGGGCTATGCGGCGATCTATCCCGCAGACGCCATCGAAGCCCACCGAGCCTTCATCGCCCGCCGTCGCGGCCTTCGACCCGCCGCGGAGTACCGGGCGGTGACCGACGAGGAGTGGCAGGAGTTCCTCGGGCACTTCGAGCGGCGCAAGCTGGCCCTGGGGCAGTGCGGCCGAGCATACGGAAGCAACTGCGTGCACGAACACGCATGTGTTCGATGCCCGGTACTGATCGTGGGGCCAGGCGAGCGGCCCCGCCTGGAAGAGATCCGCGAGAACCTCCACGCCAGGATCACAGAGGCCAAACGCGAAGGATGGCTGGGCGACGTCGAGCAGCTGACCGTCAGCCTCGCGGCCACCGAGGACAAGATCGTCCAGATTGACGCCAATGAGCGACGAAGGAACTCACCGGTGCTCCTCGGCATGCCACCGATCAGCCAACTCGTAGTTCGGGACGCCGAGAACCGGGACAAGACAGACTGACACGGAAGGCTGGCTCGGCGAGGTCGAAGGTCTCCGGGTCAGCCTGGCTGGCGCCGAGGAGAAGCTCCGCCAGCTCGATCAGGGCCACGGACAGCACACGGCCGTAGACCTTGGCATGCCCACTACGCGTGGTGATCGATGAACCCACGGAGGTGGAGTGCCGCACGGCCCTCGACCAGGATCGAGAACATGTGCAAAGAAGCGTGCGTCAAACGCCCTTCAGAACACGATCAAGTGCCGCCCGGCCTGCAGGTCCCCAGTGCGGCTTGCCGCCGGGAAGGCCCCGATCTCCGTTCTGCCCCATGAGCATCAGGAAGAGGCTCTTCATAGCGGCCAGCCCGCGGGCGCGCCGGATCGCCGCCTCGTCTACATGCGCGTACATGTCGAAGAACCGTGAGGCCGTGCCCGCGGGTAGCAGCACCCATGCGGAGGCGAGGTCCCAGGCCGGGTCGCCGGCGAACAGGGCACCGAAGTCGACGATGCCCGAGAGCGTTCCGTCCGAGACGACGACGTTCGCGGGATGAAGGTCACCATGCACCCATACCGGCGGGCCAGCCCACTCAGGGGCCGCGACGGCATCGTCCCAGACGGCCCGGGTGTCGGCAGCGATGTCGTCGGGGGCAACGGCCTGGAAGAAGTTCTCGAAGCCGCCGGTGCACTTCTTGGGGTGAGCACCGAAGTCCGAGCTGATCGGCGCCTCGGCGGGCGCCTCCACATGGAGCGCCCGGAGGAAGCCCGCCAACGTGTCGGCCGCGTGGTCGCCGCGGCTGATCGAGCCGTGGTCCAGCGGCTCGCCGGGAACCCACGTCATCACGGTCCAGTGCTTGGGGAAGCGCGCGGACGGTTCACCGAACCGCACCGGGGTCGGCACCGGGAGCGGCAGGCGCGGGGCCAGGACGGGTAGCCACCGCCGCTCCTTGAGCTGGAGCTCCGGGGTGGGGTCCATGCGCTGCATGCGCACGGCCAACTCGTCCCCGAGGCGCCACATTTGGTTGCCCCAGCCGCCCGCCACCTCACGGATGGCCAGCCCCGCAAGGTCCGGATGCTGCTCCTGCAGCAGGTCGCGGACCAGGTCTGCGGTGATCTCGATCTCGGTGTCGGTCATGCGAAGTCACAGTACTGAGGCGGCGGTCGAAGCGGCTCTCGCTCTCCGGAACATCGTGTCACCAGCCGCAAACGGCATCAGTCCTTGGGACCGGCAGGCCGAGGCCACCCGGTCATGACAGCCCCCAGCCGCCCGGCGGCATTCCACTCCGGCCCGCGATCCAATCCGGGCGGGGGCAGAACCGGTCCTCATATCCCGAGCCCCGCTGCAACCGTGGCTCTCCGAGCCTTGTCTCCGCCTTCATGACAGCCAACCGACGGCCGCGATCGGCCCCAGATGCCCGGGAGCTGCGCCTGTGGAAGGTCGGCCGGGCTCTGACCATTACCTTCGTCGCCGCAGTCCTGGTCGCGGGAGGTATCTTCTACAGCTTGGTGGTCCTTCTGGACTTCCAGGGGATCGACCGCACCACGAAGCTCGACGCGAAGACGCTCTTCGACTTGGTGAAGCTCTCCTTCGGGGTGGTCGCCGGGGCCGGTGCGCTCGTCGCCCTGGTCGTGGCCTACCGGCGCCAGCGCGTCGACGAGGCCGCCGCCCACCGCGAGGCCACCCGGCTTCACACCGAGCGTTTCTCCCAGGCCGTTGACAAGCTCGGCTCGGACTCGCCGGCCGTCAGGCTCGGTGGCGTCCACGCCCTGGCCGGCCTCGCCGACGACGCCCCCACACAGGACCTGCGTCAGACCTGCATCGACGTCCTGTGCGCCTACCTCCGCCTGCCGTTCCCTGCCGATCCCGGCGATCTGCCCGACCCCATGCCCGACAGCACCACAGCCACCGATGAACAACGCGACGCCCACCAAGACAAGAAAGACCGCTACCACGCACTTCGCGAGGTGCGACACACGATCTTGCGCCTTATCGGAGAGCACTACCGCATCCCTGAGGGCGATCACCGCTCCTGGCACGGCTGCAACCTCGATCTCACCGGGCTCACCATCGACGGCAACATGGACTTCACCGGTGCGGTGTTCTCCGGCGGCCGCGTGGACTTCACCGGTGCGACGTTCTCCGGCGGCACCGTGTACTTCGCCGACGCGACGTTCTCCGGCGGCCGCGTGGACTTCGACGGCGCAACGTTCTCCGGCGGCACCGTGGACTTCGCCCGCGCGACGTTCTCTGACGGCACCGTGGACTTCGCCCGCGCGACGTTCTCCGGCGGCCGCGTGGCCTTCGGCGGCGCGACGTTCTCCGGCGGCATCCTGTACTTCGCCGACGCGACGTTCTCCGGCGGCACCCTGTACTTCGGCGGCGCGACGTTCTCCGGCGGCATCCTGTACCTCAGCAACGCGACGTTCTCCGACGGCCTCGTGGACTTCGACCACGCGACGTTCTCCGGCGGCACCCTGTACTTCGGCGGCGCAACGTTCTCCGGCGGCATCCTGTACTTCGACCACGCGACGTACTCCGGCGGCCGCATTGACTTCGAGGTAACGAATGGCCCTGTTCCGGTGGGGCTCCTCACGGCAGTCGGTACTCCGGTGCCATCTGAGGTCCGCCTGCGCGCCGAGTGGCTTCCTCCTGGTCCATAAACGTGAGGGAGCAAAAGACGGTCGTCGCACCCGGTAGCCGATCCAGATCCGCTGAATCGCCCACGCGGGTGCGAACTCACCCACACTGGTGACGCCATGTTCAATCACCGCCACTTACGGCTGGTGACACGGTTCTTACCGGCACCCGAACCGGAACATCAACTTCTTAGTTCGGAGAAGGCATGCGAGGTATGAGGCAGTTTCCCTACGTGCCTAACGGCTATCCGATGGGTCGTCAGGCACGTTGGCTGCGTGAGGGAAGTCCCGGTCATGGGGGGTTCGGTGCGACGGCCTGAGCCAGGTCTGCGGTGAGATCCGGTTTCTCCCGGCGCCACTTTGCGCAGTCGGCCTCCCAGTCGGCCCGGGTGCGCTGGAGCGCTTGGTGAACGCGCTCGGCCGGCACTCCGAAGATGGCCTCGTGTGCCGGGTTCCCGTACTCGTACGGCCCGTAGACCGGGGGCCTGCTCACGCCGTTGACCATCGAACCGCGCTGGCCCATGGGGCGGGTGGTGGCCTGCAGCGAGCGCTACCCGAAGCTGCTGATGGGGCAGGAAACCACCCCCGACGGAGATGGCGTTCGCCGGGGGTGGTTTCCTGCTCGTTCCGGGTGAGGCCGTTTCACATGTTCATCGGGAGGATCTGTGCGTTCGGCGCTGGTATGGCTCGTACGGCTGTGCTCGCTCGCGGCGTGGGTCGCGGCCGGCGTCGCCTGCACGTGGCTGTTGGGGGCCACCGCCATGGCCCGGCCCTGGCACGAACCCTTCGTGTGGGGTGCCGTCGCCGTAGGGTGTGCGGTGGTGCGGGTTGTGGCGCTGTGGGTGCTGCGCGGCGAGCCCAAGGGCGACGGGTTCACGGACGAGTTCTGGGTCAAGCTTCGCACCGGTGTCCTCTGGGTCCTCGTCGCGTTCTCCTCCGCCGTGTTCGCCGTCGCTCTCCTTACCTCGTCCAACGCGGGCGACAAGCTCGACGCCCTGCGAGACGCGGGCGCGGAGGTGAGCACCGCGGCGGTCGTGGAACGGCAGTCGACACGACAGGAGTTGAGCGACGGCGTCGTGAAGGGATACGCGTCCCGGCTCGTGGTCTCCGTGCCCGGCGGTGCCGAACGGCTCACCGTGCGCGGTGCTTTCACGCACGACAAGCCCGGCAAAGGAACCGAGGTCGACGTCCTGTGGGCCCGGTCGGACCCCGGTCTCGGCGGTTACGTCAATGAGAGCAAGGACCTGCCCACGCTGGCCGAGAACCGCTGGAAGGCCTTCCAGGACGACGAGTTGGGCATGGGCTCGTTGATCGCCTTCATCGTCGTCGCGCTCATCGGCGCGATCCTGACCCCGGTGTTCGCCCTCGTGCCCGACGCCGACGACCTTCAGGAGGTGGCCTGGTCGGCGCCGTTCCAGACCGTGCGCACGGCGCTGACCGTGCTGGTGTTCTGGGGCTGGAGTCCCCTGATGCTGGGGAGCCAGCCGAGCCTTCCGCAGATGCTCGTCGCCGTCGGCAGCTCCTGCCTCGTCCTGCTGGGGTACGTCGCCACCTCGCTCCGCGGCTTCGGCTGACGTACGACGACGCCCTTGCGAATGAGGCGAGCCCACCAGTACCACCCCGAAGACATGAGTCTCACGTGCCGCCGACTACTTGCCTCACGTGCCAGAAGCGCAGTAACCCATGTTGAGCTGCAAAGAAGAGTTGACAACCCTAGATAACGGGCGCAGCCTCTGGCGCGATGTCCGCACAGCATGCATGCGTCCGCGCGTAGGCGCGATTTCGCGGAGCACATCGTGCAGATCGTCCACCGCGGTGCGAACCGGCGGCCCACGTATACGGGCTCGGCAGTCGTCCTCCCACGCCCCGGTCATCGCGGAGACGACGCCGACCTGATGCAGTCCCCCGTCGACACGTTCGACCAGGTACGGCCCGTTGCCCGCCGGCATGAACTCCGGATCCCGAGTGCGCACGAACCTCTCGGACGTCCAGTACGCCTCCGCAACATCGGCCTTCCTCCCGAAGCCGGGCGATGCGCGGCCTTGCTTGACCTCTGCACACAGATGCCCGCAGCCGTCCTTCAGCGCCTGCTTGGGATCATCCCATCGGCTGCCGCGCGATGGGCGGCCGGGTCCGTTAGGACGACCAACGCGGCGGAGGTGACCCGCCGATCCTGAGAAATCACGTGAAGAGCATTGAGAAGAAGTCTTTGCATAGATACCTTCTCATCATGCCTGAATCACGACCACGCGTGCTGTCTGACATCGACGCACTCAAGGCCCTCGCTCACCCGCTGCGCCAACAACTGGTGACCTGGCTTCAGCGCCATGGTCCGGCTACGTCCGCCGACCTGGCCGCAGAGTTCGGTGAGGACCGCGGCGCGACCAGCTATCACCTGCGGCAACTGGCCCGGTTCGGGTTCATCGAAGAGGACACGGACCGCTCATCCGGGCGTCGCAAGTACTGGCGAGCCATCCCACAGGACGTGCGGCTGCCGCGCCGACCGACGGAACCCGAGGTTGCTCTCGCCGCCGAGGAAATCGGCCGGCAATGGATGGAGCGTGCTGATCGTGACCTGACCGCCTACCTGTCCAACAGAGAAACGTTCGGCGAGTTTGCAGTCAGCGCCATGCACTCCTTCGGCAGCACCATGCTCACCGCTGAGGAACTGGCCGAGTTCGGTGAGGAGTACATCGCCTTCCTCAAACGCTGGGACCGGGAACCCGGTCAGGCGCCCCCCGGCGGTCGGCACATCTCCGTGGTGTTCCATGCCTTCCCCACCCCTGACAGCGGGGACGCATCGTGACCGCCCCGACCGCCGAAGGAACCACCGAACGACCCTCGTTATGGCGCAACCGCGAGTTCGTCGCTCTGTGGAGCGGTCAGGTCGTCTCGACCCTGGGCGCCCAGATCAGCGGGACGGCGATGCCGCTGCTCGTGCTTGCGACCACTGGATCGCCCTCCGACGCCGGGATCGTCGGAGCCGCTGGCACGCTCCCCTTCCTCATCGCTCACCTGCCGGCCGGAGCGCTGGTGGACCGGTGGGACCGCCGCAAGATCCTGCTGATCAGCGAACTCGTCGCGGGACTGGCACTCTCCACCGTCCCGATTGCCATGTGGTGGGGCAAACTCACGGTCACGCACCTCGCCGTGATCGCCTTCGTGCAGGGACTGTGCTTCGTCTTCTTCGGGCTGGCCGAGCGCGCCGCACTCCCGAAGATCGTCCCCATCGCACTCCTGTCCACTGCAGTGGCCCATAACGAGGCCAGGAGCCGCGGTGCGGCTCTGGCAGGTCCTCCCCTGGGCGGCATGCTTTTCGGCATCGACCGCGCCATGCCATTCCTGGCCGACGCGGTCTCCTACATCGTTGCCTCCATCGTGCTGCTGTTCATCCGAAGCGACCTGCAGAACCAGACAAAGCCTCCCTCGGAGCCTCTGTGGCAGGCGACCACCGCAGGTTTGCGCTGGGTCTGGCGCCACCCCCTCATCCGCGCAGCGATCCTGTTGATCGCCGTCAGCAACCTGGTCTTCCAGGCCCTCGTATTGATCCTGGTCGTCCTCGCCCAGCGCCAGGGCGCCACATCCACCACCATCGGGATGATGCTCGGCATCTACAGCGGTGGCGGTCTCATCGGCGCACTCGCGGCGAGCAGGCTCCATCGTCACTTCAAGCCCAAGACCGTCATCCTTGGCGTCAATTGGATCTGGGCTGCGCTTCTGCCTCTGTTCGCACTCACGTCGAGCCCTCTGCTGATAGGTGCTATCGGTGCTGCCAGCGCGTTCATCGGACCGTTGTGGAACGTTGTGATCATCACCTGCACAACCGTCCTGGTTCCCAACGAGCTACTGGGCCGTGTCACCAGCGCGGCCATGACCCTGTCCTGGGGGGTCATGCCGCTGGGCTCCCTCGGTGCCGGATACCTGCTCACCATCATCGGACCCATCGGCTCCGTGTTCGTGCTTGCCACGGTGATGCTTGTTACCGCGGTCATCGCCAGCGTCAGTCCGGCTGTCCGTCATGCCCCGCCGATCCCCGCGCACGACAAGTCGGCCTAACCTCGACCGCCAACTGCGGAGTCCGCCGCCCGGTGCCTGGCTCTATTCCGCACCCTCGAATATCCGAACCTGCCGATACTCCTGGAGAAGCTCGCCAACAAGACCGGCAAAACCAACTTCTACAAGCTCGCCGACTTCGGCATGAACGGCGCCTTCCCCCTCGACTCCGCCTGGCACCACGGCCGGAAGACGGTCGCCGCCCTCATCGCCACCACCGAGGCCACCACCCAATGACCATCCGGTCCCGCACCCGCCTGGACCGCGTGCGCGCCTCGTTCGGCATCACCCAGCCCGCCCTCCAGCAGATCGAGGACGACCTGAACGCCGTCGGCAGCGACCGCCTGGAGCTCGCCGCGATCCTGCGCGGGCTCCAGGAGGACATCGACGTCCCCGGCGGCCTCTTCCCGGTGCTCGCGCAACTGGTCAGCACCGCCGCACGCCGAGCGGGGCAAATCGAGCCCGACCGCGACGCCTCCTGCCCGCTGCATGAGGCCGCCGCCCTGATCACCGACAACGCCGGGCAGCGCCTGAACTGGGCTGTCCGCGCCCTGGGCTCGCAAGGAGACGACGCCTGACCTCGGTGCTGTACCAGGACCTGCCGGATGTTGGTAGGTGCGGCTATGGGGACCTGCGGAATTCGTGGCAGTCCTGCCATCTGATGAGACCAGCCATCTCGGCGGGTCAGGGACGGCTGCCATCGGCCCGGAAGCCTATGCCAATGTGCTCTCGGGAGGGCCGACTTAGGATCACGGGGTTGACCAGTCGCTTGTCATGCCAAAGGAGCTCTTATGGCCGGGCTTGTCCGGCAGCAAGACATTGATGCGGATGTGGGGTATCACGGCTTCGGGTTTCAGGAGTCCGATGACGGTGATCTGCCCGTCCCGTTCCCTGACGACTTCATGCGGGGCTTGTTCCTGAACGCCTTCCCGGGGCGTCTCGACATCTACAGTGGCGGCCACACGCACACCGCTGCGGTCACCGTGGAGGTGTGGGACGGGGAGCCGCCCATGCAGGATTCTTCGCGGTGGGACGAGCAGGCTGAGGCCGACTTCGAGTCGACCAGTGGTGAAGTGGCTGTGTGGTCCATGGGCTTGGGGCGCGCCGATGACGTGATCACGCTTGCCGACTCGGGGGGCTTCTGGCGGGTGCGGGTGAACTGTGCTGGGCGCAGGGAGGCTGCGGCATTGTCGGAGCAGGAGGGTACGGGCGTCGGCGTGGAGAAGTACCTTGTGCAGTTCTGGCCCGCGACGGCCTGAACACGTCAGGGTGGGGGCACCGACCGCTCGGCACCCCCGCCGTCGGCACGTCAGGAGACGATCTTCACGATGAAGCCGTCTTCCATTCCGTCGATGATCCGGTTCTTGGCGTAGAAGCTGATGGGCAGGTTGCCGCCCGCACCGTTGTCTTCCTCTGCGATCGGTTTCACGGAGAAGTTGAACTTCTTCGCGTCCGCGTCGTAGTCGTGATCCGCGGCGCCCTCATAGGTGGTGGCGAAGGGGTACTCGTCGCACTCCCCAGTGCCACCGTGCGTGTAGTTGGCGCCCCAGTATCGCTTGCACTGCTTGACCGCCGCCTTGCGGTTGTCGTCCTTGCGATTCTTGTTGACCGTTCGGTGCGGCGGCTGGTCGGGCGTCAGACCAGGCACCTTCTTCGCCGACATGTACGGCTTCGTGTCCGCCGGCTTCGTGAAGGCCGTCTTGATGTGCTCAAGGTACTTCGCGGCGTCCCAGCGCGGCGGCAGGAAGAACCGGTCGCCCTTGAGATCGCCGGTGAGCGTGACGTTGGGTGGCGGTGCGATGGTGATGGACGGCTGGTAGATCGCGGAGATCAGGTCTGTGGTGCCGCCACTGCCCTGCCCTGGCCTGGCGTTGATGGTTTCGTTGAACGCGCGCAGCACCTTGAGTTCGGCGAAGGTCTTCGTTCCTGGCATGCTGCCGCCCCGGGTGTAGCGAACCGTGGACGGCCAACTGTTGGGAATCTTCCCCTTGGTATCGATCTTCATCGCGGGTGCCTCGGTGGTGCCCTGCGATTCCATCTCGGTGAAGTTGTACTTGAAGTTGATCGTGCGGCTGTTCTTGGCGATCGTTCCTACGCCCCGGACGTTGAACATGCTCACGCCGGAGGGCCTGCCGTTGACGAGCCAGGTCTGTACGAACGAAGCACCCGAACAGGCCGCGAACCGGGACGAGCAGTAGAAATTGTTGGTGGTTCCCAGCCCTTCTTGCACTCGCCGAGCGTCATCGTTCGGGCCGGTTCCGGAGCCGCGATCACGGGTGCCGTCGCGGCGGTTGAAACGACAGGTGCGGTGCGGGAGGGCTGGGTCGCCAGTCGCGCGTACGACGCCGCAGGCCCCACTGTCTCGTACGGCAACTGCGCGATCGGCTCAACCACCCCGCCGCCAGCGTCCGCAACCGCGCTGCCCGCATTCGCAGCGATCTCACAGAGCTGACCGAGCGCCGCGCCACGACGCTGCCCAACGGGAGGCAGAGGAGCGAGTCGCCAAGGCCAGGGCCGAACTCGAAACCGCGCAGGCCCAACTGCGCAATGGGAAGACCTGCGGCTGCCTCGCCGCCACGGAAGGCCAGAACACTTCCGTGGACCCGGCCCGCAGGCCGTACTAGTTGTCCCGCCGATTCAGCTGTACACAGCCCCACGTGCCTGCAGCGACGGCCAGCGCTGCCAGGCCGCCGATTGTCCCTCTGTACGAGCCGGGGTCCAGGTCCACTTCCGTGTTCTCGTCCTCCAACGGACCGGATGCGCCCTTGGGGTCGTACAGCACGCGCAGTCTGTCGCCTGGCTCAACCAATTTCGGGTCGCAGCCGTCCGTCATCTGAGGTGAGATCCTCCGGCCGTCGCGGGTGCGGAGCGTGCACTCGTCGGTCTTGCCGTTCTCGACGTCGACCACGACGGCCTCGGTCCACCGCCCCCGTTTCTCCAGCCCCCGCTCGTCGCCGGCCTCTTGGGTGATGATCGCCAGCACGACTGCGGCGGGGAGGGCAACGGCGAGCGCCCCGATGCCCAATTTCGGCGTCTTCTTGTGAGTGACGTGGCGGAGCAAGAGGGCCGGCACCAGGATGAGCGCCAGGGGTATCAGCAGCGCAGAGGTGACGAAGACCGGGCCTCGCAGCAGGGCTGGCAGGGGCACCACCGGCGCGCACCACATCAGGGCCACCGAGGCCGCAACGCACGCGCTGTTGAACAGAAACCACAGAAACCAGTGAATGGGGCCCGTACGGCGTCGGGGAGGGGCGTTCTCGGCTGGCTGGGCCGCTCGGTCGCCTCCTGCCGCGAGCCCGCGTATGCCCCTGTCCCCCGCCATGCGCTCCCTCTCCGTCTCCGTCTACGTCGGCCTGTCGACGGACGAGCGTACGGGGTGCGGAATCCAGACTGATCGGCGAGGTCTCGTCAGGTGACTACTGGACGGGCGACCCATCCAGCACGCCGTCCCCGTCCGCAGCCCCGCTCGCGAGACCAGCGAGGGCGACGACGGCACGACGCACGCTGTCGAATGCCTCTGGAGCCCGGCGAGGACGCGGCCGACAACGGGTTCGTCGCCCACCGCGGCCTCTGCGTCGCCGGGATCGTCGCCCCCCCAACGACGACGGCCTCTATCCCGGCGCGTTCCTCGTGCTCGGGCACCACCGGTGGGCCGACATCGTCGAGGGCGCCGCTGCGTACATGGATCGTGTCCACGGCTGGCAGAACATGCACCTGTACCCGGTGGATGCCCCCTCGGAGCTCATCCACCGGATCCCACGCGCCATCCACACGCACGGCGTCTTCTTACGGCACCCGCACCCGGACCACTCATGCGGGTGTGAGTGGGAAGGCACTTGGCGCATGCTCTGGGCACCGCCCACCGAGCACAGCGCCGTCGCGATCACTGCCATGCGGCACCCCGCCGTCCGACCACCGCGGCCGCCCTGATCGACTACCTTGCCGAGCTGCCACCCACCTGGCGCGAGGACCTGTTCACCCGCGGCGCCCTCTCCCCCGACCCACCCGCCCGGTGACACCGGAGCTCCCCGGCCCCGAGACCGCGCCGTACGACGAACCCGTCTGGGAGACACGCCCGGCCTGAACCGAACCCAGGACACCTGCCGCCACCACAAGGACGCCTACGCCACAATGGCGTACCAGGCCGAACTGATCAAAACCCTCCTGCCCGACGACGCGGCCACTGAGTGCATCCGGCAGTGCCACACCGAACTCATCTGCCCGGCCCCGGCCTCCCGGAAGGACAGCGTCAGCGGCGAGTGGCCGGGATCCCACCGCGCCGATCCGGCCTGAGAACGTGCTCCGGACCCACCCAAATGGCTGGAGATCTCCGGGCCATCAAGAAACGGGCCGGGCGGCGGTGCGAGTGCAGGCGCCCGCGACACTCACGTCGCAATGCCGGCCCACCCCTCGGTGTTGCGATGCTTGCCCAGACCCACGCTCGTGAACTCGTCCTCCCGCTCACCGGCACGGGCACCGAGTTCACGCAAAGCCCGGCAGACGGGAGTTCCCTCAGACGAGGGCAGCTCACTTTCCACGAGGTGGAGCGGCCCCAGGACGAGTTGCCCGTCGCGCCAGACCGCCACGTTCTCCTCGCCGGTACCTCCGAAGTACTCGGCTTCCACATAGGCGACGGGGCCGTCCTTCGACCACTCGGCCAGCACATGGTCGAAGCCGGACGGAAGGCTCCAGAAGTCGGTGCGGCGGGGCTGGGCATCATCGGTTACGGCATCCGACAAGGCATCGGACACCGGCAGCAATGCGAGACCTTGCTGAAGATCTACGACGCGAGCGGACGATAGACCGCTCGCCACGGCAGCCAGCAGACGCCTCCTAGCGATCACTGCCTTGAGGTCATAGCTCAATTCACTCCGCCTCCCCATCACTCTTCACCCCGCTGATCCTGGCACCCCGATCGGCGCCGCCTCTGGGCGTTGACACGACCATCGAGGGCGGCGAACTGAGCATCGCGTTCAACCCCGCCTACGTCATCGACGGCGTAATCACTCCCGGTGCGATGCAACAAGGCCCGCCAGGGTGCGCGGTGAACGCGCCGGTCTATTCGCCGGGCGCGCCAACGTCAGCTGGGCAGCACAGGCCCGAACCGCTCGTCGGAGGCTCAAGGAAGAACTGGAGAAGGTCCCGCGGGAGTGGGCGCAGAGGCTTGCAAGCGGACGAGGGACCTCGTCGCCGTCCGGGCATGAACCCGCTCGAGCGGCTACCAGATCACGGCGAGCATCGCCGCGCAGAGGACCTGGCCCACTACGTCCTGCCCACCAGGCCCCTGGAGACGGAGGTGAGCTGAAGCATGGTGACGCGAATAGTTCTGGACGGCGCCGACAGCCGTCAGGAGGGAGACGCACACACTGTTTGCACGCGGCAGAACCTTCACCTCAGAGCGCCGACTTCTGCTGGTTCACCGGCTCGGGCTTCAGGAAGATTGTCAGTGGCCCCTGCCAACATGCGCAGGTGACTTCAACTGACCCCTTGCTCAACGCACCTGACGACCAGCCGCGTGGCCACCTTATGGTGCTGGTCGGTGCGATCGAACCCTGGGACTGTCTGGAGCGCACTCATCTGGACGCCACCAGGCAGTGGATCGCCAGTGGAGCCCCGCTCTACCGAGTGCGCAAGCCGGATGTTCCGGCGATGCACTTGGTGAGTTACTTCGTCGTCCTCGACGACACGCGTGGACAGCTGCTGCTCGTCGCGCACCGCAAGGCGGGCCTGTGGTTGCCGGCCGGAGGACACGTCGAGCCGGGTGAGGCCCCTTGGGCCGCAGTGGTCCGCGAATGCCGCGAGGAACTGGGCATCGAGGCCGTGGCGTCGCCGATCACCGGCGAGCACCCGCTCTTCCTCACCGTCACCCGAACCCAGGGGCAGCACGCGCACACCGACGTCTCGCTCTGGTACCTCCTCAATGCGGACGCCCACACCATCACCTCTTACGACCAAGGCGAGTTCAACGCAATCCGGTGGGTGACCGACGAGCAGGTGCTCAAGGAACCGGGCGATCTGCTCGACCCTCACATGCACCGCTTCACGCGCAAGTTGCGGCATGCCCGGGCCAGGAAGCATCACAAGTAGTCTGCGGCGGTTGTTCGCGGAGCCGCACGGCGTCGCCATGCCGTGGACGACCCGGCCCGCCATCACGGCGCCCTTGGGGCCGAGCGGGCGGCGCGCCGGTTGGTGAGGGAGCCGGTCAGCCCGGCCGTGGAACCCTACGGCTGACGTCCAGCCGACCGGGAGTGAGCGCTGTCCCGCCCGCCTTTGCGATGAGCCGCTGGGTCTCCGGGGCCGCCTCGTGCAGCAGGTCTCCGCCGACCACGATCGCGCCCTCGGCAGCGAAGCGCAGCGCCGCCGCCCGGCCCTGGCCGCGGGCCGTCCCGAGATCGGGGCCACCTTTCGTCGGGGCGTGTCATGACGCCGCCTCACGCAGGGCGTCGGAGATGGACTTGGCGCCGCCGTGCGCGGTCAGCCCACCGTCGACGGGGATTTCGGCGCCGGTGATGAAGGACGCGTCGTCGGAGAGCAGGAACACCACGAGCGGGGCGACCTCGTCCACGGTGCCGGTGCGGCCGAGCGGGGTCTCACGGAGGTTGGCCTCGCGGAAGGCGGGCGCGGCGGAGGAGGTCATCTCGGTCCCGATGAAGCCGGGGTGGATGGTGTTCACGCGGATGCCGCGCGGGCCCAACTCGGTGGCCGCTGCCTTCGACAGGCCGCGCAACGCCCACTTGCTGGCCGTGTACGCCACCGGATAGTGACCGGTGAGCGCGGCCGAGGAACCGACGTTCACGACGGACGAGCCGGGCGGCATCAGCGGGGTGAGATGTTGGATGCCCAGCAGTGGACCCGTGACGTTGATCGCGTGGACACGGTCGAAGTCCTCGGGGTCCACGTCGCCGAGGCGGGCGCGCCAGGTGATGCCCGCGTTGTTGACCAGGCCGTGGACCTGGCCGTAGGACTCCCGCAGTTCGGTGGCCAGTTGGGCCCATTCGATCTCGCTGGTGACGTCGAGGCGGCGACAGTCGCCCTCCGGCTTCACGTCGGTGGCGATGACCCTGGCGCCCTCACGGGTCATCGCCTCGGCCTCGGCGGCGCCCTGACCGCGGGCCGCGCCCGTGACGACCACGACCTTGTCGAGGAGCCTCTTGGGATGCACGTCGTTCACGGTCGCTCCCGGGTGCGGCGGCGGGCGGTCGGCAGCGGCACCGGATCGGCGCCCGCGACCACGGTGTTGGAGACGGAGCCGATGCCCTCGACGGTGAGGGTGACGATGTCGCCGGGCTTCAGCGGAGGCGGTGACTGCTCGCCTCGGACGCCCCACAGCTCGGCGAGTCAGCCGCCGTTGCCACAGGTGCCCGAGCCGAGGACGTCGCCTGGGCGCACGGCGGTGCCGCGGGAGGCGTAGGCGACCATCTCCTCGAAGGTCCAGCTCATGTTGGACAGCAGGTCCTCGCCGACGACCTCGCCGTTGACCGAGGCGGTGAGCCCGAGCCGCAGAAACCCGTCGGGGTCCCGGTGCGGCTCCAGCTCATCGGCGGTCACCAGGTACGGCCCGAGGGTGGCTGCGGTGTCCTTGCCCTTGCAGGGTCCGAGACGGACCTGCATCTCGCGGGCCTGGAGGTCGCGCGCGGACCAGTCGTTGAAGACGGTGTAGCCGATGATGTGGTCGCGGGCCTGCTCGGGGGTGAGGTGGCGGCCCTCGCGGCCGATGACGGCGGCTACTTCGAGTTCGAAGTCGAGGACCTGCGAGCCCGGGGGCACGGGTACGTCGTCGTGGGGGCCGATGACGGCGTACGGGTTGGTGAAGTAGAAGGTCGGGGCGTCGTACCAGGCTTCGGGCACCCCGCCGACACCGTCCACGGACCGCCGTACGCCCTCGACGTGCTCCTCGAAGGTGACGAAGTCGCGGACAGTGGGCGGCTCCAGCGGCGGTAGCAGGCGCACCGGCGACACATGCAGGGCCGCCGAGGTGCCGAGGGCGGCGGCGCCCGCTTCGAGCAGAGCGGCGAGGCCGTCGCAGATTCGGATCAGCTCGTTGAGTGACCGTGCGCCGGGGACGGGAACCGGATGGAGGGTGCCGTCCTTGTCGACGACGGCGACCCCGCGCCGTTGCTGGTGTTCATAGGCGGCGAAACGCATGGGTGCGGCTCCAGGCTCCGGACTTCTCCGGATGTGAGGGGGCCGGGGGCGCGGCAGAGGAGTCAGGGCGGCTGACAGGGCACCGCTCCCCCGGAACTTGAGGGGTCAGACCGGCGGGGCGACGAAGCAGCCGCGGTCGACGTCGTTGAACGACTCCTTCGCGACGATTTCGTTCATCGGGTTGGCCGTGCCCCACTGGTCGGCGACCTCGGGCTGGGAGAAGTCGTAGATGTGCGGGTGCCAGGTGTCCTCGTCGAGGACCTCCAGCTCGGTCGTGTACTCGATGGTGTTGCCGTGCGGGTCGAGGAAGTAGCTGAAGGTGTTGTCGCCCGCCATGTGCCGCCCGGGGCCCCAGACCTTCTTGGCGCCCGACCGGATGACGCGGCCGGAGCCGCGCATGTACTCGTCGATGCCGCGCATCTCGAAGGAGACGTGGTGCAGGGCGGTGTGCGGGCCCTGCGCGATCGCCATGGAGTGGTGCTGGTTGGAGATCCGCATGAAGTGCATGACCTCGCCCATGTGCGGCGACTGGAGGGTGTCACTCAGACGGAAGCCGAGGTGGGTCTCGTACCACTCACGGGTCTTGTTCAGGTCCGGTGAGTTGAGGACGACGTGGCTCAGCTTGACCGGGATCGACTCCTTCTCCTCGATCTTGCGGTGTTGCCGGGCCTCGACGTCGGCGGAGACCTCGACGGTGCGCCCGTCGACGTCGAAGAAGCGGAAGCCGTAGCCGCCTCCGGGGGTGTCGACCTTGCCCGGCTGGGATATCAACTGCACTCCGCGCGCAAGGAGTTGCTCGGCGAGGGTGTCCACGTCGGCCGGGCTCGCAGCGCCGTAGGAGACGAGGTCGAGACGCTTCTCCTCGGCCTTGCGCAGCCGGACGACATACTGTTCCGGGCTGCCCTCGGCGGCCAGGAAGGAGATGCCGGAGTCCTCGGCCACCTTGGTCAGGCCCCAGACGCCGGCGTAGAAGTCGAGCTGCTTGTCGTAGTCGGGCACGGCGAGGTCGACGTGCCTCAGGTGGGTCAGCAGGCGTGCGCTCATGGTGGGTTTCCTCCTGTGTGGGGGTCAGGTGAGCCGCAGCAGGGCGGCCGCGTTGCCGCCCCGCACGGCGTGGAAGTCGGCACCGGGCAGGCGGACCGCGCGCAGTGCGCCGACGGGGTCGTCGGTGCCCATGTCGAAGGGGAAGTCGGAGCCGAGCAGCACCCGGTCCGCACCGGAGGCTCGGATCAACTCCCGGAGTATGTGCGGGTCGTGGACGAGGGAGTCGAAGTGGATCCGCTTGAGGTAGCTGCTGGGCAGGTGGGCGCAGCCCGCACCCGCGTCGGAGCGGGTGGTCCAGGCGTGGTCGGAGCGGCCGATGTGAGTGGGCAGATAGCCACCCCCGTGCGCGGCGATCAGCTTCAGCTCCGGGTGGCGGTCCAGTACGCCGGAGAAGATCAGATGGGACAGCGCGACGGCGTTCTCGGTGGGCTGACCGACGGTGTTGGACAGATACCACCGGTCCAGGCGCTCGTCGAGGGTGCAGCCGAAGGGGTGCAGGAAGAGGAGCGCGCCCGTCTCCTCGGCTCGCGACCAGAAGGATTCGTACGCCGGGTCGGACAGCTCGCGGCCGGGTGCGTGGGACGAGATCTCGACGCCCGACAAGCCCTGGTCCAGGGCGTGTTCCAGGGCGGGCACGGCCAGGTCCGGGTGTTGCAGGGGGACGAGTCCGAGTCCGTGCAGCCGGTCGGGTGCCTGGACGCAGTGCGCGGCCGTCGCCTCGTTGGCGAGCCGGTACACCTCCTCGGCCGTCTCCTCGTCCGCCCAGTAATGGTAGTGCGAGGGGGACGGGCTGACGAGCTGGACGTCCACGCCCTGCGCGTCCATCGCGGCCAGCCGCACGGTGACGTCGGTCAGCTTCGGGATGCGCTCGCGCACCATGGGGCCATTGACGGCCAGGGCGGCGGGACCGTTGCGGCGGGCGTCGAGCGCCCTGGCTTCGGCCAGGCCGGGGTGGTCGGCCACCAGGGCATCGACCTCGGGCAGCAGGACGTGCGCGTGCACGTCGACGGTGGGTGTCGTCACGGCAGTTCCTTGAGTACGGTCATGGCGGTGCCCATCAGTCCGGGCACGTCACCGCGTACGCCGTCGAGCTGCCACTGCCCGATCTGCACGGAGGCGTCGACGACCGTCCGGACCCTGTCGATCCGTCGCTCGTAGTACCGCGTGAGCAGTTCCTCGTCCCACGCCGAACCGCTGGTCAGCAGCTGGGTGAGCACCCAGGCGTCCTCCAGGGACATGGCCGCGCCCTGGGCCATCGTGGGCGGGCAGCAGTGGGCCGCGTCCCCGACGAGGACGACCCGGCCCCGGTGCCAGGAGCCCTCGACGAGCAGCCGGTCGAAGTAGGTGTAGTTCACCTGGGCGGGGTCGGTGATCGAGGCGCGGATCTCGTCCCAGGCACCGCCGTAGCCCTCGGCGAGACGGCGCATCTCCTGCGCGTAGGACTCGGGCGGGATCGTCGCGCGGTCGCGGCTGGGCTCCACCAGGTAGGCGTAGATGGTGTCCTTGCTGGTGGGCGTGTATCCGGCGATGAAGCAGGGCCCGCCGTGGGCGAGGTCGCTGCGCTCCACGCCGGCCGGGCGGGGCGCCGGGGCACGCCAGATGGCCATGCCGGTCGGCTCGGGTTTGTCGTCGATGCCGATGGCGGCGCGGGTCGCGGAGTTCAGTCCGTCGGCGGCCACGACGAGGTCGTAACGGCCCTCGGTGCCGTCGCTGAAGGAGACCTCCACGCCGTCGTCGTCCTGGGTGAGGCACTCGGCGGTGGTGCCGAGCCGGACGCGGGCGCCGGATGCCTGGACGGCGTCGGTGAGGATGCGCTGGAGCACCGGGCGTTGCATGCCCAGGGTGGCAGGCAGGTCGTCCCCGCCGGTGCGGATGTCGTCATTGACGTGGAGCACGGTGCCGTCGGGCGCGGTCAGACCCAGGGAGCCGAAGCCGAAGCCGTGCTCGCGGACCTCGTCCCATACACCGATCTCGCGCAGCACGCGCAGGGCGTTGCCCTGGAGGGTGATGCCGGAGCCGCGCACGTTCCAGTCCGGCTTGACCTCGACGAGGTCCACCGCGATCCCCGCCTGCCGCAGCAGGACGGTCATGGCGTTGCCGGAGGTGCCCCCTCCGACGACCAGGACGGTTCTCTCTCTTGTCATGGCCAACTCCTTCGTTGGGCGGGTCATTTGACGGCGATCGGGTTGACCGGGGAGCCGACGGCTCCGGTGATGGGCAGGGGTGCGGCGGTGAGCCAGAACTCGTACACGCCGTCGGCCGCGCAGTCGGCGGCGAGTGCGTCGGGGTCCCACATCTCGCCGATGAGCAGCCCGATGTGGGGGATGGCGACCTGGTGCAGCGGCTGGAAGGCGTGCTCGAACTCGTTGGGCCGCACCTCGAAGCCCCAGGTGTCGGTGGCGATCGCCGCTATCTCGGTGCGGTGCAGCCAGCCGGCCGTGGTGAACGACAGCCCGGGCGAGTCACCGCCCGCGTAGTCGCCCCAGCCCTCGCGGCGGGCCCGGGCCAGCCGCCCGGTCCGTACGACGACGATGTCGCCGCGTCCGACGGTCACGCCATGGGCCTCGGCGGTAGCGGCGAGGTGTTCTTCGGTGATGGCGAAGCCGTCGGGCAGTGCACCGTGGGATCCGACCACTCGGCCCACGTCCAGGAGCACCCCGCGACCGGCCACGTGCGGGGCCATGTGCTCGATGCCGGTGACCAGGTCGCCGTCGGAGGTGACGACCTTCTCGGCCCGGCGTCCGTTCCAGGCGTTGCCGTGGTCGAAGATGTGACCGAGCCCGTCCCACTGGGTGGAGCACTGCAACGGCATGCTGATCACGTCGTCGGCGCCGCCGATGCCGTGCGGGAAGCCCTGGTTGCCCAGCGCCGCGTCCGTGCCGGTGTCCAGCATCGTGTGCACGGGGTTGGTCCGGCGCCGCCAGCCCTTCTGCGGGCCGTTCATGTCGAAGCTCTGCGACAGCGAGAAACTCACACCTCGCCGGACGAGCGCGGCTCCTTCTCGGCGCTTGGCCTCGTCGAGGAAGTTGAGGGTGCCGAGGACATCGTTCTCGCCCCAACGTCCCCAGTTGGAGAGGCGCTTGGCGGCTTCGGCGATCGCGCCCTCGGGGTCCGTACGGTCAAGAGGGGCGGTCATGACGCGCCGCCCTCGCCGACACAACGGGTGCGCTGGCCACCGAGCCCCGTGATCGAGCCGTCCATGACGTCTCCGTCGCGCAGCAGCCGCCCCCAGTGCATGCCGTTGCCGGCCGGGGACCCCGTCAACACCAGGTCACCGGGCAGCAGCTGGGAGGTCTGCGAGACGTACGAGACCAGCCGCGCGATGCCGAAGATCAGGTCCTTGGTCGACTCGTCCTGCATCGTCTCGCCGTTCAGCTTCAGCGTGACCCGCAGGTCACCGGGGTCGGCGATCGACTCGGCGGGGACGATCCAGGGGCCGAGCGGGGTGAACCCGGGCGCGTTCTTGCTGCGCAGCCAGTCGGTGCCTATGGCCTTCATGTCCCGGCGGAAGACGGTGGCCCGGTCGGTGAGGTCGTTGGCGATGGTGTACCCGGCGACGTGCTCCAGCGCCTCCGCCACGGAGACCCGGTAGGCGGGCCGGGAGATCACGGCCGCCAACTCCAGCTCCCAGTCCGGCTGTTCGGCCCACGCGGGCAGGACCACATCGTCGTACGGGCCCGTGATCGCGCTCGGCAGCCCGATGAACACGTATGGCAGGTCCTCGGCGGCCCGCCGGTCCATGACCGCGGCGATCTCGGCCCGCGCCTCCTCGACCGTGCGCGGGTCGTCCGGGGCACGGTGAGCCACCTCCAGGTCGATCACGTGCTGCCGGTAGTTGGCGCCGGACTGGAAGACCTGGCGGGGTTCGACGGGGGCGTGCACCCGCAGACCGGCGAGCGGCTGCCAGGCGTCACCGGTCGCGTCCGCCGCGAGGGCCCGCAGGCGAGGCAGCTCCTCGTCCCAGCACGCGAAGATCTCCCTGGTCGTCAGGGCAGGCTCACCGAGGGCCGTACGAAGGTCCAGCACGCGCCCTTCGGGGATCACCAGACCAGGGAAAGGCGCCTGGTCAGGGGCTGCGAGGGTGCCGAGGGCGAAGGGACCGGCGAAGGGCGTGGAAGGGGCGGCGGGTTTCACGAGCGTGTCCTCCAGATTGCGGTGTGACCAATCTGACCCGCCCCGGATAATCTGGGAAATCGATTCTTCTGATGTTGATCATCTGCCGCACAAATAGAGCTGCCGTCGGCGGCTTCGTTCTGGAGGCGTCGTGTCCCTGTCCGGCCTGGATCTGAATCTCGTTCTTTCCTTGCGCGCCCTGCTGGAGGAACGCAACGTCACCCGCGCCGGGCAGCGCGTCGGGCTCAGCCAGCCCGCGATGAGCGCGGCCCTCGCCCGCCTCCGCCGCCACTTCGACGACGAGCTGCTCTCGCGCGTCGGCGGACAGTACGAACTGACGGCTCTCGGGCGCGCCCTGCTGGACCGCACAGCCACCGCATGCGACCTGCTGGACCGGGTCTTCAGCAGCAGGGCCGACTTCGTGCCGGGCAGCGAGGAGCACGAGTTCACCCTGCTCTCCTCCGACTACGCTGTCGCCGTCTTCGGTGCCGAACTCGCCCGTACCGTGCACGCCCAGGCACCAGGTGTGCGGCTGCGCTTCCAGCGCCCGCCCGATGTCACCGAGGACACCGCGACGCTGCTCAGCACCGCGGACGGCCTGTTGATACCGCACGGCATCATCAGCGGGTACCCCGCCGTCGAACTGTTCGCCGACCAGTGGGCCTTCCTCGTCGCCGAAACCAATGACGAGGTCGGCGACCGGCTGACCATGGAGGACCTGGCACGGCTGCCCTGGGTCACCTACCAGCGCACCTACGACGCGCCTGCCGCCCGGCAGCTGAGCATGCTCGGCATCGACCCCCACGTCGAGGTCTCCGTCGACAGCTTCCAACTGCTGCCCTTCCTGGTCGCGGGCACCCCTCGGATCGCCCTGGTGCAGCGGCGCCTGGCAGAACGGCTGAGCGGGGTGGCCGCCGTGCGCGTCATGGAACCGCCCTACGAGGCTGTACCTCTGCAGGAGGCGCTGTGGTGGCACCCGGTCCACACCCACGACGCGGCCCACATCTGGCTGCGCGAGACCGCCGCCCGTGTGGGAGCGGAGCTGACCGCGTCTGAGCCCGGCCGTATCGCCGCGGCCAGGGAAACGGAGCAGGCGCCCGGCTGACGAAGCAGAACACGCTCCGACCCGGCGGCATCCCAGACATGAATGATCCACATCTTCGATCTCGATCGGACGAGGGCTAGGCAGGACCTACGCGGTCCCCTTAGTCGTCTCAACCCGGCACCGGAGCCGCACCACCCACCGTTGCCGGGCCGCCGCAGGCGCCCGGCGAGCCGGCCCGATCGTCCTGGTCTGGGACAACGTCCGCCTGCACCTGACCAAGTCCCTGTGCGCGTTCATCGAAGCGAACTCGGACTGGCTCACGGTCTTCCAACTGCCCACCTACGCGCCCGACCTGAACCCGCAAGAAGGCAGCTGGTCGCTGGTCAAACGCGACATCGGCAACCTCGCCGCAGCCGGCCTCAGCCAGATCACCCGTGCCGTGCAACGCAAGCTCAAGATGGTTCAGTACCGGCCAGAGGCCATCAATGGCTGCCTCGCTGGCACCGGCCTGGTGCTGGAAGCGTAAATACGCTGGCTGGCCGATTGACGATGGGGCCTGCGCGGTCAGAGTCTAAAGTTGCTGGTCAGATACGGTAACGGGATGAACGAGAGCCTGCCTGCCGACGTAGCCGATGTGCTTGCGGCAGTCCTGAACGGGGACACCCCGGTTCATATCGCGCTCCGAAGGCAGGTTCCGCACCTCAGCGTGCGAGCGCGCTGTACATGTGGGTGTGGCACCGCCTGCTTCGAGCTCGCCACCAGCGAGGTGGAACCTGCGCCCATCAGCCCCAGCACGGTAGTGGCAGCCGCAGCACAGCTCGTCACCGAAGCCGGCGAGTGTCCCGGTGAGGTCCTGGTCTTCACCCAGGGCGGTTACCTCTCATGGCTGGAAGTCTGTTCATGGAGCGACGACATCGAAGTGACATTGGCCGCCGCGCGTCGCTGGCTCCGGACACGATCTTGACCCCGAACGACCAACGCGCCCTGAGCTCCGCGACACCGCCGACCTCAAGTTCAAGTCCAGTAGCCCCACCCGCAGCGAAACCGACATGATGCCGCTGCAGCGCGGCTCAAACTGGTTCGGGTTGCGGTTCCGGCTGCCGCGCGACCACAGCCGTCGGTGCCCACAGTCTGGCGGTCCGTACGTAGCTGTAGACCACTGAGGTCATCGCCAGAATGAGAAGTGATCCGGACACCACCTGGTGTCTGGCCATCTCCATCGGAAGATAGCGGTAAGACACCAACAGCGCGGCGAAGACCGTAGCGCCGTGGACGAGCATCTCGATCCCTGGCCGGTCCCAGCCACGGTCGAGCGAACGCAGCGCCGCCTCGACAGTGAGCGCGAACACCACTCCGGCGATGAGATCCACGCCGTAGTGGTAGCCGAAACCCAGCGTCGCGGCGAGCGTGGCAATCAGCCAGAACGCACCGGCGAACCGCAGGATTCGTGGGCCCTGGCGGGTATGAATGAAGATCGCGGTGGCCCATGCTGTGTGGAGGCTGGGCATGCAGTTTCGGGGGGTGATCTCGTCGTATGGCATCGGATGCGGCGTGGTGACCGGCAGCGGCGTGTGCGGCCACAGGTTGGCCATCGCCCATTCCACGCCGCCGGTTCCGGAGGCGCCCGGGCCGTAGGCGAAGACCGGTCCGACCACCGGGAAGATCATGTAGATGCCCGGCCCGAGGAGGCCGATCACCAGGAACGTGCGCACCAGATGATGCCTCGGGAAGCGGCGATCGACCGCTACATGACGCAGCTGGTACAGCGCGACGACAATCGCGGCCACCGCAAGCTTTGCGTAGACCAAGTCGAGAAGATGGATCCCGATCGGGCCTGTGGCCTGGAGAACGCGGCCTGCCAGCCACGAAGGGTTGCCCAGCGCGTGATCGGCGGTTGCCACGTACTGGTCGAGCACCACCGGGCGGGTCTTCGACGAGATCAGTAGCCAAGTGTCGCCGGTCTTGCGGCCGGCCACCAGCAGCAGGCCCAGCCCGACGCCCTTCAACAGGAGGACGCGTTCCCGGCCGGTGCGGCGCGTAACAGCGATGACTGCATAGCCCAACATCACCAATAATGCGCCATTGCCGAAGAAATGGCCATCGGCCACTTTGATGTCGGCCGCCCACCGCACCAGCAGGAAGACGCCGTCCATGCCGATCGCGACACCAGCCGCGATGATCCGTTGCGGCCAAGTGAGCACCACCGACATCAACGCCAAACCACCGTACAGCGGCCCCGGTTTCGGGGCGAATATCGCCCCTTTCAGCTGGTCGGCGACCGGCCCCGCTTGACCGTAGCGGCGTGCGGCGATCTCCAGCGCGACAAGGAGTCCAAGAGCCGCCACACCCGCTGTGGCCCACAGCATCAGCCGCCACTGACGCCGAGCAGTCAACGCACTTCTACTGTTTATTCGCGATAACACCCGAAACGCCCTAGATATGAATTTTTCGACTGATTTGCTTGATATAGGTTCAATGGTCGAACAGCGATGGGATCGATCATCGCGAGTTCGAAGATGCCATGAACTCGCAACACCTTCATGATCGGTGCTTGTTGAATCGCCTTCAACAGAGTTCGCAAGCCGGCGATAGGGACGCTTCATAAAGTTCGGTGTGGCGTTCCCATCACACGGCGAGCCGCTTGAACGGGTGGAGCAGCGCGAAGGCTCGTTCGACGACGCGGCGGAGCTTGCCCATGCCTGCCCTGGTCGACGAGCAGGGCCTCCGGGCTGCTGCGGGGCCGGCCAGAGCAGGCCGCCCAGGCCACAGGCGGCGCCACCCCCGCCGCCGTCCGCGCCCTGGTCGAGCAGACCGAGTGATTCGCCCGTTGACCATGTCGGCCGACTGAAGGCGCAGCATCCGTACAGTCCCCTTCAGAGGTCCTGACAAAGGCGTTGGACGGCGCTCGACCACACAACGGAAGATGCCTGGTCCGCTGCCGTGTTCTTCTCCCCGTTCGGCGATGACTGGGCGGATGCCGCGCTGCCACAGTAGGCGGCGGTACTTGTCGTGGTCGTATCCGCGGTCGGTGAGGAGCGCGTCGGGTCTGCGTCAGGGCCCGCCTACAGCACCAGCGACGGCCGGAACCCCGTCCAGCGGGGCAGCAACTGCGTGACGTCATTGCGGTTTCCGCCGGTCTGCGACACCGCGAGCGGGATGCCCTGCCCGTCGGTGAGGACATGGTGCTCGCTGCCCGGCCGTGCGCGGTCGACCGGGCGCACACCGTGTCCGCGCTGCTATTGGCGCCGCGTCCAGCGTGACCTGAGGCGGCCGGGGGTGCCGAGCCGGGGCGGCACGTCGCCGGAAGGGCGAAACCCGTGCGTCGTGGTCTACCCGATGCCCCACGAGGCGGTACTGAGCGGAGGCGCACCCGGGCTCCGCTCCCTGAACGCCCTCCTCGGCCGCACTCGTGCCGGGATCCTGGAACAGGTCGCGGAGCGCGGGGTCACGACGACCGAACTCGCCAACGACGCGGGCTCTCGCCGTCCACGGCGAGCCATCACGTCGGCATCCTGCGCAAAGCGGGGCTGCTCAGCACGTGCGGGGCGGGGAAGACCGCCCCGCACTCGGTCACGCCGCTGGGGCCGACGTTGCTGGACGGGCGTGCGGCCACGTGGTCACGGCGCTCGGCGTGAATGGATGGCGGCGGTGCCCAACGCCTCTCTAGCCTTGCCCACATGACCGACAACCGGATCGAACTGGCCGACGCCGTGCAGGCGGTACGGGATGAACTGATCACTGCGGCGGCTCGTTCGACCGGGCAGGACGTGACCTTCGAAGTGGGCGACATCGAGCTGGAGTTCGGAGTCGAGCTGCGCAAGGAGATCGCGGGCGGGCTCAAGGTGAAGGCCTGGGTGGTGGAGGCCGGGGCCGATGGCGGCGGGGGTGCGACACGGACCCATCGCGTGGCGGTCACGCTCAGGGCCCTTGATGCCCGGACCGGGCAGCCTTGGAAGGTGCGGAACGAGAGCCGGGGCAGCATCGGGCGGTTCGGCGGAGGTGTTGACGCGCGGTGATCGGGGGGAGGGCCCTGGAACGGGCCGTGGTGGTGTGGGGGAACGGGCAGGGCAGCGGGGTGTTGCTCAACCGGCGGACCGTGCTCACTGCGTGGCACGTGGTGGCGGGCGCCGCGCTCATCGAGGTGGCCCACCCTTCGTCGGGCGAGCCGGTGCCCTGTCAACTCGGCTGGACGGACGAGGGACGTGACACGGCACTGCTGCTCGCGCTGTCGGACGTGATCAGCCCCGAGCGCGCCGCACCCATGGGCCGCATCAGATTCGGCAGGGTCGGCACCGCGACCCCGCTGCCGCACTGCCAGATCGTCGGTTTCCCACAGATCCAGCGCTACGGGGAGCACGGCGAGGACCTGGAATACGACCAGTACCGCGTGAGTGTGCTGCCAATGGCCGGACGGATGAAGGGTGCGCTCACCTGCGAACTCGAACAGCCGGCAGCCGATGAGAGGCGCTACGGGAACTCACCCCTGCGCGGGCTCTCCGGTGCTCCGGTCTTCGCCGGCCCCGTGCTGCTCGGTGTGGTGACACAGGTGCCTCAGGGCCGCGGTCATCTCAGGATCGAAGCGGCACCAGTGGAGAACGCCCCCGAACTGGCGGCCCTGGGGCCGCCTCGCGTCCTGGAGAAAATCACCGAAGTCCATCCACAGGACGAGCGCTTCGAGACGCGGTACGCGGAAGACCTGAGCTCCCAGTACCGCAAGACGGAGATCTTCGGGATCGAGGAGCTCGGCCGCAGCGAGTCCCGCTGGGACCTCGACACCGCCTATCTGAGCCTGAGGGCCGAGGCCGCCACGTACTCGTATGCCGCGTACTCGTACTCAGGGGGCGAGCCCCCGGACTCGGAGTCGTACTGGACCACGTTCCAGGAGGCGCGGCCTCATGGTGGTATCTCCTGGCACGGTGCCCAGCGCATCGAGACCCTTCTGACCAACCGGCCCCGCGCGCTGCTGCGCGGCGAGGCCGGCGCGGGCAAGACGACCCTTGTCTGGTGGCTCGCCGCACATGCCGCGAACGGCACCCTGAGCGACGATCTCGCCGAGCTGAACGGCCTCGTGCCCTTCGTCATCCCGATGCGGGAGGTACACACACGCGGTGGACGCTTTCCCACGGTGTCCGAGCTCCTCTCCGCCGGGCGCGGCAGCACGGACGGTCAGCCCGACGGCTGGGCCCACCGGGTACTGGACGCACAGCGCGGGCTCCTCTTGGTGGACGGCCTGGACGAGGTGCCGGCAGAGGAACGGGAGGCGGCCCGACAGGGGCTGTGTGCCCTCCTCGACCGCTATCCCGGCACTCGGTGCGTCGCGACCGTGCGCCCCAACGCGGTCGGCAACCATTGGCTCAGCGACGACGGCTTCTCCGAGCTGACCCTCCTGCCCATGAGCGACGACGACATCCGCGCCTTCGTGCACGCCTGGCACAATGCCGCCCGTCTCGAATCCGGCCACTTCTACGACACACGGCGCGGCGGCGAGGAGCACGACCTCCTCACTTCCCTGCAACAGGATCTGACGCACCAGCTGGAACAGAACACCGCGCTGCGCGGCCTCGCCCGCACACCGCTGTTGTGCGCCGTGATCTGCGCCCTGCACCGGCGCCGCCGCGGTCTGCTGCCCACCACCCGCTGGCAGCTCTACCGGGCCGCTCTCGCCATGCTCCTCGGCGGGCGGGACGCGGGCCGGGGTGTCCGCAACGCCGACCACGTCAGGCTGGACTCCGAAGAGCAGCACGCACTGCTCCAGCGGCTGGCCATCTGGTTGGTCCGTATGGGGCAGCAACAGCTGACGCATGCGCAGGCCGTCCAGCAACTGGACCGCGCCATGCGGGACATGCCCCACGTCCAGGAACAGGGGCCGCCCGAGAAGATCCTGCGCTTCCTGCTCGACCGCAGTGGACTGCTCCAGGAACGGACGGACGACGCGATCCAGTTCATCCACCGTACGTTTCAGGACTTCCTGGCGGCCAAGGAGTTCCACGAGAGCGGCTATATCGAGGAACTGCCGCAGCATGCCCGCAGCGAGGCCTGGCAGGACGTGATCGTACTGGCCGCCGGTCACGCGGCACGTCCGGACTCCCGCCATCTCATCACCGAACTGCTCGGCCTCGGGGACAGTGCCGACGACCGCGGCGAGCAGTACCGCCTCTACGCACTGGCGGCGCGGTGCGCGCTCAACGTCCAGTCGTTGAACTCCGGCCTGATGGAGATGGTGAAGAACCGGGTGTCCGCCCTGATGCCGCCACGGGACCATGAAGAGGTCGAGGAACTCGCGGGTCTGGGCGACTGGGTCGTGGGCGTGCTGCCGGACGCGGAACAGTTGCGCGACCGCGTGGCCCTGAACACGGTGCGGCTCCTCGCCCGGGTACGCAGCGCGAAGGCGCGCCAGAAGCTGAGGCAGTGCGTGTCGCATCCGGAGCCGCTCATCCGGAGTGAGGTCGCGAAGGCCTGGGACTTCCACCCCTTGGAGGAGTACGTCAGTGAGGTCCTGGAAGGGGCTCACCTGCCCGATCTTCTGGTCGACAAGCAGGCACAACTTGTACGACTGCCTCGTCTGGGGTCCGTCGCCAGGCTCACGGTGAGGGGCCCGTACCCGTCACAGGAACTGGACGCCCACCTCCCGGTACGGCGCACCGAATCTCTCACTCTCTGGAGCAACGGCACGATCGAGAGCCTCGAGTTCCTGCGGAGCCGAGTGGATCTGATCCGCCTCGAACTGCAGGAGTGTCCATCGGTACGGGATCTCTCCATCCTGCCGGACCTCGGCCTGACGGCACTCCGGCTGAGCGGAGGCATGGCCGGAGACCTCAAGCCGCACCCTGGCGTCCGCCATCTGGAGGTGGGGATCGAGAACGCCGAATGGCTCGAAGACCTGGAGGCATGGACGAGTCTGCGGGCGCTGACCGTCGAGGGGCACACCACGAACCCGTCCCGGATTCTCTGGGCGGCACTGCACGCGCCCCGGCTCACCCGAATCGCGCTGGGGACCGACTCGCTCACCGACCTGACCCTCTCGGATCCGCTCCCACGCATCGAGCGACTGATGATCACCGGCTTGTGGGACGTCACCGACATCGGACAGCTGAGCCGCGTCTTCCCCAACCTGCGAAAGCTGGCATTGGGATTGGTGGACGGCAGCACACCCGAGCTGGATCTGCGCGAACTCCATGGCATGCCCAACCTGCAACTCGACCTTTGGAGTTCGCTCCCGGCTCAGCCCGACATCGTGGGAGCGGAAGCCTTCGGTAACCGGCTGCGAGTCCACTAGGGCGGCTGGAGCTACTGAGCACTCCGTCGGGCGTGGGTGAGACAGTCGGCCCAGGCGGTGGGAGAGGGTGAGGTTGGGCCCTGCATGTCCTTGGAACCGCGTACATGGATGGCGGCGGGGTTGAGGGCGACACCAACTGGCCCTGGCCAGAGATCACCGCGCCCTCGCCGAACCGGTGTGGCGTGTCGAGGGTGCCTGGGTGCCGGCACGGAGTGCGGCGTGGGCATGCATGGTCGGGCTGGTGTACCGCACCGGCACGACACCCTCGCGCAGATCGCGGCCGACTACCCGACGGCCGTCATCGGCCTGCTCGCCGACCGCTCACCCGGCCTGCTGCGCATTTCGCGCGAGGCCGACCCCGACTACGTCCTGCCCGATGGCACCCTCGCGGAATGCGACCGGGTCGGCGACAGCCGGGCCGGCTACTCTCACGGTGAGGATGGTGGCTGTGTCGTTCTGGCCGCGGCTCGACTCGTACTCTCACTGGCCGCTTGTGCCTTGTGTTTGATCTGTCCGTCCCGCCGGAGCGACACGTACCGGCACTGGGCCGGCGGAGCGTGCCCCGATAGGGGCCTTGGCCTCGAAGGCACCGTCACAGTTCTGACCGCTCCACCGACCGGCGCTGACTATCGGTACGTCGTCGAACCAGGAGCACCGTGACCACCTTCGGCATGCCTGCTGTCCTTCCTGTTGGGGCGTCCACGCTGAAGCACCGGCGGCACGGCGTGAACGTGCAGGTGGTGACCGATCCGGCGGGACAGCTGCTGTGGCTCTCGCCCGCGCTGCCCGGCCGTGCCCACGACCTGACCGCGGCCCGCACCCATCGGATCATCCGGATCTGTGAGCGGCACGGGCACCGGTGGAACGGGGCGTGGCCCGCCTGAAGTCCTGGCGCATCTTCCGCAAAGCGTGTCAAGGACACGGCTGTGACCAGCCGCATGAGAAGCCGGTCGTGCCTGGTCGGTAGGGGCGCTGACACCAACGCCGGTGGCGCAGCAGCAAGCGTGGGGGGCGCGGGCGAGCCAGGCGGGGTCGGGCGGCATGGCCTGGAGATCACGATGGCGGTGTGCCGCAGTCAAGGTGCGGCGTGAGCCGGTGGACAAGCGCGTGAAAGCCGCGATCGTGCCGGCCGTCGACCCGGCCGTGATCCGGCGAGCCGCCTGTTGTGACGGCAGGGGCACCCCCGCCGGTCCAGGCCGGCAGTCCATCGTCGCGCTGCCGGTTTCGTTACCCGGTCGAAGAGTGCTTTCGGGTGGGATCCAACCGGTAGTCGGGGCATTCGCGGTTTTGACATGCGCCCGGACCCCACACGGGAACGAATACGCCGAGGGTCTTGTGGCGGTGGACTGCCGCTGGCACGGATTTCTTGCAGGTCGGGCACGCGTACGCAACGGGCTTAAGCTTCGTTTTGACCATTTTTTTACGATATGCCCGTACTGGCGGGTCGGGAAGTGCCCTGCTTGTGCGCCGACCCGAGCGCGGGCTGGCTCCACCGTCCTCGCCCGGTGAACCGGCTGGAGGCTCAGGGGGATCCGTCACGGGCAGTGCGCTGGGCGTCTCGGGGTGCTCTGTGGCCGCGGAGGCGTCCTGTTCGTCGGTCTGTTCCAGGACGCCTATCGGGGCGGGCCTTTTGAGGCTGAGCACCACGGAACCTGTCAGGACGACGACGATGACCGCGAGGCTGATCGGTGAGGGGATTTCCGGGATGCTGGGGCTGATCAGCTTGTGGGATGCCTGGAGGATGAGCTTGACCCCGATGAAGGCGAGGATGATCGCCAGTCCCTTGTTCAGGTAGTGGAAGCGGTCCAGCAGGCCGGCGAGCATGAAGTAGAGGGCCCGCAGGCCGAGGATGGCGAAGGCGTTGCTGGTGTAGACGATGAAGGCGTCGTCGCTGACCGCGAGGACGGCGGGCACACTGTCGACGGCGAAGATCAGGTCGGCGGTCTCGATCGCGGCGACCACCGCGAGCAGCGGGGTCGCCATCCGTATGCCGGCTTCCTTGACGAAGAACTTCGCCCCGGCGTACTCGTCGCGCACCGGGATGAGCTTGCGGAGCATCCGTACGGCGAAGCTCTTGCCCGGGTCGAAGCTTTCCTGCTCGTCCTTGAGGAGCTTGTAGGTGCTGTAGAAGAGGACCGCGGCGAAGGCGAACAGCACCGCGGTGAAGCGGCTGACCACGGCCACGCCGAGGGAGAGGAAGATCCCGCGGAAGACGAGCGCGCCGATGACGCCGAAGAACAGCACGCGGTGCTGGTAGGCGCGGGGCACCTTGAAGTACGCGAAGATCACGGCGAAGACGAACAGGTTGTCCACCGACAGACTCTTCTCCAGCAGCCACGCCGTCGTGTACTCGGTGCCCGCCGTCGTGCCGAGGACGAGGAAGACGACCGCGCCGAAGATCAGGGCGAGACTCACCCACAGGCCGCTCCAGGCGGCAGCCTCCTTGAAGCCGATGACGTGCGCGGTGCGGTGGGACAGCAGGTCCACCGCCAGCGACACGACCACCGTCGCGGCGAACGCCCCCCACAGCCAGAGCGGGACCTCAAGCACGCCGAACACCCTCACTATGGCCCGCGCGAAATACGCCAGCCCTATACAGGAGTGTCGGGCATTGCGCCCCCGGAGGCATGCGGAGCGGGTGAGGCCGACCGGAGGCATGATCCTCACGAGGCAGTGATGGCGGGCGCGCTACGGGTCTACGGGTTCGACGCCACGCACGACCAGGAAGGACCGCAGGCGGAGAACTGACCGGCGTGACCACAGCGCCCCGCAAGGACGGATCGGCCCCGGGGGTGTGACACTCTCCCGGTCACCGGTGCGCTGCGGGTGCTGCACACCTGGGGTCCCTCCGGTGCCCGCCCCGACTCCTCCTCGTTCCCCGGCCGCCGCGGCGGCCGCCTTCACGGCCGCCGTGGTCTGCGCGGTGCCCGCAGTCATCGTGACCATCGAACGCGTGGAATCCGGAGCCAGCCATCCCAGCGATGTCGCCACCGGGCGGCGATCGGCCCGGCCAGTGCCTGGCTTACCCGGCACGTCCCGCACTTGCTCCCGCACCGCCGCTGGACCAGCTACGCGGGGACGTCGGTTCGGTGCCGGGTATGCAGGCAGGTCACCAGTAGTGTCGGCGGCCGGCGACTGCGTGTCCCATGGACCCCATGATCCACAGGATGGCGCCGATGACCGCGAGGATGATCCCGATCGTCCACAGGATCGATATGCCGGTAACGAAACCGACAACCAGCAGAATGATGCCGAGCAGGAGCATGACCGCCTCCGTTCCGCAGTGGTGCTGCTTTCACTGTGGACCTCCCCACGGCACTAGGGAAGCCCTGGTGTCTTCTGAGCTCGCTGCGTGGTGCGACACGGCCAGCTCCTACGCATCCAGCACGGTTGCGGTCGGCGTCAAGAGCCTGGTGGTGGCCTGCCCTAGATTCCGATAATGGCCTGTCTCACGAACCTTCGGGGCGCCCGGACGGGTGCGGCCAGGGGCGAGCTGCGCGACAGACGGGCTCGGATACGGCGATATCGGCGGCGCAGAGCCGTGGCGTAAGCCGCGGTCGGTGCACGTTCACGGCGGCTGAGCGGCAAGGCCGGGCTCGGTCTCTCAGTGCGGTACCCACCACGCAACGACTCTCAGCCGATCAACCCCGGATGCCCGAGTTCAACGGAGCGTAGTCGGCACCAAGTCAGCTCGGGAGTCAGCACCGCACCACCAAATCACCCTGAACTACGTGTCCCGGACGGCACTCGTTTCGACCACCATCGAGCCCCTGAGCCGCCCTTCCATGAGTCGGCATGGTGGCCACACGCATAGCCAACCCTCGAACTATGTTGCCCCGCCACATGTGCGCCTGACCTGCGGATTCCTACGGTATGGCGACACGAAAACGTCCCCGCCAACCGCTTGGAAGTGGTGCCGATGCCGTCCCCCGCAACCGCTCCCCCACCCCCCGCCAGCCTCAAACGCATCGTCGCCGCCAGCCTCATCGGCACCACCATCGAGTGGTACGACTTCTTCCTCTACGGCTCCGCCGCCGCCCTCGTGTTCAACAAGCTGTTCTTCCCGGACTCCGACCCGCTCGTCGGCACGCTGCTGTCGTTCCTGACGTACGCGGTCGGGTTCGCCGCCCGGCCGCTGGGTGCGCTGGTGTTCGGGCACTACGGCGACCGGCTCGGGCGCAAGAAGCTCCTGGTGCTGAGTCTGCTGCTGATGGGCGGGGCGACCTTCGCGATCGGGCTGCTGCCGACGCACGCCACCATCGGGACGGCCGCGCCGGTCCTGCTCACCGTGCTCCGGCTGGTCCAGGGGTTCGCCCTCGGCGGCGAGTGGGGCGGTGCCGTGCTGCTGGTGTCGGAGCACGGGGACGCGCGGCGGCGTGGGTTCTGGGCATCGTGGCCGCAGACCGGCGCGCCGGCGGGGCAACTCCTCGCCACCGGTGTGCTGTCCCTGCTGACCGCCGTGCTGTCGGATGCCGCGTTCGGCAGCTGGGGGTGGCGGATCCCGTTCCTGCTCTCCGGGGTACTGGTGATCGTCGGTTTGTGGATTCGTCTGTCTGTCGATGAATCGCCGGTCTTCAAGCAGGCGTTGGCGCAGGCCGAGGCCCGCAAGGCGGACCGGCCCGCGGATGCCGAGAAGCTGCCGCTCGTCGCCGTGCTGCGGCATCACTGGCGTGACGTCCTGGTGGCGATGGGGGCGCGCATGGCGGAGAACATCAGCTACTACGTCATCACCGCGTTCATCCTCGTCTACGCCACCACCTCGGCCGGCGTCTCCAAGCAGACCGCGCTCAATGCCGTACTGATCGCCTCGGCCGTGCACTTCGCCGCCATCCCGGCGTGGGGCGCGCTCTCCGACCGGATCGGCCGCCGCCCCGTGTATCTGATGGGTGCTGTCGGGGTCGGGCTGTGGATGTTCCCGTTCTTCTCCCTGATCGACACCGGCGGCTTCGGCAACCTGATCCTCGCCGTCACAGTGGGTCTGGTGCTGCACGGGGCGATGTACGCGCCCCAGGCCGCGTTCTTCTCCGAGATGTTCGCGACGCGGATGCGCTACTCCGGCGCGTCCATCGGCGCCCAGTTCGCCTCGGTCGCGGCGGGCGCGCCCGCGCCGCTGATCGCCACCGCGTTGCTGTCCGACTACGGCAGCTCGACGCCGATCGCCCTGTACGTCATCGCCGCCGCCGTGCTCACGGTCGTCGCGGTGGCGGCGGCCAAGGAGACCCGCCACCGGGATCTGGCAGACGTCGCCCCTCCCGCCGACGCGGACCGGACCACGGCACCGGCGGCGGACGCCCGGACCCTCTGAGATGTCCCGGCACCGGCCCCCGTGCGAGCGTCCCTGCGTGCGGGGGCCCGCCCATGGGGGTCAGTGTCGCGCCGACAGCCGGCGCAGCCGCAGGGCGAGTTGGATCTCCAGGACGCGGGCCGGGCTCTGCCAGTCGTCGCCCAGGAGGCGGCCGACGCGCTCCAGCCGCTGGGCGACCGTGTTCACATGGACGTGCAGTTCGTCCTTGGTGCGGGCGGGGCTCATGCCGCAGGCGAAGTACGCGTCGAGGGTGCGCAGCAGTTCGGTGCCGCGTCGTCGGTCGTACGCGACGACCTGACCGATGGTGCGGTCGACGAAGCCGGGGATGTCCCGGTCACCGGCCAGGAGCAGCCCCAGGAAGCCGAAGTCCTCGGCGGCGGCGCCGTCCCCGGAGCGGCCGAGGAGCCGCAGGGCGTCGAGGCAGCGCCGGGCCTCGGCGTAGGCCGTGGCCACGGAGTCGGGGCGGGTGGCGAGGCTCTCGGCGGGTGCGGAGGCGCCGACGGTGACCGGTGCGTGGACCGCTGTGCCCAGGTGTCCGGCGGCGCGGCGGGCCAGTTCGGTGGCGGTGTCGCCGGGGCCGAGGGGCAGCAGCAGGACGGTGCCGCCGTCGCGTGCGGCGGCCAGGCCGTGCCGGGTCGCGGCGAGGTGGGACGCGGCGGCGGCGAGGCGTCTGCGGGCGTCCGCCTCCTGGTCGGCGTCGGGCGCGTCGCCCTCCAGACGCGCGGCCAGCACGACGTGGACGGCGTCCAGGTCGGCGTGGAGGCGGGCCGCGCGCTCCCGCAGCAGGCGAGGGTCGCGGTCGCGGGCGTCGAGCAGGTCGTCCAGGAGCTCGCCGCGGACGCGTTGTTCGGCCTCGGCGGCGGACCGGCGGGCCAGGAGCAGCAGAGAGGTGACCATGGCGGCACGCTCCAGGGTGCGCTGGTCGACGGGGTCGAGCCCCGGGTGGCCGCGCAGCACGAGCGCGCCGAGGAGTTCTCCGCCGGCGGCGACGGCGGCGATCCAGTCGTCCTCGTGCCGCACCGCGTGTCCCTCCGCGCGGGACGCCTCCAGGGCGTCGGCCGGTGCCGCGGTGGCCTCGGCGAACTCGACCGTGCCGTCGAGGACCTCGGAGACGGCGGCGGCCACGTCGTGGACCCCGCCGCCGCGCAGGACGAGCTCGGCGAGCCGGTCGTGCACATCGGAGGCGCGTTCGATGACGCCGCTGCGGTCCTGGATGATCTCGTTGGCCCGCTCCAGGTCGGAGAGGGCCGACCGGGTCTCGGCGAGCAGGTTGGCGGTGTCGATGGCGGCCGCGGCGAGGGCGGCGAAGGAGCCCAGCAGGGCGATCTGCTCCCGCTCGAAGACCCGGGCACGGCGGTCCGCGGCGAACAGCACGCCGATGACGTGGTGCCCGAGCGTGAGCGGCACGCCGAGGATGGCCACGAGCCCCTCGTCCCGCACGCCGGCGTCGATGGTGAGGGTGTGCTGGAAGCGGTCGTCCTTGAAGTAGTCGTCGGTGACATAGGGGCGTGCGGTCTGTGCGACCAGGCCGCCGAGCCCCTCTCCCATGCCGAGCCGCAGCTGCTGGAACCGGGCCGCGACCGAACCCTCGGTGACCCGCATGTAGGTGTCGCCCCTCGCCGGGTCGTTCAGGCTGAGGTATGCGACATCGGTGCCCAGCAGCGATCGGGCGCGCTGCACGATCGCCTGGAGTACGGCGTCCAGGTCGCGCAGTCCGGCGAGGTCGTGGGCGGTCTCGAACAGTGCGGACAGCTCGGCCTCGCGGCGGCGCCGTCCCTCCAGCTCCGAGCGCACGCGCAGGGCCAGCGGCTTGGCCCGCTGGAGTGCGGCGATCCACTCCGCCGGGCGCCCTTCGGCGCGCGCGAGCAGGACCGGCTGCTCGTAGGCGTCGGCGGACGCGCCCCGGGCCAGGAGCTTGAGATACGGCGTCTCCGCGTCGGCCGGTGGCGGTTCGGAGATGCCGGCGGAGCGCTCGGCGGACTGCACGTGATCGCTGGACATGCTCACAGGATTCACCATGACCGGGCCGTCCCGTCAGCCCTGTGGACAACTCCCCTCGGACGCTCAGGGCCGCTCAGTGGGCGGTCCAGCCGCCGTCGAGCACGAGCGAGGTACCGGTCACGAAGGACGCCTGCGGACCGCACAGGTACGCCACGGCCTCGGCGACCTCCTCCGGCTCGATGAGCCGCTTGACGGCGCTGTCCTGGAGCAGCACCTCGGACAGGACGCGCTCCTCGGGGATGCCATGTGCCCGGGCCTGGTCGGCGAGCTGCTTCTCGACCAGTGGGGTGCGCACATAGGCGGGGTTCACACAGTTGGAAGTGACACCGTGGGGTGCGCCTTCGAGGGCGGTGGTCTTGGAGAGTCCCTCCAGCCCGTGTTTGGCGGCCACATAGGCCGACTTGTAGGCCGAGGCGCGCAGCCCATGGACGGACGACACATTCACGATGCGGCCCCATCCCTGTCCGTACATGTGGGGCAGGGCACCGCGGATGAGCCGGAAGGGTGCCTCCAGCATCACGGTGAGCACCGTGTGGAAGACGTCGGGCGGGAACTCCTCGATGGGGCTCACGAGCTGGATCCCGGCGTTGTTGACGAGGACGTCGGTGCCCGCGGCGGCGAGTTCGGCGGCGTCCAGGTCGGTGAGGTCGAGGACGTGCGGTTCCACAGTGCCCTCGAGGTCACGACCCTGTCCGGCGAGCGCCTCCAGGCCCGCGGCGTCCCGGTCGACCGCTCTCACCTTCGCGCCGGCGGCCGCGAGCCGCAGCGCGCAGGCGCGGCCGATGCCGCCGGCGGCGCCGGTGACGAGCGCGGTGCGGCCGCCGAGGTCGAGCGGGGAGGCGTGGGGAGCCGGGAGGACACGGGGCGCGGTCATGCCTCGACCCTAGGCAGCACCCCTGCCGCACCCCATGTGGTCACGCCCTACAGTTCAGCCGGATGCAGTGGGGTCGAACCATGTGGGGGCGTCCGACAGAGCCTGTTTGATCCGCAACAGTCCGAACTCGTCCAGCTCGGGCAGGTCGTCGACGTCGAACCAGCCCACGTCCAGCGATTCGTCGTCGTTGACCCGCGCCTCGCCGCTGGTGGCACGGCAGCGGATGGTGATGTCCATGAACTGGCAGGTGTCGCCGTTCTCGTAGGTGACGGGGTCCAGTGCCTGGACGAGGACGACCCGTTCGGCGACACAGCGCACGGCCGTCTCCTCGTAGACCTCACGCACGGCGCAGGCCGCCGGCTGCTCTCCCGGGTCCGGGATGCCTCCGATCACGGACCACCTGCGGGTGTCGGAACGGCGGTTGAGCAGCACCCTGCCTTCGTCGTCGAAGACGAGGGCGGTGACTCCGGGGAGCCAGAGCAGCTGACGACCGGCCGAGGCGCGGAGGGTGCGGATGAAGTCGGGAGTAGCCATGCCGTCGACCCTAAAGGGCCGGTCCCAACGGCCCGGCGCGTTTCAGGCGGCGTGCGTCCGGCGTACGGCTACACGTCACCGGCGCGTCGCCCGCGCAGACGGGCGCCGACGGCCCAGCCCAGTCCCCCGGCCGCGACCAGCACGAGGGCGATCTCCGGCAGCACGCCGAGCTGTGTGGCGGGGGTCTGCGAGGAGCGCAGCGGCACCTTCTGCACCAGTGAGTCGGCGACGAACATGCCGGTCTTCTGCGTGATCTTCCCGTCCGGCATGATGATCGCGCTGACGCCGCTGGTCACCGGCACGGTCACGGTCCGGCTGTGCTCGACCGCGCGGACCCGGGACATGGCGAGCTGCTGGTAGGTCATCTCACTGCGGTCGAAGGTGGCGTTGTTGCTCGGCACGGAGATCATCTGGGCGCCGTCGGTGACCTCGGAGCGCACGGTCCAGTCGAAGGCGGCCTCATAGCAGGTGACGAGGCCGACCTTGGCGCCGTCCATGGTGAACACGCCCGGTTTGGAACCGCGGCTGAAGTCCTGGCGGACCATCGCCGTCCAGTTCTCGTTGATCGCGCCGATGAGCGAGCGCAGCGGGAGGTACTCGCCGAACGGCTGGATCTGGCGCTTGTCGTAGGTGTCGACGGGCCCCTTCGCCGGATCCCAAAGGATCTGCTCGTTGTAAAGCCTGCCGTCCCGTTCGACGACGCCGCCGACCGAGATGGGCACGCCGACGGCCTTGGCCGCCGTGTCGATCACGGCGCGGGCGTCGGGGTTGGCGAAGGGGTCGATGTCGGAGGAGTTCTCCGGCCACAGCACGAAGTCGGGCCTCGCGACCTTGCCGGCCTTGACCTCCGCGGCCAGGCGTTCGGTCTCGCGCGCGTGGTAGTCCAGGACGGCCCGCCGCTGGGAGTTGAAGTCGAGGCCCGCGCGGGGGACGTTGCCCTGGACCACCCCGACGGTGACGCTGCCGTCCTCGGCCTTGTCGCTGACCAGCGGCCGGGCGGCGACGGCGCCGACGACCGGGACGGCCACGCTCAGCAGGCCAACGGCCGCCGCGGCCCGCCGCACCGTCCCCGTCCGCCGGGTCTCCAACGCGAGCCGGACGACCTCGTACAGTCCGAAGCCGCAGAGGACCACCGCGAAGCCGAGAACCGGGGTGCCGCCCACCGCGGCGAGCGGCAGGAACACACCGTCCGCCTGCCCGAACGCGATCTTCCCCCAGGGGAAGCCCTCGAACGGCACGCGCGCGCGTGCCGCCTCGCCGGCGATCCACAGAGCAGCCGCCCACACCGGCCATCCGGGCAGCTTCGACACGGCGGTGACACCCGCGCCGACCAGCGCGACGAAAATCGCCTCGATCGCCACGAGGGCGAGCCAGGGGCCGGGACCGACCTCCACTCCGGTCCACACCAGCAGTGGCAGCAGGAAGCCGAGCCCGAAGAGGTAGCCGAGGCCGAGCCCCGCCTTCCAGCCGCGGCCGCGCAGCACCCAGCCGAAGATCGCGAAGGCCGGCAGGGCCAGCCACCACAGGGTGCGGGGCGGGAAGCTGACGTAGAGCAGGAGGCCGGAGAGCGCGGCTGCGGCGGCCGGGAGGAGGCGCACGAGCCGCCGGGCCCCGGTCCGCGCCTCGGGCGCGATCCGCGGCTCCAGCTGGTCCGACTCGCCGACGGAGGTTGCGGTGACGGTCACTCCCGGAGTGTAAGGCGAATGACCTTGACACCGACAGCGCGGTCCATGAGGCAGCGGCGTCACGCGCTGCGGACCCGGCCGGCGATGTTCCCGGTCCTCGTCCCCACCCAGCGGTCGGCACGGCTCTCTTGCCCGACCGCTCAGGGCGTCGCCGCATATCTGCCGCAACGTTCCTGCTCATTTCGTCACGACACATCCACAAACAGCCCACCAGCGGCTACGGTGTCCCGAAGCCTCAGTCGTGCGGCCGGTGGCGGCCCGTACGGCCGGGGTCTTCACAGGTCGGGGGCGACGCGGTACGGGGGGCGGGGCGGGGTGGGTTCCAGTGGGCTGACGTCCGCGTCCGGGCAGGACGCGGACGGTGAGAGACCGATCGCTGTGGACGCGGCCGGCGTCGTGGTGCTGGGGGCCTGCGCCGGCTGGTCCCTGATCACGGCGGCGGTGCACGACGGCCGGCCCGAGGGTGTGCTGCTCGCGGTGCTGGCCGTGGCGGCCGGGTACGCCGCCGGGCGGATCGGCGGGGCGCTGCTGCCGGTCGGCGGGCCCTGTGCCGGGGCGCTGGCGGGTATCGGGCTGACCGTGGCCGTTCCACACCTCGCGCCGGGGCCGCAGATCACCACACCTCTGGGGCATGCCGGGGCGACGACTGCCGTGCTGACGCTGTCGGCCGGTGCCGCGTGCTGCGCGGCCTGGGCCGCTCGTGGTCCGGCCGTGCGGTTCGCCCTGCGGCTGCTGGCCGCCGGGACGGCGGTGCTGGCGGCCGTACTCGGCTCGGCCACCGGCTGCGTCACCTCGGTCGCGGTGCTGTTGTGCTCGCTGGCCGCCGGCCGCACCCGGCACCGCGGCGCCGGCCTCGCCGTACTGGGCGCGGTCGCCGTCCTCGTGACCGGTCTGACCTGGGCGGTCGCGGCGCGGGCCGTACCGGGCGGGCTCGTGACGGCCCTCGAAGAGCGGCTGACGCCGCACCGCGTACAGCTCTGGCAGGACGCCTGGCAGCTGCTGCGCGACGACGCCGCCCTGGGGGGCGGCCCGGGGCGCTTCGGGGAGCTGAGCACGACGTCCACGCAGTCACTGCTCTCCGACGGCAAGCCCCACTCGGCGCCCCTTCAGCAGGCGGCCGAACAGGGGGTCGTCGGTGTGATCCTGCTGGCGGCGGCGTTCGGCTGGGTGCTGTACGCGCTGTGGCGCAGCCCCCGCCCGACCCCGGTGGCGCTGACCGCGGGCGCGACACTGACGGCGCTCGCGGCCATCGCCGCGATCGGCAACGCGCTCAGCTTCACCGCGGTGTCGGTGGGTGCGGGCCTGCTGGCGGGCATGGCCACCGCCCGGCCGCTCACCGTCGAACCGTCGAGCACCGCGCCGGACACACATTCCCGGGGTGCCGGACGCACCCCGGCATGGTGACCGGAAGCCCACTCAGTGCGCGGGAGCGCCCGGCTTGGTCCGCCCCAGCCGCGCCTTGATCACCTGTACGGCCGCCTCCGCGTCATCCACCGTGACCGTGAAGGTGTGTCCGTCCCACAGCTCCAGCACGACGCCCTCACCCCGTCGTACGACCACCGCGGTGCCCATCTCCGGCCGCCATCGATAGCCCCAGCCGCCCCAGTGGCGGGGAGTGACGTGCGAGATGTACGTGGCGCCCGCCACATGGGAGAGCGGGATACGGCGGCGGGGCAGTCCGATGTGGCCGCAGCGCACCTCCAGGTGCTCCTCGTCGACCCGCAGGGCGACGTGCACGAAGGCGAGTGTTCCGAAGAGGACCAGCAGCCCGGCGGCGATGCAGCCGACCACGGCCATGACCAGCGGGACGATGCCGGACGTCCACGCCGAGTCGACGGCCAGTTCGATGCCCAGCGCCATGCACGCGGCGCCGATGAGCGCCAGCAGCCACTGGACCCGGTTGGTGGCCCGGCCGGTCCAGACGTCGGCGTGCGAGTGGGGAGCGTTCTCGCCGTGGCGGTGGTCCCTCATGCCTATGAGGTTACTCAGGTTTCGCTCTGCTGGTACCTCATCGCGGAGCGTGACTGCGCCGCCCGGGCGGCGGGGGCGGATCCAGCACGCCGACGATGGTCGGTGACCGGTGCCGGTCAGCCGGCCGGCGTGACCGCCCGCAACAGCCGCCCTTCGTCGTACGCCAGGGCGGGTGCGGGCAGCGCGCCCTCGCGTCCGCTCAGCAGGACGGTCAGGGTGCCGTGCGGCGTGGCCCCCGGCGCGGGCTGCTCGCCGAGCCTGCGCAGGGCCTGCGCGGCCACGGCGCCCGCGGAGCCGTGCAGCACGAGGGGCGGCCGGCCGGGGCGCTGGACGGCGGCCCGGATGCGCTCGGCGACCAGTTCGTAGTGGGTGCAGCCCAGGACGATGGTGGTCACCTCCTCGGGGGTCAGTGCGGCGGCCGCGGACACGGCGGCGTCGATCGCCGCCTCGTCCGCGCGTTCGACGGCCTCGGCGAGGCCCCAGCAGGGCACCTCGGTGACGGGGACCCCGCCGGCGAAGTCCCGGATCAGGGTGCGCTGGTATGTGCTGCCGGTGGTGGCCGGGGTGGCCCAGATGGCGAGGTGTCCGCCGCCGGCCGCGGCCGGCTTGATCGCCGGGACGGTGCCGATGACCGGGATCTCCGGTTCGAGACGGGCGCGCAGGGCGGTGAGCGCGTGCACGGTCGCGGTGTTGCAGCCGACGATCAGGGCGTCGGGGCGGCGCGCTGCGGCCGCCTCGGCGACGGCCAGGGCGCGCTCGGTCAGGTCTTCCGTGGTCCTCCGGCCCCACGGCATGCCGTCGGGGTCCAGGGAGAGCACGAGATCGGCGTCGGGGCGCAGCCGCCGAACCGCGACGGTGGCCGCCAGCAGACCGATTCCGGAGTCCATGAGCGCGATCTTCACCCGATCACGATAGACGATGAGCGGTCCCTGGCAGTTCCGGTGGGGCAGACTGCGCGCGTGAGCGCCGTTGTGTGGACTGCCGCTGGATCACTTCTCGCCTGGCTGTGGCTGCTGCTCTGTCAGGGCTTCTTCTGGCGCACGGATGTGCGGCTGCCGCCGCGCCGGGAACCGGACGCGTGGCCGTCCGTGTGCGTCGTCGTCCCGGCCCGCGACGAGGCGGCGGTGCTGCCCGCCGCGCTGCCGTCGCTGCTCCGGCAGGACTATCCGGGGCGGGCGGAGGTGTTCCTCGTCGACGACGGCAGTGCGGACGGCACCGGTGACCTGGCGCGGGAACTGGCGCGCCGGCACGGCGGGCTGCCGCTCACCGTGGACTCGCCGGGCGAGCCGCCCGCGGGCTGGACCGGCAAGCTGTGGGCGGTGCGCCACGGCATCGGCCTGGCACGCGCGCGTGATCCCGAGTACCTGCTGCTGACGGACGCCGACATCGCGCACGCGCCGGACAGTCTGCGGGAGCTGGTGGCGGCGGCCCGCTCCGGAGGGTTCGATGTCGTCTCCCAGATGGCCCGGCTGCGGGTGGAGAGCACGTGGGAACGGCTCGTCGTGCCGGCCTTCGTCTACTTCTTCGCGCAGCTCTACCCCTTCCGCCGGATCGGCAAAGAGGGAACGCGCACGGCGGCCGCGGCCGGTGGCTGCGTCCTGCTGAGGGCGGAGGCCGCGGAGCAGGCGCGGATCCCGGACGCGATCCGGCACGCCGTGATCGACGACGTGGCCCTCGCCGGGGCGGTGAAGCGCGGCGGCGGCCGTGTCTGGCTGGGGCTGGCCGACCGGGTGGACAGCGTCCGGCCGTATCCACGGCTGGGCGACCTGTGGCGGATGGTGTCGCGCAGCGCGTACGCCCAACTGCGGCACAACCTCCTGCTGCTGGCCGGGACGGTCGCCGGGCTGGCGCTGGTGTATCTGGTACCGCCGGTGGCGGTCGTGGCGGGGCTGGCAGCGGGGAACGCGGCGGCAGCGGTCGTCGGAGGGCTGGCCTGGCTCGTGATGACGGGGACGTACGTGCCGATGCTCCGCTACTACGGGCAGCCGCTGTGGCTCGCCCCCCTGCTGCCGTTCACCGCGTTCCTCTATCTCCTCATGACGGTCGACTCGGCGGTGCAGCACTACCGGGGGCGCGGTGCGGCCTGGAAGGGCCGCACCTACGCCCGCCCGGACGCCGTGCCCGACGAGGGCTGACGGCCGCGGGAGGCGTCACTTCCTGCCGGGGGTCCAGTTCATGCCCCACCCGTAGGCGTAGTCGACGGTCCGCTGCGGGCTCACCCCGCGCTCGGGCACGAGGTAGCGCGCCTCCCGCTGTACGACCAGGTCGCCGCCCGTGTTGGTGATCAGGGCGAGCGCGCACACGGGCGAGGGAACGGTGCACTCGTCGAGAGAGAAATCGATGGGTGCGCCGTGCTGCGGCTGGAGGGTGACGGTGGCGTTCAGGTCGGCGAACGAGCGGGCGCCTTCGTAGATGGTGACGAAGACGAGGATGCGCCGGAAGGCGTTCTTGTGGTCGAGATTGACAGTGAGGTTCTCACCGGTCGACACAGCGCCGGTGCGGTCGTCGCCGTCGAGGTGGATGTACGGGGGCTGGTGCAGTGCCCCGAAGGCGTTGCCGAGGGCCTGCACGACGCCCTTGCTGCCGTCGGCGAGTTCGTACAGCGCGCACAGGTCGAGGTCGAGGTCGGAGTGCATCGCGGCCGGACGCCCGAACTTGCCGCTCCACCCCGAGAACTGCTTGTGCGTCTGCCAGTTGAGGTTCACGTGCAGGGCACCGGAGGTGCCGCCCTGCTTGGTGAGCGACACGGAGGGGGCCGCCTTGGTGAGCGTCACCTTGGTGAGGCGTACGGGTTCGGGCGGTGCCGCCGGGGGCGCGGCCGGCGGGGGCGGGGCCACCGGCGGGGGCGTGTACGCCGAGGGCGCGGCAACGGGAGCCGGGGCCGGAGTCGGGGCCGCCTGCTGCGGCTCGTCCACCGTGATGCCGTAGTCCGTGGCCAGTCCTTCGAGTCCGCTGCTGTATCCCTGCCCGACGGCGCGGAACTTCCAGGCGCCCTGGCGGCGGTAGAACTCACCGAGTACGAAAGCGGTTTCAGTGGTGGCGCCCGGGTTGTCGAAGCGGGCGGCCTGGGTTCCCTGGGCGGCGTCCTGGACCTCGATGTACAGGCCCGGAACCTGCCCGAATGTGCCGCCGTCGGAGGAGGCGGCGAGGACGATCGTCTCGATCGCGGGCTCCACGCGGGTGAGGTCGACGAGGAGCGTGTCGGTCACCCGGCCGTCGGTGTTGCGCTTGCCCTCGTGCCGGATGGCGCCGGAGGAGTGCGCGGGCTGGTTGTAGAAGACGAAGTCCGCGTCGGAGCGGACCTTTCCGCTTACCAGCAGCAAAGCGGAGGCGTCGGCGTCGGGCATCCCCGGCCCGGCCCGCCAGCCCAATTCCACCCGCAGCGCCGCGGTAGGCACCGGAGTATTTGAACCTTTCATCATTTGCATGTCCGCCCCCATTGCGTGTCACCGTCGCCAGGCACATCCCGGCCGTCCGTCGAGTTCCGTTCGCACAACCTATTCCTCCCCGCGGCGAACTCCCATGCGCCGTCACACCGGAAGACCGGTGCCCAACCCTGGTAACCCGCCCGGAGCTCGGCCTTTACACGATCGGAGCCTCGTCCGGCGCCCCTTTTTGCCGAGTTCGCTCGCATTGGGGATACCGGGTCACTGCGGACACGGAAAACAACCCTCTTATCGGTCTCCCCAACCAGCACATCGTGGGCTTAACTTATGTGCCATGACCTCCCCCCGCTCCACCTATGGCGGCGGCTACTACTCCGCCTCCTTCCCGGACACCCCGATCTACGACAAGCTCGTCGCCGAGCGGGGCACCCCGCAGATCGCCCCGATCCGGGTCCCCGCGCAGTACGACATGCCGGGCGGCAACCTTCCCGCCCTCCCGTCAGCGCTGCCCGCTCTTCCGGCAGCCCCGTCCCAGCCCGCCTACGGTTATCCGCAGGCACAGCAACCCTCCCCGCTCCAGCAGGCGCCCGCGGCGTACATCCCGCAGCAGGCCACCGCACCGCGCGGCTATCCCGGCCACCAGCCGCAGCAGCCGCGCCCGGCGGCACCCGGCGCGGGCTACGAGGCGATGCGCCCCGCGGCTCCCCGGCCCGCCCAGGCTCCCTATCAGGACCCGTACAACAACCAGCAGTACCGCGGTTACTGAGCCTCCTGCCCAGGGGCTGTCGGTGCCGGCTGGCACGATGGCCCCATGGGGAACGCACACCTGCACTCGATCCACGTCCATCCGGTCAAGGCGATCCGGGGCCTCGCGCCCCGGGAGGCCGTCGTGGAGCCCTGGGGGCTGACCGGAGACCGGCGTTGGGCGCTGGTAGACGACGAGGGAAAGGTCGTCACGCAGCGCCGGCAGCCGCGCCTCGCGCTGGCCGCCGCCGAGCTTCTGCCGGACGGCGGCGTCCGCCTGTCCGCACCCAACATGCAGCCCCTGACGGTGCCCGTCCCCCGGCCGTTGGACACGGTGCCGGTGGAGATTTTTTGCGACAAGGTTGACGCGGTCCCGGCCGAGGACGAGGCCGCGCGCGCCTGGTGCAGCGCCTATCTCGGCATCGACGTGCGTCTCGCGTACATGGACGACCCGGCCACGCGCCGTCCCGTCGACCCGGAGTACGCGCGCCCCGGCGAGACCGTCTCCTTTGCCGACGGCTTTCCGCTGCTGCTCACCACCACCGCCTCCCTCGACGCCCTCAACGCCCTGATCGCTCAGGGTGACCACGCGGACGAGGGCCCGCTGCCCATGAACCGTTTCCGGCCGAGCGTGGTCGTGGCGGGCACCGACGCCTGGGCCGAGGACGACTGGTCGCGTCTCGCCATCGGTGACGTGTCGTTCCGCGTCGCCAAGACCTGCGGACGGTGCGTGGTGACCACCACCGACCAGGGCACGGGCGAGCGCGGCCGCGAGCCCCTGTACAGCCTGGGGCGGCACCGGCGGTTCGACGGCAAGCTGGTCTTCGGGCAGAACCTGGTGCCCCTGTCCGGGGGCACGATCCGGGTCGGTGACCCGGTCAGGATCGTCGGGTAGCCCGGGCCGAGGTCGACGCCCCCGGGCGGGAACCGCTCCACGAGCCCTGCCGTTGACCTTGTGTGAGAAGTTCATGAGAGTCGCCGGTGAGAGGTGATTTCGCTCTCTCTTCGCCGGGTTGGCGCGTGGACGGCTCCGCCGGGGGTTATCACGGAGCGGGAAGGGGGTGCAGGCGGTGCGAGCGATCAGCGGACTCTGGCGCTGGCGGCGCAACCCGCTGTGCCGCGCGACCGATCTGGCCGAAGCGTGGGTGGCGCTGGCGGCCCTGGTGCTGATCCTCCTGGCCGCCCCGGTGGCCGGTTCCCTCGTCGGGGGCGCCGCCGAGGACGCCCTCCAGCGCTCCGTCCGCGAGCAGCGCGAAGCGCGGCACCTGGTGACGGCCACGGTGGTCCGCAAGCTCGACCGCTCCCCGCTGGACGCCGACCCGGAGACCTCCACGGGCCGGGATCTGCGCAACCGCGTCCTCGCCGACTGGACGGCACCGGACGGCACCGCGCATCAGGGCCCCGTGCTGGCGAGCCTCAAGAACCCTCAGCACGGCGACGCGTTCCGGATATGGACCGACCGGCACGGCCACATGGTGGCCCGCCCCCTCGACTCCGCGACGGCGTCGACCCACGCGGTCCTCGCCGGCTTCGGCGCGGCCCTGGCGGCCGGCGGCCTCGTCGAGGGCGGCAGACGGCTGATCGTCTGGCGCATGGTCCGCCGCCGGTACGCCCGTTGGGACCAGGCATGGGACAAGGCGGGCCCGGACTGGGGCAGGACGGGCACCGGCAGCTGACAGCCTTCCGGCTCTGGTCAACCCACCACCCGCGCGCACGCTACGGTGGTCCGGCCGAACCGTTCGGCACAACCCGCGCGCGAGCGAGCAGGAGGGGCGCGCCGGTTTCGATGCCGCGTGCGCGCGCAGGCCCGAGGGGCCCGGCACGGTCGCGGTCCCGACACCGGTGGGAGCGTCCCGAAGGCGAACGAGCCATCAGTACGACCGAGGTGGGGGCACAGCTACACCATGGCACAGGGCACGGTCCAGGTGACGCACACCGGCACGTCGCGGTGGCGGCGCCGCACGGGTGAGTACGCATCGCTCGCCGCTGCTCTGGAGGCCGCGGCGGACGGAGATGTTCTCACGGTCGCCTCCGGCACCTACCGGGAGAACCTCGTGGTGCAGCGCGCGGTGACGCTGCGCGGCCCCGAGGGCTCCCCCGGCTCGGTGCGGATCGCTCCCCTGGACGGGGTGCCGCTGACCGTGCGCGCCTCGGCGGTGGTCCAGGACCTGCACGTGGAGGGCCAGGACGCGGCGGCCCCCGCGGTGCTGGTGGAGGAGGGTACTCCGGAGCTGAGCAACGTACGGGTGGTCACGCGGTCGGCGGCCGGGATCGAGGTGCGCGGCAGCGCCCGCCCCACGGTCCGGCGCTGCGCGGTCGACAATCCGGCGGGCATCGGCATCGCCGTACTCGACGGTGCGGGTGGGGTGTTCGAGGAGTGCGAGGTCGTCGCGGCCGGCCAGGCGGGCGTGGCGGTGCGCGGCGGCGCACACCCCCGTCTGGACCGCTGCCGGGTGCACCACACCTCGGGCTCGGGTCTGTCGGCGACCGGGGAGAACTCGGCGCTGGAGGCGGTGGGCTGCGAGATCTACGAGGTCCGGGGCAGCGGTGTGCAGATCACCGGCCGGGCCACCGCGCACCTCACCGACTGCGATGTGCACCGCACGACGGCCGACGGGGTCACGCTCGACACCGACGCCGTGCTGACGCTGGCCGACTGCCGTATCCACGACATCCCGGAGAACGCGGTCGACCTGCGTTCCCGCTCCGTCCTCACGCTGACCCGCACCACGGTGCGGCAGTTCGGGCGCAATGGCCTGTCGGTGTGGGACCCGGGCACGCGCGTGGACGCCAACCAGTGCGAGATCTTCGACAGCACGGGCGACTACCCGGCGGTGTGGGTGAGCGACGGGGCCACCGCGGTGCTCGACTCGTGCCGGGTGCACGACGTGCCGGACGCCCTGTTCGTCCTCGACCGCGGCTCGCGCGCGGACGTCGTCGACAGCGACCTGTCGCAGGTGCGCAACACGGCCGTGTCCGTGAGCGACGGTGCGACCGCGCAGCTCGACGACTGCCGGATCCGGGACGCGGCGACGGGCGCCTGGTTCCGCGACCACGGCAGCGGCGGCACCCTCAGCAACTGCACGCTGGACGGCACCCAGACCGGCGTCATCGTCACCAAGGGCGCCGACCCCACGGTGGAGCGCTGCACGATCGAGTCACCCGCGGAGGCGGGGGTGTACGTCTCGGCCGGCGGCCGCGGCAGCTTCCAGAACTGCCGGGTGACGGGCAGCGGCGGCTACGGCTTCCATGTGATCGACGGCAGCCGTACGACGCTGCGGAAGTGCCGCACGGAGCGGTGCGCGCGCGGCGGCTACGAGTTCGCGGACAGCGGCGCGGACGCGGCGTCCGGGGCGGGCCCCCTGGTCGAGGACTGCACCAGCGACGAGAGCGCGGGACTGCGGGGACCGGCGGCGCGGGAGACGGCCGTGCAGACGGTGAGCCACTCCTCCGGCCTGCTGGGCGCGGTCCCGGGGCAGCGCGCCGAACCGGAGCCCCCGGCCCCGGCCCCGGTCGCGGAGCCCGAGCAGCCGGCCCGCTCCTCCAAGGACGTCCTCGGTGAACTGGACGCCCTGGTCGGCCTGGAGAGCGTCAAGCGCGAGGTACGTGCCCTCACCGACATGATCGAGGTCGGCCGGCGCCGGCAGCAGGCGGGCCTGAAGGCGGCGTCGGTCAAGCGGCACCTGGTCTTCACCGGCTCCCCCGGCACGGGCAAGACGACGGTCGCGCGGCTGTACGGCGAGATCCTCGCGTCCCTCGGTGTGCTGGAGAAGGGCCACCTGGTCGAGGTGTCCCGGGTCGACCTGGTGGGCGAGCACATCGGCTCGACCGCGATCCGCACGCAGGAGGCCTTCGAGAAGGCGCGCGGCGGCGTGCTGTTCATCGACGAGGCGTACGCGCTGTCCCCGGAGGACGCGGGCCGCGACTTCGGCAAGGAGGCCATCGACACGCTGGTGAAGCTGATGGAGGACCACCGGGACGCGGTCGTGGTGATCGTCGCGGGCTACACGGCCGAGATGGAGCGCTTCCTGTCGGTCAACCCCGGTGTGGCGTCCCGGTTCTCGCGGACCATCACCTTCAGCGACTACGGCCCCGAGGACCTGCTGCGGATCGTGGAGCAGCAGGCCGAGGAGCACGAGTACCGGCTGGCGGCGGGGGCGGCACAGGCCCTGCGGCAGTACTTCACGGAGCTCCCGAAGGGCCCGGCGTTCGGCAACGGCCGTACGGCCCGGCAGACCTTCGAGGCGATGGTGGAGCGGCACGCGAGCCGGGTCGCCCAGCTCCCCGAGCCGAGCACGGACGACCTGACGCTGCTCTACGCGGAGGACCTGCCCGAGCTGCTCTGAGGATCCGCTTCGGGACCCGGGCAGGGCGGCTCGGCCGTGTCACGGGGTGCCGGCAGGCCCGGCCGCAGCCGGGCCAGCAGCTTGCGGCGCTCCTCGGCGAACGCCGGGTCCGCCTGGTAGTCGGAGTGGCCGAGGATCGGCGCGGGCAGCGGGTGGAGGGCGGTGCGGCCGTAGGAGAGGGGGTCCGGCAACGGCACGTGGTCGACCCCGAGGTCGTGGTTGCCGGGCAGGCGCACCGGGCCGCCGATGGGGTCGGTGAGCCGGTACAGGTTGCGCCAGCAGTCGACCTCCCGGTGCAGGGCGCCGAGCGCGGCGGGGCCGAAGTGCGCCGGGAACCAGCGGCCGTAGAGCCGCTCCAGCGGGGAGCCGTACGTCAGCAGTGCGACGCGTTTGCGGGTGGACGGCGCGAGTTGCCAGGCCGCGGCGGCGGCGAGCACACTGCCCTGCGAGTGCCCGGAGATGACCAGCCGTCCGCCGGTGGCGCGGGTCCAGGTCGCGATCCGCCAGGTCAGGTCGGGCACCGCGCGCTCGGCGTAACAGGGCGGGGCGAAGGGGTGAGCGGCGCGCGGCCAGAAGGTGCCGACGTCCCACAGGATGCCGATGGTGCGGCGGGCGGCGGCGTCCTTGTAGGCGCGCCTGCCCCAGGTGACGAACAGCAGGAAGCCGAGGCCGATCAGCCAGGAGCCGAGGGCCTGGGCGGTCTCGGCGGCGCCGTGGACGACGGGGTAGGCGCCCTGCGCCGCCTCGCCCGGTGTCTCGTCGGTGGTCAGGGCGCCCACGAGGGCTCCCGCGCCGAGCAGCAGGGTGGCACCGGAGGTGACGGCGACGATCCGGGGCCCCCGGTCGGTGAGGGAGGCCATCGCGCGGGTGTAGGCGATACGGCGCATGCGGGCGCGGTCCTGGGCCTCGTCCGGGTAGTCGCGGGCCACCGCCTCGCGTTCGGCGCGGGCGAGCTGCCAGGCGCGGTGGGCCAGCCAGCCGAAGAGCACCAGGAGCACCACGATCAGGGGCGGGATCACGGACGCCTGCCAGGTCAGCAGGACCGGCGGGCCGTCGATCGACGTCCCGGTGCCGTCCAGCCAGTCGGACACGCGCTGCGACACGCCGCCGGACATCACCCCGCCCAGGGCGCAGGCCAGCATCGCGACGGCCGGTCCGCCGAGGCCCCGCAGCACGGCCCGCCGGTCGGGGGCGGTGCGGTGCAGGGCGTGAGCGACGCCGGCGAGAACGATCACGAGCAGGCCCTGGACCAGGGCGAGACCGCCGAAGGTGGCGTCGCCCGGCAGCCGGCCGGCCGACTCCCAGCCGGGGCGCTCCCAGCCCGCGTACAGCAGCGCGAGGGCGAGCAGGACGAGGGCGGCGAGCGGCAGGCGTCGTACGAAGCGCTCGTCGAGTTCCCGGTCGATGCGTCTCTCGCTGCGGCCCCGGCGGCACACCACCCACACCACGGCGACCGCGCAGGCCACGAGGGCCGCCTCCAGGAGCAGGCCCAGGGTGTTCAGTACGGCGGGACCGCCGGGCTCGCGGTCGTGCCGGGCGGCGGCACTGGCGACCGCGGCGGCGACCGTGACCAGCCCGGCGGCGGTGTGCGCGGCGCGCAGCCGGGCCACCAGCCGGCGTCCGTACCAGAAGCCGGGCCGGCCCAGCGCGGTCGAGCCGTCGCCGTCCTCGTCGGGCTCGGGGCCGCGGGCCGGCGGCTGCTGGGACTCGTAGTCGCTCCAGGTGCGACGGGAGAGGTACCACAGCAGAACGGTCAGCGCCGTCGGGACGAAGGACGCCAGAACGAGCCTGCGGCCGGGGCTGCTCCACCAGCCGCCGTCCGAGACGGTGGGCGAGAGGAAGCCCAGCCAGGAGTGCCGGTCGGCGCACGCGCGCGTGCCCGCGCACTGCCAGGCCGCCAGATCGAGGGCGACCTCGCAGGCCGCCGCCACGAGCAGCACCGTCAGGGTGAGCCCCGCGAGCCGTACCAGGAGGCCGTACAGGCGCACGGTGCGGCGGTGGCCCCGGGCGCTGGGGCGCATCCAGTGAGCGAGGTTGACGACCATGAACGGCAGCAGCAACAGCCACAGGGCCCGGGTGCCGTTGCCGGAGGTCAGGTTGCACCAGACGTAGGCCTCGGGCACCGGTCCGTCGCGGCGGCGGTCGTCGGGGCTGGTCTCCGCGTCGACGTCGTCGGCGCGCCGGAAGACGGCCGCGATGTCGTCGCCGGTGATCCGCACCGTGCGCGGATCGTTGAGCATCTCCTGCGGCGTGGTGCCGCCCACGCCGTGGACCAGGAGTTCCAGGGCGGTCCCGGTCTCACCGGGCCGCTGGGCGGGCTGGTCGGGCCCGCCGGTCGACGCATGTTCCTGCGCACGTTCCACTGATTCGCACTTCCCCCGTGACACGCCGTCGGCTCTGTCCGTGCGGGCACAAGGATCTCCACTTCTGCGGCGCCGCACACCTCCTGTCATGGAATCTCCCCGATCCGTGACATTGCGGAGCGACGAGTGAGACCCAACGTGACATGTGCGCGACGAGTGGTCGGTGGCGCCGTCGGCGCCGCGACATGCAAGGATGGGGCGTCCGCGCACCGGAGCCGGGGGAGAATGTCCTAGTTGCGGCAAGTGCGCAGGGCGTGTCGGACGGCATTGAGGCGAAAGGACCGGAGCGTACGTGAGCGAGAATCAGAACCTCCTCGCGGAGCAGCGGCGATCCCTGATCCTCGACGAGGTCCGCCGCCGAGGCGGGGTCCGGGTCAACGAGCTGACGCGCAGGCTCGGCGTGTCGGACATGACGGTCCGCCGCGACCTCGACGCGCTCGCCCGCCAGGGCGTGCTGGAGAAGGTGCACGGCGGCGCGGTCCCGGTGGTCGAGGCGAGTACGCACGAACCGGGCTTCGAGGCCAAGTCGGGGCTGGAACTGACCGCCAAGGAGGACATCGCACGGGCGGCGGCCAAGCTGGTCGCGCCGGGCGCGGCGATCGCCCTGTCCGGCGGCACGACGACGTACGCCCTGGCACAGCAGCTGCTGGACGTGCCGGACCTCACGGTGGTCACCAACTCGGTGCGGGTGGCCGACGTCTTCCACGCGGCGCAGCGCACCTCGGATCCGCGGCAGGGCGCGGCCACGGTCGTGCTGACCGGCGGTGTGCGCACCCCGTCCGACTCGCTGGTGGGGCCGGTCGCCGACCAGGCGATCGCGGCGCTCCACTTCGACCTGCTGTTCCTCGGGGTGCACGGCATATCGGTCGAGGCCGGTCTGTCGACGCCGAACCTCGCGGAGGCGGAGACGAACCGGCGGCTCGTGCAGTCGGCCCGGCGGGTGGTGGTGGTCGCCGACCACACCAAGTGGGGCAAGGTGGGCCTGAGTTCGTTCGCCTCGCTGGAGCGGATCGACACGCTCGTGACGGACGCCGGTCTGCCGGACGAAGCCCGCGGGGTTGTCGTGGAGCACCTGCGGCGGCTGGTGGTGGCCGGGGAGCCCGAGGAAGGGGCAGACATCTGACGGGCCGCCAGCTAGGGTGACGCTGCCGGTCATCGCCCGCTCCCGTACAGGAGGGCTTCGTCCATGGCTCACCGTCTGCGCCGGGCGGGGCTCGACTTCGTCGGGATCGCGCCCGTACGGCACGTCTCCGCGCGGGAGATCTCCGCTCCGGTGGAGGCCGTCTACCGCACGCTGGAGGACGTGGCCGGCTGGGTCGCCTGGTTCCCCCAGGTGACGGCCGCCCGCCCGATCGCCGACGGGAAAGGGCGCGACATCCGCCTCAGGGGAGGTGTCCGGTTCCGGGAGTCGATCATCGCGGCGGAGGAACCCGAGGTGTACGCCTATCGCGTCGACGTCACCAACGTGCCCGGAGTGCGTGCGATCGTCGAGGAGTGGCGGCTGGCCCCGGCCGGTACCGGGACCCGGGTGCGGTGGACGTTCGCGACCGACGGGACGGCGGCGTACCGGCTCGCCATGAAGCCGGTACGGGCGGCTCAGGCCAGGGCCTTCCGGGACGCCCTCACGGCGCTGGACCGGAGGCTGGCGGCGTCGTAGCGCCGCACGCCGACGGGCCCGGGGGCTCGACTCAGTCGGGCCAGACACCCGTCGCCAGCAGCGAGTCGATCGTGGCCGTGTACGGCTCGATGTCCAGCCCCTGGGCGGCCAGCCAGGTGTCCGAGTAGTACTTGTCGAGATACCGGTCCCCCGGATCGCACAGCAGCGTCACGACGCTCCCCTGCCGCCCCTCGGACACCATCTCCGCGACGATCTTCAGCGCGCCCCACAGGCCCGTGCCGGTCGAGCCGCCCGCCTTGCGGCCGATGGCGCGCTCCAGCGCCCGTACCGCGGCGACACTGGCCGCGTCGGGCACCTTCATCATCCGGTCGATCGCGCCGGGCACGAAGCTCGGTTCCATACGGGGCCGGCCGATGCCCTCGATACGGGAGCCGCAGTCGTACGTGACGTCCGGATCGCCGGTGGTCCAGCCCTCGAAGAAGCACGAGTTCTCGGGGTCGGCCACGCAGACGCGCGTGTCGTACTGCATGTAGTGGACGTAGCGCGCGAGGGTCGCCGAGGTGCCGCCGGTGCCCGCCGTGGCGACGATCCACGCCGGCTCGGGGAACCGCTCCATGCGCAGTTGCCGGAAGGTGGACTCGGCGATGTTGTTGTTGCCGCGCCAGTCCGTGGCCCGTTCGGCGTAGGTGAACTGGTCCATGTAGTGGCCGCCGGTCTCGGCCGCGAGGCGGGCGGACTCCTCGTACATCGTGCGGGGGTCGTCCACGAAGTGGCAGCGGCCGGCGTGGAACTCGATGAGGCGGATCTTCTCGGTGCTCGTCGTACGCGGCATGACGGCGATGAAGGGCACGCCGATGAGCTTCGCGAAGTACGCCTCGGAGACGGCCGTCGAGCCGCTGGAGGCCTCGATCACCGGGCGGTCCGGCCGGATCCAGCCATTGCAGAGGCCGTAGAGGAAGAGGGAGCGGGCGAGCCGGTGTTTGAGGCTGCCGGTGGGGTGGGTGGACTCGTCCTTCAGGTACAGGTCGATACCCCACGACTCCGGCAGGGGGAACTGGAGCAGGTGCGTGTCGGCCGAGCGGTTGGCGTCGGCCTGGACTCTGCGGACGGCTTCTTTCAGCCATGCGCGGTAGGCGGCGTCGCTGCGGTCGACGTCGAGGGTCACGCCGATCCGGGTCTGCTGGGGAGTGCTCACGGGGGGGGCTCCTATCGCTGCGCGCCGACGACGTGTCGCGCGGCCGACACCCCGATCATAAGCACCTTCCACACGCTTCTCACCTGCATAAACGCACCTTTGAGCCCCCCAAAGCGCCCCCTGGGGCAGGGTCCGGGGCAAGGGGGCGCGCGGTCCAGGGGGCGCACTTGCGTGTGTGCTCCGGGCGCCCCCAGGAGAGCAGGTCCGCTGTACTGGTGCTCGACGCCGGGTGAGTGCAGACTTCACGACGGGACCAGGGCCCCGAACGGGGTACCGGCAGGGGTAAGAGGCACCAACCGGAGCAAGCCTCCGGACGGGGGCACACTGGATCAGGACACGAGCCCGTGCCGGATACCGCGGAGAGCGGGGGCCGGTGCACCGACACGCACAAGGGGGCGGGTGGCATGGCGGAGCCGGAGTTCAGGGCCACGGGCGTGCGGATCGGGAAGCGGCTGCGTTCGCTCACCCGGGCCGGACAGGTCCGGATCAGCGACGGCCGGCTCGAGCTGCTGACCAGTTACGGCAGTGAGATCGACAGCGCGCCGGTGCAGGCGGTGCGCGCCTCCAAGCCCTGGTTCGGCCCCGATGACCGAGCCACGGCGGATCTCAACGGCAAGCGGTACCTGCTCACCCTGGGCGACCACGACCCCGCTCCGGGGGAGCCGGGGCCGCCCGCCGCACGGCGCTTCATCGAGGCCGTGCGCCGGGCGGCGGGGCGTGGCGACTGAGATGTCCGCGAGTTGCGGTCTCCCACCCCCTGCGTCACTCTTGTCTCACGTCACTCTGGGTTTACCGGCGATAACGCTGCGAACCAGCCGCCGGCCACGACAGCGGGCGGCAGTGTCACGAAGGCGCCCTGCTGGATCCGAACTCCGTGTTCTTCCGGACCTCACGTCGGGGAGTCGCAGCCGTGATCAGCTACCCAAGCAGACACTGCACGGTGGAGCTCCAAGCCCTGCCGTCGCGGATCGGCCAGGTCCGCAGAATCGTATCTGCCCAATTGCGCTACTGGCATCTGGACGCCCTGATCGACCGGGCTTCACTCGGTGTGACGGAGCTGTTGTCCAACGTCCACCGGCATGCCCAGCCCGACAAGACGTGCACCGTGGAGATAGAGCTGCTGCTCGACCGGCTCACGGTCTCGGTGCGCGACCACGACCCGCGGATGCCCGTGGTCGACGACGCCGAGCCGCTGGCGACCTGCGGGCGCGGGCTCGCGATGGTGGCCGCCATGAGCGAGAGCTGGGGCGTCCGGCCGGACGGCGAGTCCGGCAAGGTCGTGTGGTTCACCCTTCCGACGTCCTCCGCCGCCGTGGCGGCGCCGTCGCGCCGGGTGCGGCGCGCGGTCCAGGAGAAACCCGCGCGCAGGTTCGCGGAGGTCGGGCACACCGCCGACGGGCTACGGCCCGAACATGCTCCCGCCCGGTCCGCCGTTGCCGGTTGACCGGGCGGTGACCACCGTTCCGACGGGGGCGCAGGGGCGAACACGTCGATGCCGCCTGCGCCCCGACCCGGCGCGCCGGCCCACGTCCGGCGGGTGAGTCCGGGAGCGGTGCCGCTCAACTCCGGTGCTCCTTCCGGTGGCGGGCGACGGTCGGCGTGACCACGCACGCGGCGATGGCGTTCCGGCAGCTCTCGGCATGGACGGCTCCTGACAGAGGAACAGGCTCTTGCCCTCAGGGCAGTGTCCTCATGCACCACCACCCTTGGCCGTACGGCCGAACTCCTCGTTCAGTACGGACAGTCGGCGCCAGTACTCCTCCTCGTCGATCTCGCCGGAGGCGAAGCGGTGACCGAGTACGGTGATGGGCGAGTCGGTCTCGACCATGGGCTGCCGCCAGGGGCCGCCGCGCCGTCCGCGCCACACGATGCGGCGCAGCAGCATGATGCCGCCGCCGATGACCAGTGCCCAGATCACCGGGAAGAACAGGATCCACGGGCCGGGGCCACCGCCACCGAAGTTCGCCAGGGTCTGCATGTCGATCAACTCCTCGGACGCGTTGTCGCGATGTCCTGTCTGTCGCCTCCGAGAATCGCCCCCCCCCGTGGGGTCCCCGGTCGTCGTACGGCCAGCGGCAGTGTGCGTACCTCGCTGGGAGTAGGCGGGCAGGGCCTGGGCCCCTCCGCGCCCCTCGATTTCTGTAACTACTGGTATGTACAGTGAAGGCATGAGCACCTCGGAACGGCTGATCGAGTCCACCCGCGAGCTGCTGTGGGAGCGCGGCTACGTGGGCACGAGCCCCAAGGCGATCCTGGAGCGTGCGGGCGCCGGGCAGGGCAGCATGTACCACCACTTCAAGGGCAAGCCCGACCTCGCGCTGGCCGCGATCCGGCGGACCGCCGAGGAGATGCGGGCTGCCGCCGCGGGAGTACTCGACGGCCCGGGAACGCCGTACGAGCGCATCGAGGCGTATCTGCGGCGCGAACGGGATGTGCTGCGGGGCTGCCCGATCGGCCGGCTGACCATGGACCCGGACGTGATCGCCAGCGCCGAGCTGCGCGCCCCGGTCGACGAGACGCTCGACTGGATCCGTGAGCGGATCGCCGCGATCGTCGAAGAGGGCAAGGAGCGGGGCCAGTTCGTGCCCTCGCTGGACGGCGAGGAGATCGCCGCGGCGGTCGTCGCGACGGTCCAGGGCGGTTACGTCCTCGCACGCGCCTCCGGCTCCCCCGCCGCGTTCGACGCGGGTGTGCGGGGCCTGCTGTCCCTGCTGGCCCCCCGTCCCGCCTGAGGAGACCTGAATGCACGCCATGCAGTACGAGTTCACCCTGCCCGCCGACTACGACATGGGTGTCATCCGCGACCGTGTCGCCCGGCTGGGGCATCTGCTCGACGACTGGGAGGGGCTCGGCTTCAAGGCCTGTCTGATACGCGAGCGCGGTCTGCGCGGCTCGCTGGTCAACCAGTACGCGCCCTTCTATCTGTGGAACACCGTCGAAGGCATGAACGCCTTCCTCTGGGGCGGCGGGTTCCGAGGGCTCAGTGACGACTTCGGGCGGCCGTGCGTGCGGCAGTGGACGGGGCTCGCGTACGAGGAAGGGGGCGGTTCGCAGGCGCGGTTCGCGGTGCGGCGGTGTCAACCCGTCCCGGCCTCGGGGCCGCCGGCGGAGGCGGTGGAGGACGCGGTGCGGGAAGCCCGGCGGCTGGCGGCGGAGGACGGGGCCCTGCTCGCCACGGCCGCCGTCGACACGAGCCGCTGGGAGCTGGTGCACTTCTCCCTCTGGGAGCACGACACCCCCAAGGCCGACGGCGACATGTTCGAGGTGCTGCACCTGTCGGCACCGGGCCGGGACCGGCTGCCCCGGGGGCGCCGGTGGTGAGCGCGGTCCGCACGGTGCTGGGGGACGTACCGCCCGGAGAGCTGGGCGTGTGCGACGCCCACGACCACCTGTTCTTCGGCAGTCCCCGGCTGCCCGGCCAGGAGCTGCGCAGTGTGGCGGCGGCGCGGGCCGAGCTGGTCGCGTTCCGGGAGCAGGACGGCGGTGCCGTGGCGCAGTGGACGCCGTACGGGCTCGGTCGGCGGGCCGCCGATCTGCCGCCGCTGTCCCGGGAGACCGGGGTGCACGTGGTGGCGGCGACCGGGCTGCACCAGGCCGTCCACTACGACGAGGACACGCTGAAGGGGCTGCGGGGCCGGCTCGCCGACGTCTTCGTCTCGGAACTCACCGAGGGCATCGGGGCCTCGGGGGTGCGGGCGGGGCTCGTCAAGGTCGCGGGCGGTTTCCACACCCTGGACGCGCATGCCCGCTGGACCATGACGGCGGCGGCCGAGGCTCATCACGCCACGGGCGTGACCGTCGCCGTGCATCTGGAGCTGGGCACCGGGGCACTGGACGTACTGGACTGGCTGTGCGGGAGGTTGGGGGTGCCGCCGCATCGCGTGGTGCTCGGGCACCTCAACCGCTCCCCCGACCTCGTGGTCCACCGGCAGGCCGCCGAGTCGGGGTGCTATCTGGCCTTTGACGGTCCGTCGCACGCCCACCACGCCACCGACTGGCGGATGCCGGACGCTGTACGGGCCCTCGCCGACGCCGGGTTCGGCGACCGGCTGCTGTTGGGCGCGGACACCACGACGGCCGCCGCCCGCTCGGTGGGCGGCGGCCCCGGGATGCCGTATCTGCTGCGCCGGGTGCGCCCGCGGCTCGTCCACGCGGTGGGCGAGGACCTGGTGGGGCGCATCCTCACGGAGAACCCGGGCCGGGCGTTCGCGGTGGAGTGGCGCTGACCGTGTGGTCCTCCGGTCTCAGCCCATGGCCTGGTCGCTGTCCTTCAGCTCGCCCCAGCCGTGCCAGCGGTCGACCTCGATCCAGGCGCTGACCCGGGGCCGGACGCGGTTCGGGTAGGGCTTGCCGATGTAGTGCCGGGCGAGAAGGTCGATGTCGGCCAGGTCCTCGTCGTCGTACATCTCGGTGACGCGGCCGATGAGGGTGACGTGGGTGTACCAGTCGTCACCGGCGAGGACGGTGAGCGTCACGCGCGGGTCGCGGCGCAGATGCTTCAGGCGGACCCGGCCCTCGTCGAGGTTGATCAGCACCCGGCCGTCCTGCCACGCGTACCAGGTGGCGGTGGAGACCGGTGTGCCGTCGGAGCGCAGCGTGGCCATGACGCACGGGTTGGGCCGGCTCAGCAGGGCTTCGGCCTCGGGCGGAAGCGGCGGCTTGGACATGGGGGAACCTCCCGGGTGATCAGGCGGACGGGTTTTCGTCGAAGCTCGCGAAGTAGGCGGCGGCCATGTCCTCGTCGCCGTGGCCCTGGGCGGCGGCGCGCTCCATGCGGGCGGCAGCGGCTTCGGCCACGTCCAGGCGGACGCCGTGGTCCGCACCGGCCTCGACGATGAGGCGGGCGTCCTTCGCGGCGGTGCTCACCGCGAACTGGGGCGGTGTGAGCCGGTCTTCGAGGACCAGGCCGGACTTGGCGTGCAGATAGCCCATGTCGAGCGGGCCGCCGGCGATGAGGTCGAGGAAACCGCGCGGGTCGACGTCGAGGGCCTTCGCCAGCGCCAGGGCCTCTCCGGCGGCGGCCGTGACGGCGAGGACCCAGCTGTTGGCGACCAGCTTCAGCCGGGTCCCGCCGCCGGCCGCCCCGTCCTCACCGGCCCACACGGTGCGGGCGCCGACGGCGTCGAAGACCGGCGTCACCGTGTCCCGGCCCTCGACGGGACCGGCGGCGAGCACGGTCAGCTGCCCGGCCTCGGCGGGCTGGCGGGTGCCCAGGACGGGCGCGTCGTAGAAGACCAGGCCGTGCTCGCGGGCGAAGGCGGCGAGGTCGCCGATGGCCTCGACGCCCGCGGTCGTGGACTGCACCCATGCGGCGCCGGGGCGCAGGGCGGGCGCCGCCTCCCGCATCGTGTCCAGGGCAGCGGGGCCGTCGTAGAGCATGGTCAGGACGACGTCGGTGTCCCGGACCGCCTGCGCGGGGGTGTCGGCGATGTGCACGCCCTCGGCGGCCAGCGGCTCGGCCTTGGCGCGGGTGCGGTTCCAGGCGTGGACGGTGTGCCCGGCGCGTGCCAGGTTGCGGGCCATCGCGGCGCCCATGATGCCGGTGCCCAGGACGCTCACGGTGAGCTTGTCGGTCATGACGTCCAACTTCCTCGTTCGTACGATGCGGGCGTACCGCCTGCGGTCAGCCTGCCCGCTCAGGCGCGAGCCTTCCCGGAAGCGGCGCGGACAAGCCCTTCGAGCCGTGCCTGATGCCGTTGGGCACCGGATTGGGGTCCGCCGGACCAGTTCGGCGGCGGGGCGGCCGCTCCGGGCCCTCGGAGATTCCACCCTTCGAACGTGCCCCGCCATGCCGCGGGCCCCGCCGCGGCAGGCGAGGACCGTCAGTCCGTCGCGGCGGAGTTCCTCGCCGCGGAAGGGTGTCGTTGAAGGCCACGGACCGTCAGGCCGAGGATCCACTGTCGATGACCAGGTCGGCGCCGACCACCGCACCGGCCGCGGGCGAGGCGAGGTAGAGCACCGCGGCTGCCACTTCTTCGGCCTCCGCGACCCGGCCGAGCGGGTTCTCCGTCTTCATGCGCCGGGCACGGTCGGCCTCGGTCTCGCCGGGCCGCAGCGACATGGGGGCGGCCGAGGCGCCGGGGCTGACCGCGTTGATGCGGATGCCCTGGTGAATGTGGTCGAGTGCGGCGGCCCGGGTCAGCGCGGAGACCGCCGCCTTCGACGCGATGTACGCGGCGGCGTTGGGGATGCGCCGGTGTGCTCCCAGGTTGGAGGAGATGTTGACGATGGTGCCACCGCCGTTCTCCTTCATGTGCGCGATCTCGTGCTTCATGGCCAGCCAGACCCCGGTGACATTGGTCCGCAGCACCGCGTCCCAGTCCTTCTCGCTCACCTCTCCGACGGGCACGGTGCCGCGGAGTATCCCGGCGTTGTTGACCGCGATGTCCAGCCCGCCGAAGCGGGTCACGCTCTCGCACACGAGGTTGTGGAGCTGGTCGGAGTCGGTGACATCGGCGGTGACGGCGGTGGCCGCGCCGCCGACGGCCTCGATGAGACCGGCCGTCTCGTCCAGGGAGGCCGCGGTGCGTCCCGCGACGACCACGGATGCGCCCTCGGCGGCGAATGCGAGCGCCATCGCGCGGCCGAGGCCGGAGCCTGCGCCGGTGACGAGGACGGTCTTGCCGGTGAAGCGGTTCATCTTCGATGACTCCCTTGAACGATGGGTTACTTGGTGCGGTGGGTCAGGAGGGCGACGGCGGCGAGAGCAACCCCGGTCGAGGCCAGGGAGGAGGCATCGCTGCCGAGCGTGAGCGTGATCGCGAACAGGACCGTCGGACCGGATTCCATCGCTGTGTTCAGCACGCCGCCCGCGAGCCCGGTCTGGTGCTGCGGCACCCCATCCGTGGTGAGTACGGCGGCTCCTGCGAAGGCGGCCGCCGTGCCGGCCGGCAGCAGCACGAGGCCCGGCAACAGTCCATACCCGTACGGAATGTGTGCGTCGGTACCGGTGAGCGCGAGGAGGGCGAGCCCGGCCGCGCCGATGGCGAGCCCGGCGGCTGTGACGGTTCGGACCCCGTACCGGCCGATGAGATGTCCTGCCGCGCGGCCCGAGACGATCAGCGCAACAGCGAGCGGTACGAACGCCGCCGAGGTCTGCAGCGGTGACCAATCACGCACCTGCTGGAGGTGGAGTGAGAGGACCACGAAGGTCATCGAGGTTGCGCAGGCGCTCAGTGCGATGGCAGCGAGGGCGAGGACTCGCCGCCGGTCGAGCAGGAAGCGGGGCGGTAGCAGTGGGTCGCGGGCGCGGCGCTCGGCATACCGGAACCCGACCAGCAGCGCGGCCCCGGCGAGCAGCGGCACGAGCACGCCGGCTGACGACCAGGAGTGGGTGTCGGTGACGACGAGCCCGTAACTGGCGAGGGTGATCCCGGTGGTGGCGAGAAGAGCACCCGGCAGGTCGAGAGTCCTCCCCCGGCTCGGCGTGGTGTCCGGCAGTAACCGGGGCGTGAGGGCGAGGGCTGCGAGGGCCACCACGAGCGGTACGGCGAAGGTACAACGCCAGGACGACAGCGCTGAGATGACGCCGGAGAGCAGGTTGCCCGCGGTCGCGCCGAGTACCGAAAGCCCTCCCCAGGTGGCCATCGCCCTTCCGTATGCGGCGGAGGAGGGCAAGGCGGCGCGCAGCACGGCCATGGCGGCGGGCGCGATCAGAGCCGCCCCCGCGCCCTGCGCGAAGCGCGCTGCGAGCAGAGTCCCGATGCCGGGGGCAAGCGGGGCGACGGCCAGAGCGGCGGCGAAGAGGAGAAGGCCCGCGGTGAGGGCGCGCCGCCCGCCGTAGCGGTCGGCGAGGCGTCCGCCGAAGAGCAGCAGTCCGGCGAAGGTCAATCCGTAGGCGGCGCTGAGCAGGATCAAGTCGGCGCGCTGCAGGCCGAATTCGCGCCCGATGGCGGGCAGCGGTACGGAGATCGAGGCAAGCGTGAAGATCAGCGTGGTCTGGACGCTGCCGCGGAGGACGAAGGCGCATCGTTGCCGCATGGCAGCAACGCGGGCGGCGTCCGTGGCGGTCACACCTCACCTTTCTTGACCGATCAGTTCATTATTCGGGCACGCTGAAGGAAGCCCAGTGACCGTGGTGCGTGTCGTTCAGTCCAGCAGGGCCAGCGCCTGCTCGGCCGCGTCCCGCACCCGGGCGGGATCATTCGACGCCTTGCCGACGAGGCGCAGGCCCTGCAGCAGGACGAACAGCATGCGAGCCAGCGCGCGCGGATCACGGTCCTCGGGCAGCTCACCTTGAGCCTGGGCGCGTACGAGCGCGGAGTGCAGTGGGGTCTCGACGTGCTCCCAGCTGATCTCGACCCGGCGGGCCGCCGCGGGATCGTGCGGGGCCAACTCGGCTGCGGTATTGGTGACGAAGCAGCCGTTCAGCCGGTCCTCGGGTGATGCGGCCTCAGCGGCGAAGCGGCGCACCACCGCCCGCACCGCGGGCAGTGCGGGTCCCGGCTGGGACAGCTCGGCCAGGAGACGCGGGTCGCGCATCTCGGCGTACCGGTCCATGGCCTTCAGGTACAGCTCGTGCTTGCTGCCGAAGGTCGCGTAGATGCTGGCGCGGCCGATGCCGAGGTGCTCGACGAGGTCGCTCATCGACGTCGCTTCGTAGCCGCGCCGCCAGAACAGCTCGAGGGCCGACTGCAGTGCGGCGTCCGGGTCGAATTCCTTGGTCCTGGCCACACCGAGAGACCATAGGCGTATCCAGAACGATCAGTCAAATAACTGCGATGGTGTGCCAGCCGGTGGTGTGCTGCTCTCACGAGACGGCTCAGGTGAGCGCCCCGAGTGGATCGTCCAGCACCGGCTGCCACGCCAGTTCCGCGGCGCCGACCAGGCTGTTGTGGTCGAGGGTGCACGGCAGGATGGGGACGCCGCCGCTCTGGCCCCACAGGCTGCGGTCGGCGACGACGGCACGGAGCCGGTCGGGGTCGGCGTCGAGGAGGGTGCGGTGCAGGCCGCCGAGGATGATGCGGTCCGGGTTGAGGATGTTGACGAGACCGGCGAGTCCGAGGCCGAGCCGGTCGATGAGGGTCTCGGTGGCGGTGCGGACGCCCGGGTCGTCGTAGTGGTGGCGGATCAGGTCGATGGACTGCTGGAGCAGGGACACCTCGGGGCCCGGTTCGCGTCCCGCCGCCGTGAGGAAGGCCAGCGGGTCGGTCTCCACGTCCAGGCAGCCGCGGCTGCCGCAGTGGCAGGGGCGGCCCTCGGGGTGCACGGTGAGGTGGCCGACCTCCAGCGCCAGGCCCGAACTCCCTCTGTGCAGGCGGCCGTCGAGGACGAGTGCGCCGCCGACGCCCCGGTGGCCGGTGGCCACGCACAGCAGGTCGCGGGCACCGCGTCCGGCGCCGTGCCGGTGCTCGGCGAGCGCGGCGAGGTTGACGTCGTTCGCGGCGAACGCGGGCCCGTCGAGGCCAGCCGCGCGCACCTGCTCGGCGAAGATGTCCCGGACGGGCGCGCCCGCGGGCCAGGCCAGGTGCAGCGGGTTCAGCGCCAGACCCGCGGGTTCGGCGACCGCGGACGGTACGGCGAGTCCCGCGCCCACGCACCGGCGCCCGGTCTCCCGCAGCAGCTCGGCGCCGGCAGTTACGACGGAGGCGAGCACCTTGGCCGGGTCGGCGTCGACGACCTCGCAGCCCGGCGCGGTGGCGACGATCCGGCCGCCCAGCCCGACCAGCGCCGCTCGGAACCCGTCGGCGTGCACCTGCGCGGCGAGCGCGACGGGCCCGTCCTCGGCGACGGCCAGCTTGTGCGAGGGCCGGCCCTGCGAACCCGCCGCCGCGCCGGGCCGGGCGTCGACCCGGATCAGCCCGAGCGCCTCCAGTTCGGCGGCGACCGCTCCGGCCGTCGCCCGTGTCACCCCGAGCTCGGCGGTGAGTACGGCCCGGGTCGGCGCGCGTCCGGTGTGCACGAGCTCCAGCGCGGGTCCGAGCGCTCCGCGCCCCCGGTCCAGCCGCGTCCTCGAGGTGCTCCCATCCCCCGCCGGCCGGGGGTCAGCCTTCCCGCTCATGAGGGTGAGTCTCCCATGATCCGCAGGGTCGGCGGATTACAGGCCGCTGACCCGGAGGGTGATGTTGAGCCGTCCCGTCAGGCCCAGCCCGGGCGGTGCCGTGCCCCCGTGTACCCGGGGAACCCCGTGGTAGGCGAGCCGGGACGGGCCGCCGAAGACGAACAGGTCGCCGCTGCGCAGCTCGACGTCACTGTAGGGCCGGGTGCGGGTCTCGGTGTTGCCGAAGCGGAACACGCAGGTGTCGCCGAGGCTCAGCGACACCACCGGCGCGTCCGACTTCTCGTCACTGTCGCGGTGCATGCCCATCCGGGCGTCGGCGTCGTAGAAGTTGACGAGGGCGATGTCGTACGCCGGTGCCGGTCCCCCGAGGGTGTCGCGGACCGCCCGGCGGCCCAGGTCACCCAGCCAGCCGGGGAACGGCTTCACCGGGGCGCCGTCGCCGTCGACGACCGTGCGGGCATAGGCGTAGGGGTGCCAGTGCCAGCCGAGACAGACCTGCCGGGCGGTCATGGTGCCGCCGCCGGGGGTGCGGACCGTGCGCAGCCCGGCCGGTGGGCGCGCCCACGCGCGGCAGGCCGCCAGCAGCTCGCTCTGGCGCTCGGCGTCCAGCCAGTCCGGCAGGTGCACCGCGCCCGGCGCCACCTGCGCACGGGCTCTGGGGAACAGTTCGCCGTCCATGCCTCCCATCCTCCCCGACCGGGCCTGAGCTGCGGCTCGGCTAGCCTGGACGCACGATGAACGACCGTATGACGACGCCCTGGGGCGAGCTCGCGCTGACCCGTTTCCCCGAGGACCCGCGCGACAGGCTGCGTGCCTGGGACGCCTCCGACGAGTACCTGCTGAGGTATCTGGCGCGGGAGGGGGTCCCACTGTCGGGCACGGTCGTGGTCGTCGGGGACCGCTGGGGTGCCCTGGTCACGGCGCTCGCGGAGCACCGGCCGACGCAGATCACGGATTCCCACCTGGCCCAGGAGGCCACCCGGGTCAATCTCGCGCGGCACGGCGTCGAGCCCGGCGCGGTCCGGCTGCTCACCACGCAGGATCCGCCACCCGGCCCCGTCGACGTTCTCCTGGTGCGGGTGCCGAAGAGCCTGGCGCTGCTGGAGGACCAGTTGCTGCGGCTGGCGCCGGCGGTGCACGCGGGGACGGTCGTCGTGGGCGCGGGCATGGTGAAGGAGATCCACACCTCGACGCTGCGGCTGTTCGAGCGGATCCTCGGCCCGACCCGCACCTCGCTCGCCGAGAAGAAGGCCCGGCTGATCTTCTGCACGCCGGATCCCGCGCTGGAGCGGCCCGCCAATCCGTGGCCGTACGTCTACACGCTCCCGGACGGCATCGGACCGGCGGCGGGGCGCACCGTCGTCAACCACGCGGGTGTCTTCTGCGCCGACCGGCTCGACATCGGCACGCGGTTCTTCCTGGAGCATCTGCCGAGTGGCGGGGGTGGCCGGCGGGTGGTGGACCTGGGGTGCGGCAACGGGGTGGTCGGTACGGCGGTGGCGCTGGCCGACCCGGCGGCCGAGGTGCTGTTCGTGGACGAGTCGTTCCAGGCCGTGGCCTCGGCGGAGGCGACGTACAAGGCGAACGGCGTGCCGGGGCACGCGGAGTTCCGGGTCGGCGACGGGCTGGCGGGCGTGCCGTCCGGCAGTGTCGACCTGGTCCTCAACAACCCGCCGTTCCATTCCCACCAGGCGACGACGGACGCCACGGCCTGGCGGATGTTCACCGGGGCGCGGCGTGCGCTGCGGCCCGGCGGCGAACTGTGGGTGATCGGCAACCGGCATCTGGGCTACCACGTGAAGCTGCGGAAGCTGTTCGGCAACAGTCGGCTGGTGGCGAGCGACCCGAAGTTCGTGGTGCTGAAGGCCGTCAAGCGGTAGCCGCGCCGAGGGTCCGGAGGGTCCTCGCCACAGCCCGTGTCATCGCCTCCCGCGCCACCGTCAGGTAGCCGCGCGGGTCGACCGCCTCGGGGCGGTCGGCGAGGAACTCCCGGATCGCGCGGGTCAGCGCGATGTTCAGGGCCGTGCCGATGTTGACCTTGGTGATGCCGCTCGCGACCGCCGCCGTGAGTTCGCCGTCCGGGACGCCGGAGGAACCGTGCAGGACGAGCGGGACGTCCAGCGCGGCCGACAGTCGTTCGAGGAGGGCGTGGTCGAGGGTGGCGGTGCGGGTGGTCATGGCGTGGGCGCTGCCGATGGCGACGGCCAGGGCGTCCACGCCCGAGTCGGCGACGAAGGCCCGGGCCTCGTCGGGATCGGTGCGGGCGCCCGGGGCGTGCGCGTCCAGCGGGGGTCTGCCGTTCTTGCCCCCGATCTGCCCCAACTCGGCCTCGATCCACAGCCCTTGGGCGTGTGCCCAGTCGACCGCCGCCCTGGTCGCGGCGAGGTTCTCCGCGTAGGGCAGCCGGGCCGCGTCGTACATCACGGAGCTGAAGCCGGCCTCCGCGGCCTGGTGCAGCAGCGTCTCGCTCTGCACGTGGTCGAGGTGCAACGCGACCGGTACGGCGGCCCGTTCGGCCGCGGTGACGGCCGCGCGGGCGAGCGGGAACAGCTGTCCGCCGTGGAACCTGACCGCGTTCTCACTGACCTGGAGCACGACGGGGGCGGGCACGGACTCGGCGCCCGCGATGACGGCCTCGACGTGTTCCAGCGTGATGACGTTGAAGGACGCGACGGCCGAACGCGCGGCGGCGGCGCGGGTGATGAGCTCGCCGGTGGTGGTGAGGGGCACGGTGCCTCCGAGGTCAGTGAGCGAGGATCACCGAGCGGGTGAGATGGCGCGGCCGGTCCGGGTCGAGGCCGCGTGATGCGGCGACGGCGACCGCGAGGCGCTGGGCCCGGACGAGCTCGGCCAGGGGGTCGAGCCGGCCCTCGATCCACAAGCCGCCGGTGGAGCGCACCTGTTCGGCCAGCCCTTCGGGTGCCTCACCGAACATCCAGGTCGCGGTGCCGCTCGTGGTGACGCTGATGGGCCCGTGCCGGTACTCCATCGCCGGGTAGGCCTCCGCCCAGGACAGCGACGCCTCGCGCATCTTCAGCCCGGCCTCGCTGGCCAGACCGACGGTCCAGCCGCGGCCCAGGAAGGTGAACTGAGCACAGTCCACCAGGCCTTCGGGCAGGGGCTCCGTCAGGGCCGTGCGCGCGTCGGTGACGGCGGTGCCCGGGTGGAGCCCGAGGTGGGCGCGGAGCAGGGTGAGGGCCGTGGTGGCGAACCGGGTCTGTACGACGGAGCGCTCGTCCGCGAAGTCGAGGACGGCGAGCTGGTCGGCGGCCGTCCTCACGGGCGTGTCCGGGTCGGCGGTGATCGCTGTGGTGCGGGTACGGCCCTTCAGCCTGCCGAGCAGATCGAGGACCTCGGTCGTGGTGCCGGAGCGGGTGAGGGCGACGACCCGGTCGTAGGCGCGGCCGTACGGGAACTCCGAGGCGGCGAACGCGTCGGTCTCGCCCTGGCCCGCGGCCTCGCGCAGGGCCGCGGCGGCCTGCGCCATGAAGTACGAGGTGCCGCATCCGACGATCGCGACCCGCTCCCCCGGCGCCGGCAGCACCTCCGCGTACCCGGCCGCCTGTGACGCGGCACGTGTCCAGCACTCGGGCTGGCTGGTCAGCTCGTCCTCGACATGCGTCATGCCGCACCCTCCACTCTGATTGTTCCTGCAAGATATCGCCATCTTTCGAGCATCATCAAGCATTGAGAGGGGATCGGTGCGCTAGGGTCGCGCCGGAGATCGAGACGTGGAGGTGCGGATGTCGCGCGACGCCCGCTGGAAGGCGCTGCTGGAACTGCTCGTCGAGCGCGGCCGGCTGGACGTCGAGGAGGCGGCCGGGGAGCTCGGTGTGTCGGCGGCGACGATCCGCCGTGACTTCGACCGGCTCGCCGAGCAGCAGATGCTGGTGCGCACGCGGGGCGGCGCGGTCGTGCACGGCGTGTCGTACGAACTGCCGCTGCGCTACAAGACGGCCCGGCGCGCCTCCGAGAAGCAGCGCATCGCCAAGGCGGTCGCTGATCTGGTCGCGCCCGGTGAGGCGGTGGGGCTGACCGGCGGCACCACCACCACCGAGGTGGCGCGGGCCCTGGCCGTGCGCGGGGACCTGGCGTCCGGCTCGCCCGCGTTGACCGTCGTGACGAACGCGCTGAACATCGCCAACGAGCTGGCCGTGCGGCCCCAGTTCAAGATCGTGCTGACCGGCGGGGTGGCGCGGGCCCAGTCGTACGAGCTGGTCGGGCCTCTCGCGGACGGGGTGCTGGGACAGATCACCGTCGACGTGGCGGTGCTCGGCGTCGTCGCCTTCGACGTCACGCACGGGGCCGCGGCGCACGACGAGGCGGAGGCCGCCATCAACCGGCTGCTGTGCGAACGGGCGGAGCGCGTGGTGGTGGCCGCCGACTCCAGCAAGCTGGGGCAGCGGGCGTTCGCCCGGATCTGCGGGGCCGAGGCGGTGGACACACTGGTCACGGACACGGCGGCCGACACGGAGACGGTGCGGCGGTTCGAGGAGGCCGGGCTGCGGGTCCTCACCGTATGAGCCTCTAAGCTGGGGCTGAGGCACATACCGGCCAGGGAGGCGGTCATGGGCGGACCAGCGGAGGAGCGCGACGTGCCGGGCGGCCGGCGGTATCTGCCGATCGCCGAGCACGGGCTGATCGGCGACCTGCGCAGCGTGGCCCTGGTGGGAACCGACGGCACGATCGACTGGTACTGCTGCCCGGCCTTCGACGCGCCGAGTGTCTTCGCCTCGATCCTGGACGCGGAGCGCGGCGGCTGCTTCGAACTGGCGGCGACCGTGCCGGCGCGGACCAAGCAGTTCTACTTCCCTGACACCAATGTGCTGATCACCCGGTTCTTCACCGAGGACGGCGTCGGCGAGGTGCAGGACTTCATGCCGGTCGACGGCACGTCGGCCGAGGCCGAGCGGCACCGGCTGATCCGCCGGGTGGTGTGCGTACGCGGCTCGATCCCGTTCCGTACCCGCGTCGCCCCCCGGTTCGACTACGGCGCCCGGCCCCACGCCGTCCGGCTGAGCGGTGAGACGGCGATCTTCGAGGCCGAGGGGCTGGCGCTCGCGCTGACGGCGACCGTGCCGCTGGAGACGGACGGGCCGGACGTACGCGGGGACTTCAAGCTCTCCGAGGGCGAGTCGGCGGTGTTCGCGCTGGACAAGGTGGGCGGCGACGTGGTGCCCCGCCGGTGTGCGCACACGGAGGCGGAGGAGCAGTTCGCGGCGACGGTGGCGTACTGGCGGCGCTGGCTGTCCGCCTCCAAGTACCGGGGCCGCTGGCGGGAGATGGTGCACCGCTCGGCGCTGACGCTGAAGCTGCTCACCTACGCGCCGACCGGGGCGATCGTGGCCGCGCCGACCACGAGTCTGCCCGAGCAGCTCAGCGGCGAACGCAACTGGGACTACCGGTACGTGTGGGTGCGCGACGCGGCCTTCTGCGTCTACGCCCTGCTGCGGCTGGGCTTCAGCGGTGAGGCCGAGGCGTTCATGGACTTCGTGACCCGGCACATCAGCCCGGGCGACGGCAAGCCCTCCGGCCCCTTGCAGATCATGTACGGCATCGACGGACGCACCGAGCTGCCCGAGACGACACTCGACCATCTGGAGGGCCACCAGGGTTCCGCTCCGGTACGGGTCGGCAACGCGGCGGCCGACCAGCTCCAGCTCGACATCTACGGCGCGCTGATCGACTCCATCTACCTCTTCGACAAGTGGGCCAAGCCCATCTCCAGCGGCCAGTGGGACGACGTGTGCGCGCTGGTGGACTGGGTGTGCGAGAACTGGGACCAGCCCGACGAGGGGATCTGGGAGACGCGGGGCGGCCGCAAGAACTTCCTGTACTCGCGGCTGATGTGCTGGGTGGCGATCGAGCGGGCCATCCGCATGGCCAACCGGCGCGGTCTGCCCGCCGATCTGCCGCGCTGGCGGGAGTGCCGCGACACGATCTACCGGCGGATCATGAGCCGGGGCTGGTCCGAGGCGCGCCGGGCCTTCGTCCAGCACGAGGACGGGGACGTGCTGGACGCGGCCGTGCTGATGATGCCGCTGACGAAGTTCATCGCCCCGACCGATCCCAAGTGGCTGTCGACGCTGGACGCTCTGACCGAGGAGCTGGTGTCCGACTCGCTGGTCTACCGCTACGACCCGCAGTCCAGCCCGGACGGCGTGCGCGGTGACGAGGGCACGTTCTCCATCTGCTCGTTCTGGTACGTCGAGGCCATGGTGCACGCGGGCCGGATCGACGAGGCGCGCCTGGCCTTCGAGAAGATGCTGACGTACGCCAACCATCTCGGTCTGTACGCCGAGGAGATCAGCCACACCGGGGAGCAGCAGGGCAACTTCCCGCAGGCGTTCACGCATCTCGCGCTGATCAGCGCGGCCTTCAATCTGGACCGGGCGCTCGGCTGACGCTCAGTGCCCGTGGCCGTCGTCCGCATGCCCCTCGGGGGTACCGGATCCGGCTGCCGCTCCCCCTGCCCTGACGGTGAACGCCGCCGTGTGAACCTTTCCGTCGTGCTTGAAGTCGAGGAACAGACGGTAGGAACCGGCGCTGGGGGCCGTGGCCGTGAAGGCGATGTCCGGACCGGGCCTGGTCCTTCCGTCACCGGGCTCGCCGTTCGGGTGGACGTGGAGGTAGGCGAGGTCGCCGGAGCGAAGGGCGACCAGGTGACCGTACGCGCCGAGGTAGGGCTGGAGGTCGGTGACGGGCCGGCCGGCGAGGGAGACCTTCAGCTTCAGTTCGCTCGCCTTGCCCGGCCGCAGGGCGCCGGAGAGCTTCACCTCGTAGCCGTTGGTCCTGGCCGTGGTGCTCGGCGAGGGCAGTTCCTTCGGCTGGTACGGGCCGGAGGCGGCGAGGTCCGCGCCGAGGGTGAGGTTCCGGGCATCCTTCTTCGCCGGGGTGAAGTCGGCGAAGACGCGGTAGCCGCCCGCGCGGGGCAGGTCGACGGGGGTGCTCCAGGTGCCGTCGGCGGCGCGGGTGGGGTGCAGATGGCGGTAGGTGACCAGGTCGCGTGAGGCCACGATGAGGTGCAGTTCCTTCTCGTGTTCGCGCTGATAGGCGGTGACGGTCCGGCCGCTGCCGTCCCTGACCGTGAAGCGCAGGTCGGCCCGCTGCCCGGCGGTGACGCTCGGGGTCTCGAGGTCGAGGGTGTAACCGTCCTCGGAGATCTGGAGCCCGCCGGCCGGGGGCGTGTCGTGCCCGGTGTGGTCGCCGGCCTCCTCGGGCGGGGGTGCGGGCCGGGTGTGCTCGTCCTTGTGTCGCGGCGGGCTGTCGGCGACGACGGGGTCGATGCCCTGGCCGACGCCGTAGGCCGTGCCGAAGGTCGCTGCCAGGACGGCGGCGAAGGTCGTGATCTTCAGTCCGGTGTTCATGGCCGGCATCTCCTTCAGAACCGGGCCTCCCGCTCCTGTGCGGGGACTCCATGCAGTTCACCATACCCCCGGGGGGTACCAAGTCAAGCTGTTCTCGCGCTTGCATCCTATACCCCATGGGGGTATACAGGACGCGGCGAGGGGATACCCCCGCCCCGTATTCGGGAATCGCGACCGTACCCAGGAGGCACACCATGCCCGCCACCACCTACGCCGTCTCCGGAATGTCCTGCGGCCACTGCAAGGCCACGCTGACCAAGGCCATCGGCGAGCTGGACGGCGTCAGCGGCGTCGATGTCGATCTCGACACCGGGCACGTCACCGTCACCAGTGCCGCCGAGCCCGACGACGCCCTGATCGCGGAGACCGTCGACGAGGCCGGCTACGAGCTGACCGGGCGGGTGTGAGCCATGACCACGGACACGACCGACACCGGCGCCGAAGTGGAACTCGCCATCGGCGGCATGACCTGCGCCTCCTGCGCGGCGCGCATCGAGAAGAAGCTCAACCGCATGGACGGGGTCACCGCCACCGTCAACTACGCCACCGAGAAGGCGAAGGTCAGCTACAGCGGTGACGTTTCCGTCGGCGATCTGATCGCCACCGTCGAGGCGACCGGGTACACCGCGCGGGAGCCCGCTCCTCCCGCCGGGCAGGAGGAGCAGGCCGAGGAACCCGACGAACTCCGGCCGCTGCGACAGCGGTTGGTCACGGCCGCGGTGCTGGCAGTGCCCGTCGTGGCGATGGCCATGATCCCGGCCTTGCAGTTCGAGTACTGGCAGTGGCTGTCGCTCACACTGGCCGCGCCCGTGGTGACCTACGCGGCGTGGCCCTTCCACAAGGCGGCGTTCACCAACGCGCGGCACGGCGCCGCCACCATGGACACGCTGATCTCGGTGGGCACCTCGGCCGCGTTCCTCTGGTCGCTGTGGGCGCTGTTCCTCGGCACCGCGGGCACGCCGGGCATGACGCACCCCTTCGAGCTGACCATCGAGCGCACGGACGGCGCCGGGAACATCTACCTGGAGGCCGCCGCGGGCGTGACCGCCTTCATCCTGGCCGGGCGGTACTTCGAGGCCCGCGCGAAGCGCAAGGCGGGCGCGGCCCTGCGGGCGCTGCTGGAGCTGGGCGCGAAGGACGTCACCGTGCTGCGGGCCGACGGCAGTGAACAGACCGTTCCAGTCGCGGAGTTGCGGGTCGGGGACCGTTTCCTGGTCCGGCCCGGCGAGAAGATCGCGACCGACGGGACGGTGGTCGAGGGCTCTTCCGCCGTGGACGCCTCGATGCTCACCGGCGAGTCCGTGCCGGTGGAGGTGGGCTCGGGCGACCCGGTCACCGGCGCCACGATCAATGTCGGCGGGCGGCTCGTGGTGCGCGCCACTCGGGTCGGTGCCGACACTCAGCTCGCCCGGATGGCCCGGCTGGTGGAGGACGCGCAGAACGGCAAGGCCGCCGCGCAGCGGCTCGCGGACCGGATCTCCGCCGTGTTCGTGCCGGTGGTGATCGCTCTCGCGCTGGGCACGCTGGGCTTCTGGCTCGGCAACGGCGCCGGGCTGACGTCCGCGTTCACCGCCGCCGTCGCCGTCCTCGTCATCGCCTGCCCGTGCGCCCTGGGTCTGGCCACGCCGACCGCGCTGATGGTCGGCACCGGGCGGGGCGCGCAGCTCGGCATCCTCATCAAGGGCCCGGAGGTGCTGGAGTCCACGCGCCGGGTCGACACCGTCGTCCTCGACAAGACCGGCACCGTCACCACCGGCCGGATGACCCTGCTGGCCGTGCACACCGCCGACGGCACCGACGAGGCCGAGGTGCTGCGTCTGGCCGGGGCGCTGGAGCACTCCTCCGAGCACCCGATCGCCCGTGCCGTCGCCGACGGGGCGCTGGAGAAGCTGGGCGCGCTGCCCACGCCGGAGGACTTCGCCAACGTCCCCGGACTCGGTGTCCAGGGCGTCGTCGAGGGCCACGCTGTGCTCGTCGGGCGGGAGAGGCTGCTGGCCGACTGGGCGATGGAGCTGCCGGGGGCGCTGGCCCGGGCCAGGGCGGCGGCCGAGGACGCCGGGCGCACCGCCATCGCGGTCGCCTGGGACGGTGAGGCGCGCGCGGTGCTGGAGGTCGCCGACGCGGTGAAGGAGACCAGCCCCGAGGCGATCCGGCGGCTGCGCGCCCTCGGACTGACCCCGATCCTGCTGACCGGGGACAACGAGGCGGTGGCCCGGTCCGTCGCCCGCGAGGTCGGCATCGCACCGGAGCACGTCATCGCCGAGGTGCTGCCGCAGGACAAGGTCGAGGTCGTCAAGCGGCTCCAGGCCGAGGGCCGTTCGGTCGCCATGGTCGGCGACGGCGTCAACGACGCGGCGGCTCTCGCCCAGGCAGATCTCGGTCTGGCCATGGGCACCGGCACGGACGCCGCGATCGAAGCCGGCGACCTGACCCTCGTACGGGGCGATCTGCGGGCCGCGGCGGACGCCATCCGGCTCGCCCGCCGCACCCTCGGCACCATCCGCTCCAACCTGTTCTGGGCGTTCGCCTACAACGTGGCGGCCCTGCCGCTGGCCGCGGCCGGACTGCTCACGCCGATGATCGCCGGGGCGGCCATGGCCTTCTCCTCGGTCTTCGTGGTGGGCAACTCACTGCGGCTGCGGACGTTCCGGGCCGCCGGCTGAAGCGCCGACGGGGCAGCGGCGGTGCCACACCAGCGTGTAGCGCCAGAACAGGCGGCGGCGCAGGCGGGCGCCGGGCAGGACGGCCCGGGCCTCGCGGACGATCTCCGGGAAGGTCATGTCCGCCGGACGCGTGCGGGCCGACATCGCGACGGGGCGAGGCGCCGGGCGACCCCTGCTCTTGAGCAGGGCCATGACGATGTTGAGCGGGACGGACGCGACCGAGAGCAGGTGGTCGGTGGGCGTCCGCTCCCGGGAGACACCGACGATCACCAGGGTGCCGCCGGGGGCCAGACGGTCGCGGATGGCCTCGAGAGCCCGCGTGAACGGCAGGTGGTGCACTACGGCGACGCAGGTGATGACGTCGTACGGACCGTCGGGAAGCCCGGCCGGCGCGTCGGCCACCGCGTACGTCACCGGGACCGCCGTGGGGGTCAGCTCCCGCGCCCGGGCCGTGATCGCCGGGTCGGCGTCGACCCCGTGCACCCGCTCGGCCCGGCCGGCCAGCAACCGGGCGAGGTCGCCGCTGCCGCACCCCACGTCCAGGGCGGTCCCGACACACCTGGGGAGCTGCCGCAGGATCCAGCCGTGGAAGTGGGCGTTGTGGTCCCAGGGATAGGCGGCGTGGAAACGGTCGAGTGCGCGCAGGATCCGGCGTGACAGGGACGTCATGCCCCCATTTCAGCAGACGGGTTCAGTCGCCCGACATGGGCACTCGGGAGGTACCGGCCCGCGGGGGCGCCGAGCGTGCGCCCGGCGTGAGCCGGTACCTTGCTGAGGAAGGCCACTGCGGGGAGAAGCACATGACCGATCCGACGACCACAGACGAGGACGCCCTCCGTCCGCTCCCGGAGGACGGGAAGCCCTCGGGCGGACCCCGCCGGCTCCTGAGCGCCGTCATGGGCGATCTCAGGGCCGTGGACGGCGCCCTGTACGCGGCGGTGGCCGCCACTCCCACGCCCACGCTCGACCGGACGCTGCGCCATCTGTCGCACGCGGCCGACCATTCCAAGATCTCGTTCGCCATCGCCACGGCCCTTGCCCTGGGCGGGAAGCGGCCGCGCAGGGCCGCGTTCGCCGGCATCGGGGCGATCGCCGTGGCCTCGGCCTCCGCCAATCTGCTCGGCAAGCGCCTGGTGCGCCGGGCCCGGCCGGACCGGGAGGCGGCCCGGGTGACGGTGGACCGGCACGTTCCGATGCCGACGTCGGCCTCTTTCCCGTCAGGGCACACGGCCTCGGCGGTCGCGTTCGCCACCGCCGTCGGTGTGGTCCTGCCCCCCGCCGCGGTGCCGCTCGGGGCGCTGGCGAGCGCCGTCGGCTACTCCCGTATCCACACGGGCGTGCACTATCCGGGCGACGTGGCCGCGGGCGCGGTCCTCGGCATCGCGAGCGCCGCGGCGGCCCTGGCGGCAACAGCGGCAACGGCCGCTCCGTCGGCGAGGACGCAGGCTCTCCTCGCGGCGGCCCGTTCCTGGCCGCGGATCGGCATCGGCACCTCCGCACCACGCTGAGGCTGCGGGCCGACCGGGCGCGGAGCCACCGCCCCACGCCCGGCACCGCCCAGCACCCATGCCCCCTTAACTCTTCGGCCGTTCCGGGAAAGCAGCAACGGACCGGCGTACGTCGACGGCGGTGAGCGCCAGGGTCAGCGGCCCCGGGGCCAGGAAGGCCAGGGGCAACAGCATCCAGGCGCACAGCGCGGCCGTCGCCACGGCGAGCAGGATCAGTCCGCTGCCGCCCACGTCCGCCACGGCGTCCCGGGCGGCTTCGCGCACCGCCGCACGCCAGTCGGTGAGCGACTCGGGGCGGGCACAGGCCCTCAGCCCGATGACCGCCACGCAGGCGCCGATGACGGCGGCGGTCACCGCGAACAGCGGCGCCCCGGGCAGCCCGGCCCCGGCCAGCGCCAGGTCGGCCGTGAGCAGCAGCAGACCCGACAGGGCGACGGCCCCCGCCAGCAGGTCACCGGCCCGCAGCCGTTGCCGCAGCAGGACGAAGTACCTTCCGGCCGTGACGGGTCGGTCCTGTCCGGCCCCGCGCAACACGGCGCACGCCGTCGACAGCGCGGCCGGTGCGGTCGCCAGCGGCAGGCAGGCCACCGACGTGGCGAGGCCGACGCTCAGCACGTCCGCGAACAGCGTCATGCGCGGCCCGAACACCTCACCGGCCTCGCGTGTCCGCATCCCGCTCACCCCTTCAGTCCGGAGCTGGCCATGCCCTCCACCAGGAACCGCTGGAAGGCGAGGAAGAACAGCACGATCGGCAGCAGCGCGATCACCGACATCGCGAACATCGGGCCGAACGCGGAGGTGCTGGAGGCGTCCACGAAGGAGCGCAGCGCGAGGGTCAGCGTGAACTTGTCCGGGTCGAACAGGTAGATGAGCTGGGTGAAGAAGTCGTTCCAGGTCCAGATGAAGGTGAAGATGGCGGTGGTGATCAGGGCCGGCCGGGTGAGCGGCAGCACGACCTGGAAGAAGCTGCGGAAGGGTCCGCAGCCGTCGATCCGGGCCGCCTCCTCCAGTTCGCGCGGCAGGCCACGCATGAACTGCACGATGAGGAAGACGAAGAACGCCTCGGTGGCGAGGAACTTCGGCAGGATCAGCGGCCAGTAGGTGTTCACCAGGCCGAGCTGGTTGAAGATGATGTACTGCGGGATCAGCACCGCATGGTGCGGCAGCATGATCGTGGCGATCATGAAGGCGAACAGCGGCCCGCGCAGCCGGAACCTGAGGCGTGCGAAGGCGTATGCGGCGAGCGAGCAGCTGATGACGTTGCCGAGCACCGCGCCGCCGGCGATCAGCAGCGAGTTGGTGAGCAGCCGCCAGATGGAGACGTCGTTGACGCCCTCCATGGCGGTGGAGTAGTTCGACCACTCCAGGTGACTGGGCAGCAGGTCGAGGCTCGCGATGACCTCGTCGGCGGGCTTGAGCGAGGTGGCCAGCAGCCACGCCAGCGGGTACAGCATGACCAGCAGGGCGGCCAGGCAGCCCAGGTGGACGGCGACCCGCCCCCAGCGGACGGGCTTGTGGGAAACGGCGGTCGAGGTCATCGGTCCCCCTCGGAGGCGTAGAAGACCCAGGAGCGGGAGGTGCGGAACAGCACCGCCGTGACCACACCGATCACGAGGAGCAGCACCCAGGCCATGGCGGAGGCGTAGCCCATGTGGGAGGCGACGAAGCCGCGGTCGTAGAGGTACATGGTGTAGACGAGGGTCGAGTCGGCCGGTCCGCCCTTGCCCGCGCTGACCGCGAAGGCGGGCGTGAACACCTGGAAGGCCTGGATGGTCTGCAGGACCAGGTTGAAGAACAACACCGGGGACAGCATCGGCACGGTGACGGAGACGAACTGCCGCCATTTCCCCGCCCCGTCGACGGCCGCCGCCTCGTACAGCTCGGCCGGTATCTGCTGGAGACCGGCGAGGAAGATGACCATCGGCGCGCCGAACTGCCACACCGTCAGGAGCGCGACGGCGAACAGCGACCAGCCGGGCTTGTTGACCCAGCCGCCGGTGCCGAGCAGGTTGTCGACCGTGCCGCCGTCGTTGAAGACCGCCCGCCAGACGAGGGCGATGGACATCGACGCGCCGAGCAGCGAGGGCGCGTAGAAGGCTGAGCGGTAGAAGGCCTTGCCGCGCTTCATGCCTTTCAGGGCGAGTGCGACGACCAGGGCGAGGGCCAGTTGCAGGGGCACGGCGATGACGACGTACGTCACCGTCGTCACGACCGAGCGCCAGTAGCGCGGGTCCTCGGTGAACATCTGGACGTAGTTGCGCAGGCCCACCCACTTCGGCGGGTTGAACAGGTCGTAGTCGGTGAACGACAGGTACAGCGACACGGCCATCGGCAGCAGTGTCAGGACGATCGCGCCGAGGACCCAGGGCGAGAGGAACACCCAGGCGGCGCCCTCGCGTTCGCGCTTGGGGCGGCGTTTCGGGGCGGTGGCTGGGACGCGTTTGGTCTCCGTGGGGATCGCGGTGGTGGTCATGACCTCAGCTCCGCCTTCGCCTCGGTGACGTAGTTCTCGGCCGCCTCGCGGGGCGACATGCGCGCGTAGGACACCTGGTCGTAGTCGCGCTGGAAGGTGCTCTGGAGGGCGTTGTCGCCCGACGGCGGTGCCTGGGGCGGGTCCTTGAGCTTGCCCTCCAGGGACGCCTGGAAGCCGGCGATGGTCTTGTCGAAGTCCTTGAGCTGCGGGCCGATCTCGTCGCGGACCTGCTCGTTGACGGGGATGCCGCGGCTCGCGCCGAGGATCTTCGCGGCCTGCCGGTCGTTGACCAGGAAGTCGACGAGCTGTGCCGCCTCCTTCGGATGGGCGGTGTTCGCGGAGACTCCGACGAACATGGACGGCTTGAAGTACTGGCCGGGTGTGCCGTCCTCGCCGGACGGCATGGGGGCGAGAGCGACGCCGCCCTTGACGAGGGCGAGGAAGCCGCTGGCCGGGGCGTCCCAGTTGGCGTCGGTGACGGATGTGCCGCGGCCGAGCGGGGTGTTCTCGACGGAGCCGTCGAGCTGGGTGGTCTGCTCGGCGGGCGAGACGGCGCCCTCGCGGCGCAGTCTGTCGGTGAACGTCCACCAGCGGGTGAGGTCGTCGGCGGTGAAGCCGAGGCCGCCGCCCTCGGTGTAGAGGGACTTGCCCTGGCCGCGCAGCCAGACCTCGAAGGCGTCCTCGCTCTGGCCGGGGTCGGTCGCCCCGGGCTTGCCGGTCTTCTTGGCCAGGGCGCGCATGGTGTCGGCCCACTGGCTCCAGGTCCAGCTCTTGCCGGGGAGGGGGACGCCCGACTTCTTCCAGGTCCCGACGTCGTAGGCGACGGTCTCGGTGCCGCGGCCCTGCGGGATCGCGTACTGCACGTCGTCCACGCGGCCGGTGGCGAGCAGCCCCTGGTCGATCTCGGAGGTGCGCAGTACGGCTTTCTGCTTCGCCAGGTCGAGCAGGACGCCGCCGGAGGCGTACTGGTCGATCTGGCGGTAGTCCAGCTGCATCACGTCCGGCGCGTCACCGCCGGCGGCCTGGGTGGCGAGCTTCTGCTTGTAGGCGTCGTAGCCGGAGAACGACGTCGTCACATCGACATTGGGATGCTGTTTCTCGAACAGCGCGACGGCCTGCTCGGTGCGTTCCGCGCGGTCGGGGTTGCCCCACCACGTGTAGCGCAGCACGACCTTGCCGCCGCCGGCCGATTCCCCGGATCCTCCGCAGCCCGCCAGCACGGCACACAGTGCCAGTGCGGCGGCCGACGCGCAGAACCCCTTTGTCCTGTGTCCGGGCATGCCGAGGTCACCTCTTCTCTCCTCGGAGTTCGGTTGAGGTCCCCCCTCGTTCGTGTGGCTACTCCCCCTGGTACGGCAGCGTCGTCCCCGGCAGGTTGTACTCGTCCCGTCGGCCGCACATGCCGAAGCCGCCGAGCCGGGTGGGCGCGGCCTCGTGGGCGGTGGCCTCGCCGAGGTAGGCGGGCTCACCGTCGGCCAGCGCGTCGAGCTGGGCGCCGGTGCGTTCGGCGGTGGCGAGGGCGCCCTCCTGCCACAGGGCGCGCCAGGTGGGTACCTTGTCGCGCACGATCCGGGCGGCGGCCCGCTGGAACTCCAGGTAGGGGCCGTTGTCGCCGGCGACGAGCGCCTCGCGCAGGGCGAGGTAGCCCTCCACGGCGAGGTCCCGGCGGCGCTGGGCGGCCACCGCCGTCTCCGGTCCCGTGCCGGGCGGCAGGGTCGCCGCGGCGGCGTACCTCTCGGGGTCGGCGAGCACCTCGGGCGGGAAGGTGAACACGGCGTCCCCGGCCTCGGGCAGGCCGCTGTTCTGCATCAGCACGGTGATGCGCAGATCGCCGCCCTGCACCATGCGGTGGACGGTGCCCGGCGTGAACCAGGCGATGGAGCCGGCCGCGAGGGGGATGTCCCGGTAGCCGTCGGGGCTCAGCGTCTGGACCGCGCCCCGGCCGCCGGTGACGACGTACGCCTCGGTGCACACCAGGTGCAGATGCGGGCTGCCTCCGCAGACGCCGTCGGCGGCCTCCCAGTCGTAGGCGCTCAGATGGGACAGGCCGATCGCGCCGGGCAGCGGGTGCGGCAGGGCGGGCTTGGCATCGTTCACCACGGCAGGCCCTCCAGGTGCGTGCCGACCCGGTCGCGGTCCCAGGCGCCGTCGGCGACGACGAGCCGGTACCGGAAGGCGAAGGACTCGCCCGGCGGGAGTTCGAACTCCTCGAAGAACGCCCAGGAGAAGGCGACCGTCGGGAAGGGTTCGGAGCGGACGAACCAGTGCGACTCGTGGATCGCGGACGTCTCGTCGAGGTTCTCGGGCGCGTGCGCGAAGACGAGGGTGGAGTGACCGTCGACGTCGTCGTGCTCGGTGGTGAAGGCGAGCCAGGGGCCCTGGGTGCCCATCAGCTTGCCCGCGTCGGCGTCGGTGTCCGGGGCGAAGACCGTGCCGCCGGTGAAGTCGCGCGGGCCGCGCCACTGGAGTCCGGTGTAGCCGGCCATCTCGCGGCCCGCGGTGGTCGGGGAACCGAAGGCCAGGGGCTCGGAACGGACGTTGGTGAGGCGGATCGACCAGTCCAGGGCCCAGGCGCCGGCCTCCTCGTTCACCGAGTGGACGGTCAGCCCCCGCACCTCGCGCGCCCACTCCTCGCCGCCGTTCTCGACCCAGGTGAGCTCCTCGGTGAAGGCGAGGCGGTCGTCCTCGACCGTGAACTCCGGGAAGCCGTCGTGCCGCATGGAGCCGACGCGCTCGGGCAGGCGCAGATAGCCCTGGCCGTGGACGTAGCAGTTGCCGCCCCAGAAGTTCTGGCCGGACAGATGGCTCGCGGTCATCTGGAGGCCCTTGTGCCAGCGGTGGTCGTTCGGCCGGTAGCCGGTGACCGTGCGGCCGGACAGGGTGCGCACCGGGTGGGCGTACGGCTTGCGGGACTCGAAGGGATCCGGGTCGGGGCGGTAGACGTAGCGGAGGATCTCCGTGCCGTTCGCCGCGGTGACGGCGATGTCCTCGCCGTGGGTGTGGGTGACTCGGATGCTCATGCGCGCTCCTTGGGGGCCCAGTCGGGGTATTCGCCGTGCATGGCCTCGTAGAAGGGGTCGCCGGGGCCGATCTCGCCCGCGTGCACGGAGCGGCCGGTGAACGCCGCCTTGTACAGGGCGGCGGCGAACTCCAGGGTGGCGCGGGCGTCCTGGCCGCTGCCCGGTGGTCGGGTGCCGTTGTCGTAGGCGTCGAGGAGTGCGCCCAGCTGGGCGGTGTGGGAGCTGGGCACGTCGTTCGAGGGGGTCCGCCAGGCGATGGCGCGGTCGGAGGCGACGTGCGGGGCCGGGGTGTAGACCCAGCTGTCGTTGGAGTGGCCGTACAGGTGGGTGAGTTCGACCGTGGCGTCCGCGCAGTCGACGCGGATACGGCTCACCTCGTCCGGGGACAGCACACTGTTGACGACGGTGGCGAGGGCGCCGCTCCTGAACCGGACCAGCGCGGTGGAGACGTCCTCGCTCTCGGTGTCGTGGACGAGCCGGGCGGCCATGGCCCGGATCTCCTCCCACTCGCCGAGCAGGTGCAGCATCAGGTCGTACTGGTGGATACCGTGGCCCATGGTCGGCCCGCCGCCCTCACTGGCCCACTTCCCGCGCCATGGCACGGCGTAGTACGCGGTGTCACGGTGCCAGGTGGTCTGGCAGTGCGCCACCAGCGGGGCGCCCAGCTCGCCGCTGGTGATCAGCTCGCGGGCGTGCACCGCGCCGGAGCCGTAGCGGTGCTGGAAGACGACCGCCGCGTACGCCCCGGAGGCCTCCTCGGCGGCGGCGATCTCGTCGTACTCGGCGAGCGACAGGGTGAGCGGCTTCTCGCACAGCACCCAGGCACCGGCCTTGAGCGCGGCCACCGTCTGGTCGCGGTGCAGGGAGGGCGGCGTCCCGATGAGGACCAGGTCGGGGCGGACGGCGTCCAGCATCGCGTCCACCGAGGTGTATCCGGCGACCTGGTCGCCGGCCAGCTCGCGGAAGGCGTCGAGCCGCTCCTGGTCGACGTCTACGGCGGCGACCAGCTCCACCCGGTCGGAATGGGCCCGCAGCGCGGGCAGATGACTGCCGCTGACGATGGCTCCGGTGCCGACGACGGCCACGCGGCGGCGGGTGGGGGGCAAGGACATGCGGCGCTCCTCGGACGGCCGGCGGACACACGCTTGGAAAGCACTTTTGAAAGCACTTCGGAAAGCGCTTGCACTCGGAAGGCGACCCTAGGCGTGAGCGAATGTCTGGACAACCCCCTCGCATCGACCTGCACAAGGTCTTCCCGAGCGTTCTCCCAGCTCGGGGCCGAGATTCCGGTTGTTGTCACCACCATGGAAACGGCGTTCCCCCGCCTCCCTACGGGGGCTGACCCCACCGGGAACCGGCTGCCAGCCGGAGTGATCGAACGGCGGCCCGTCCCTAGCGTTCTGTCACACCGCACCCCTCTCCGGTATGTCCCTGCCAGTAGCGAGGGGGCATCGGCGACAGAAAGGACATAGACCCGTGTTATCCCGCAATTCGGGAACCGCGAGACGAGCCGCCCTCGCCCTGACGGCCGCCGGTCTCGCCTTGACGGCACTGCCCGCCACGGCCGGGGCGAGTCCCGGCTCCGACCCCCTCGCCCGCTACCACGACCAGCGCCTCACCTGGAAGAGCTGCGTACTCGGACCGGACGACACGACCGGCAAGGAACTGGAGCAGGCGGGCGCCCGCTGCGCCGACGTGACCGTACCGCTGGACTACTCGGACCCCGGCGGCCGCACGATCACCGTCGCGATATCCCGGATCCGCGCCACCGACACCGCCCACCGCGTCGGCCCGCTGCTGCTCAACGGCGGCGGCCCCGGCGGGCCGTCCCTCGGCGACGCGCCGTGGGTGCGCAAGGCGATGAAGGGCGTCGCCGCCCGGTACGACGTGGTCGGCGTGGATCCCCGTTTCGTCGGCCGCAGCACACCGCTGGACTGCCGCTGGCCGACCGGCTCGGCGTGGCGCGGGGCGGGTGGGGACCGGGCCGGCTTCGACCGCGTGGCGGCGTTCTCGAAGGACCTCGCCGAGCGCTGCCGCACCAACGCGGGCGACGTCCTCCCCCACGCCACCACCCGCAACACCGCCCGCGACATGGACGTCGTCCGGGCCGCGCTCGGCGAGCGGCGGATCTCCTATCTGGGCTACTCGTACGGCAGTTACCTCGGCGAGGTGTACACCACGATGTTCCCCGGCCGGACCGACCGGGTCGTCCTGGACGGTGTGATCGACCCGGACCGGTACGGGCCCCGGCTGCTCAAGGGCGTCGAGCGGGCCAACCGCCGCGCGCTGGAGGGCTGGGCCTCCTGGGCCGCCGCCCGCGAGGCGGCGTACGGGCTGGGCGGCACCCGGGGGGAGGTGCTTACGAGCGTGGAGCGTGTCCGGAAGGCCGCGGCCCGCACGCCGCTGCGGCTCGGCGACCACCGGCTGGACGAGCACGTGATGCCCTTGGTCGCCTTCAACGGCCTGTCGCAGCACAACGACGCCGCCTACGGGGACTTCGCGCAGGCCGTCCGGGACATGCTGCGGGCGTCGCGGGGGCAGCGGGTCACGCCGTCCCCGTGGCTCGCCGGGGTGCTCGAATTCGTGCTCACGGACACCGACTCCCACTACGGCAGCGTGCAGACGGCGATCCTGTGCGGCGACGGCCCCGCTCCGCGCGACCCGGAGGTGTACTGGCGCGACGTGCAGCGGACCCGGGCGGCGGACCCGCTGTTCGCGCCCGTCACGCACAACCTGAGCCCGTGCACGTTCTGGGACCGGCCGCGTGAGCGTCCGACCGAGATCCGGGACGACCTGCCGGCCCTGCTGGTCAACGCCACCGGGGACCCCCGCACCGACTACGACGGCGCCCAGACGGTCCGCGGCATGTGGCCCTCCTCGCGCCTGATCACCGTGAGCGGCGCCGACCAGCACGCGGTGTACGGCGTCTACGGCTCGACGTGCGTCGACGACGCGGTCAACGCGTACCTGGCCACGGGCCGGTTGCCGGGGCGGGACACCGACTGCGCGGCGCCCGCGGACAGCTGGAGTCCGTCTTCGAACGGGAGCGAGATGCCCTGCGGGCACAGCAGGGCATCCACCGGCTTCGGTCCCGGCAGTGCCGACGCCATTTTGGGGTGTGCCCCGGGTGGCCGGTCCGAGGCCGGGAGCGTGGCTCATGCCCGGCGAACCGCGTACCCCAGATACGTCACCACCGGGCTGCTCTCCGGCTCGAGCACCATGTCGACGAGCTCCGGCAGCTGATCGTCGGTGAGCGTGCCACGCCTGCGCCCGCGCGTCGCGCGCACCAGGCTGCGTACGTCGCGCGGCCTGAACGCCGAGACGTCCATCGCGGACAGTCCCGCCCGGTCGAGGGACTCGGCAAGCTCCACCGGGCGGCGCAGCCGGTGCGCGGCGTAACGGCCCCGGGGCATGATCCGTGTACCCGGGAAGGCTTGGAAGGCACCGAGGTAGATGAGCCGGGACGCGGGGGTGCGGTTCACCGTGTCGTAGACGAAGGCCGCGCCGGGGCGCAACACACGCGCCGCCGCCACGAGGACCGCGTCCGGCCGCTCGGTGATCTCGAGGGTGTCGGCGCAGTACACGAGGTCGAAGGAGTCGCCCGGGACATCGAGTTCCTCCGCGGGAGTCGTCAGGTAGGTGACGCCCAGCCCGTCGTCCGCGTCCAGGGCCAGGGCCGTCGCGGCGGGGGACGGATCGGCGGCGACGACCTCGAAACCGAGCTGCGCGAGGCCGCGGGCCAGAAGGCCGCGCCCGCTGCCGACGACGAGTGCCCGGCTGCCGGCCGCCGCGAGGCTCAGCTCCCCGAGCACGCGCCGCAGGTACTCCATCCGTACGGACTGGAAGGTCAGGGCCCGAATGTGGCGGCCGTCGACGGCCGCGGCCGAGTCGAGGGCGACGTGCGGGGCGGCGGGCATGGCAAGCTCCCTCGACGCTCAGGATCAGGTTCCCTGAGGGAACCTAGCATCGACGAGTTCCCTCAGGAAACCCATCGCCGATACCATCGAAGAGTGACCCGTACCTCCCTCTCTGATGTCGCGTGTTCGATCGCCCGCGCGATCGACCTGTTCGGCGACGCCTGGACGGCCCTGATCATGCGCGACGTCCTCGTCGGCATCCGCCGTTTCGACGAGCTGGCGGAGGACCTCGGCCTGTCCCGCAAGGTTCTCTCCGCGCGGCTGACCCGACTGGTCGAGGAGGGCGTACTGACTCGCGAGCGGTACCAGGTCAGCCCGCCGCGCGAGGAGTACGTGGCCACGGAGAAGGGCCAGGAGCTCTACCCTGTCCTGCTGGCGCTGATGACCTGGGGCGACAAGTGGTACGCGGGGGCCGCGGGGCTGCCCGCCCTGATCCGCCACGACGCCTGCGGGCACGCCACCACGCCGGTCGTGGCCTGCGACGCCTGCCAGGAGCCGCTCACGGTGGCCGACACGACACAACTGCCCGGCCCCGGCGGACGGGTAGGGCCGGGCACGCGGCTATTGGCCCCCCTGATCGCCGCGCGGGGTGAGGAGGACCCGGACCCGGCTACAACCACGGACCCCGCCCGATCAGCTCCTTCCTGATTTCGTTGCCGCCGCCCGGGGCTTGTTCACCCGGGCGTCCTGCCCGGCGCGGGCCATGCGGCACTCGGCCGCAGTAGCGGCTTGACCGCGCCCGAAGGCCGCCGTCCACGATCCACGGCCGTCTGCTGTTCGGGCACATCAACGCGTGGCTCCACTCGAGGCTCGGGAGCAGCCACAGGGCACCCGGAATCCAAGCGGTGCGACCTGCACCCCCCACCAAGTCGTCGGCAGAGACCCGCGGTAACGCGACCAGCGCGCACGCCGGAGCCCGGACCCCTTCAGGTCCGGGCTCCATCAGTCGATGCCGCCAGGGGTGGCCATCCGGACCGCCCTGCTCGAATCAGGACTCGACGATCTTGCGTACGTTGTCCACGGACCCACAGCCGGCCTTCAGCTGACGCTCACGCTCCTGCGAGAACGCCATGCCCAGTTCCTCCCGCCGCTCCATCGCCACGTTCTCCCGCGCACCGTTCAGGATGGTGCGCTCCTCCTCGTCGGCATGATGGGTGACGGCCTCCACCAGACCCTCGAGTTTTTCGTCCCACTCCTCGGAGCCGACCTCCTCGACCTCGAGGAGGCCCAGAAGGGCCTTGTTTCCCTCGTCGTGCTCGTGCTCACCGTGCTCGACTTCTTCGTCATCGATGTTCTTGTACCGCTTGAGCGCCGGGTAGACCTTGGCCTCCTCGGCCAGCGCGTGCGCGGTCAGCAGGTCTGCGAATTCCCGCAACGCACCCGCACGGTCGGCTTCGACGCTGCGCATCCGACGGAAGAGGTCTTCCATACGCCGGTGGTCCTGGAGAATGAGCTCGACGACGTCTTGCGTATCGACCATGGAACAGGAACCTCTTTCTTGCAAGAGAATCGGGCCATTCATTTACCCCGTTCCTGACGTTTTTCGCGCCACAGCGGGCCTGACGGTCTACCAGCGATACCAGCGACCCTTGCGGCCACCGCTGTCCACGCTGCGCAGTACGAAGCCGAGCAGCCACAGCACCAGCACGATCACCGCGAGCCACCACAGGGCTTTCAGCGCGAAGCCCGCGCCGAACAGGATCAGGGCCAGCAGTAGGACGAGAAGCAAAGGAACCATAGATATCAGCCTCCGCCCCTCTGGTGCCCTGCCATTGGGCGAACACGCAGTCGAATTTCTGTGTTTCTCCACCCGGATCAGGGGCACCTGAATCGCTTTTCACTTCACCGCCAACGTCGCCGTGGTCACGGTGCCGTTCCCCGGCCCCTGCCCGACGGACACGTCGCATCGGGTCGGTCCCCCACTGCGCCGCCGGGGGCCGCTGCGGTGACCGCAAAGACCAAAACCTCCGTTGGTTCCGCAAGAGAGACAGCTCATCGGCGCCCGGTGCAGCATGTGGCCCACGTCACCCTCCCCCACAGGGCCTTCCCCTACCCGCAACGACGTACCGACAGGTGGTGGCACTCGTGCGCCTGCGCACTCCCCTCGCCCTGCTCGGGGCCGCCGTGCTCGTGCTCGTCGGACCGCCGCTGCTGACCACCGGCAGCGGCTCCGAGACCGGCACACAGATCCCGGGCCTGCGTTTCATGGTCCCCAACACGCCCGGCGGAGGCTACGACATCACGGCCCGTACGGCCGCGAAGAACGCCGAGGACGCAAAACTGACCCACAACATCGAGGTGTTCAACCTGCCCGGCGCCGGCGGCACGGTCGGATTGAGCCGGCTGGTGAGCGAGCACGGCAACGGCAAGCTCGCCATGTCCATGGGCCTCGGGGTCGTGGGCGCCGTCCGTTCCAACGACGCGCCGAAGACGCTCGGCGACACCACGCCGATCGCCCGGCTCACCGAGGAGCAGGACGTCGTCGTGGTCGCCAAGGACTCCCCGTACAAGACGATCGACGATCTCATCGGCGCCTGGAAGGAGAACCCGGGCAAGCTCCCGGTGGGCGGCGGGTCGTCGCCCGGCGGGCCCGACCACCTCGCGCCGATGCTGATGGCGCGGGCCGCCGGGATCCCCCCGAAGCAGGTCAACTACATCCCGTTCGACGGCGGCGGCGAGCTGCTCGCGTCGATCCTCGGCAACAAGGTCGCCTTCGGTGTGTCCGGCGTCGGCGAGTACCTGGACCAGATCAAGGCGGGCGAGCTGCGTCTCCTCGCGGTCACCGGCCCCGAGCGCGTCCAGGGGCTGGACGCGCCCACGCTGAAGGAGGCCGGGTACGACGTGAACTTCACCAACTGGCGCGGCATCGTCGCCCCGCCCGGCCTGACCGACGGAGAGCGCGACAAGCTCGTGCGGCTGATCGAGGAACTGCACGGCTCGGACGAATGGCGGAAGTCCCTGGAGCAGAACGGCTGGGACGACGCCTTCCTCACCGGGGAGAAGTTCGGCGCGTTCCTCGACGCCGAGGACAAGCGCGTGGTTTCGGTGCTGAAGGAGCTGGGACTGTGACGACGCAGACCACCGACATTCCCCCCGCGGAGCGCGGCGAGCGGCGCTCGTGGCTGCGGGAGAACTCCGAACTCGGCGTGTGCGCGCTGCTGCTGGTGCTGGGCGTGCTCGTCCTGACGGACGCGCTCACCATGGACGTCGACATCGCCCAGCGCGGCCCGGTCGGCCCGAAGACCGTGCCGGTCGTGGTCGGCGCCGGCCTGCTGGTGATCGCCGCGCTGCTCGCCGTGGACGTGCTGCGCGGCGGCCGGGGCCAGGCCGAGACCGGCGAGGACATCGATCTGTCGGAACCCGCCGACTGGCGCACGGTGCTGCTGCTCGCCGGGGTGTTCCTCGGCTCGGCCGTCCTGATCGAGCCGCTCGGCTTTCCCGTCGCGGGCGCGCTGCTGTTCTGGGGTGCGGCGTTCGCGCTCGGCAGCCGCAGGACCGACCGCGATCCGCTCATCGCGGCCGGGCTGTCCCTCGTCACCTACGTCGTCTTCAACAACCTGCTCGGAGTGCCCCTGCCCGGCGGTCCGCTGATGGGAGTGCTGTGACATGGACGCCTTCAACTCCCTCATGGACGGCTTCGGTACGGCCCTCACCCCGGTCAACCTGCTCTGGGCCGTCATCGGCGTGCTGCTCGGCACGGCCATCGGCGTGCTGCCCGGCATCGGCCCGGCGATGGCGGTCGCGCTGCTGCTGCCGGTGACATACGGGCTCCAGCCGACCGGCGCGTTCATCATGTTCGCCGGCATCTACTACGGCGCGATGTTCGGCGGCTCGACCACCTCCATCCTGCTCAACACGCCCGGCGAGAGCGCGGCGGTGGTGGCGGCCATGGAGGGCAACCCCATGGCCAAGTCCGGGCGCGGCGCGCAGGCCCTGGCGGCGGCCGCCGTCGGGCACTTCGCGGGCGGCCTGATCGGCACGATCCTGCTGGTGGCACTCGCGCCGACGGTCGCCGAACTGGCCGTGGACATCGGTGCGCCGGACTACTTCGCCATCATGGTGCTGGCGTTCATCGCGGTGACGTCGGTGCTGGGCTCGTCCCGCGTCCGGGGCCTCGCCTCCCTGCTCATCGGCCTCACGCTGGGCCTGGTGGGCCTGGACCAGATGACCGGCCAGCAGCGCCTGACCTTCGGCTCGCTCCAACTGGCCGACGGCATCGACGTGGTGATCGTCGCGGTCGGTCTGTTCGCGATCGGCGAGGCCCTGTGGGTGGCGGCGCACCTGCGGCGCAGCCCGCCGGAGCCGATCCCGGTGGGGCGTCCGTGGCTGGGGCGCGGGGATGTGAACCGGACCTGGAAGTCGTGGCTGCGCGGCCCGTTCATCGGTTTCCCGTTCGGCGCGATCCCGGCGGGCGGCGCGGAGATCCCGACCTTCCTGTCGTACGTGACGGAGAAGCGCCTGTCGAAGCACAAGGACGAGTGGGGCAAGGGCGCCATCGAGGGCGTGGCCGGTCCGGAGTCGGCGGCGTCGGCCTCGGCGGCGGGCACCCTGGTGTCGATGCTGACCCTGGGCCTGCCCACCACGGCGGTCGCGGCCGTCATGCTGGCCGCCTTCCAGCAGTACGGCATCCAGCCCGGCCCGCTGCTCTTCGAACGCGAACCCGACCTGGTCTGGGGCCTGATCGCCTCGCTCTTCGTCGGCATGGTGCTGCTGCTCGCGCTCAACCTGCCGCTGGCGCCGGTGTGGGCGAAGCTGCTGCGCATTCCACGGCCGTACCTGTACGCCGGGATCATGTTCTTCGCGGCGGTCGGCGCGTACGCGGTCGGCGGTGAGGTGATCGACCTGGTGATCCTGCTGATCATCGGCCTGATCGGCTTCGGCATGCGCCGCTACGGGCTGCCGGTGCTGCCCGCCGTCATCGGTGTGATCCTCGGCCCGAACGCAGAGCAGCAGTTGCGGCGCGCGCTCCAGATCAGCGACGGCAGCGTGACGGGCCTGTTCAACACGCCGTTCGCGGTGACGGTGTACGCGGTGATCGTGCTGCTGCTGGCCTGGCCGCTGCTGAGGAAGGCGGTGACGCGCGGGCGCGTGGAGGCCTGACGCACGTGACGTCGTGGGGGCGTGGCCCGGCCGGGCCACGCCCCCACGACGTTTCTCAAGGCACCGACTCCCGTGTGCCGTCGGGGAAACGGATCTCCACGCTCCCGTCGGCCGCGGCCCGTACCCGGGCCTGTTCAACCATGGCGTGCACCACAGGGTCGGCACTGAGCACGACCAGCGTCACCATCAGGCGCGTACCACCGGGGTGGGACCGCAGCGTCAGGAACGGCGTCGCCGAGTGGTGCCCGTACGCATTGCTGCCCACGGCCGCTACGACCGCCCCCTCTTCGTCGCTCCAGCCGTGCAGGCCGACGAGCGCGCTGGTCAGGCCGTCCGCGTGCCGGGCGAGTGCCCAGCCGGGGCCGGTCCGGGCGGCCGGTGGCGCGGTGTCGTCGGCGACGGCCCAGCCGCCCTCGCGTACGGGCGTGCCGGGAGGCGCGTCGACGCGGTGCACCCGGACCTCCCAAGGGCCGTGCACCACGCTGACCGTCTCGATGCGGTGGCCTTCGCTGTCGCCCGGGAGCAGGGCCTCGTGCCAGGAGGCGGCCCGGGGGCCTTCGACGCCGAGGGGGTGGATGCGGCCGCGGGGGGTGGGTGTGCCGTCGGGGGCGAGCAGCGCGATGTGGTTGTCGGAGCCGCACGCCCGCGGGGCCGGTGGCGTCTCGGGGGCCGTGGCGGTGGAGTAGGCGAAGCGGGCGTAGTGGGGGCTGTCGTCGGCTGTCGCCGGTGGGGGCGGGAGGCGGTCGCTGCCGTGGTTGACGACGCGGACGATCCCGTCGGCGGCGGTGGAGTGCAGCAGCCAGCCTGGCGCCGGTAACGCGAGGCGCACGTCGGCCGTCTCCACCGGGCCGGGTTCCTCGGGCGCGGTCCACACGGGGTGGTCGGCGGGCAGGAGCAGGCCGAGGAAGGCCTTGCTCGCCCAGTACGGGGAGGCCGGCCCCGAGTACCGCTGGGTGACGGGGAGGAAGGGGCCGTACCAGCCGAGCGTGAGCAGTCCCCGGGCGTCGGGCACGCCGCGCTCGGCGAAGTGCTTCAGCGCGCCGGAGGCGAGACGGCGGGTGCGGCCGGGCGGCAGTGGGGTGGCGTCGGCGAGGGCACCCGCCCACAGCGGGGCCGCCGTCGCGAAGCGGTAGGTGAGCGAGCGGCCCTGGTGGACCGGCGCGCCGTCGGCGCCGAAGAAGTGCTGGTGGTCGTGGAGGAACGACCGCAGGCGCGTCCGGTGTTCCGCCACCAGCCGGGGGTCGGCGTGCGGTCCCGCGATCCGGGCCCACAGGACCGGGTACAGGTGCAACGCCCAGGCGTTGTAGTAGTCGAACTTGCGGCCGTCGCCGTCGGTGTACCAGCCCTCGCCCCGGTACCAGTCCTCCAGGCGTGCGAGGCCGGCGTCGATCTCGCTGCGGCTGTGCGGGGCGCCGACAGAGGCCAGGAACTCCTCGGTGATGACCTGGAACAGCCGCCAGTTGGAGTCGTTGACCACGGCTCCGACGAAACCGCCCAGCCAGTCGGCGACCCGCTGCCGTACCCGGTCGTCGAGCCGGTCCCAGATCCACGGGCGGGTCTCGTGCAGGGCGATCGCAAGGGACGCGGCCTCGACCATGGGCTGGGACCGGTCGGTGATGGGCGGCCAGCAGTCCGGGCTGCGCGGGTCGGTGCCGGCCGTGAGCCCGGCCGCGTACCGCTCGATCAGGCCGGGCACGCCCTGCCCGCCCGACCCGGCGATGCGGAACGCGGCCAGCAGGAAGGAGCGGGCGAACCCTTCGAGACCGTCCGACCAGGGCCCGGAGTGGCTGGGCGGGCCGGGCAGCCGGTACTGGGCCAGGCCCGGGGAGGCGTAGGGCATCAGGGCGTCGAGGAGGCGGTCGGCGATCGCCTCCCAGTGGGCGCGGGTCCAGCCGGTGAGGGGCGAGGTCAGCGGGTCGGGGGGTGGCAGGTGGGGCAGGTTGGGGAGGTGCGTCGGGTCGGGGAGCGACACGTGCGGCGCGCTCATGCGGGTGCGGTTCCTCCGTTGGTCACAGGGCGCGCCCGGGCGGGGGCGCGCCGACGCTGTCGCGTACGACGATGTGGGTGCCGAGCAGATGGTGGGCCCCGGCGGCGTGCTCGGGGTCGCGCAGCGCGATGCGCACGGCGGCGCGGCCGAGTTCCTCCGCGGGGGTGCGGACGGTGGTGAGGGGCGGGTTGAAGTCCTCGGCGAGCGGGATGTCGTTGTAGCCGACGACGGAGATGTCGCCGGGTACGCGCAGTCCGGTGTCGGCGATGGCGCGCAGGGCGCCGGCGGCGACCATGTCGTCCCCGGCGAAGACCGCGGTGAACTCCCGTTTCGACTTCAGGAGTTCGGTCATCGCGCGGTGGCCGGCGGCCCGGCCGAGTCCGCAGTCGACGACGTGTGCGGACTCGGGCGGCAGTCCGTGCTCGGCGAGGGCGGCCCGGTAGCCGGCGACGCGGGCGTCGAGGGCGGTGTTGCCGGGCAGTCCGCCGAGGAAGACGATCCCGCGGTGGCCGGCCGACAGCAGATGGGCGGTGATGGCGCGGGCCCCGGCCTCGTTGTCGAACTCGACGACGAGCGCGGGGATCTCCGGGTCGGGCGCGGGCCGGCCACACAGCACGAGCCGGGCTCCGGAGGAGTCGAGGGCGTGGGCGTAGTGAGCGACGCGCTCGCGGTAGGCGTCGTCCTCGACGACCCCGCCGACCAGGATCACCAGCCGGGCGCCCTCCTCCCGCATGAGCTGCACGAACTCCATCTCGCGCTGTGCGTCGCCGCCGGTGGCGCCGACCACGCAGAGCCAGCCGCGGTCGGCGGCCTCGGCCTCCACGCCCTCGGCGACCTGGGCGTAGAAGGGGCTGGTGACCTGGCGGACCACTACGGCGGCCATCTTGCGGCCGCCGCCGACCAGGGCGCGAGCGTGCGCGTTGGCCACGTAGTCGAGGTCGCGGGCCGCGCGCAGGACCCGGGCCCGGGTCGCCGGGGGCACCGGGTGGTTGCCGCTGAGCGCGCGGGATGCGGTGGCCGTCGACACGCCCGCCCGCTCGGCGACCTCGCGGATCGTGACCCGTCCCTTGGACACCATGTCGTTCCCCATCCCCCGCGTCTCCTCTTCCGCCCACCGCTGCTCAGGTGTTGGCCGCGTAGTCCTTCGCGTACTCCTCGGCCATTCTGTCGCCGCCCCGGCTCCGCCACTTCTTCACCGCCGCCTCCCATTCGGTCAGCGGCAGCCGTCCGGCGATGATCCCGGTGATCGTGTCGTCCAGGAACGTCTTGAGGGTGGCGCCCTGGGAGTTGTTCGTCGCGGACTGGAGCCCGAAGGAGGCGTCGCGGATGGCGTGCGGTACGACCTTCTGCTGCCAGGTGTGCAGGGCGCGCACGGCGTCGGGCATGCCGGGCACGAACAGCACCTGGGGGCCTTCGGCGAGGTACTTCAGCGGCAGGTTGGTGTTGTTCTCGACCTCGCCGAGCTTGGTGAATTCGGGCGAGCCGTCCTTGCCACGGGTGAAGTGGACGCCCTCGACGCCGTAGTGGACGAGTTCCCACTCCTCGCTGCCGAAGGGCGCGGCGAGGTAGTCGAGGATGCGCAGCAGCAGTTCGATGCGTTCTTTCTTGGCCTGCTTCAGGACGGTGTAGCCGAAGGAGCGGCGGGCGGCCACGGTGCCGCCGGGCTCGCCGCCGACGCTGTACGGCAGGGCCGCGGCGGGGCTCATCTTGTCCTTGGACTCCCGGTACTTGGGCAGGTAGGCGCCGAATCCGTCCTGCATGGAGCCGACGGTGCCGTTGTAGTAGAGGGTCGTCAGGTCGATCTGGGAGATGGACGTGGCGTCGGGGTGGTAGGAGCCGTTCTTGCGCAACTGGGCCTGGAAGGCGATGGACGCCTTGTAGCGCTCGTCGGCGGGAGCCGGCAGGAAGGTGCCGTCCTTGGTGACGGCCCAGCGCTGGGGCGCGTTGTGGGCGGCGGAGTGGTAGGCGTTGCCGAACAGGGAGCCGTTGGCGGCGCCGAGCATGTATGTCCGGCCGCGGGTGCCCTGCCGGGCCACGGCGGTGAAGTCCTCGGCGGTCCAGCCCTCCTTCATGCCCGCGTCGGCGAACATGTCCTGGTTGATCCAGAGGGTGGAACCGGGCAGCGGGCGTTCCAGCGGGATGCCGTAGATGCGGCCGCCGATGCGGCCCATGTCGCGCCAGGCGTGGGTGGGGATGTTGGCGAGGTTGGGGTAGTCGGCGATCGCGTCGCCCGACAGGTACGGCGTGAGGTCCTGGGCGCGGCGCTGCACGAACTGCGCCTCACGCGGCAGGGTGAAGCCGGCGAACATGTTGATGATGTCGGGCAGGGCGTCGGCGTCGCCCGCCATGACCGTCGCCATCTTCTTCTGGTAGTCGGCCTGGGAGATGATCGTGTACTCGATCTTCACGCCGAGGGCCTTCTCGACGGCCGCCCAGAAACGGTTCTGCGAGGCGGGCTTGGGCGGGGTGCCGAACGAGACGGTCATGACGCGGACGGTGGAGCCGTCGCCCGGGGTGCGTGAGACGGACTTGACCAGGTCGGACGGGTAGGAGGTGTAGCCGGCCTGGACACCGGCGTCGGTGGGGGCCAGGTCGGGCTTGGGCCCGGCGGCGGGACGGTAAGCCGGCCAGGGAGCGAGCTTCTTGCCGGCGTTGGAGACGTCGCTGTCGCCGGAGTCCGAGGAGCACGCGGTCAGCAGACCGGGGACGGAGACGGCGGCGCCGCCCACCGCCATGGAGCGCAGGAGGGTGCGTCGGGACATGCGGGGCATGGGTGAACCACCTCGTGTCAGCTCTTGATGGCGCCGGTGAGCACGCCTTTGGTGAAGTACTTCTGAAGGAAGGGGTAGACGAGCAGGATCGGGACGGTGGCGATCACGAGCACCGCCATCTGCACCGTCTGCGGAGCGGTGATGGTGGCCTCGCCGGTGGTCGCGTCGGTGAGTCCGGCACCGGCCACCACATAGGTGCGCAGCACCTGCTGGAGCGGCCAGTGGCCGCTCTCCAGATACAGCGAGGCGTAGAACCAGGAGTTCCAGTAGGCGACGGCGTAGAACAGGCCGACGACGGCGAGCGCGGCCTTGGACAGGGGCAGCACCACCGACACCAGCACCCGCCAGTCCCCCGCCCCGTCCAGCCGGGCCGCCTCGTACAACTCCTCGGGGACCGACTGGAAGAAGCCGCGCAGGACGACCAGGTTGAACACGTTGACCAGGACGGGCAGCACGAGCGAGGCGTACGAGTCGAGCAGGCCGAGTTCCTTGACGAGCAGGAAGCTCGGGATCATGCCGGGCGGGAAGAGGAACGTGAACAGCACCAGCAGCAGGACGGGTTTGCCGCCGAAGACACCCGGGCGGGACAGCGCGTAGGCCAGGGTCACGGTGCAGGCGAGGCTGAGCAGGGTGCCGACGATCGTCACGCCCGCGCTGACACCGAGAGCGTGCGTGACGATGCCGCCGTCGAAGATGTCGCGGTAGGCGTCGAGCGAGGGCTCGCTGGGCCACAGCACCCAGCCGCCGTTGTCGACGACCTCCTGGGTGGATGCCAGCGAGGTCGACACGATCACCAGGAACGGCACGCACACCAGCAGCACGACCGCGGCGAGGGCGAGGGCCTTCGCGGCCTGGGTGAGCGGCCGGGGCCTTTCCATCCAGCCGGGCCGGGCGGACGCGCTCACTTGTAGACCCCCTGTTCGCCGAGGCGGTGGGCGACCTTGTTGGCCGCGTAGACGAGGAAGGCGCCGACGACACCCTTGAACAGGCCCGCGGCGGCCGCGAATCCGTAGTCGCCGCCGACGATGCCCTGGTAGTAGACGAAGGTGTCGATGACCTCGGCGGTCTCCGGGCCGACCGCGTCGCGTTGCAGCAGCATCTGCTCGAAGCCGACGGAGAGGATGTCGCCGAGCCGCATGATGAGCAGCAGCACGATCACCGGACGGATGGCGGGCAGGGTGACGTGCCAGAAGCGCCGCCAGGGTCCGGCGCCGTCGATGGCGGCCGCCTCGTACTGCTGCTCGTCGACCTGGGCGAGCGCGGCGAGGAAGATGATCGTGCCCCAGCCGGCGTCCTTCCAGATGACCTGGGCGACGACGAGCGGTTTGAACGCGTCGGGGTTGCCGATGATGTCGGCGGTGTGCAGACCGGCCCCGCTCAGGCCGCTGTTGAGCAGGCCGGTGTCCCCCAGGACCTGCTGGAAGAGCGCGACGACGATCACCCACGAGATGAAGTGCGGCAGATACGCCACCGACTGCACGAACCGGCGCACCGAGCTCCAGGTGAGCGTGTGCAGCAGCAGGGCGAGGCCGAGCGGCACGGGGAAGTAGAAGACCAGCTGGAGGACGGAGATCCAGAGGGTGTTGAGGACCGAGTCCCAGAACGCCGCGTCCTCGAACATGCGCTGGAAGTTGCCCAGGCCCACCCAGGGGCTGCCCCACAGGCCGTCGAACGGCACGTACTCCTTGAACGCGATGACGTTGCCGACGAGTGCGCCGTAGTGGAACAGCAGGAAGTAGGCGACGCCGGGCAGCATGAGCAGGAACAACGTTCGGCTCTGAAAACCTTTACGTTTGCGCTGCGTCCCGTCGGGATCGCGTCGGCCCGGACTCGCCCCCTTCGCACCTGCTCGTTCCCGTAAGGCAGTTGCCACGGCTCCCCCTCACCTCGGCGTGTCCGGTGAAGGGAAGTTAAAACGTTTGCACGGAGCGGTCAACACTTCTGACACAGACGGGACTTCACGCCTGAAGACGGGACTTCAGGCCGAGAGCAACCCCCGGCCGAACCAGTCGGAGGACGAGCGCACTCCGGGCAGGGCGAAGAAGTAGCCGCCGCCGGTCGGGGAGATGTAGTCCACGAGGGGTTCGTCGATCAGCCGGGTCTGCGTCGCCTCGAACTGGCGCCGCACGTCCTGCTGGTAGCAGCAGAAGACCAGACCCATGTCGAGGTTGCCGACGTTGTCGACGCCCCGATCGTAGTTGTAACCCCGGCGCAGGATGCGGGAGTCGTCGGTCGCCGCGGTGCGCGGGTTCGCGAGGCGGATGTGGGCGTCGAGCGGGATGGCCGTGCCGTGCGGGTCCTTGGCGTAGTTCGGGTTGTCGGTCTCCTTGGCGCCGTCCAGAGGGGCACCGGTGTCCTTGCGTCGGCCGAACATCTGCTCCTGCTCGGTCAGCGACACCCGGTCCCAGAACTCCACCAGCATCCGGATGACCCGGACGACCTGGTAACTGCCCCCGGTCGCCCAGCCGGGTTCGCCCTGCCCGTCGCCGACCCACACGAGGTGGTCCATCTCGCGCGCCGACGCGACGTCCGGGTTGGCTATGCCGTCCTTGAAGCCCAGCAGGTTGCGCTGGGCACCGCTGGGCCGCGGCACGTTCTGGAAGCCGTCGACACGCCATCGGATCTGCATCGCGCCCCGGGTGTGCTTGGCGATGTCGCGCAACGCGTGCAGCACGGTGTCCTGCCGGGCCGCGCAGATCTGGAGGGACAGGTCGCCGTGACACCCGGCGGGATCGAGGTGGTCGTTGGGGAAGGTGCGCATGGGTGTGAGCCGGCGCGGCTTCGCCTCGGCGAGTCCGTAACGGTCGTCGAAGAGGGAGGCACCGACGCCGACGGTCACGGTGAGCGCGTCGGCCGGGACGACCGGGCCGAGGATGCCGTTGTCCGAGGGCGGGGCGCCGACTCCCAGGTCGGTGGGGGTGCCGCCGGCGGTGAGGAAACGGGCCCGCTCGGTCAGGGTCCGCAGCAGGTCGGCCAGTTCCGCGCGGTCGTCGGCGATGACGTCGAAGGAGACGAAGGCGGCGGCCTTCTGCTGAGGGGTGAGGATTCCGGCCTGGTGGGTGCCGTGGAAGGGCACGGCGGCGGCGTCCGTCCCTTCGGCGGCCCGGGCCATGCCGTCGCCACTCTCAGCGAGCGCGAACCCGCCCCCGGCCAGTACGGCTCCGGCGGCTCCGGCGCCCACGGCCGCCTTGACGAAGGAACGGCGGCCTGCGTGGGCGGGGCAACCCGGCGGAGGCGTGTCAGCGGACGGCATGAGGGTGTTCCCTTCGGCGTGTTCGTTGTGCTCGCGGCGGCCGGTGCTCACGCGGACTTCCTGATCTCGAGCAGGTCCGGCACCGGCGACAGGTCTTCCAGGAGCTGTCCCGTGGCCCCGTCGATCCGCTCCTTCGCGGTCCGGCCGATCTGGTCGACTCGGGTCCAGCGGCCGTCGCGGTGCTCGGCGTCGAGCAGCGTCTGGAGTCGCGCGATGTCCGCGTCGACGGTGGGGAGCAGGTGCGGGGCCCGGGTGGTGAGCAACGGCCGGAGCACGGTGAGCAGTTCGCGCGTGCCGGCGAGATTGGCGTCGGCCGTGGCCAGTCCGGTGCCGCTGCCCTGGTCGGTGTCGCCGGTCAGCTCGAACCGGAGGGTGTTCTCCAGGATCTCGTGAGCGCGCAGGGGCAGGTCGGAGGCGTCGAAGTCCTGATGCGGGAAGGCCTTCCGCAACCCGGCGGCGTCGGCGGCGAGTTGGTGCGCCGGGCCCTTGAGCTCACCGGCCGGCCGGCCGTGCCACAGTCCGTACTCGATCCGCTGGAAGCCGGTGAAGTCCTTGTCGTGGACTCCGCCCGGCAGACCGTCGGGCCGGCCGTTGATCTTCTGGTCGAAGTCCTCGAAGGTGCCGTAGGCGGCGCCGAGGGAGGCGTAGGTACGGTGCGCGGTCAGCCAGTCGGCGCGCGCCGTGTCCAGGTGCCCTGCGCGGATGTCGCCGCTGAGCCTCCGGGTCTCGGTGACGAGGGTGGCCAGTCCCCGGTTCACGTATGCCTTGTACGCCCGCAGCGGTCCCGCGAGATCCCGCGCGGAGACGGGGACGACGGCCCCGGCACCGGCGGCGCCGCCGACCCGGACCGCCTTGGAGGTCACGGCCTTGCCGTCGGTGGGCACACAGCGCCAGGCGTACGTACCGCCCGCCACGGTGGCGACGAGATCCCGGGTGGTGCCGGGGGCCAGGCCCTCGATCTCGCCGTAGACCGCGTTGGTGGCCGGGTCGATGAGGTACACCTCGGACGTCTGGTCGCCGGTGTTGCGCATCTGGAAGGTCCGCCTCCCCGGCTCGGGCGCGGTGAAGCCCTGACCGCAGTCCGTTGCGGAGACTGCGACCGTCTCGCCCCCGGCGGGCTCGGGACGCGCCAGGGCGACGACGAGCCCGGCCAGGACGACGGGCACGGCAACCACGGCGACGGGGATGAGCCAGGCGGGGCGGCGGCGGGTGGGTGCGGGGGTGGGCGTGTGGGTGGGTTGGGGCGATGGGGCCTTCGCGGGCCGGGGCGGTGTCGCGGGCGCGGCCCCGGCGGAGGGCGGTGTCGCGGGCGCGGGCCGTGTCGGGCTCGGGGCCGGGGCAACTCCCCGCACCCCCCTCACGAACAGCGTCATCACCACGCCGAGATACCCGACGTACCCGGCCACCTGAAGCCACGTCATCGTCGGAGTCAGATTGAGCACGCCCTGGAGCAGGGTGCTGTACCAGGACCCTGCGTCGACGCTCCCGCTCAGGTCGACCGCGTAGGCCGTCCCGCCGGGCAGGACCCCGCCCTCCTGGAGGTCACGCAGCCCGTAGCCGAGCACGCCCGCGGCGATCACGATGAGGACGGCGCCGGTGGCGGTGAAGAAACGGGTGAGGTTGATGGAGAGCACCCGGCGGTAGAGCCCCCAGCACAGCACCGCCGCCAGAACGAGCCCGATGCCCGCGCCGGTCAGCGGCCCGGCCGACTCGTCCGCCGCGCGGGCCGTGGTCCACAGGAACAGGGCGGTTTCCAGGCCCTCTCGGCCCACCGCCAGGAAGGAGGTGAGGGCCAGCACACCGGCGCCCATGGTCAGGGCCTCGGCGACCTTCTCCTTGATCTCTCCCGCCAGACTGCGGGCCGAGCGGCGCATCCAGAACACCATCGCGGTCACGAAGGCGACGGCCACGATGCTCAGCGCGCCTCCGAAGGCTTCCTGGGCGGCGGTGGAGAGAGACGCGGCGGTGAAGGTGAGGACCGCGCCGAAGCTCATCGAGAGCGCGATCGCGGCCAGTACGCCGGTCCACACCTGCGGCAGACGGGACTTGGCGCCCGATCGCACGAGGGTGGCGACCAGCACGGAGACGATGAGGCCGGCTTCCAGTCCTTCCCTCAGCCCGATCAGGAAGCTGGGAAACGCGTCGTCCCACATGTGCTGCGGCCCTCCCGGCCCTCCGCCCCGGCCACCACGCGAGCGAATTAGCCAAGGCATGCCTTACCGACGCCGACCATCATGACCTCGGCTCTCTGGGCATCCGGTCATGAATGCCTCATGACCCGGCAAAAGTCCGGAGGCCCACGAGGTGCGGGCCCCCTAGGACCGCACGCCGAACCACTGTTCGGCGCCGAACTCCTCGAACCGCTCCACCTCGGCGAACCCCAGCTTCGCCGCGAGGCGCATCGAGCGTTCGTTGGCGGTCTGGGTGCAGAGCACCACCGGCTCGCCGGGAAGCGCATCGGCGAACCAGTCGAGTGCCGCCACACACGCCTCGGCGGCATACCCGCGTCCCCACGCCTCCGGCAGGAACATGTAGCCGAGCTCGGCCTCTCCGCCACGCGGACGGACGCGACCCGGGCGTTCCGCGTCACGCCGGTCGAGCGTGACCGTGCCGATCATCGCTCCGTCGAGGTCGATCACGAACAGGCCCGGGCGCCGCCCGGGCACCTCGGGCACCGCGCGTTCGAGCTCATCACGCGGTCGAGGGCCACCGAGGTAGGTCCGCACCTCCGGCGAGGCGAACAGCTCGATGAACGCCGCACGATCCCGAGCCTCGGACTCACGGAGCACGAGCCGTTCGGTCTTCATCGGGGCAGGTGGCCAGGCGACGGGTCCTAATCCGGTCATGGCGGGCAACCTATCGCACGCTCGGGGGAGTTATCCGGGAGAGAAGGCTCAGCCGAAGGCGCCCGGGTCCGAACCTTCGAAGACCTCCACACCCTGCTCCCCGAGAGCGGGCGGCGGCAGAGGTGGGCGGCCGGCGTTCGGAGACGAGACCGCCGCCGGAGGGAGAGAACACATCAGCGCGTTCAAGCGCGTAGGAGTCGTCGGCGCCGGGCAGATGGGCCGGGGCATCGCCGAGATCTGCGCCCGGGCCGGACCGGCGGTCCCGTGGTGCGACGTGACGGAGGACAGGACCCCCGCGCCGGTCCGGCCGGGATCGCGGACTCGCTGCGCCACGCGGAGAAGAAGGGCAGACTCCCCCCCGGAGGACCGCGCCCACGCCCTGGCGGGCATCAGCGTCACGGCGGAGGTGCCCATCCTCGCCGGGGCGGGCCTGGCCGCCGAGGCGGCGGTGGAGGACGAGGCGGCGAAGGCGGCGCTGTTCCGGAAGGTCACATCTCGGGGCACCGTGCGGACCATCACCGCGCAGGACCGCGCGGGCTTCGTCGTCGACTCCCTCCTCGTGCCGTATCTCCTGGCCACGATACGGATGGTGGACTCCGGAACGGCGACGGCCGAGGACATCGCACCGGCCTGACGGTCGCAAACGCCCACCCGATGGGGCCGCTGCGCCTGGCCGACCTCATCGGTCTGGACACGGTCGCGGCGATCGGTGAGGCCCTGTACGAGGAGTACCGGGAGCCGCTGTACGCGCCGCCGCCGCTGCGCCGCATGGTCGAGTCGGGCCCGCTGGGCCGGCAGCCGGGGGGGCTTCTTCGCCTGTCCCGCGCGCTGACGTCCGCGTGACACCCGCACGAGATGTCGCCATCCTCTTGACGCGTCAATGACAACAATGGCTTGATGCATGGGAGCGCTCCCACCTCGTCCAGGGAAGGGACCACCATGCGCAGAACCCGCCGCTCGTCCCCGCACTTACGGATCATCCCGGTTCTAGGCCTCCTGGCCGCCCTGCTCCTCCCCCTCGGCATCACGTTCGCGCCCCGGGCCACGGCGGCACCGGCGGCGGACCCCGTCCGCGTCATGCCGCTCGGCGACTCGATCACCGGCTCGCCGGGCTGCTGGCGGGCGTTGCTGTGGAACCGGTTGCTGAACAGCGGATACACGGACATCGACTTCGTCGGCACCCTCCCGCCGCAGGGCTGCGGACAGGCGCACGACGGCGACAACGAGGGGCACGGCGGTGAGCTGGTGACCAATGTGGCCGATCAGAACCTGCTGCCGGGCAGGCTCGCGGCCACGCACCCGGACATCGTTGTCATGCACTTCGGCACGAACGACGTGTGGAGCAGCATCACCCCGGACCGCCTTCTCGCCGCCTACACCAAGCTCGTGACGCAGATGAGGGCCTCGAATCCCGACATGCGGATCCTCGTCGCGCAGCTCATCCCCCTGAACCCGAGCAGTTGTACGGCCTGTGCGCAACGCGTCGTCGACTTCAACGCGCGGATCCCCGACTGGGCGCGGGCGACCAGCACCGCACGCTCCCCGATCACGGTGGTCGACCAGTGGACGGGCTTCAGCACGGCCACGGACACCTACGACGGGGTGCACCCCAACGCCTCCGGCGACGACAAGATCGCCGCCCGCTGGTTCCCGGCCCTGGCGGCGGTCCTCGACGCGGGCGTCCCGCAGGGCCCCGGCGGCCCGGGGGAACCCGCGGCCTGTACGGCGCGCTTCCGGGTTGTCTCCTCATGGCAGGGCGGCTACCAGGGAGAGGTGACCGTGACGAACACGTCCGCCTCCGCCGCCTCGGCCTGGACCGCGACGGTCGTACCGGCGAACGGCACGCGCGTCGGCCAGGTCTGGAACGGCACCCTCACCACGGCCGCGGACGGCACGGCCACCGTCACGAACGCGGCGTGGAACGGGGCGTTGGCGCCCGGCGCGAGCGCCACGTTCGGCTTCGTCGCCACCACCCCGGCAACGGCCGGCGCCCCGGCGGCGACCGTCACGTGCACGGCGAAGAGTTCCGCCGCCTGACACCCGGCACGGACCAGGACCGGCCCCGGCAGCACACTCGCCGCTCCCTCCCCAGGACTGGACGCGACCCGGAACAGGTCCCACCCCATCCAACCCCCACCTCTGGAGCCGCCATGAGACCCCGCACCGCCCCCACCCCGCGCGTGGCCACCGTGGCCGTCGCCCTCCTCGGCCTCCTGTTCTCCTTCCTCTCCCTCGGCACACCGGCGCACGCCGCGCCAACCGGGTTCCGCATCGACAACGGCCGACTGCTGGAGGCGTCCGGGAACGACTTCGTGATGCGTGGCGTCAACCACGCCCACACCTGGTTCCCGGACCGGACCAGCTCCCTCTCCCACATCAAGGCCAAGGGCGCCAACACCGTCCGCGTGGTCCTCTCCAGCGGTGACCGCTGGACCCGCAACGACACCGCCGACGTGGCGAACGTGGTCTCCCAGTGCAAGCAGAACCGGCTGATCTGTGTGCTGGAGGTGCACGACACCACCGGCTACGGCGAACAGAGCGGAGCCGTCACGCTCTCGCGCGCCGCCGACTACTGGATCAGCGTGCAGAGCGCGCTGACCGGTCAAGAGGACTACGTCATCGTCAACATCGGCAACGAGCCGCACGGCAACACCGGCTACACAGCCTGGACGGCCGACACCAAGGCGGCCATCCAGAAGCTGCGCAACGCCGGGTTCGACCACACGATCATGGTCGACGCGCCCAACTGGGGCCAGGACTGGGCGTTCACCATGCGGGACAACGCCGCCTCGGTCTTCGCCGCCGACCCGGACGCCAACACGATCTTCTCGATCCACATGTACGGCGTCTTCGACACCGCCGCCGAGATCACCGACTATCTGAACCGCTTCGTCACGGCCAAACTGCCCATCGTCGTGGGCGAGTTCGGCCACGACCACTCGGACGGCAACCCCGACGAGGACACCATCCTGGCCGTCGCCCAGCAGCTCCGCCTGGGCTACCTCGGCTGGTCCTGGAGCGGCAACGGCGGCGGCGTCGAGTACCTGGACATGGTCACGAACTTCGACCCGGACCAGCTCACCAGCTGGGGGCAGCGGCTCTTCAACGGCGCGAACGGCATCGCCGCCACCGCCAAGGAGGCCGCGATCTACTCCTCAGGCGGAGGCGACACCACTCCCCCGACGGCTCCCGGCGCTCCGACCGCGTCCGGGGTGACCTCCTCGTCCGCCACCCTGACCTGGGCCGCCGCCACCGACGCGGCAGGCGTCACCGGCTACGACGTGGTCCGGATCGGCGGCGGCGCCGAGACGGTCGTCACGTCCACGGCCAGGACGACCGCCACCCTCACCGGCCTGTCCCCCTCCACCTCCTACACCTTCGCGGTCTACGCCCGTGACGCCGCCGGCAACCGTTCGCCCCGCTCGGCCACGGTGACGTTCACGACCTCCTCCGGCGGCTCGACGGCGGCCTGCGGCGTCGGCTACCGGGTGACGAGCAGCTGGCCCGGCGGATTCCAGGGCGAGATCACCCTGCGCAACACGGGCACGTCGGCGATCAACGGCTGGACGCTGCGCTGGACCTTCCCGGACAGCCAGCGCATCACCAACCTCTGGGGCGGCACGGCGACGCAGAGCGGCTCCGAGGTCAGTGTCGCGGCCGCCCCGTACACCGCGACGATCCCCGCGGCGGGCTCGGTCACCCTCGGCTTCACGGCGTCCCGGGCGACGGCGAACCCCAGCCCGACGGCGTTCACACTGAACGGCGCCTCCTGCTCGGTGAGCTGAGCGGCCGTGTGCGACGGTGCCGGCGCGCTCCCGAAAGGCCGGGCGCGGCGGCACCGTCGCCACAGGGGTGATCCGCGGGTGTGATCCGCGCGACATCCACCCCGGAAAGCGGTTTACGTCGCTCCGCATGGGTCAGGCGGCGGGGATGTCGCACCGGCACCACACCGCCGTAACCCCGGCGAGACGCGTATCCGTCCGTCCCGGTTCCCCGCACCGTGCGCGGGAGGCGTGATGAGTGAGGACACCCTGCGCATCCGGGCCGTCGCGAGCACGGGCGGCGAGGCCGGGCCAAGCACGTCACGCGAGGCCGCTGCCCCGCCGAAGCAGGCCGGGCAGCGCGACGCGTTCTTCGACAACGCCAAGTACCTGGCGATCGTGCTGGTGGCCATCGGGCACGCCTGGGAGCCGTTGCGGGACGGCAGCCGGGCGGTCAGCGCGCTCTACATGGTCGTCTACGCCTTCCATATGCCGGCGTTCATCGTCATCTCCGGCTACTTCTCGCGCTCCTTCGACGCGAGCCCGGGGCGGGTCAGGCGTCTGGTCACCGGGCTCGCCGTTCCGTATGTCGTCTTCGAGACGGCGTACACGCTGTTCACGCGATGGACGGACCAGGAGCCCGACCGGCCCGTCAGCCTGCTGGATCCGCTGTACCTGACATGGTTCCTGGCGGCGCTGTTCATCTGGCGGCTGACCACGCCGGTGTGGCGGCGCGTGCGGTGGCCGCTGCCGACCGCCCTCGTCATCGCGATGCTGGCGACGCTCTCACCGTCCGTCGGCAACGACCTCGATCTGCAACGCACCCTTCAGTTCCTGCCGTACTTCGTCCTCGGTCTGCTGCTGAAGCCGGAGCACTTCCGGCTGGTGCGCCGCCGCTCGGCGCGTGTGCTGGCCGTGCCGGTCTTCGCCGCCGCGGTCGTCGTGGCCTACTGGGCGGTCCCGCGGATGACCGGTGCCTGGTTCTACCACCGCGACAGCGCCGAGGAACTCGCCGCGCCCGCCTGGTACGGGCCCGTGATGACGCTGGTGACCTTCGGCTGTTCACTGGTCCTGGTGGCCTGCTTCCTCGCGTGGGTGCCCGGGCGCCGGGCGTGGTTCACGGTGCTGGGCGCGGGCACGCTGTACGGCTACCTGCTGCACGGCTTCGTCGCCCAGGGGTCCAAGTTCTGGGGCTGGTACGAGCCGGCGTGGGTCCACCGGCCCGTGGGCGTGGCCGTGGTGACGGCCTTCGCCGCGGTGCTCGTGACCGCGCTGTGCACCCCGCCGGTGCGGCGGCTGTTCCGCTGGGTGATGGAGCCCGAGATGACGTGGGCGTTCCGCCGGGACGCGCATCAGCAGGCGCGGGATCGGAATGCCGTCCGCGAGGGAAGCGCCGTACACGGCTGACGCCAGGCGCTCCGCCTGCCCGTCCTGGCTACCCCTCCCGCGTGAGCCGGATCAGCAGCACACCGGGCGTGCGCGGCACGGACACCGTGAGCCCGTCCCCGTCCCACACCGCCCGGCCCGCCTCCGCGGAGGACGGGTGCAGGACCTCCGCGCGGACGGTCCGGCCCGCCAGGTGCCGGACGGGGACGCGGAGTTCGGCCGGTCCGCCCCGGCGCCAGACCGACAGGTACGCCGTGCGGTCACCGGGGACCGAGAGCCCCAGGGCGAGCCACTCGTCCGTCCAGCCGGGCAGGCCGAGCGGCCAGAAGGGCAGGGTCCGCGCGAGGTCCCCGCGGATCGACTTGTAGACCGCGACCGCGTCCCGTACTAGGGCCAGTTGGTGTTCCGGCATGCGGTTGAGGTGGCCGGAGAGGTGGATGCGGCCGAGCAGCGCCCCGCCCAGGGTCCACGTCGTCAGGTCGTCGTCGAACTCGGGCTGCGGGTAGGCCCAGACAGCGCCCTGTTCGGGCGGGACGGCGGTCGGCGCGGCGGCGGCGATGGGTGGGTAGCGCAGGGGGTCCTGCTGGTCACTGGTGGACTGGAGCTGGGAGACGGCCAGGGTGGCACCGTCCATGCGCATGCCGCCCGAGGCACAGTTCTCCACGACGAGTCCGGGGTGGCGGTCCAGTACGCCGGACAGCCAGTCCAGGTAGGCCTGGGCGTGGCCCAGCAGCCCGGCTCCCGGTGCGAGGTCGCCGGGTGCCTGGGTGCCGGGGTCGACCACGATGTTGTAGTCCAGCTTGAGGTAGCCCACGCCCCAGTCGCCGACGATCCGGTCCACGGTCTTGTCGAGGTGGGCGCGGGCGGCCGGGTGCCGCAGGTCGAGCTGGTGGCGGCCCTGTTCGGCCAGGCGCACGCCGTCGCGCTGGAAGAACGCCTCGTCGGGCAGTTCGGCCGCGACGGGGCTGCGCACCCCGACGACCTCCGGCTCCAGCCACAGCCCGGGCACCATCCCGCGCTCCCGGATCCGGTCCAGGACGGCCCGGATGCCGCCGTCGGGGAAGCGGCGCGGCGAGGGCTGCCAGGCGCCGACGCTGTCCCACCAGCCCCGGGTGTCGTCGTCGTACCAGCCCGAGTCGATGCAGAAGTACTCGGCGCCGGCGTCCGCGGCGGCGTCGATCAGCGGCAGGAGCTTGGCCGTGGTCGGGTCGCCCATCAGGGTGTTCATGTAGTCGTTGAAGACGACGGGGAGGGCGGTGTGGTCCGGGTGCGGGCGGCGGATCGCCCGGCGGTATGAGGTCAGGGCGCCCATCGCGGCGTCGAGGTCGGAGCCGAGTGCCAGGGCTCCGTACACGGTGGTGAACTCCTCGCCCGGGGCGAGCCGGACCCGCCACTGGTGTTCCGCGTCGGTGGGGCCGTTCAGCGCCAGGTAGGTGTCGTGTGCGCGTTCGCCCAGGTCCCAGCGCCAGCCGGCCGGGGACTCGACCTGCCAGGCCCAGGCCCGGCCGCCGCCGCGCTCCGTCAGCGCCCCCATGGCCAGATGACCGTCGGTGGGCCAGCTGCCGCGCCCGGTGAGGGCGAGGGCGGCCCGGCTGTCGTGCTCGTGGACGTCGACGTGGATGTCCGCGACGGCGGCGCGCAGCGGCTCGGCGTACCAACGGCACTCGGCGAGCCAGTCGTTGCGCGCCCGGTGGACGTCGAGGGCGTCGGGGGCGGGCAGGCCGCCGAGCAGGAGGCTGCTGACGGACTGGACGACCAGGGGCGCCCGGCCCTCGTTGCGGAGGCGGACTCGGGAGCGCAGGACGGGCAGTCCGGTGGGTGACGTGAGCTCGACGGACGCCGTCAACCCGGTGTCCGGGTCGCGGAGTTCGACGGTCAGCCACTCCCAGCCGTCGCGTCTGTCCGTGCGGTGGGTCCGGTAGACGAGCCGGGCGCCGAAGGCCGTGCCGGTGAAGCGGGGGCCGGACCAGCCGCTGCCGTGGCCGAGAGCGGTGAGCTCCACGAGCGGGAGCGCGGAGTGCGGGGTGGCGGGGCGATCGTCGTCGGGATGGGCCAGCCGGACCAGCCGCAGGGTCCCGTCGGCGGCGACCGCGAACCCGGCCCGGAGGCCTTGATGCCCCCAAGTGAACTCGTCCTGTCGCTGGTTGGAGTCCATGTGCGCCGCATCCGCCGTGCCGGTCAAGGTGCTCCCCCTCCTGACCCCGTCCCGTCCTCGGGGAGCGGAGGTCCGCGTGAATCCCTCGTTACGGTCTCTTGACGACCCAAGTGTGACCGGTCACAATCCTCGCATGAATGTGACCGGTCACACAAGGCGCCCGGCGAGCATCAGGGACGTCGCGACCGCCGCGGGGGTCTCGTACCAGACGGTCTCGCGGGTGATCAACGGCCATCCCAGCGTCCGGCCGTCCACCCGGGAGCGAGTGCTCGCCGCCATCGACGAGCTGGGCTTCCGCCGCAACGCGACCGCCCTCGCCCTGGCCAGCGGACGCAGCCGGGCCGTGACCGTGCTCACCGCGAACACCACCCACTACGGCTACGCCTCGATCCTCCAGGGCATCGAGGAGGCCGCCCGCGCGGCGTCGTACGCGGTCGGGATCGGGGTGCTGGAGTCGGCCGAGGACGCGGCCGTCGCCGCCGAGGTGCAGCGCGCGGCGGACGCGGGTGGCGGGATCGTCGTGATCGCATACGATCCGGCCGGTGTCCGGGCGCTGGAAGCCGTGCCCGCCGGGCTGCCGGTGGTGGGCGTGGTCGAGACCCCGGCGACCCCGCCCGGCGGCGACCGCCCGTGGGTGTGGGCCGACGACCGCGAGGCCGCCTACCAGGCGACCCGCCATCTGCTCTCCCTCGGCCACGAGACCGTGCACTACGTGGCCATCCCGTCCAGCACCCGCCGCACCAGCGCCCGCACCAGCGGCTGGCGGCAGGCGCTGAAGGAGGCCGGCGCCCCGGAGCCCCGCCCCGTGCAGAGCAGTTGGGGGCCCGCGGGCGGTCACGCTGCCGGACTGAAGCTGGCGAAGGACCAGTCCGTCACCGCGATCCTGTGCGGCAACGACGACCTCGCGCTCGGCGTGCTGCGCGCCCTGCACGAGACCGGCCGCTCGGTGCCGGGCGAGGTCAGCGTGGCCGGTTTCGACGACGCCCCGCACTCCGCCTTCCTCACCCCGTCCCTGACGACCGTACGCCTGGACTTCACCGGCCTCGGGCGGTCCGCGTTCGCCCTGCTGCACGGCGTGCTGGAGGAGTCCGCGCCGGTCGCGCCGCATCCCGTGTCCGTACCGGCACTGGTGGTGCGGGAGAGCTCGGGGCCGCCGCCCGCCGACGTCTGAACCACCGATGCCTGAACAACCCGAACGAGCCAAGCAGTTGTGAGTCCCGCTCCCTGAACCGAACCGCCTGCTCCGAAAGGCACGAGATGAAGACAAGAGCTCTCCCCGCCCTGGCGCTGATATGCGCCGCCGGCCTGGCCGCCACCGCGTGCAGCGACCCGACCGCCGGGGACTCCGGTTCGGACGGTTCGGACGCGAAGCGGACGGCGGTGAATCCGACCGCCCGGCTGGACGGCGTGAAGCTGACCATGTGGACCGCGCAGAACACGGTGAACGCGCCCAAGCAGGTCATCGACGCCTTCGAGAAAGCCACCGGCGCCAAGGTCGACACCCAGGCGATCCCGGACCTCTACGAGCAGAACGTGCCGACGAAGCTGGCCTCGGGCGACCGCCCCGACCTGATGTTCTGGCAGCCGTCCATCTCCACGCTGCCGTTCATCCAGCCGAAGCAGAACCTGCTGACCCTCGACGGGGAGCCGTGGGAGGCCAAGCTCGGCGACACCGAGAGGTCCCTCGGCGTCATCGACGGCAAGCGGTACGCGGCGATCGTCACCAGCCCCGCCATGCTCGGCGTCTACTACAACAAGGACGTCTTCAAACAGGCCGGGCTGAGCGAGAAGGACTTCCCCAAGTCCTACGACGACCTGCTCGCCCTCGGCCGCAAGGTCGTCGACAAGACCGACGCGGCCGCCTTCTACGAGGCCGGCGGCGACAAGTGGCCGCTCCAGTGGCAGATGCAGGTCCAGCTCACCGACCTCGACCGGCAGTGGTGGGCCGATCTGAACGCCGGCAAGAAGAAGTGGACCGACCCGGTCGTCGTCGGCGCGATCAAGAAGTACAAGGAGAAACTGCTCGACGCGGGGCTCGCCCAGAAGAACTACCGGACGGGCACCTTCACCGGGCAGGCCGACGCGCTGTGGAAGGGCGACGCCGGCATGGTCCTCAACGTCACGTCCTTCCAGAGCCAGTTGCAGGCCAAGTACTCCACCGCCGAACTCGACAAGAAGATCGGCTGGTTCCCGGTCGCCAACTCCTCGGCCACCGGCCTGTACTCCCCCGACCAGACCAACGGTGTCGTCGCCTTCAAGACCGGTGACGAGAAGCGGCAGAACGCGGCCCGGCAGTTCCTCGCCTTCTGGCTCGGCCCGGACTACCCGGACTACATCAAGACGATGAAGATCCCGTCCGTGCAGCCGTCAGTGCCCACCCCCGACGGCCTGCCCGAGGCTTCCAAGGAACAGGTGGCGGCCCTGCCGAAGGCCATCGGCGTCTTCCAGGCCAAGGCGATCGTCGCCCCCGACACGCACCTCTACCTGGCCGACATGATCTTCGGCAAGAAGAGCCCGCAGCAGGTCGCGCAGGCGATCCAGGACCAGTTCGCGCAGGTGGCCAAGGCCCAGGGCGCCCCCGGGTTCTGACCATGGCGGACACGGTCGTACGTACGCGCAAGCAGCCGGCTGCACAAGGCGCACCGAAGGGCGTGGGTCGGCTGCCGCGCGCCGCCGTGCACCACCCCTGGTGGTTCGCGCTCCCCGCCATCGTCGTCTTCGCGGGCTTCTTCCTGGTGCCCAACCTGCTGAACTTCTACTACCCGTTCACCAACTGGTCCTCGTACCACGCGGACATCGCCTTCACGGGCCTGGACAACTTCCGGACCATCGCCGAGGACGGCTCGCTGCTGCGGGCGATCCGCACGACCCTGGTGTACGCGCTGCTGGCGGCGCTGTTCCAGAACGGCTTCGGGCTCGTGCTGGCGCTGCTGCTGGAGGACGACAGCCGCTTCAACCGGTTCTTCCGTGCCGTCTTCTTCCTGCCGGTGCTGATCTCGGCGCTGGCGACGGGTTACGTCTTCCAGGCGCTGCTCGACCAGGACGGGGCCTTCAACTCCGTTCTGGGCACGGACATCCCGTGGCTGGGCTCGACCACCTGGACGCTGGTGATCGTCACGCTCATCCACGGGTGGAAGTGGATGGGCCTGTCGATGCTGATCTATCTGGCCGGGCTCAAGGGCATCCCCGGCGAGATGCTGGAGGCCGCGAAGTGCGACGGCGCGGGGCCCTGGCGGACCTTCTGGTCGGTGCGCTGGCCGATGCTGGCGCCGGCCGTCACCTTCAACGTCACCACCGCGCTGATCGGTTCGATGAACACCTTCGACATCGTGCAGGCCACGACGGGCGGCGGACCCGCGGCCTCCACCGAGGTCTTCAACATCTACATGTTCCGGATCTTCGGGCAGGGCCTGTACGCGCAGGCGTCCGCGATGAGTCTCGTCCTGTTCCTGGTGGTGGTCGCCGTGGCGATCCCGCTGGTCGTGGGGCTCCGGCGAAGGGAGCAGTTGCTGTGACCGCGGTGTGGCGGTACGGCCGCCCCTCCCTCGTCGTCCTGCTCGCCGCGCTGGCCGTGGGCGTGCCGCTGTGGCTGGTCGCCGTCACCTCGGCCAAGCCGCAGGCGGAGGCGATCAAACCGAACCTGGATCTGCCGCGGCACTGGCAGCCCGCGAGCAACTACGCGGACGCCGTCAGCCAGGGCGAGATGCTGCGCGGCTTCCTCAACTCGCTGGTGGTCGTGGTGCCTTCGGTGGTCCTGGTGCTGATCCTGGGCGCGGGCGCCGCCTGGGTCTTCGCCCGCCGGAAGTCGAAGCTGGTCTCGGCGGCGTACGCGCTGTGCATCAGCGGACTGCTGCTGCCGCCCGCCGTCATCACCATCGTGATGGAACTGCGGCAACTGGGGCTGTCCAACACCCGCCCCGGCATGATCGCCGTCTACACCGGGATGTACCTGTCGACGTCGATCTTCTTCATGACCGGCTTCATCCGCGCCATCCCCATGGAGCTGGAGGAGGCGGCCCGGATGGACGGGGCGAGCCCGTCACGCATCTTCTGGCGGATCGTCCTGCCGCTGCTCCGGCCGGTGATCGCCACCGCGACGATCATGGTGATGCTCTACGCCTGGAGCGACATCTTCTACGCGTTCTTCGTCCTCGGCGGCGGAGACCGGGCGACCCTGCCGCTCAACCTCTACCAGGTCGCCAGCGCCCAGCTCTACCTCAACAACTGGCATCTCGTCTTCGCGTACGTCGTGGTGATGAGTCTGCCCATGGTCGCCGTGTTCCTCGTCGGCCAGCGAAAGATCGTGTCCGGAATCACCAGTGGAGCCGTGAAGTGACTGGAGGTCCAGCAGCGTGATCACCCCCACCCGCATGAGAGCCCGTACGAGATCTCGTACGAGAACCGCCTTGATAGCCGCCGTACTTGGAGCAACCGCCATGGCAGCCACCCTTCCCGCGGCCGGTCCCGCCGCCGCGGCCGATCCACAGCGCCTCACCGTCGACCTCAAAGCCTCCGAGGGCCCGGTGATGCTCGGCGCCAACGGCTCGTTGTACGGGCTCAGCGACGACGGGGTGCCCAGCGACGCCGTGATGGAGCCGCTGAAGATCACCAGCATCTCGCAGAAGCCGGAGGGCGGCGCCCAGCACCCCAACGGCGACGCGCTCACCGTCTCCAAGTCGTTCTTCCGCAACGGCGGCGGCGAGATCAACGTGATGATGCAGGACGTCTACGCCAAGTGGCCGTACGAGGACCTCGGCATCGACGACTACCTCCCCAAGGTCGACAAGATCGCCAAGGAGGTGTCGGCCGACCCGAACAGCGACCGCTTCGTCTACATCCCGTTCAACGAGCCCGACCAGATCTGGTACAAGCTCGACGTCGCCGACCAGGCCCAGTACGAGAAGAACCGCGACCGGTTCTTCAAGGACTGGAAGACGGTGTACCAGCGGATCCGCGCGATCGACCCGGACGCGAGGATCGCCGGCCCCAACGAAGCCGCGTACCACACCCGCCTGTTGAAGGACTTCCTCGCCTTCGCCAAGCGCGAGAACGTGCTCCCTCAGATAATGACCTGGCACGAGCTCGGCTCCGGCTCGCTGCGCGACTTCCAGGCGCACTACGACGACTACCGCAAGCTGGAACGCGAGGCGGGCATCGCCCCGCTGAAGATCAACATCGACGAGTACGCCAACCGCCGCGACCTGTCCGTGCCCGGGCAGCTCGTGCAGTGGGTCTCGATGTTCGAGCGCAACAAGGTGTACGCCAACATGGCGTACTGGGACGCGGCCGGCAACCTCAGCGGCCACGTGGTGCGGTCCAATATCCCCAACGGCGGCTGGTGGCTCTTCCGCTGGTACGCGGGCATGACCGGGAACACCGTGAAGGTGACGCCGCCGCAGCCCAACACCATCGACACCCTCCAGGGGCTCGCCTCCCTCGACGCCTCCCGCCGCCAGGCGCAGGTCCTGCTCGGCGGCTCCGCGGCCGACTCGGACGTGGTCGTCCGCAACGTCCCCCGGTCGGTGTTCGGCCGTACGGTCACCGCGACCGTCGCCGAGGCCGCCTGGTCCGGTTACGAGGGGCAGCACGCGGCGCCGCGGGTCCTCGCGCGCACCAAGGTGAAGGTCGCGGACGACGGTTCGGTGACCGTCCCGCTGCGCGGCCTGCACAAGATGTCGGCGTACCGGGTCGTCCTCACCCCCGGCGGCTCCGGCAGCCCGGCCGCCGCCTCCGTCCCGTGGTCGGCGTCGTACGAGGCCGAGGACGCGGCCATCACCGACGGCAAGGTCTACACACAGGGCACGGTCCAGAACGCCAACGGCTACGCGGCCTCCGGCACCAAGGACGTCGGCTCGCTCAACCAGCCCGGCAGCAAGGTCGCCTTCTCGGTGACGGTCCCGAAGGACGGCACGTACGACCTGGCGATCCTCTACGGCAACCAGTCCGGCGGCCCCGCCACGCAGAAGCTGTCGGTCGACGGCGGCGACCCGGCGACGGTCACCTACCCCTCCACGGAGAACTGGACCTACCGCGCCAAGAAGGACGTAGGTGTCCAACTCAAGGCGGGCACACACCAGCTGACCCTGTCCAAGGGCGACGCCGAGGTCACGCTGGACCGGATCGACCTGACCACGCGGACGGGCGCGCCCACCACGTCCTACGAGGCCACGCTGGCGGACATCAGCGGCAAGCCGTCGTACGACTACACCTCGTCGGCCGGTGTGGGCACGGGCTCTCTGGTGCTGCGCTCCGGTGACAAGGCGGTGTTCGACGTCTACGCCCCGCGCGACGGCTACTACACGGTGGTGCCGCGGACCTCGGCGGCCGTGAAGCTCTCGCTGCACGGGGAGACGGTCACGGCCGCGCCCGGCCGCCCGCTGCGGCTCTACCTCGTCGCGGGCAACAACCGGATCGCGATGACGTCGGTCCACTCCGCCGTCCGTTCCCTCGATGTCTCCGGCGACGGCTCGGCCGCCGGCACCCTCTCCTACGAGGGCGCCTCGGCCACGCTCGCCGGCGGGGCCAAGCTCGTCGACTCCCCGCACGCGTCCGCCGGCTCGTACATCGGCTGGCTCGGCAACAGCGCCTCCAGCACCGCCGAGTTCGCGGTGGACGCGCCCCGGTCCGGCCGCTATCTGCTGGTCGTCCACTACGCGCACAACGACCGCCGGGACAACGGCCACGCCTACAACACGGACATCATGTCCCGTACGGCGGACATCAGGGTCGGGGCCGCGGACCCGGTGAAGGTCACCTTCAAGAACACCTGGAGCTGGGACGACTACTGGACCGTGGGTGTCCCGGTCGATCTGGCGAAGGGCGCGAACAAGGTGACGTTCGGCAACGCGAGCGCCTGGGCGCCGAACATCGACCGGATCGAGCTGGGCCGGGTCGTGGGCTGAATCGCGCGCTGACGGGGGCGGTTGCGGAGGAGTGAGCTGTTCTCCTCCGCAACCGACGTGCAAGATCACTTCTCACGCACCCCTATACTTCTACATGCTTGTAGAACGTACGTACACGCATGTGAGGAGTGGACGCCACCATGGTGTTCAAACGACTGCTCGGCGCGCTCGGCGTGGGCGGCCCCACGGTCGACACGGTCCTCGACCCGGCTCCCGTCCGGCCCGGCGGCACGCTCACCGGTGAGGTCCGACTGGTGGGTGGCAAAACCGACTTCGAGATCGAGCACATCACCCTGGAGCTGGTGGCCCGGGTCGAGGCCGAGCACGAGGGCGGCGAGAGCGAGGGCGTCGTCCCCTTCGGCCGCTTCACCGTCGGCGGCGGCTTCCGGCTCGCCGAGGGCGAGCAGCGCGATGTGCCGTTCAGCGTGCCCCTGCCCTGGGAGACGCCGGTCACCGAGCTGCACGGCCGGCACCTGGGCGTCGTCCTGGGCGTGCGCACCGAGTTGTCGGTGGCCGGCGCGAAGGACAAGGGTGACCTGGACCAGCTGAACGTCACGCCGCTGCCCGCGCAGGAGGCCGTGCTCGAAGCCCTCGGCGGACTCGGGTTCGGATTCAAGACGGCCGACCTCGAGTACGGGCGCATCGGCGGCACCGGCCAGCAACTGCCCTTCTACCAGGAGATCGAGCTCCTCCCGTCACCCCGGTACGCTCACCAGGTCAACGAGATCGAGCTGACGTTCCTGGCGGGCCCGGGCGGTACGGAGGTCGTGCTCGAGGCGGACAAGCGCGGCGGCTTCCTGTCGCCCGGCCACGACGCGCTGACCCGTTTCACCGTCTCCCACGAAGGGGTGGAGAACCAGGACTGGCCGACGATCGTCGACGGCTGGATCCGGCAACTGGTCGAGCACCGGGCGTCGTACGGCACCCCCGCGGGCTACGGCTCCCCCATGGACCACGGCTCCCCCGTCGCGTTCGGCCCGGCCGGCCACGGGCACGGCGGGCACCACCATGACGGCCACCGCTCGGGCCCCGGCATGGGGACCGCCGTCGCGGCGGGCGCGGCCGGGCTCGCGGCCGGGGTCGTCGGCGGCATGTTCGCGGACGAAGTGGTCGACGAGGTCGGGGACTTCTTCGAGGGCGAGGAGGAAGAGGAGGGCTGAGGCCCCGCCCCCCTCAAAGAGGTGTCGCGGCATGCAGGATGAGCACCATCGTGACGGCGGAGTTCGCGGAGGACATCGCCGACACGGCCGTTCCGGCAGCCGCGCCCCACGCCGCCAGTCCGACCGAGGTGAACACCGGGGGCCAGGTGCGTACAGCGGGTGGCGGACCGAGCAGGGCCGCCACCCGGCGCGGCACCGGGCCCGGAGCGGCCAGTCCCGCGAGCGTGGACGCCGGGGTGCCCCGGGAGACGAGGGCGGCCGTGCCGATGGCACGCGCCACCGTACGGCGACTGCCGACCGCCCGGGCCGCCGCCTCGTCCGCCCACCGCTCGGCCGTGTAGGCAACGGCCGTGCGCAGCGGCCGCAGGAACGGGTTGGCCCGGGCCGCGAGCTGCACGGCGAGCAGGAAACGGTCGTGCCGGGCGGCGAGGTGCGCCCGCTCATGGGCGAACAGGGCCCGGCGCTCGGCCGGCCGGAGCCGGTCCAGCAGGGCCGTGGTCACCACGACGCGCCCTCCGCGCCGACCACGGGCACGGCGCCCGGCTCCGCCACGCGGCTCACCATCCCCCGGGCCACCGCCCGGCAGAACCCGACCGCGCAGAGCACCACCACCCTGGTGATCGCCCCGCAGAACACGACCACCCCGGCGACCACCGGGCAGCGCATACGCGTAGGGAACGCCGTCCGGCAGTACGGCCACCTCCGTGTCCGGCAGCCCGGACAGCGCGCGGTGGGCCTGGCGGCGCACCCGGGCGTGCCGCCACAGCGTGCGGGCACAGGCGACGACCACCGCGCACAGCGCGGGAATCGCGGCCTTGCCGACGACCTCGTCGAGCGGCACCGCCGCCCGCACCTCGGGGTCCGACCAGCCGTCGGGCAGCGGGTTGCCGGGCAGTTGGGCGGTGCCGACCACCATGACCAGTCCCAGGCACACCGTGCTGCACAGCGCCAGCACCGCGGCCATCGCGGTCAGCAACCAGGTCGCGGTGCGCGGGTGCAGATGCTGTTCGGCCAGACGCGCGACCGGCCACGCCGTGAGCGGGAGAACCAGTGGCAGAAAGACGAAGACCCCCATGAGGCTTCAGCCTTCCCCCTCGCCGTCGGCCTGATCCAGCAGGTCACGCAGCAGCCGTTCGTCGTCCGGGCCGAGGCCGGTGAGGAAGCTGGCCAGCACGGCACCGCGGTCGCTCTCGGCGTCCAGCACCTTGCGCATCTTCCGGGCGGCCAGACCCGCCTGGTCCGAGGCGGGCGTCCAGGCGAAGGACCGGCCGACCCGCTCCCGGGTGACCGCGCCCTTGCCCAGCAGACGGGTCAGGATCGTGATCACCGTCGTGTACGCGAGGTCACCGCCGAGGCGTTCCTGCACCCAGCCGGCCGTCGCCGGGCCGTCCGCCTCCCGCAGTGCCGACAGCACCAGCGCCTCCAGCTCGCCCTGCCCCCGCCGAGGACGCTGCCGGGGATCCGTCACCGCCCTGCCTCCCTTCGCCGCCCTGCCTTGCCCGTGCGGACATCGTATAGATCCGGGGGACCGACCCCCTCTACTTCTACAGTGCTGTAGATTTAAATGTGTTCGGTACCGACGTCCGACACAGCAACCGACAAGGAGACCATGTGACCGATCCGCCCCGCCTCCATCCCGAGGACCGCGCGGACTTCGAAGCGGTACTGGATCTGGCGCTGAGCACCGCGGACATCCATGGCGCCGTGCGCGCCGACCCGACCGGCCGGACGGCCGCCCACCTGCGCGCTCACGCGCTCGCCCACGCCGACGACATCGCGGCGGCGGCCGGTGAGCCGTACCGCGCCTACCTCGCCGTACGGACCGCCGCCCGGCAGGACGAGCGGCGCCCGCTCGCGTCCGGCAGCCTGCTGCCCGCCCTCGCGGTGCTCACGCCGCTCGTGGCGGCGACGTCCGCCGGGGCTCTGCTCCTGCTCGGCGGCCTGCTCCAAGCCACTGGCGCACCGGGCCCGTTGCCCGGGTCGCTCGTCGCTGCCGGGTGGACGATGGCACTGATGGCGGCCGTGACCGGTCTCATCGCCCTGGCCGCGCTGCTGCGCTCGGCCCTGGGCGGGAGGGCCGACGGCGTGGAGCATGCCCGGCTCGCCTGGCGGCAGGCCCTGCTCGACCGCGGCATGCTGCCCCATCTGCTCCGGCATCCGGCGGTCGCACATTCCGAGGAGGGGATCACACCGGGCTCCCCGCCCGATACGCTCGCGCCATGCCCGGCCCGGGCGAGAAAGGACAGGACACCATGTTCGGACTGAGCGAGCTCGCGATCATCCTCATCGTCGTCATAGCCGTGATCGGGGCCAGGAAGCTGCCCGAACTGGCCCGGTCGGCCGGCAAGTCGGCCCGCATCCTCAAGGCAGAGGCACGCGCCGCGAAAGACGAGGAGGCCGGGGCGGGCGCCGCGCCGCGGGTGATCCAGGGCGAGATCGTCCCGCCGGGCACCGGTACGACCCCGCCCGGTGCGCGGGCGGCGGGCGCCCCGGCCCCCCGCTGATCCGTCCTCTGCCTACAGCGTGCGCTCCAGGCGGTCGGCCACGAGCTTGACGAAGCGTGCGGGGTCCTTGGGCTGGCCGCCCTCGGCGAGCACCGCCAGCGTGTGGAGCAGCTCGGCGGACTCGACGAGGCCGGTGCGGTCCTCGCGCTCCTTGTACGCCTGGTTCAGGTTCTTCACCAGCAGGTGGTCGGGGTTGAGTTCGAGGATCCGCTTGGTGCGCGGCACCTCCTGGCCCATCGCCCGGTACATGTTCTCCAGGGCCGGGGTCAGGTCGTGCGCGTCCGAGACGACGCAGGCCGGGGAGACGGTGAGCCGGGCCGACAGGCGCACCTCCTTGATGTCCTCGTCCAGCTGCTCCCGCATCCAGCCGAGCAGTCCGGCGTACTCCTCGGCCTGCTTCTCCCGCTCCCCGTCGGCCTTCTCGTCCTTCTCGCCGTCGAGGTCGATCTCGCCCTTGGCGACGGAACGCAGCTTCTTGCCCTCGTACTCGCCGACGGCGTCGACCCACACCTCGTCGACCGCGTCGGTGAGCAGCAGGACCTCGATGCCCTTGTCCCGGAACGCCTCCATGTGCGGGGAGTTCTCGATGCTCTGCCGGGACTCGCCGGTGATGTAGTAGATGTCCTCCTGGCCGTCCTTCATCCGCTCCACGTACTGCGCGAGGGTGGTCGGCTCGTCCTCGGCGTGCGTGGTCGCGAACGACGCGACGGCGAGGATGGCGTCCCGGTTCTCGGAGTCGGTGACCAGGCCCTCCTTCAGGACGGTGCCGAACTCGCGCCAGAACGTCGCGTAGCGGTCGGCGTCCTTGGTCTTGATCCCCTTGACCGTGGAGAGGACCTTCTTCGTCAGTCGGCGCTGCATCATCCGGATGTGCCGGTCCTGCTGGAGGATCTCGCGGGAGACGTTGAGCGAGAGGTCCTGCGCGTCGACGACGCCCTTGACGAAGCGGAGGTAGGGCGGAAGCAGCGCCTCGCAGTCGTCCATGATGAAGACGCGCTTCACATACAGCTGGACGCCGCGCTTGAAGTCCCGCGTGAACAGGTCGTGCGGGGCGTGCGAGGGGACGAAGAGCAGGGCCTGGTACTCGAAGGTGCCCTCGGCCTGGAGCCGGATCGTCTCCAGCGGCTCGCGCCAGTCGTGGCTGATGTGCTTGTACAGCTCGTGGTACTCGTCGTCGGACACCTCGTCGCGCGACCGCGCCCACAGGGCCTTCATCGAGTTCAGCGTCTCGGGCTCGGGCGCGTCCTCGCCGTCGCCCGCCTCCGGGACCATCCGGATCGGCCAGGTGATGAAGTCCGAGTACCGCTTGACGATCTCTCTGATCGTCCACGGCGAGGTGTAGTCGTGGAGCTGGTTCTCCGGGTCGGCGGGCTTGAGGTGGAGCGTGACGGAGGTGCCCTGCGGCGCGTCGTCGACCTTCTCCAGCGAGTACGTGGACTCGCCGCGGGACGTCCAGCGGGTCCCCTGGCTCTCGCCGGCGCGCCGGGTCACCAGCGTCACCTCGTCCGCCACCATGAAGCCGGAGTAGAAGCCGACGCCGAACTGGCCGATGAGCCCCTCGGCATTGGCCGCGTCCTGGGCCTCCCGCAGCTCCTTCAGGAAGGTGGCCGTACCCGAGTTGGCGATGGTGCCGATGAGCTGTCCGACCTCGTCGTAAGACATCCCGATGCCGTTGTCCCGCACCGTGAGGGTTCGGGCGTCCTTGTCGACGTCGATCTCGATGTGCAGGTCGGACACGTCGGCGTCCAGCGAGTCGTCCCGCAGCTTCTCCAGACGCAGCTTGTCCAGCGCGTCGGAGGCGTTGGAGACGAGCTCCCGCAGGAAGACATCCTTGTTCGAGTAGACCGAGTGGATCATCAGCTGGAGCAGCTGACGTGCCTCTACCTGGAACTCAAACGTTTCGGTCGTCATGGTTCGCGAATACCTCACAGGTCCCACTGTCGCCTGAACTGGTGGCAGTCACTTTAAAACACCAAGTCAGGCCGGGGGACCCGGAAGTCAGACGAGGTGGGCGAACACCACCAGATTCTCGGTGTAGTCCCGGGCCTGACGGTCGTAGGCACCGGAGCACGTGATGAGCCGGACCTGGGCGTCGGCGGTGTCGCCGTACACGCGCTCGCTGGGGAAGTCGTCCTTGTCGAAGGACTCCGCGTCGTCGACCACGAAGGTCGCCCTGCTGCCGTCGGCGCGCGCCACGTGGAACCGGTCGCCCTTCTTCAGCTCGCTGAGCCCCGCGAACACGGCCGGGGACGTCACGGTGTCCACGTGTCCGGCGATGATCGCCGTTCCGGCCTCACCGGGCGAGACGCCTTTGGCGTACCAGCCGACGAGGTTGGTCTTGTCGGCCGGAGGCGGTTCGAGCTGACCCGAACGGCCGATGGCGAGGTCGGTGAAGGGCGCGTTCACCGAGATCTTGGGGATGTACAGGCGGACCGGCCGGGACCGCGGCAAGTGCGAGCCGGTCCCGGACGCGGCGGTGCGGTGGGGCGCCGCGGGCGCGGCTGAGGTGGCGGGCGCGGCCGTCGGGACGGCCGGCGGGGCGTGCGGCGGGCCGTCGACGTCGGACGACGACCCACCACGGCCGGCGACCAGGCTCACGGTCAGTACCAGGGCGGCGAGACCCCAGAAGACCGACACGACTGTGCGGAATCGCCGCCTCGACGGCGCGGGACCGGGCTCGGCGGGAGACGGGGGGCTTTGGCTGGCTGCCATCGGAGACCACCTCATTCGGCACGGCAGCGGAACGGACACGACACGCGAGGGGGACGAGCCAGGCCGCCGCGACGCGAGGAGCACGTGCGGCGGCCACGGCGGCTACGAGGTCAGGCCTCGGTCATGCCGCGCCTTGCGAGGCCTTCTGGCGCCGCAGGGCGTACAGGCCGGTGCCTGCTACCGCCAGCACCGCGAGACCGCCGGCCGTGACGCCCGGCGCGGCGGCGAGTCCGCCGCCACCGGTGTGCATCCCGCCGCGCGGCTTGTGGTGCTTGTCGCCGCCCCAGGAGTCCTTCTCGTGCTCGTCGTGCTTGCCATGCTCGTCGTGCTTCCCGTGCTCTTCGTGCTTGTCGTGCTTGTCGTGCTTGTCGCCGTAGGAGTCCTCGTCCTGCTTGCCGCCCCAGGAGTCGTCGCCCTCGCCGTCAGGGCCGTGCCCGGCGTTGCCCCAGTCGTCGTCCGCGGTCACCGCGGACAGCGCTCCGCCACCGGTGTGCACGCCGCCGTGCGGCTTGTGGTGCTTGTCGCCGCCCCAGGAGTCCTTCTCGTGCTTGCCGTGCTCCTCGTGCTTGCCGTGCTCCTCGTGCTTGCCGTGCTCGCCGTCCTTGCCGGCGCCCTCGTCGTGCTTGGCGGTGTCCCAGTCGTCGTCCGCGGTCACCGCGGCCCGCGCTCCGCCACCCGTGTGCATACCGCCGCGCGGCTTGTGGTGATTGCCGTCCTTGTCGTGCTCCTTGCTGTAGGAAGTGTTGTCGTGGTCCCAGTCACCCATCGCCTCGGCGTAGGCAGCGGGTGCGGCGATCGCGAGGGCGGCCGTGGCCGTGGCCGTCGCGAGCAGCATGCGGGCAGAGCGCATCGGTGAGTCCTTTCGTCGCGGACCGGGCGCTGGCACCTCGCCAGCTCACGAGACCCGGCCTCGACGTGAACCACCGTCAGTCACGCCGGGCCGTCCCACCATCCAGGGCGTTCACACGGGTTACAACCACACCCTGACGGCGGCACCGGCTCCGGCCGGTCCGGCCGGAAAGATCGCAACCTCTCGCCCGTCACACCCGTCTCCTACGACGACACGGGGGCGAGGTCCGCTCTCCCCCGGACCAGCTGCGGGAGGCGTTCATGGCCATGGTCGGCCTGTTCTGGATCGGCGAGGACTCGGTCTACATGGGGGCCGAGCCCGAGGGGGCGGCCTCCGGAGTCCGGCTGTCCGAGGACGGCGTCGAGGTGCTGGGGGCCGGCCGGGGCAGGTTGTGGGCCTGGGACGAGGTGGTCCGGATCGAGACGCGCGATGTGCCCGTGCGGTCCGGGGTGCGGAGGCTGACCTCCATGGCCTTCGACGCCGCGCTCGTGGCGGTCACGGGTTACGGCGATCTGCCGCCCGCCTTCTCCGTGGAGGTGGCGACGGCCGAGGAGACCGTCCAGGTCGATGTGCACGCGGCCGTCGCCGGAGGGATCTACCTGCCCTGCGAGTACGAGCTCTCCGTCACCCTCCTCCAGCGGCTCGCCGACGGCGGCACCGAGATCGGCGACCTCCTCGCCTGGGGCCGTGACCACGCGGCCGAGGGCACTCCGCCGCGCGAGGAACGGGAGGCGCTGCTGCGGAAGTGGGCGGGGGCCTGAGGTCCGGCTGCCGCGCGCGTCACCACCGCCTCTGCCGCTGACGCCCCAGGCGGCTCGGGTCCGGGTCGACCAGTTGGGCCGCCATACCGACGAGGACCAGCCCGGCCGCGATGAGCAGCCCTTGTGCCAGGGCGATGCCGGAACCCAGGACGGCCACGCCGAGGGCCAGTGCCCACCAGGCTCCGGTACGCCGGTACTCCCGGGGCCGGGCCGGGCGGCCCGATCTCATGGCCCGGGTGAACCTGGGATCCTCCCGCTCGAGTCGTGCTTCGAGGTCGACGAGAGGTTCGTCCTGGGACTGGGGCACGGCTTCTCCTTCCCGGAACCCGACAACGTTTCGAGGCAGGGCACGGCCGAGGCCATGGCAAGTCCTGGGGTGTCGGGCCGCGTGGCGGTACGGAGGGAGACAGCCCGCCGACGCGCGGCACGGCCGGTCTCACCAGGGCTTCAGCTTCTCCCTCCTCCAGCGGCTTCCGCCATCAGGCCCTACCCTCATCCTTCCCGGTGGCCGCCCCGCACGAACGCCCTGCCGTAAGGCGGATGTTCGATCCGAGGATGGGTGGTGGCACGGATGGCGGCGCGGCCGGACAGCGCTCGCGCTGGATCACGACGGTGTCGAGGAGGCGGTATCCGCGTCGGGCTGATCGAGCCCTGAGCCGGGAGTGCCCTGACGCTCGGCCTCGGCGGGCAGCGCGGCGGAGGCGGGTGGCGGTGTGCTGTCGTCCTGGGGGCGGGGCTCGGTGTCGTACGACGGAGCCGTGCGGCCGGGCAGGAGGTCCCGGGCCGCCCGGAGCGCGCGGGCGAGCAGGTGGGCCCGGCCGGCGGCGATGGGGCCGAGGATCGCGAGGACGAGGACGTACCCGGCGATGAACGGGGCGAGGCGGGCGTCGAGCCCGGCGCTGGCGGCCATGGCGGCCAGGATCAGCGCGAACTCCCCGCGGGCCACGAGGGTGGTGGCGATCTCGGCGGCGGGCTCGGTGCCGTAGCGGTACACGCGGGCGACGAGGAGTCCCGCGGCGACGTTCATGACGACGGTCAGTACGGCCGCCACTGTGACCGGGCCGACGACGGAGACGATGTCGCCGGGGTCGATGGAGAGCCCGAAGGCGAAGAAGAAGATCGCCGCGAAGGCGTCGCGCAGCGGATGCACGAGTTCCCGGATGCGCGGGCCGGAGGGCGTGCCGGCCAGGATCAGGCCGACCATGAACGCGCCGATGGCGTCGGCGACTCCGAGGACCTCGGCGACTCCCGCCACGAGGACGGCCGCGCCGAGGAAGCTGATGACGAGCAGTTCGTTGTCGCGGGTCGTGATGAGACGCCCGACCAGCCGGGTGCCGTAGCGGGCCGCGGCAGCGAGCAACAGCAGGAAGCCGAAGGCCTTGGCACCCTGGAGGACCGTGTCGCCGACGCCCTGGGCGCCGCTGATGACCGGCTGGAGCGCGGCGAGGTAGAGGGCCAGGAAGATGTCCTCGACCACGATGACGCCCAGGATGAGACGTGTCTCCGGGCGGCCGATGCGGCCCTGGTCGATGAGGATCTTGGTGACGATGGCGGACGAGGAGATCCCCAGGACACCGGCGAGCACCAGCGCCTCCCGGACGCCCCAGCCCAGGGCGAACCCGAAGACCAGTCCCGCGCCGACGTTGAGCAGCAGGTAGATGCCGCCCGCGGTCAGCAGGCGCCGACCGCCGCTCTTGAGGTCGTCGAGGTGGAACTCCAGTCCCAAGTAGAAGAGCAGCAGCACCAGTCCGAGCGCGGAGAGCATCTCGAAGTCGTGTGCGTCCTCGACTATGACCAGGCCCGGGGTGTGCGGGCCGAGCAGGATGCCCGCGAGCATGAAGAGCGGGATCGTCGGGAGTCCGATCCTGCCGCCGAGGCGGGCGAGGAAGGCGGCGGCCAGGAAGGCACCGCCCATGGCGAGAAGGCTGTCAGCGTGTCCCACGGGTCACCGCCTCCGCGGGCGCGCAGGGGGCGGATCGTTTCACCGTGCGGGGATGGATAGGGGCTCCTCCTTCGTGGCGCTGGGCAGGACGGCGTCGTGCGCGTCCCGGCGCCGGTCGAGGCCGTGCGGTCATGACGACCGACGCGAGCCCCGGCGGCGCTGCCAGCCTCACACGGGCCCCGGGCCCGTCACCATCGGTGCCCGCACCCATCTCCGGGTGGGAGCGACACCCATCTCCCCGTCACACGTTCCGGTGATCGATGCCCAGCAGGCTCGCCGCCGCGTGGAAGTCGGCCGCGTGGTGGCCGACCGCCAGGGACCAGTGGTGGCCGACACCCGTGGCGCTCCACGCGTCCACCCATTCGCCGGGATCACGGCCGAAGTCGACGCGGCTGGTGGTGTTGCCGATCTTCAGCAGGGGTCCCGGTACAACGGCGCCCTCGGAGGTGACGAAGGACAGGCTGCCATCGGCGTCCTGGCCGAGGCCGAGCAGGGTGACGGGCCCGTGCTGGACGTCGAACTCGACGCTCACGCCCCAGCCGCGCTTGCCGTGGTAGACGCCGAGCCCGCGCAGCAGCGGGTCACGGGCGCTGACCGCGAGGTGGGCGGGTCCGTCGTGGCCCATCTCCACGACGCCGTCCTCGAAGTCGAGGGCCTGGATCTCGGTGAAGGAGCCTCCGGCGCCGACGCTCTGGGAGGCGAGCTGGGCGACGCTGGTGCGCAGTTCGTACTCCCCGGCCGCCGGCACGCCCCGGGCCGTGAGCAGGGAGGCGCCCAGGATCATGCCGGCGCCGAGCCGCTCGTGCAGCTCCCCGTCGAGGCCCCGGTGGTAGTACGCGAGGCTGTCGAGCTGGAAGTCCGCCACGAGCCGGTCAAGGGCGACCGACACGGTCGCGCCCCAGGCGAAGTCCTCCTCCACCACGCTGTCGTCGAGGGTGAAGACCTGCCGGGCGAGCGCCATCCGCTCCCTGGTCTCCTGCTCGGTCACGCGCTCCACCCGGTGCCGCAGGTCGTCGAACTCCAGCACCTCCACGTGTGACCCGAACGTCGTGGACAGCAGTGTCGGATCGGTCTGCACGTCGAGCATGCCCGGGTACACGTGCCCCATGAGGCCGTGCCGGGCGTGCCGGAGCGCGGCGCGGACGTGCGCGGCCCGGATCCACTGTTCGATGCGCCGCCAGGCGGACTCCTGCCGCAGCCAGCCGGAGACCGACCGGAAGGGGATGCCGGCGCGCCGGAAGACGTTGCCGACCTCGGGGACGGGGCACTGCCCGCAGTAGGCCAGCCAGGCGCCGGTGTCGAAGGAGGCGTGGTCCATCCTCGCGGTCGGCTGGAGGTCGATGACCAGGACCGGCGTGTGCGAGCGCTGCGCGATCGGCAGCACCATCGACGAGGTGAGGTACGTCGTCAGGAAGAGCACGATCAGGTCGCAGTCGGCCTTGCGCAACTGCTCGGCGGCGCGTGCTCCTTCCTGCGCGTCGGAGACGAAGCCGGCGTCGGTCACCTCCGCGTCCATCCCCCGGAAGCGCTCGGCGACGTAGGCGGCCGACTCCTTCAGCTGCGGGAGGAGCCCGGGGAACTGCGGCCAGTACGTGCCGAGTCCGCCGGCGACCAGTCCGATCCGGGTGCGACGCCGGGTGACCGGCGGGAGCAGGTCGTGCAGGGCGGCGGCCCGTCCGGCGGTGCGGTCCGCGGTCGTTGCCATGGTCGGTGCTCCTTGTCGGTCTGCTGCGGCTCAGGTGCTGGGGACTGGCAGGTCCGCTCTGTCGTGCGCCGCGCCGGTGGCACGGGGGACCAGGACGCGGATGATGAACACGCCCGCGAACGCGGCCGCCGTCATGCAGGCGGTGATCGTCCAGAGCAGGACGGCCGGGCTGTAGTCGGCCAGGGCGGGAGTGAAGAACGCGGCGACCGCGAAGACCCCCCGTGACAGGGCGTAGGTGAAGCCCTGGGTGGTGCCGCGGGTGTCCGCGGGCAGCGTGAGCTGCGACCACACCTTGTAGTTCGCCTCTCCGGCGAAGGGGTTGGACAGCTGATAGAGCACGAAGAAGACGAGCATGCCGACGAGGGCGCCCGCGGTCAGGGACGCGATGACGAAGGCGAGGATCTGCACCACCGCCGCCACGTGGAACAGCCGGTCGCGCCGAGGGCTGTCGGCGACGCGGACGAAGGCGAAGGTCAGCAGCACCCCGATCGGGATGAAGGCCAGGTTGATCCCGGTGGCGAGGCTCTGGGAGGCGTCGCTGACGGTGACGAGCAGATAGGTGCCGAACTGCCCGAAGGTGTTGGCCCCGAGGCCCCAGGTGACGTAGAAGACGAACGTCGCGGTCATCGGCAGGAGGGCGGCGCGCGTCCAGATGTTCTTCAGGGAGCTGCCGCGCGGGGCGGCAGCCGTCTGCTCCTGCGTGTCCTGTTCGGCGGACAGCTTCAGGCGGGAGCGGAGGGCCCAGGTGACGAGCGCGGCGACGGCCAGTTGTCCCGTGATGAGCCGGGCGCCGGTCATGCCCGTGGTGGACAGGACGAAGCCGAGGAAGATGGCGACGGCGATGCCCAGCATCCACATGACCTGCGTGAAGGCCACCAGCCGCCCCCGGGCCCAGGAGGGGGCGGCGTCCGAGACCACGGCCAGGGACGTCGGCAGGTCGGCGCCGGCCGCGAGTCCCGCGACGAGGACGCCGATCAGCAGCGTGATGTCGTCGGGTGCCAGCGTGATGACGATCGCCCCGAGCGCGAAGCAGAAGATGTCCCAGTTGTAGACGCGGCGGCGGCCGAAGAGGTCGGCGAGCCGGCCGCCGACGAGGGATCCGACGGCGATGCAGCCGGTGACGATCGCGCTGATGGCACCGGCCATCCACACGCCCATGTCGTAACTGTCGCGGTAGATGGCCAGGTTGACGGAGATGCTGACGATCAGCCCGGCGTCGAGATAGGAGGCCATGCCCGACAGCGCGGCGGCCTTCCAGAGGTTTTTGGGGATGGGGCGGGTACCGGCCATGATGCGACTCCGTCGTCTGGTGACATCGCGGTTCCGGGGGCCTGGTCGCAGCGAATATAGGGCGAGAAAAACGTTGCAACAAGATGTCGCGCAGACATCGTCCGCCGCGCGCCGGCTTCCGCCGTGCCGTCCTCGGATATGGCGTGACCGTCCCAGGTCCCCTACCGTGAAGGTGGCCTAAAAACGTTTTAGGGGAAGGACCGCGTCCGTGATCTCCCCCGCGCTTCAGCAGCTCTTCGAGGACCCGCCCCGCGATTTCGGCCCCGCTCCCCTGTGGTGGTGGTCGGGTGCGAAGATCACCCGCGAGCGACTCGCCTGGCAGATGCGGGCGTTCGCCGAGGGCGGTGTCCACAACCTCGTCGTGATCAATCTGGCCCCGGCCGGCCCGACGTTCGGTGCCCGGGCCGACGATCCGGCGTGGTTCGGCGAGGAGTGGTGGGCACGCTTCACCGACGCCTGTGAGATCGCGGCGGAGTTGGGCACACGCCTGTGGTTCTACGACCAGATCGGGTTCTCAGGCGCCAATGTGCAGGGCAGTGTGACACGGCGTCATCCCGAGGCCAGGGGATGTGCGCTGCGCTGTCGCGACGTCACCGTCTCCCGGGGCACGGTCGCCCTGCGAGATGCCGAGACCCCGCTGGCCGCCTACTCCCCGCAGGGCCGGCGCCTCGACCTCGCCACGGAAGGCCCGGACACCCTGGCCGTCGCCGCCGCCGACGGAACCGGCGTACGGCTCGTCACCACCGTGCCCACGGCGTTCGACTACCTGGACCCGCACGCCGTCGGCCTGTTGATGGACGCCGTGCACCACGAGTACGACCGCCGCGTGCCCGACCACCTGGGCACCGTGATCGCGGGCAGCTTCCAGGACGAACTGCCGGGCACGAACGCCTGGAGTCACCGCTTAGCCGACGAGTTCCGCACCCGGCGCGGCTACGACCTGCTCGACCACCTCCCGGCCCTGTTCGGCACGAACGCCACCGTTCCGGAGACGAAGATCCGCGCCGACTACTACGCGGTCCGCGCGGAACTCACCGAAGAGGCCCTCTTCCGGCCGCTTGCCGCATGGCACCGCGAGCGCGGGATGCTGCTGGGCAGCGACCAGAGCCACCCCGCCCGCGCCGGATACCCGGCCCAGTCGACGCAGATCTACACCGACTACTTCCGCACCCACCGCTGGTACGGCGCCGCCGGCAGCGACCACCACGGCGACGCCAAGGTGCACTCCTCCATGGCCCACCTCTACGGCCACGAGCGGGTGTGGATCGAGGCGTTCCACTCCTCCGGCTGGGGCGGCACTCTGGAGGACACCTACCACTGGCTGCTGCCGTTCCTGCGCAGCGGCGCCAACCTGTACAACCCGCACGCCAGTTACTTCGGCACAGCGGGCGGCTGGTTCGAGTGGGCGCCGCCGTCCACCGACTGGCGCCAGCCGTACTGGAAGCAGTACCCGGCGTTCTCCCGGGCCGTGGCCCGGATCTGCTCGATCATGTCCTGGGGCAGCTACGTGGCCGACGTGGCGGTCCTGCACCCGACCTCCACCATGCAGGCCCTCGTCCCGCTGGACGCACCCGTCCGGCACTTCGGCGACGGCCGGCTGGGCGACGGCCACGCCGACGCCGACGAGACACAGCGCCACTACCTCGACCTGTGCGGCACGAACAACTGGCTCGCCCCGCACCCCGGCGCCCTGGACCGGCGCGGCATCTCCTTCGACGTCGTCGACGACGACTCGGTGCGGCGCGCCAAGGCCGCCGACGGCGCCCTGCGGATCAGGGACCTGGCGTACCGCGCGGTGCTGCTGCCCTCGGCGAGCGTGCTGGAAGAGGAGACGGCGCGCCGGCTGAGGGAACTGCTCGACGCGGGCGGACGCGTCGTCGTCGTAGGCCGGCCGCCGGCCACGGCCGCCGGCCGGTCCGGCGACGACTCGGTGGTGGCGGCCCTGCTGGCGCATACCCGGCTGGAGCGGGTGCGCGACCCGGAGGCCGGCGCGGCGGCCGTGGCCGACGCGGCCGGTCACGCCACGGGCGAGGTGCCACTGCTCGTCAGGCGGACGGGGAACGAGGCGGTGGCGCTGGTCACGGCGGCCTTCCCCGAGATCGGCGCGCATCCGCTGCGGGCCGGGCCCTCCCCGGCGGGTGACGCCGTCGGCACCTCGTCCGTCACCGTCCGGGCCGCGGTCGCCGAGGCCGAGGTCTGGAACCCGGCGACAGGCTCCCGCACCCCCGCGCACGTCACCGTCTCCGGCGACGGCGCCGTCTCGACCATCGACGTGCCGCTGGACGGCGCCCCCGCGGCCCTGGTCGTGTGGCGCGAGGGCCGGCCCACGCCCACGCGTCCTCGACGGGGGACGCCCGCCCAGGTGATCGACGTCTCGACCGGCTGGCACGGCCGCCTGGTCCCCACCATGGACAACACCTGGGGAGATCTGGCACTGCCCCCGGGTTCGTCGGTGGACGAGCCGCAGATCTGGACCATGGAGTGGACCGAGGGCGGGGCTTGGGAGCGGGCCCGGGTCACGTACGGCGAGAGGGTCCGCGCCCTGCCGCCGGTGCCGCTCGGTCAGGTGCCCGAGCCGCTGGACGCCGGGTCCGTGGAGCGGATCCTGGCCGGTGAACGGCCCCTGGTGCCGCCGGACGCGGGCTGGGACGTCGCCGTGTACTCGTCGAGCCGTGGCATCCCGGACCCGGGCGGGCTGCTGGGCCTCAAGGGGCTGGTGAACGAGGAGTTCGTACGCGTCCCGGTGCCGGGCGGCGGAACGGCCGCCCGGGTGCGGGCGATCGTGGAGACCGGCCACCGGGGGCCTGCCGAACTGCACGTCGGCGCGGAGTGCGTCAAGCGGGTGTGGTGGAACGGCGAGCCGCTGGAGCCGGACGGCGGCGGTTACCTGGCCTCCGCCCGGGTCACGGTAACCCGGGACCGCAACGTGCTCGAGTACGAACTGTCCGACGCCCAGAGCCGCCCCTCGACGATCTCGGCCGCCGACGGCACCCCGCTGGGCAGCTTCTTCTGTCTGTCGGAGCCGGGCGGGCTCGGGCCGCGTCCGCGGTTCATGCGTCCACCGGCCGGAGTACGGCCGGACGGCCGCGTCACCTACCGCGCGCGGCTCCGGGTCCCGGGCGACGACGCACGGTCGGTGCTCGTCGTCGGTGCCGCCTCGGCTGTCACCGTGCTGCTCGACGGGGAGGTCGTGGCGCGGCAGGAGAAGGTGGAGTACTACGAGGCGGACTGGGGCGCCGTGCCGATGTTCTTCCGCCACGAACCGGTGCTCGGGGCGGGCGAGCACACCCTGGAGGTCGTGGCCGACAGTGCCGACGCCCGGGACGCGGTGTTCGTCGACCTGGTGGTGCGTTCCGGGGGGAGGGTGACGGCCCTGGTCAGCGGCGCCGGCTGGGAGGCCGAGTCGGGCGGCCGGCGGGGGCGGACCGTCGAGGACGACCGCAGGCGGGGCGAGGTGCAGCACTGCCACGCCGCGGTACGGCCGCACCCGCTGCCGGACACCGGGTGGCTCACCGGCCGGCCGGTGCTCGGCGGCACCGTATGGTCGTCGCGGTCCACCGACGAGGTCCACGCGACGGCGCAGCGCTTCCGGTTCACCGTGCCGGCGGGAACGGTGTCGCTGGACCTGCCGTTGGTGCTTCGCGCGAGCGTGAGCATCGGGGTCGGTCCGGAACTGCCCCTGGACGGCGACCGGCTGACACTCCGCCAACCACTTCCGGAGCCCACACCGGTCGAGGTGGTCACGGAACCCACGGCGGTCCTGCGGGGCGGCTCCGCCTGGCGGGGGCCGGTACGCGTGCGTGCCGTACCGGCACCGCTGCCCCTGGGGGACTGGCGGGATCTGGGGCTGGGCAGTTGGAGCGGAGGCGTGACGTACGCGCGGGCGCTGGAGGTGCCGTCGGGGCCCGATCCCGTGCTGGATCTCGGGCGGGTGCGGGGCAGCGTGGAGGTGTCGGTCGACGGGGAGCCGGCCGGTGAGGCGTTCTGCGCGCCGTACCGTTTCCCGTTGCGCGGTGCGGCCGGGCGTACCGTCCGGCTGGAGGTGATCGTCCGGGGCACGCTGGCGCCGTATCTCGCGGAAGCCACGCCGACGGCCTGGGCGTTCGACTCCCAGCTGTCGTCGGGGCTGCTGGGGCCGGTGACGCTGCGGATCCCGTCCGCCTCAGGCGGCGGGGTCTAGTCGCCGACGGGCGGTCGGGTGGAGTCGCGCAGGACGAGGCCGGGGGCGAAGACGCGGGTCTCGTGGACGTGGTCCGCGCGGGCCTCGATCTCGTCGAGGAGCATCTCCACGGCCGCCCGGCCGAGGTCCTCGACCGGCTGCCGCACCGTCGTGAGGGTGGTGGCGCCGAAGCTCGCGATGTCGAGGTCGCCGTAGCCGACGACCTGTACGTCCTCGGGGATGCGGACGCCCCGGTCGGTCAGCCCGCGGCACAGGCCCGCGGCGAGGAAGTCGTTGGTGCAGAAGACCCCGTCGGGCAGTTCCCCGAGGTCGTGCGCGATCTGCGTGCCGTACGCGACGGTCATCCGCTCGGCGACGACCTGGTCCAGCCGTGCCTCGCGCCGGCTGCGCACGGCCTGCCGGGCGCCCTGGTAGCGGTCGGCGCACTGGCGTATGCCGCGCTCGCCGTTGACGACGAGGATGTCGCGCGACCCGCGGTCGAGGAGGTGCTGTACGGCGATCCGGCCGCCGGCGATGTCGTCGACGGAGGCCGAGCAGCCCTCGCGGTCCGGCATCGCGCGGTCGGCCAGGACGAGCGGGATGCCCCGCTCGCGCAGCCGGGCGAGCCGGCCCGGGTCGGCGCCGAGCGGCACGACGACGACGCCGACGGCCCGCTGCTCGACGAGCATGCTGAAGTAGCCCTGCTCCCGTTCCGGGGCGTCCCCGCTGTGGCAGAGGACGAGGGAGTAGCCGTGGTCGTAGGCCGCGTCCGCGGCGCCCCGTGCGATGCGCGCGTAGAAGGAGTTGGTCACGTCGGGCAGCACCAGTCCGATGGCGGAGGCCCGCCCGGTGCGCAGGCCGGCGGCTCCCGGGTGGGGGACGTAGTCGAGCGCGGCGACCGCGATGCGGACGCGCTCGGCGGTCTGTGCGGTGACGCGCTCGGGCCGGTTGAGCACGTTCGACACGGTGGACACCGAGACGCCGGCGGCGGCCGCGACGTCCTGGATGCGGGCGGGGCGTGCCGGAACGGCGTCCACCCCCTCGCTGTTGCAGCCGTGCGACCAGGCACGACCGTGGTCTTCTTGGGCGCCGCAAGTATAACGTGACCGGGCGTGGAACGTTTTTCCCGCCCGGTCGTCGTTGTCTCCGGGTCAGGCGGAGGGCGCGCCGCTGAGGACTTCCACCCGGCCGGTGTCGAGCGAGTAGTAGGCGCTGACGACGGCCAGGTCGCCCTTCTTCACGAGCGGGGCGAGGTCCCGGTTGGTCCGCAGCTCGGCGGCGGTCTGGTTGATGTGGATCCGCACCATGGCGTCGACCGGGTCGGCGTGCTTCCCCCTGGTGGTCTCCCGGTAGGCCGGCCGCAGGGCGTCGGAGATCGCCTGGAGGTTGCCTGGCAGCTTCTTGCCGTCGCGCATCGCCTCGTAGGCCGCCTTGATCGCACCGCAGCGCTGGTGTCCGAGGACCACGATCAGCGGGGTGCCGGATGTCATCGGCCCGTACTCCACGGAGCCGACGACCACCGGTCCCACGACCTGCCCGCCGGTGCGCATCACGAACAGGTCGCCGAGGCCCGTGTCGAAGACGAGCTCCGGCGGGACGCGGGAGTCGATGCAGGAGAGGATGACGCCGTAGGGGTCCTGTGCCTCGGCGACGAACTCGCGCCGCTGCGGGTCGCGGTCGGGGTGCTGGAGCTTTCCGTCCACCCAGCGCTTGTTGCCGTCCATCAGCCGCGCGAACGCCGCCGAGGGCGAGTCAGGTCGCGGGCCCGCCGCGGGCGAGGGTGAGGGGGTCTTCGCCGCGCCCACGGCCGACGTCTTCCCCGCGTTCGTGCTGTCCGAGTTCGACGAACAGGCGGTGAGCATGGCTGCGGTGGCAGCCAGCCCACCGGTGAGTATGGCCCTGCGCTGCGGTGTCCTGGCGGTACCCATGTGGCCGTCCCTTTCGGTCTCCGTCTCCCTGCCGGGAGCGGTGATCCAACTGTCGTGGGAGGCCGGTTAACGCCCGTACAGCGCTGATGCAGCGCAGGAGAAGTGCTGTTCCAAAACGCGAGGAGTGAGGGGTTCGGACGCTGTGTGACGCTCGGTCAGAGGCGGACTGTGGTGCGGTGTTCGTAGTCCAGTCCGTGTTCGGCGCAGCGTCCCTCGCCGCGGAGGCAGATCATCGAGTACTCGCTGACCCGGGCCCGGTACACCCGCCACGGCGCGGGCGGGCGCACCTCATCCGGGCCGAGGGAGCGGCCGCCGCGTCCGGCGGGGCCGGGAATCACCCGCAGGCCCTCCAACGCCTCCTCTCCCTGGAGTTCCTCCGCCGTGGCCTTCAGGTACAGGGCGAGGGGGCTCGCGGTGCCCACCGGGGCCCGGGAGTCGTGGAGGACGATGCCGATCCGGGGCTCGTGGGCGATGTTGCGGGAGTGCGTGACCTCGGGGGACGAGACCCAGTACAAGTCCCGTCCGTCCTCGGTGGAGTAGAAGACCGGTGAGGCCCAAGGGGCGCCGTCCGCGCCGACGGTGGCCAGCACCATGTACAGGTTCCGGTCGATGATCGCGCGTGCCGCGTCGCGGGTGTCCTCGCTCATGTGTTGCCCCCTGTTTCCGGTGTTTCCGGTGCTTCCGGTCGGATGGGGATCACTCTAGGAGCGCGGGCCGGGTCAGGCCGGGAATTCCCTCTTCAGCCAGTCGCCGTCCAGACGGATGTGCTTGATGGTGCGGCGGTGGTGGGTGCAGGCGACGTGGAGCGTGCCGTCCGGTGTCCGGGCGAGGGAGGGATAGGACAGCTCGCGGTTGAGGCCGTCGCGGGAGTTGTTGGTCAGGCAGTGGCCGTCGCCGGTTTCGAGGTCGTGGCGGAGCGGCCGACCCGAGCGTGCTCGGGGAGCTGCGGGCGCGGGGGGTGACGACGGTGACGACGACGCCGGAGGCGGCGGCAGTGGGGCCGGGTGGCGGCGACGGGTAGGGCTTGCGCGGCAGCGGGGGCTATGCGCCGCTGAGGCCTCGCCCGACACCGGGGCTTACGCGGCGCCAGAGCCCCGCGCCGCGCTGAAGGCTCGCCCGGCGCTCGGGACGTACGCGACGCCAGAGCCCCGCACGGCGTCGGCGGCCGGCACGGCGCCGGGAGCTTGCACGGCGCCGGCGCCTCGCCGGCGTGAGCCGCGCACTGTCGGTCAGGGCTGGGCCGTGCCCGTCGCCGCCGTGCTCGGCGCCTGTGGCCCGCTGCTTCCGAAGCGGATCCCCTTGGCCTCCTTGCCGATCGCGCTCAGCAGGATCACCACGGCCAGGGTGGGCACGACGGTCCACGCCATCGCCGACGGATACCCGTGGCGTTCGGCGAGGGCCTCCTGGATCGGCAGGTTCAGCGCTGCGATCAGGTTGCCGAGCTGGTAGGTGACGCCCGGGTAGAAGCCCCGGACGGCATCCGGGCTCATCTCGGTCAGATGGGCCGGGATCACGCCCCAGGCCCCCTGCACGCACACCTGCATCAGGAAGGACGACAGCATCAGCCATCCGACGGTCGTGGACAGCACGAAGAACGGCACCACGACCAGACCCCCGGCCGCCGCGATCATGATCGTCCGGCGGCGGCCCAGCCGCTCGGAGTACGCACCGAGCAGCACACCGCCGATCATGGCGCCGATGTTGTAGACGACGGCGATCGCGATCGAGGTGTTCGCGGACAGGTCCAGGCCCTTCTTCACGAAGGTCGGGTAGATGTCCTGCGTGCCGTGCGACATCCAGTTGAAGGCGGTCATCAGCGCGACCAGGTAGACGAAGCGCCGCAGCACCGCCGGGTTCTTGAACACCTGGTACGCGGGGGTGCGGTTGAGCCGGACGCTCTTCTCCCACACCTCGCTCTCCTCCACCCGGCTGCGCACCCACAGCGCGACCAGTGCGGGCAGCAGGCTGAAGGCGAACAGTCCCCGCCAGCCGAAGAACGGCTCGATGACGAAGAACGCCACGGCGGCCAGCAGGTACCCCAGCGAATAGCCGCTCTGCAACAGGCCCGACCAGAAGCCACGCCTGGAGGCCGGGATCTTCTCCATGGCCAGGGCCGCTCCCAGGCCCCACTCGCCGCCCATGCCGATGCCGTAGAGCAGGCGCAGCACCAGCAGCACGGTGTAGTTGGGAGCGAAGGCGCACGCGAATCCGACGATCGAGTAGAAGACGACGTCCACCATGAGCGGGACGCGGCGGCCGCGGCGGTCCGCCCACATGCCGAACAGCAGCGCGCCGATGGGCCGCATCACCAGCGTGGCGGTGGTGAGGAAGGCCATGTCGGTCAGGGAGACATGGAAATCGTCGGCTATCTCGCTGTAGACGAGCACGACCAGGAAATAGTCGAACGCGTCCATCGCCCAGCCGAGATAAGCGGCTACGAAGGCGTTGCGCTGGTCTTTCGTCAGACCCGCTGCCTGCCCTTTCACGGTCTTCAGCACTGCGGCCTCCCGAAGTTCGCAGCCGAGGCTAGGCACGGGACACCGGGAATCGGGCAAAGCACGAACCACGATTGGACCAAGAGCGCCGACGGCCCCTTTACCTGCCGGGAACCCGCCTTCCCGGCGCCGCTACACCGCCGGACGCCGCGGCGTCGAGGAGGCGGCGGAAGGTGGGGCACTCCATGTGGCTCGGCGCGGGGCACGCGGCGGCATGCCGCAGGGAGTCGCGCAGTACGCCCAGTTCGCGGATCCTGTGGTCGAGTTCGTCCGCCTTGGCCGCCAGCATCTGCCGGTCGATCCGCGGCCGCCCGTCCGGCGCGAGCATGTGCGCGATCTCGTCGAGCGAGAACCCGGCTGTCCGCCCCAGCGCGATCAGCGCCAGCCGCTCCAGCACGCCGGAGTCGTACTGGCGGCGCAGGCCTCGCCGGCCCGTCGAGGAGATCAGCCCCTTCTCCTCGTAGAAGCGCAGTGTGGAGGCCGGAACCCCGGCGCGGTGCGCCACTTCGGCGATGTCCAGCTCTGTCATTGCCTTGACCTCAAGTCGACTTGAAGTACAACGCTGTCATCCCGGTACGACGAAGGCAACCAGAAGAAGGAGAGACAGCCATGGACGCTGCGCGCAGGGCCGACGACGAGCAGGCAGCCCGCTGGAAGGGGCGCGCCGGGCACGCCTGGGGCGATCTGAAGGGTGTGCTGGACGAGATGTTCAGGCCCTTCGAGGAGCTCCTCGTCGATGCCGTCGCCGCCGAGCGGGCGCGGCACGTGCTCGAGGTCGGCTGCGGTACGGGCGGTATCACACTGGCCGTCGCGCGACGGCTCGGCCCGGCCGGTCGCTGTGTCGGCGTCGACATCTCCGAGGCGATGATCACCACCGCCCGGGAGTACGCCGGACAGGAGGACGTACCGGCGTCCTTCCTCTGCGCCGACGCCCAGGACCACCCCTTCGACCCCGGCACCTTCGACGCCGTCATCTCGCGGTTCGGCGTCATGTTCTTCCGCGATTCCGTCCGGGCCTTCGCCAACCTCCGGCGCGCGGCCCGGGACGAGGCCGCGCTGCGGTTCGTCGTCTGGCGCGATCCGGCCGAGAACCCGTTCATGACGACGGCCCAGCGCGCCGCCGCACCGCTGCTCCCGGACCTGCCCGTCCGCAGGCCGGACGAACCGGGACAGTTCGCCTTCGCGGATCCGGACAAGGTCCGGCGCATCCTCACCGAGAGCGGCTGGGCCGGGATCGACATCCGGCCGGTCGACGTGGTCTGCACCCTGCCCGAGAAGGAACTGGTCCACTACTTCACCCGGCTCGGTCCGGTCGGCATGCACCTGCCCGAGGTGGACGAGCAGACCCGCGGGCGGGTCGTCGAGACGGTCCGTGCCGCCTTCGATCCCTTCGTGCACGGCTCGGAAGTCCGCTTCACCGCGGCCTGTTGGACGGTCGGCGCGCGAGCCTCGACAGCGAAATTTTCGTGAGGCCCGGCCCTCTTTCGTGAGCGCGGACGCCCGGCGCATAGTGAGATCACGATGACGTTGAAGAAAGCCCTGGTGGTCCGAGGCGGCTGGGAAGGGCACCAGCCGGTCGAGACGACGGAACTGTTCCTGCCCTTCCTGCGGAGCAACGGATACGCCGTCCGGGTCGAGGAGTCGACCGACGTCTACGCCGACGCCGCCGAGATGGCCGGCACCGACCTGATCGTGCAGTGCGTCACGATGTCGGAGATCACGCGCGAGCAGCTCGCGGGGCTCAGTTCGGCGGTCGTGGCCGGCACCGGGTTCACCGGCTGGCACGGCGGCATCGCCGACTCGTTCCGCGCCTCCTCCGACTATCTCCACCTGGTGGGAGGGCAGTTCGCCACGCACCCGGGCAAGGAACCGTGCGAGCGCCGGGGCGGGCCGGAGGACAACTTCCTCCCGCACACCATCACCCTCACCGAAGCCGGCCGCGAACACCCCGTCACCGCGGGCATCGAGGACTTCGAGCTGCACACCGAGCAGTACTGGGTGCTCCACGACGACCTCATCGACGTCCTGGCCACCACCACGCACCCCACCCGGCCGTGGGAGCCCTGGCACCGGCCGGTCACCTCGCCGGCGGTGTGGACCCGCCGGTGGGGTGCCGGGCGGATCGTGGTGACGACGCCGGGGCACAGCCTCGACGTGCTCGAGAAACCCGACGTCCGCACCATCATCGAGAGGGGCATGCTGTGGGCGACGCGCACCGCATCGGCGTCGTAGGGCTCGGCGTCATCTCCCGCGCGTACCTGGACACGCTCGCCGGCCGTTCCGCCGTGCGGGTGACCGCGGTCGCCGACCTCGACGCCTCGCGTTCGGCCGCGGTCGCCGCCGAACTGCCCGGCGTCCGGGCCCTGACCGTCGAGGAGCTGCTGAGCAGCCCGGACGTGGACACGGTGCTGAACCTCACCACCCCCGGCGCGCACGCCGGAATCGCCCTCGGCGCCATCGGCCACGACAAGAACGTCTACGGGGAGAAGCCGCTCGCCGCCACGCTCGCCGACGCCCACGCCGTCATGGCGGCGGCCGCGCAGGCGGGCGTCGGGGTGGGGTGCGCGCCGGACACCGTGCTGGGCACCGGGGTCCAGACGGCGCGGGCGGCTTTGGCGGCGGGGAGCATCGGACGCCCCCTGTTCGCCTCGGCCGTGATGATCACCCCGGGCCACGAACGCTGGCATCCGCACCCCGACTTCTACTACACCGAGGGCGGCGGTCCCCTGCTGGACATGGGGCCGTACTACCTCGCCTCCCTTGTTCACCTGCTGGGTCCGGTGCGGGCCGTGACGGGGGCGTCCAGCCGGATGCGCGCCGAGCGGGTCATCGGTTCCGGTCCGCGTACGGGAGAGCGGATACCGGTGGAGGTGGACAGCCATGTCTCCGGTGTGCTGGAGCATGTGGACGGGACGCTGACGACGATCACGACGAGCTTCGACGGGGTGGCCACCACGGCGTCCCCGATCGAGGTCCACGGCGAGCTGGGAACCCTCGCCGTCCCGGACCCGAACCGCTTCGACGGCGACGTACGGCTCTTCGAACTCGGCGACACACAGTGGCGCACGCTCCCGCCCTCCGCGGGCTACGTCGACGCCGCACGGGGGGTCGGGCTGCTCGACTTCATCGCCGCCGACGGGCAGCGGGCACCGCGCGCGAACGCCGAACTCGCCCTGCACGTACTGGAGACGATGACCGCGCTCCTGCGTTCGTCTGCCGAGGGACGGCGGGTCGAACTGACGACGTCGGCGGAGCCGCCCGCTCCCGTCCCGCTGACGGCCGCCGAGGAGTGGGGAGGCCAGGCCGCACCCCGCCCCGTCTGACCCGGCGATGTCGCGGCGGTCAGTCCACGGGCCACGTGTGCGCGGGTGCGTTCATGTGCATGTAGTCCATGTACGTCGTGGTCATCTGCCGAAGCGCCTCACGCCGGTCGGAGACGCCGGCCTTCTCCAGATGATGGACGGTCTCCGCCTGCCACAGGGCGCCGTTGCGGGCGGTGACACAGCGCTGCTCCACGATGCCCAGCAGGGGTTCGCGCCAGGCCGCGTCCATGCCGGCCAGCTCCAGTCCCCGGTGGGCCAGCGGCAGCAGACGCCGCAACACCAGTTCCGTGACCGGTACTTCACCCGTGCCGGGCCAGTACAGGCGGGCGTCGATGCCGTCGCGAGCCGCGGTGTGCAGGTTCTCCTCGGCGACCGAGAAGGACATCCGCGTCCACACCGGCCGGTCCTCGTCGACCAGGGCGCGGGTGAGGCCGTAGTAGAAGGCGCCGTTGGCGATGATGTCGGCCACGGTGGGGCCCGCGGGCAGCACCCGGTTCTCGATGCGCAGATGCGGGCCGCTCTCGGTGACGGCGTAGACGGGGCGGTTCCAGCGGTAGATCGTGCCGTTGTGCAGGGTCAGTTCGCCCAGTTGCGGGACGCCGCCGCGGTCGAGCGCCTGCTGCGGGTCCTCGTCGTCGCACAGCGGCAGCAGGGCCGGGAAGTAGCGCACGTTCTCCTCGAAAAGATCGAAGACGCTGGTGATCCACCGCTCCCCGAACCACACCCGGGGCCGTACGCCCTGCGCCTTGATCTCCTCGGGGCGGGTGTCGGTGGCCTGCTCGAACAGGGGGATGCGGGTCTCGCGCCACAGCTCCTTGCCGAACAGAAAGGGCGAGTTCGCCGCGAGGGCGATCTGCACGCCCGCGATGGCCTGGGCCGCGTTCCAGTAGTCCGCGAACTGCTTGGGGGCGACCTGGAGATGGAACTGGGTGCTGGTGCAGGCAGCCTCGGGAGTGATGGTGTCGGCGTACGTCGACAGGCGCTCCACGCCGTCGATCCCGATCCGCAGGTCCTCGCCGCGGGCCGCGAAGATCTGCTCGTTGAGCAGCCGGTACCGCGGGTCGCCGGAGAGGGCGGACTCGCTGACGTCCGCCTCGTCCAGGGTGGGCAGGATGCCGACCATGATCAGGTGCGCGCCGACGGCCGAGGCGCGGTCCTCGGCGTGGTTCAGGGCGTCCCGGATCGTCTGCTCCCAGGCGCCGGGGCCCCCGGTCGTCAGCTCCCGCGGGGGGATGTCGATCTCCAGGTTGAAGCGGCCCAGCTCGCTCGACCAGGCGGGGTCGGCGATCGCCCGGAGCACGTCGGTGTTGCGCATCGCGGGCAGCCCGTGGTCGTCCACCAGATTGAGCTCGATCTCCAGCCCGACCCGGGGACGCTCGCTCTCGAAGCTGGACTCGCGCAGCATCCGGGCCAGCACTTCGAGGTCGGTCTGCATCTTGGCCCGGTACCGACGACGGTCCTCCCGTGTGAACACCAGGGCCGGCACATCACGTCCCATGTACGCTCCCGAGTTCCCTCGGCGGATGGCTCTCGTCCCAGCGTCGCACCTTCTCGTTCCGGCGTCGCACCTTGTCGTGGCACCCGCACCCACCTAGCCTGAGTTTGTGCCGCAAATAAACAAACCCCGTACGCACAGCGCCGTGCCGGGCAACGGCAACTCCCTCACCCGACTCCGCACAGCGATCACCGTCTTCTTCGCCCTCGACGGCTTCGTCTTCGCCGGCTGGGTCGTGCGCATCCCCGCCATCAAGGACCAGACCGACGCCTCCGCCAGCGCCCTCGGTCTCGCCCTCCTGGGCGTCTCCGCCGGAGCCGTCGTCACCATGATCCTCACGGGCCGCCTGTGCCGCCGCTACGGCAACCACCGGGTCACCGTCGCCTGCGCCGTCCTCCTCTCCCTCAGCGTCGCCCTGCCCCCGCTGACCCACTCGGCCCTCGCACTCGGCCTCGTCCTGCTGGTCTTCGGCGCCGCGTACGGCGGGATCAACGTGGCCTTCAACAGCGCCGCCGTGGACCTCGTGGCCGCGATGCGGCGGCCGATCATGCCGAGCTTCCACGCCGCGTTCAGCCTGGGCGGCATGATCGGCGCAGGGCTGGGCGCCCTGGTCGCGGGGGCCCTCTCCCCCACCCGGCACCTGCTGCTGCTCACCGTCATCGGACTGCTCGTGACGGTCGCGGCGGGCCCCACGCTCCTGCGGCACGAGCCGCCGGTGCCGCCGGATCGGAAACAGCCCGCGAAGGACGCCCCGCGCCGGCTGGACGGCCGCACCCGGGGGCTCGTGCTCGTCTTCGGCCTGATCGCGGGATGCACCGCGTACGGCGAGGGGGCGCTGGCCGACTGGGGCGCCCTGCACCTCGAAGAGGACCTGGACGCCTCGCCGGGTGCCGCGGCCATCGGCTACTCCTGCTTCGCGCTCGCCATGACGGTGGGCCGCCTGACCGGCACGACGCTCCTGGAACGTCTGGGGCGGACCCGGACCGTCGTGGCGGGCGGCGCCACGGCTGCGGCCGGGATGCTGCTCGGCTCGCTCACCCCCGCCCTGTGGGCGGCCCTGCTCGGGTACGCGGTCACGGGAATCGGCCTCGCGAACCTCTTCCCCGTGGCCGTCGAACGCGCGGGCGCACTCGCCGGCCCCAGCGGAGTCGCCACGGCCTCCACGCTGGGCTACGGCGGCATGCTGCTGGGGCCGCCCGCCATCGGGTTCATGGCGGACTGGTTCTCCCTCCCGGCCGCGCTCACCAGCGTGGCGATCCTTGCCGCCGTGGCCGCGATCATCGGCTTCGCGACGCGCCGCGCCACAGCGCGCTGATCCTTCCACGGGCAAGCCGAGCGCTGCGCCCTCGACCACCAGCATCGAAGGAGCGAGGGCGCTGGGGTCGCCCGACGGCCCGCGATCCTCACGTGAGGGCCAGAACAGGCATGAATGGTCACGGCTGCTGTGGAGCCGAAACGTGCCCTTTCTCGACGCACGATGCGGAGACCGGCCGCTGAGAGGATGATGGACGTCGGCCGGATCATCGACACGGCCCTGAAACTCATCGACGAAGTCGGGATCCAGGCACCGACCCTGAGCATGCTCACCGACACCCTGGACTCCGGCACGGCTACGCTCTACCGCCACTTCAACGGCAAGGACGAACTCCTCGCCCTCGTCGCCGACAGAATCCTGGGCGAGGTCGGCATCCGGCCCGGGGAGCTGGAAGGTCTGACCTGGCGGGAAGCCGTGACCGCCGCCGCGGAGACGTTCCACGACACCCCGCGCCGACACCCCCATGCGCTGCCCCTGGCTGGCGGCCGCCCAGGTACAGAACTCGCCGCCCGGATGAACACCGGTCGCATGTTCGGGGTACCCGGGGCCTCGCCCGTTGTGATCACCGGGCCGTACGCCATGAACAAGGAGGCAGACCCGTGACTGATCAGCAGCACCCCGGCACCCAGCACCCCACCCCGGAGTTTCCCTCCCAGGACCAGCCGCACCCGGGCTGGACCGGCCCCATGGACCCGCCCCCGGACCACGGTGAGGAGTCCTACCGGGGCAGCGGCCGGCTGACCGACCGCAAGGCCGTGATCACCGGCGGGGACTCCGGGATCGGCCGCGCGGTCGCCCTGGCGTTCGCCCGGGAGGGAGCCGACGTGATCTTCACCCACCTGGACGACGAGAAGGACGACGCCGCCGAGACCGCCCGGCTGGTCGAGGAAGCCGGGCGGCGTGCCGTACCCGTCTCGTGCGACGTACGGGAGGAGGAGAACTGCCGAGCGCTGATCGACCGTGCCGTCGCGGAGTTCGGCCGGATCGACGTCCTGGTGAACAACGCGGCGTACCAGATGTCGCAGCCCGACGGTATCGAGGCGATCTCCACCGAGCAGTTCGACCGGGTGCTGCGCACCAACCTGTACGGCATGTTCTGGCTGTGCAAGCTGGCCCTGCCGCACATCCCGGAGGGCGGCAGCATCATCAACTCCACGTCGGTACAGGCCTACAAGCCCAGTCCGCATCTACTGGACTACGCGACGACCAAGGGCGCGATCGTCACCTTCACGCAGGGACTGGCGCAGATGGTGATCGACAAGGGCGTCCGCGTCAACGCCGTGGCGCCCGGCCCGGTGTGGACGCCGCTCATCCCGGCGACGATGCCGGACACCCGGAAGTTCGGCAAGCAGGCGCCCATCGGGCGGCCCGCGCAGCCGGCCGAGATGGCTCCGGCGTACGTCTTCCTCGCCTCGCAGGACGCGTCGTACATCACCGCCGAGATCGTCAACGCAACGGGCGGTACACCGCTGCCGTAGCTTCCCGCGGGAAATTCCGGCGCTTGGAGCGCGCTCCATACGGCAGACTCGCGCAAATGGAGACCGCTGAGTTCCTTCAAACGCTGGACACACAGGGCCGGCTGCTGGCCGCGGCAGCCGAGGAGGCCGGGACGGACGCCAAGGTACCGACGTGCCCGGAGTGGCACGTGCGCGATCTGCTGCGGCACACGGGCGCGGTGCACCGCTGGGCCGCGTCGTACGTCGCCGAGCGGTACACCGAGCGCCGCCCGCTGGATGACGCCCCGGACCTCGACGGCGCGGAGCTCGTGGCCTGGTACCGCGACAGCCACCGCCGCCTCGTCGACACGCTGGCCGGTGCCGCGCCCGACGTGGAGTGCTTCGCCTTCCTGCCCGCGCCGTCCCCGCTGGCCTTCTGGACCCGGCGGCAGGCACACGAGACGGCGGTGCACCGGGTCGACGCGGAGTCCGCACGAGGAGCCGGCATCACGGCCGTCACCCCGGACTTCGCGACCGACGGCATCGACGAACTGCTGCGCGGCTTCCACGCCCGCTCCAGGAGCCGGGTGCGCACGGACGAGCCGCGCGTCCTGCGGGTGCGCACGGACGACACCGGCGCGGTGTGGACCGTACATCTGTCATCCGAGCCGCCCGTGACCACGCGGGGCGCCACCGGCGACGCCGAGTGCGAACTGTCCGGCCCGGCCGAGCGGTTGTACCTGGCGCTGTGGAACCGGGCTCCCCTGCCGTCGGTCACGGGCGACCAGGCGCTCGCCGAGCTGTGGCGGGAGACATCAGGGATCTGACCGGGCCAGAGCCTTGTCGTTCGGATCAGATCGCGGACGCGGGGCTGAAGAGGTGCCGTCGATTCCCTGCGACCTCACCCGGTCGACAGGCCCTAGCCGTCCGCCAGCACCCGCGCCAGCACCGCACGCTGCACGGGCAGCACCTCACCGTGCAGCGTGCGCCCCTTCGCCGTGAGAGCCACGCGAACACCCCGCCGGTCCTCCGGACACATGCAGCGCTCGACGAGCCCTTCCTTCTCCAGCCGGGCGATCAGCCGCGACAGCGCGCTCTGGCTCAGATGGACCCGCTCGGAGATCTCCTGGACGCGATAGGAGGGAGTGCCCTTCCCCGCCCGGCACCCGGCGAGGACGTCGAGCACCTCGAAGTCGCTGGCGCACAGGCCGTGTTCGTGCAGAGCCCGGTCGAGTTCACACTGTGTTCGCGCGTGCAGCGCCAGAATGTCTCGCCACTGTTCCACGAGCGCCTGCTCGGCCTGCTTCGCCGCCATGCGCCGCACCGTAACAGAGAACCGGGATCGTTGCACCTGAATTAAATGCACTTGCATCCCATGCATGCGCATGTAATCTCTCCGGCATGACCTCTCCGCTCTCCTCCCCCACGTCCGACGGGCGTTGGACTCCCCGGCTCTGGGGCACCCTGCTGGTGCTCTGCGCCGCGATGTTCCTGGACGCCCTGGACGTGTCCATGGTCGGCGTCGCGCTGCCCTCCATCGGTGCCGACCTCGGCCTGTCGACGTCGGCGCTGCAATGGATCGTCAGCGGCTACATCCTCGGCTACGGCGGTCTGCTGCTCCTCGGCGGACGCGCCGCCGACCTGCTGGGCCGGCGCCAGGTCTTCCTGGTGGCGCTGGGAGTCTTCGCGCTGGCCTCACTGCTCGGCGGTCTCGTCGACTCGGGGCCCTTGCTCATCGCCAGCCGCTTCATCAAGGGCCTGAGCGCGGCCTTCACGGCCCCCGCCGGCCTGTCGATCATCACCACGACGTTCCCCGAAGGCCCGTTGCGCAACCGCGCCCTGGCCATCTACACCACCTGCGGCGCCACCGGCTACTCGATGGGCCTGGTCTTCTCCGGCCTGCTCACGGAGGCCAGTTGGCGGCTCACGATGCTCCTGCCCGCCCCCATCGCGCTGATCGCCCTGCTCGTGGGCCTGAAGCTGCTTCCGCGCACCGAGCGCGAGCGCGGCCAGGGCGGCTACGACATCCCGGGCGCCGTCCTCGGCACCGCCTCGATGCTGTTGCTCGTCTTCACCGTCGTCGAGGCGCCCGAGGTGGGCTGGGGGTCGGCCCGGACCGTCCTGTCCTTCGCCGCCGTCGCCGTCCTGCTGGCGGCCTTCGTCGCCGTCGAGCGGCGCAGCCCCAGCCCGCTCATCCGGCTCGGCGTGCTGCGCTCGGGGCCGCAAGTGCGCGCTCAGCTCGGCGCGTTGACGTTCGTCGGCAGCTACATCGGCTTCCAGTTCCTGGTGACCCTCTATATGCAGCAGTTGCTCGGCTGGTCGGCGCTGCACACGGCCCTGGCCTTCCTGCCGGCGGGCGCGCTGGTGGCGCTGTCCGCGACGAAGGTGGGGGCCGTCATCGACCGGTTCGGCACGGCCCGGCTGATGGTGCTGGGCTTCGTCCTGATGGTGACCGGCTACGTGCTGTTCCTGCGCATCGACCTCGACCCGGTCTACGCGGCGGTGATCCTGCCGACGATGCTGCTGGTCGGCTCGGGCTTCGCGCTGACCTTCCCGTCCCTCAACGTGCAGGCCACCAACGGCGTCGACGAGCACGAGCAGGGCATGGTCTCCGGGCTGCTCAACACCTCCGTCCAGGTGGGCGGCGCGATCTTCCTCGCCGTGGTGACGGCGGTGGTGACCGCGAACGCACCCGAGCAGGGCAACGCCTCCCCGCAGGCCGTCCTCGACAGCTACCGGCCCGGGCTGGTGGTCGTGACGCTCATCGCCCTCGCCGGCCTGCTGATCACCCTCACGGGCCTGCGGACCCGGCGGGAGCAGCCGTCCGTCGTGGTCGCCAAGTCCACCCCGAAGGAGGCGGAGCGCGTCGCCGTACGCGACTAGGGAGCGTCTCCAGTCGCGATCAAGACGCCCTGCGTGACCTGCGGAGGGAACGCAGGGCCGAGGCGAGAAGCGCAGCCAATCGAAAAAGCGTACGTTTTATGGTTTTCCGGACTTCGAATGAGTTCTACCCTCATGTGCAGATGGCGGGCGCAATACCGCCGATCAGCGCCCTGCAGAGCGCGCGCGGCGAACCTGGGGCCGGCACGAGCATCCGCTGATGGCGCACCGTGATTCCGGTACGTCACGAACATCCCTTACGGGCCCAGTGTAAGCGCAGGCCGGGGCGGTGACCCGGGCAGCGGGCCCAGCGTGGGTGCCCACCGAACGGAGGATGCGGGATGGGTGACAGCGGGGACCTCGCGAGTGCGTACAACGACGACAGTGTGCTCTTCCGGGTGCTGCGGCACCTCGGCTGGGACAGCCTGGTCGACATCGGCTACTTCACGCTGCCCACCCTGCCGCTCGTGGTCCTGGCCGGGCCGGTGCCCTTTCAGCGCCGACTGGCTCGCCGGTCGCTGGCGTTGCTGGACGCCCGGCCCGGACAGCTCGTCCTGGATGCCGGATGCGGTCGCGGTGACACCACTGCGCGGTTGGGCGCCGCGGGATGCCGGGCGCTGGGCGTGGACGTCCAGCCCGCGCAGATCGATCAGGCACGTCGCCGCTTCGGCGGCTGTTCCGGCGCGCACTTCGCCGTCGCCGACGCCACGGCTCTGCCGCAGCAGGCAGCGGAGATCCCGCTGACGGATGGTTCCTTCGACCGAGTGCACTGCCTGGAGGCCGCCTTCCACTTCGGCCATGAGGGCCGTAGGTCATTCCTGAGCGAAAGCTTCCGGCTGCTCCGCCCAGGAGGCCGGCTCGTCCTTGTGGATGTCACGTCCCGCACGGATCAGCCGATCGGGACACTCGACCCGAACGGCCTCGTACGCGGGACCTGGCGCTTCGACGACATCGAACCGTACGAGCGGTACCCGCTGATGGCTTCCGCCGTGGGCTTCACCACGCGCCGGATCCTCGACTGGACCACCCCCGTACTCCACAGGGCAGCCCAACTCTGTGCCCTGTTCGTCGGCACCGCGTCCACCCGGGCCGGCCGACAGGCCCTGTGCGTGCGGTGGCCCGGCCTCAGAACACTCGACGCACAGGACTGGGACGAGGTCATCACCGTCGTCCGAGCTCACCGGGCCATCGGGCGCGTCACTCGCTACACCGCGTACGTCCTCGACAAACCCGCAGACGGCGTCGCCGACGTTGCCCCCTAGACGATCTACGGACATTCGGTCGGCGGCAGCTGCCGCACGCTCCGGGCAGGGCGAACGCCCACCGAGGGCGCCCGGCGGGCCGCTTGCCCACCGGCGCCCTCCCTGTTTGACTCGCCGTATGACCAGTCACGGGGGACGGCGTACCCAGGCCGAACGCGACGCGATCACCGTCGAGATCGGATACGCGCTGTGCAGTGCGGCCTTCGCGGCGGCGGTCGTCTTCGGGGCCGTGGCCGGTCCCGCGCTGCTCTTCGACCTCCCGGACACGCCGGAGAGCCTGCTGCTGCGCGCCGGACTGGTGCTGGCGCCCGTCCTCTTCGTCGCACGGGTCGTCAGTGTGCTGGTCCGGTTCCGCTCGGCGGGTCAGCCCAGCCAGCCCGGCCGGACCAGCCCCGACTCGTAGGCGAGCACGACCAGTTGTGCCCGGTCGCGGGCGCCCAGCTTCACCATGGTGCGACTGACGTGGGTCTTCGCGGTGAGCGGGCTGACGACCAGGCGGCGGGCGATCTCCTCGTTGGACAGACCGATGCCGACCAGGGCCATCACCTCCCGCTCCCGCTCGGTGAGGCGGACCAGCGCGTCCGCCGCCGCGGGTTCCTTGGAGCGGGCCGCGAACTCGGCGATCAGGCGGCGCGTCACCCCCGGCGAGAGCAACGCGTCACCCGCGACCACCGCCCGTACGGCGCGCAGGAGTTCGTCCGGCTCGGTGTCCTTGACCAGGAAGCCCGAGGCGCCCGAGCGGACCGCCTCGAAGACGTACTCGTCGAGCTCGAAGGTGGTGAGCATGACCACCTTGACGTCCCCGAGGTGCGGGTCCTCGGTGACCCGGCGGGTCGCGGCCAGGCCGTCGAGCGCGGGCATGCGGATGTCCATCAGCACGACGTCGGGCCGCAGTTCGCGGATCCTGCGCACGGCCTCCTCCCCGTCGGCGGCCTCCGCGGCCACCTCGATGTCGGGCTGTGCGTCGAGCAGCGCCCGGAACCCGGCCCGGACCAGTGACTGGTCGTCGGCGAGCAGTACGCGGATCACCGGTCCTCCTCAGGTGGTTCGGTGTTTCGTCTCCGGCTCACTTGCCGGCGGAAGCCGTCAGGGGCAGTACGGCGAGCACCCGGAAACCGCCGTCCGGGCGGGGCCCGGCCTCGATGGTGCCACCCAGCGCGGCGGCCCGCTCCCGCATACCGGCCAGCCCGTTGCCGCTGCCGCCCGCCTCGGCGCCGGTCGCGGGCCCGTCGTCGTCGACACGCAGCCGCAGCACGTCCGAGTCGTGTGCGAGGTGCACGCGCGCGTGCCGCGAGCCCGAGTGCCGTACGACGTTGGTCAGGGCCTCCTGGACGATCCGGAAGGCGGCCAGGTCCGTGCCGGGCGCGAGGCGCGGCGGCTCGCCCTCGACGTCGACGGTCAGGCCCGCGCTCGCCGCCTGCTCGACCAGCTCGGACAGCCGGTCCAGTCCGGGCGCGGGGGCGCGCGGCGCGTCACCGGGCGCGCGCAGCGTGTCGAGCACTTGGCGCACCTCGCCGAGCGCCTCCTTGCTCTTGGCCTTGATCGTGGTGAGCGCCGTACGGGCCTGTTCGGGATCGGAGTCGAGGAGCGCGAGGCCGACCCCCGCCTGCACGTTGATCACGGAGATGCTGTGGGCGAGCACGTCGTGCAGCTCCTGCGCGATCCGCAGCCGCTCCTCGTCGGCCCGCCGCCGCGCCGCCTCGGCGCGTTCGGCCCGCTCGCGGACCCACTGCTCGCGCCGGATCCGGAACAGCTCCGACACCGCCGCGATCGCCACCACCCAGGTGGCGACGACCAGTTCCTCGCCCCAGGAGACGGCGGAGTCCCCCGACGGCGGCAGCCACTGGTAGAGCCAGTGCGCCACCACGACGTGCCCGGCCCAGAGCGTTCCCATCGCCGCCCACGCCGCCCAGCGATGCCCGGCGACGATCGCGCTGAAGCACGCCACGGCGACGGTGAGGAGCACCGGCCCGTACGGATACCCGGCCGCCAGGTAGAGCATGACGGCGCCCGCCGTGCCGAAGACCACGGTCACCGGATACCGCTTGCGCCACAGCAGCAGCGCCCCGGCCACCAGCAGCAGCACCCGCGCCGAGGGGTCCAGGGCCGCGCGCTCCGCCTCCTGGCCATGAGCGGCGAAGTTCGAGCCGACGAGGACGAAGACCGTGACGACGACGGCGGACCGCCAGGGCCACCGGGGCGCCCGCTTTCCCTCCCCCCACCGGTCCCCCCACGGAGGCCCGTGCCGCCACCACTGCGGCGGACCGCCCCGCACACGCTGCTCGTCCATACCGGCCACGCTAGACGCCGCCCGCCCGCGAGGGCGTCACCCAGGCGTGGTGATCACGCGTACTCTCCGCGGAGTACGTCGTCCGCCGGGGCGGCCTCGCCCTCCCTGATCCGCAGCCGGCGCAGCCGCCGCGGCGCCCACCAGTTCGCCCGCCCGGCCAGCCGCATGGTCACCGGCAGCAGCACGACCCGGATCAGGGTGGCGTCGACGAGGATCGTCAGGGCCGTGCCGATGCCGAGTTCCTTGAGGAAGACGACCCCTCCGGTGGCGTACGACAGGAAGGACAGCGCCAGGATCCCGGCCGCGGCCGTGATCAGCGGGGCGCTGCGCCGGATGCCCTCGCCGACCGCGCGCCGGGTGTCGCCGGTGCGGTCGTGCTCCTCCTTGATCCGGGCCAGCAGGAACACCTCGTAGTCCATCGACAGCCCGTAGGCCACGCAGAACATCAGCACCGGGATGCTCGGCTCGATCGACCCGGTGGGGGTGAAGCCGAGCGGTCCGGACAGGTGCCCGTCCTGGAAGACCCACACCAGGCAGCCGAACATCACCGACAGGCTGAGCAGGTTCAGCACGGTCGCCTTCACCGGCAGCAGCACGCTGTTCGTCATCAGGAAGAGGATCACGTACGTCGCCACCAGCACGATCCCCACGGCGAACGGGAGCCGGTCCAGGAGGGTGGAGCGGAAGTCGGTGGTCTCGCCGGGGTAGCCGCCGACCAGGACGGGCGCCGGACCCGGGGTCTGCCGGACGCGTTCGACGAACGCGGGCACATCGCCGTACAGGGCCTGCTGGGTGGGTACGACGGCCAGACGCACCCGTCCGTCGGACGCCGTCAGCCGGTCCTGGCCGGGCGGGCCGGTGCGCCGGCCGTCCTGGTAGGCGCCTTCGGGCGCGTCGACCTGGAACACGCCGGGCAGGCGGGAGAGTTCGGCGGCGTACGCGCGCGTGCCGGCCGGTTCGGCCGCGGGTGCGCCGAGGACGACCTGGACGGTGTCCGTGGGTTCGGCGGCGAACTCCCGGTGCACGATCTCCGAGGTGGTGCGCGAGGAGGTGCCCTCGGGCAGCGTGCGTTCGTCGGGCAGGCCGAAGCGCAGTCCGAGCAGGGGCGAGGCGGCGACGAGCAGGACGGTCAGCACTCCGGCGCCGGCGAGTAACGGGCGGCGCATGGCGGTGAGCGCGGCGCGGTGCCAGAAGCCGGAGGCGGGCGCGGAGGCACGCTCCACACGGTGCCCCCAGCGGGCGAGGGCGGCGGGCAGGAACAGCACCGCGCCGGCGACCGCCGTCACCACCACGAGCACACCCGCGTAGGCGAACGAACTCAGGAAGAAGAACGGGAACACCAACAGCGCGCACAGCGACACCGCGACGGTGACGCCGCTGAAGAGGACCGTGCGTCCCGCGGCGGCGGTGGCGCGGGGCACGGCTGCCCGCTGGTCGTGTCCGGCGGCCCGCTCCTCGCGGTACCGGTTGATCATGAACAGGCTGTAATCGACGCCCAGTCCCAGTCCGAGCACCAGCGCGAGGTTGGCGGCGAACGTCGACACCTGAGTGAACTGCGCGATCACCCGCAGCCCGGCGAGCGTGCCGACGACGGAGAACAGCCCGACCGCCACGGTCAGCAGGGCGGCGACCGTGCGCCGGTAGACGAGGATCAGCAGGAGCAGCACGACGGGCAGCGCGAACGCCTCCGCGCGCAGGAAGTCGGCGCGGGCCTGCCTGCCGACCTGCCGGGAGATCTCCTCCTGGCCACCCACGCGGACCTCGATGTCGGCGGTGGTGCGGGCCAGCCGGGGTGAGAGGGAGGCGAGTTCCTCACGGGTCTCGGTGGCGGTGCCCTGCAGGTGGACGAGGATCAGGGCCCGTCGGCCGTCCTTGCCGCGCAGGGCGGGACTGTCGGCGTCCCAGTAGGCGGTGACGTCCGTGACGCGGGGCAACCGCTCGACCTCGTCGGTGAGTTGCCTCGCAGCCCGCTCGGTGCGCGCGCTGTCCACGTCGCCGTCGCGTGCCGTGACCAGGAGGGCGAGGTTGGGATTGCCGGTGCGGAAGCCGTCGCGCAGTTCGTCGGCGGCACGCACCGACTCCGTGCCGGGGGAGCTCCAGCGGGAGAGGTCGAGGTCGTCCTGGGCGCCGGCGCCGTAGCCGCCGAGGCCGAGGAAGAGCAGGAGGAAGCCGAGCAGCACGGCGCGGCTGTACCGCGCGGACCGACGGCCGAGCCGGGTGAGCATGAGGTGGCCTTTCTCAGCGAGTTCAGCTGGTTCGGCGAAGTCGCGGCGGACTTCGGTGCGAACACCGTCGGTCCGGCCGCTGGAAGACCCACTGGAAGATCCACTGGAACGCGGGGCTCGGGATACGCTCGACGCATGGCTGAGCAGACGTCCGGGACATCGCACGCCGTGCGCGTGGAACTGCTCGGCGCGCTGCGCGCGTTGCGCGACGGCACCGAGATCCCGCTCGGCCCGCCCAAGCAGCGGGCGGTGTTCGCCGTCCTGCTGCTCCAGGAGGGCCGCCCCCTCTCGTACGACGGTCTGGTCGAGGCCGTGTGGGGCGGCGCGCCTCCGGTGCATGTGCGCAACCTCGTCCAGAAGTACGTCTCCGGGCTGCGCCGGGCCCTCGGGGACGGGCCTGAGCTGTCCTGGACCGGCTCCGGTTACCGGCTGACCGGCGTCCGCGCCGACGATCTGGCGGAGCGCCGGCTGCTGGTGGACGAGGCGCTCGCGGCACGGCAGGCCGGCGAGGTGCGGCGTGCGGTCGAACTGGCCCGCCGCGCCGAGGAGCTGTGGCGCGGAGACTTCGCCGAGGGCCTGCACGCGCCGTACCTCACCGCGGAACGGCTCCGCTGGGCCGAGAAGCGGCTCACGGTCCTCGAAGCGCGGCTGGAGGGAGAGATCGCACTCGGCCGCTCCTTCGAGTACGTCCACGAACTCGTCCGGCTCGTCGCGGCCCATCCGCTGCGCGAACGCCTGGCCGAACTGCTGATGCTCGCTCTGTACCGCACCGGCCGCCCGTCGGACGCGCTCACCGTGTACGAGGCGGCACGGCGGCGGCTCGCCGACGCGATGGGCACGGACCCGGGGCCCGGACTGCGGTCCCTGCACACCCGGGTCCTCCGCCAGGATCCGGAGCTCCTGCCCGGCCCGCCGGTTCCGGCGGCCTGAGAGCCCTGGTCACAGACCAGGAATCACACCGAACACAACACGCCTAGGCCTGCCGAGCGGGTTGCTGGGGGCCGGCAGAGGCTGCGTGACAGGCACCCAGAGAGTCACCGGCCCCGGAGTAGTCGTTCCCCCGGGCGGGTTTGCCGGCGCCTCCGCAGGCTGCCCTGAGGGACAGGTAGTCACGGGTGGAGGCTTCGATACCTTCCCCACAGGCACCCCCTTGATGTCTCGGGCTTGTTGCCCGTCCCGCCGTCAGCCGCGCACCTTGGCTCGGCCTCCCATTTCTGCGCGCCCCTGCCGTCCTCCTTTTTCTGCCCGCCCCTGCCGTCCTCCTTCGGTCGCACCGTTCAATCCGCCTTGCGGCGGAGCGAGTTCAATCCGCGGAGCGATCCGCGGCGGACCCTTTGACTGCGATCTTCATAAGCGAACGGGGCAGCCGAGCCCCGCCGAGCCGAGGACCGCACATGCAGCCGCAGCTCCAGTACGCCGAAGACCCCGCCGCCACCCGTCCCGGACGACTTCGTGCGGCATGGCGGGAGGCCCACGAGCCTGTTGCCGGGGTGTCCCGGCGGATGCGGCTCGTCCCCTACGCCGTGCTGCTGGCCGTCCTGCCCTCCAGCCTCTGGAGGCTCCCGGCCGCGCTCGACAACGGAATCACGGTCGGCGAGCGGATCTACATCGTCGCCCTCTCGGCCCTGTCCGAGGTACTCGCCTTCACCGCGTTCGGTCTGATCGCCCGCTGGGGCGAGGTGTTTCCACGCTGGATCCCGTTCCTGCGTGGCCGCCGGATCCCGACCATGGCAGCGGTCATCCCCGCCGCGACCGGAGCCACTCTCCTCACGTTCATCTGCTGCCTAACCCTCGTCACCCAGATCATGGGCAAGACGATCCGAGGCGACGCGGCTCCCGACGATTCTCCCAACGACCCCTTGTTCCACATCTGCTACACGCCGCTGCTCCTGTGGGGGCCGCTCCTGGCCGTACTGACCGTCGCGTACTGGAAGCGCCGTCGAGCGGTCGAGCACCCGCCCGTGAAGGCCTGACGTCCAGCCCCTCGCTCCGCAGTGGTCCGAGTCCGGAGCCACACCGCCACAGGCTGAAGCGGTACCGCGTGACGCAGAGTGTCCGCCGACGGCCCACTGAGGACCGCCGTCACTCTGTGCGCCGAGGCTTGGTGCCGACCTTGTGGTGAGTGGGGCGTGTGTAGGCATCACCGGTGGCGAGGACCCGGCCCACGTCGTGTCGGGCAGCCGGTTGGCGGTTCTTCGAGCCCGGTGGTCTGCCAGGCCCGGGACGCGAGGGTTTCGGCGCACCAGCCGGAGAGCCGGTCTTTGTGTGCAGGTTTCTGAACCCACTACGAAAACGCCGGTTGAGTTCGAGATGCCGTTCGACGCCGAACCTAAACGACAAGCTAAGACGTGGGGCTCTCGGAAGCAGACCCCTGCTGCGGGTACACCAGCCCCACCCCGTGGGCGAGTTGCCCCGCCGCGTGCCGGAAGAACGTCTCCCGGTCCGTCACCACTCGGTTGAACTGCCCGAACAGCTCGAAGCCGACCAGCCCGAACAACTGGGCCCAGGCCGCGACGAGGGCCGTCACCGTCTCGGGCGGCAGGTCCGGCGCGAGGTCGGTGGCCATCCGTTCGGCCTCCGGGCGCAGCTCGGCCGGCAGCGAGGGCCTGGCCAGGCCGAGGCCGCGGTAGGCGTCGCGCACGATGCCGAAGAACAGCAGACCGACGCGGGCGGCGGCCGGGACGGTGGTGTCGGGGGCGGTGTAGCCCGGCACGGGCGATCCGTAGATGAGGGCGTACTCGTGCGGATGGTCGAGCGCCCAGCGCCGCACCGCCTCGCACACCGCGATCCAGCGTTGCGGGGGGCCGGAGCCGGCGGCTGTTTCGTGGGCGGCCTCGGCGGCCTCGCCGAGGGAGTCGTAGGCGTCGATGATGAGAGCGGTCAGCAGGTCGTCACGGCTGGGGAAGTAGCGGTACAGCGCGGAGGAGACCATGCCGAGCTCGCGGGCGACGGCGCGCAGCGAGAGCCTGTCGGCGCCCTCGGCCGCGAGCTGTCTGCGGGCCTCGTCCTTGATGGCCGCGGTGACTTCGATCCTGGCCCGGGCACGGGCGCCGTGTGTGGTGCTCATGCGGGGCAGTGTGCCATGGAAGCGGAGCAGTGCACACAAACGAGATCGGCGCACACAAGCGAGAGCAGCATCCAAGAAAGAGAGCAGTGCTCTTGCTTTGGAGCGCCGACCTCGGGCAGACTGGCAGCACCGAGCGAGAGCAGTGCTCACAAATAAGAGCACTGCTCCACACCCACCAGGGGGGCCCATGTCCACGCACGTCCGCAAGCCCGGCTGGTTCACCGTCAACGTCTTCAACCGGCTCGTGAGCTGGCTGACCCGCCGCGGCGTCAGTGTCTGGGGCTCCCGCGTCCTCGCGGTCCGCGGCCGCAAGAGCGGCCAGTGGCGCACCACCCCGGTCAACCTGCTGACCCTGGACGGCAGGCAGTACCTGGTCGCACCCCGCGGCCACGTCCAGTGGACGCACAACATGCGCGCGGCGGGCGGCGGGGAACTGCACCTCGGCAAGCGCGTGGACACCTTCACCGCGACCGAGGTAGGCGACGACGACAAGAGCCCGATCCTGCGCGCCTACCTCGAGCGATGGAAGGCGGAGGTCGGGGTCTTCTTCAACGGAGTCGGCCCCGACTCCCCGGACGACCAGCTGCGCCGCATCGCCCCCGACCACCCGGTCTTCGAGATCACTGTGACGGGCTGACCTCGTCGCCCGTCGCGGCGGGACGGCGGTCCAGCGCGGTCAGAGCCCGCTGGGCCACCGGGTACGTGCGGACGATCTCGCCCAGCGACGTCGAACCCTGCGTGATCTCCTTGAACGCCCTCCAGGCCGGGCGGAAGCTCGTCAGCGCCGCGTGGAACAGGCCGGGGCGGCGCTCGAACACGGTCAGCAGCCGTTTGCCGACGCTCATCTCCACACCGAGCCCGGCCTTGACCGCGAACGCGTAGTTGAGGGCCTGCCGGCGCGTGTCCACGGCGTCGTGCGCCTCGGCGATCCGCACCGCCCACTCCCCCGCGAGCCGCCCGGACCGCAGCGCGAAGGAGATGCCCTCGCGGGTCCACGGCTCCAGCAGCCCCGCCGCGTCACCGCACACCAGCACCCGCCCGCGCGAGAGCGGCGAGTCGTCGGCCCGGCAGCGGGTCAAGTGCCCGGAGGAGATGCTCGGTTCGAAGCCGGCGAGGCCCAGCCGCCCGACGAACTCCTCCAAGTACCGCTTCGTCGCGGCGCCTTCGCCCCGCGCCGATATCACCCCGACCGTCAGGGTGTCGCCCTTGGGGAAGACCCAGCCGTAACTGCCGGGCATGGGGCCCCAGTCGATGAGCACCCGCCCCTTCCAGTCCTCGGCTACGGTCTCCGGAACCGGGATCTCCACCTCCAGGCCGAGGTCCACCTGGTCGACCTTGACCCCGACGTGCGCCCCTATGCGGCTGGCGCTGCCGTCCGCGCCGACCACGGCCCGCGCGAGCAGGACCTCGCCGCCCTGGAGGAGCACGGCGACCGTGCGCCGGTCGGGCACCGCCGAACCGTGCTGCTCGACCCGCTGGACCGTCACACCCGTACGCAGCTCGGCGCCCGCCTTCTGCGCGTGCTCGACGAGCTGCTGGTCGAACTCGGGCCGGTTGATCAGCCCGAAGAGCATCTGCTTGGACCGGCGGGTGCGCGTGAAACGACCGTTGTTCGAGAAGGTCACCGCGTGCACGCGGTCCCTGAGCGGCAGCTCGAAGCCGGGCGGGAGGGCGTCGCGCGAGGGGCCGATGATGCCGCCGCCGCACGTCTTGTACCGCGGCAGCTCCGCCTTCTCCAGCAACAGCACGCGTCTCCCGGCGACCGCCGCCGCATACGCGGCCGAAGCGCCCGCGGGTCCCGCGCCCACCACGACGACGTCCCACACCTGCTGTACGTCGTCCGCCGAAGAGTTCTCGCTGCTCACGATGGTCTACTGCTCCCGATCAAGCCGCCTGCCCCTGCTGTCTCCCGCATCCTACGGCGGACCCGGCCGAAGGCCGCTGTGGGAGGATCTACGGCACTCACCGCTACAACGTCGCACCCACAAGGAGCGTGCCCATGTCGTCGAATCCGGTCGCCGAGACCGTCGCCTCGTTGATGCCCAGGGCGAAGGAAGAACTCACCGAACTGGTGGCCTTCCGGTCGGTGGCGGACTTCGACCAGTTCCCGAGGAGCGAGAGCGAGGGCGCCGCCCGCTGGGTCGCGGACGCGCTCGCCGCCGAGGGTTTCCAGGACGTGGCCCTGCTCGACACCCCCGACGGCACGCAGTCGGTCTACGGCTACCTGCCGGGCCCGGAGGGCGCGAAGACGGTCCTGCTGTACGCCCACTACGACGTACAGCCGCCGCTGGACGAGGCCGGCTGGACGACCCCGCCGTTCGAACTGACCGAGCGGGACGGGCGCTGGTACGGGCGCGGGACCGCCGACTGCAAGGGCGGTGTCATCATGCACCTGCTGGCGCTGCGCGCGCTGAAGGCGAACGGCGGCGTCCCGGTCCACGTGAAGGTGATCGCCGAGGGCTCGGAGGAGCAGGGCACGGGCGGACTGGAGCGGTACGCGGAGGAGCATCCGGGCCTGCTGGAGGCCGACACGATCGTCATCGGCGACGCGGGCAATTTCCGGGTCGGGCTGCCGACCGTCACTTCCACCCTGCGCGGCATGACCCTCGTCCGCGTCCGGATCGACACGCTCGCCGGCAACCTGCACTCGGGCCAGTTCGGCGGTGCCGCGCCCGACGCGCTGGCCGCCCTGATCCGGGCCCTGGACTCGCTGCGCGCCGAGGACGGTTCGACGACCGTCGACGGGCTCACCGGGGACGCGGCCTGGGACGGGCTCCAGTACGACGAGGAGCGGTTCCGGCAGGACGCCAAGGTGCTGGACGGCGTCGGGCTGATCGGTTCCGGGACGGTCGCCGACCGCATCTGGGCGCGCCCGGCCGTGACGGTCCTCGGCATCGACTGCCCGCCCGTCGTCGGCGCCACCCCGTCCGTGCAGGCGAGCGCCCGGGCGCTGATCAGCCTGCGGGTGCCGCCGGGCGTGGACGCGGCCGAGGCGACCAAGCTGCTCCAGGCGCACCTGGAGGCGCACACGCCGTGGGGTGCGCGGGTGAGCACCGAGCAGATCGGCCAGGGCCAGGCCTTCCGCGCCGACACGTCGAGCCCGGCGTACCAGGCCATGGCGGACGCGATGGCCGTGGCGTACCCGGGACAGGAGATGCAGTACGCCGGCCAGGGTGGCTCCATCCCGCTGTGCAACACCCTCGCCGCCCTCTACCCGCGTGCGGAGATCCTGCTCATCGGGCTGAGCGAGCCGGAGGCCCAGATCCACGCCGTGAACGAGAGCGTGTCCCCCGAGGAACTGGAGCGGCTGTCGGTGGCGGAGGCGCTGTTCCTGCGCAACTACGCGGCGAGCTGACCGCTCTGCCGACAGCCAAGGCCCTCGTCCGCGGACGGGGGCCTTGCCTACGGTCGTCCCATGGACGTCATCGAGCTCCTCCCCCGCCTCCACTTACTGCGCTTCCCCGTCGGCCAGGCCTATCTGTGGCGCGACGGCGACGACCGTGGCGAACTGACGCTGATCGACGCCGGCCCGGCGGGCTACGGCGCGCCCATCGCCGAGGCGGTGACCGCGCTCGGCCGGGATCCGCGGGACGTACGGCGGATCGTGCTCACCCACTTCCACGACGATCACGTGGGCGGGGCGGGCGAGTTCGCCGCGCTCGGTAGTGCCGAGGTACTGGTCCACCGGCTGGACGCGCCCGTCGTACGGGGCGAGGTCCCCGGCCCCCCGCCGGTGTTCGAGGACTGGGAGCGGCCGCTGTACGAGCAGGCGGCGAAGCTCCTGCCCGAGGGTGACTTCGTCCGGCCGGCGCAGGTCACGGAGCTGGCCGGGGGCGAGGTTCTGGACTGGGGCGGCGGGGCGCACGTCGTCCACGTGCCGGGGCACACGCACGGCAGCATCGCGCTCCATCTCCCGGAGTACGGGGTGCTGTTCACGGGTGACACGGTCGCCGCGTCGCCCGTGGACGGCACGGTGATGCCGGGCGTGCTCAACCTCGACCGCTCCCAGGTACCGGCCGCCTGCCGGCGGCTGGCGGAGCTGGACACGGACGTGGCCTGCTTCGGTCACGGGGATCCGGTGACGCGGGGGGCGGCCGGGGCGCTGCGGGCCATGGCGTACGCGTGACCGGCGGTGGTCAGAGGCTGCCCTTCAGCTCCGCGAGTGCCGGGTCGAGCACGATGTCCTCGGCGCGCGCGGCGACCGTCGGTTCCTCGGGGAAGTGGCAGGCGGTCAGGTGGCCCGCGGGGCTGCCCTCGACGCTGACGAGCCGCGGTTCCTCGGTGGCGCACTTGTCCTGGGCCTTCCAGCAGCGGGTGCGGAAGCGGCAGCCGGAGGGCGGGTCGATCGGCGAGGGCACGTCCCCGGCCAGCCGTATCCGCTCCCGCCGCTCGGTGGCGTCCGGGTCGGCCTCGGGGACGGCGGACAGCAGCGCGTGCGTGTAGGGGTGCCGTGGCCGGGTGTAGAGCGACTCCCGGTCGGCCACCTCGACGATCTTGCCGAGGTACATCACGGCGACCCGTTCGGAGAAGTGCCGTACGACGGCGAGGTCGTGGGCGATGAAGACGAAGGCGATGCCGAACTCCCGCTGGAGGTCCTGGAGCAGGTTGACGACCTGCGCCTGGATGGAGACGTCCAGCGCGGAGACGGGTTCGTCGGCCACGATCAGCTTGGGCTGCAGGGCGAGGGCGCGGGCGATGCCGATGCGCTGGCGCTGGCCGCCGGAGAACTCGTTCGGGTAGCGGTTGTAGTGCTCGGGGTTGAGGCCCACCGTCTCCAGGAGTTCCTGGGCGCGCCGCTTGTGGCCCTGGGGCGGATTGATGCCGTTGAGCCGCATCGGCGTCTCGATGATGGTGCCGACGGTGTGCCGGGGGTTCAAGGAGGAGTACGGGTCCTGGAAGATCATCTGGAGGTTGCGGCGGGCCTCCTGCATCCGCCCGGGAGGCCGGTGGGTGATGTCCTCGCCGTCGAAGACGACGGAACCGCCGGTGGGTTCGAGCAGCCGGGTGATCAGGCGGCCGGTGGTCGACTTGCCGCAGCCGGACTCGCCTACCAGGCCCAGCGACTCCGCGGGCCCGACCGAGAAGTCGATGCCGTCGACGGCTCGTACGGCTCCGATCTGGCGCTGGAAGATGATGCCCTGCCGGAGGGGGAAATGCTTCTGGAGTCCGCGTACTTCGAGGAGGTTCTCTCCGGTAGGGCGGTCGGTGGTCTGCCCGGTGAGGGACTGGGTGGTGCTCACGTCATGCTCCCTTTCGTCCGCCGCCGTCACTGTGCGGCCCGTGCGGTTCCGGCACCGCGGTCGTCCGGGCCGGTCCCGCCGCGGATCTCCTGCTTGGCCTCGTCCGTGAGATGGCACGCGGCGAGGTGCCCTCCGGTGCCGGAGACGAGGCGCAGCTCGGGCCGTTCCACGGTGCAACGCCCCTCCGGGGCCCAGCCCTTGTAGGCACAGCGCGGGTGGAAGGAGCAGCCGTCCGGCAGGTTGATCAGGCTCGGCGGGGTCCCGGGGATCGGGTTCAGCCGTTCGCCGACGTCGCCGGTGAGGTGCGGCATCGACTGCAACAGCCCCCATGTGTAGGGGTGCTGGGGCTGCTTGAGGACCTCGCGGGTGGTGCCGTACTCGATCCGGCGGCCGCCGTACATCACCAGGATGTCGTCGGCGACGTCGGAGACCACGCCGAGGTCGTGCGTGATGATGACGACGGCGGAGCCGAACTCCTCCTGGAGATCCCGGATCAGGTCCAGGATCTGCGCCTGGACGGTGACGTCCAGGGCGGTGGTGGGCTCGTCGGCGATGAGCAGGGCGGGGTCGCAGACCAGCGACATGGCGATCATGGCGCGCTGGCGCATGCCGCCGGAGAACTGGTGCGGATAGTCCCTGACCCGGCGCTCGGGCTGCGGGATGCCGACCCGCTTGAGCATCTCGACCGCGCGGTCCCTGGCCTCCTTCTTGGAGACCTTGTGGTGCACACGGTAGGCCTCGGCGATCTGGGCGCCGACGGTGAAGAAGGGGTGCAGCGCGGAGAGCGGGTCCTGGAAGATCATGGAGACCGTACGGCCGCGCAGTTCTCGCATCTCGGCCTCGGGCAGGGCGACGAGTTCCCTGCCCTCCAGCCAGATCTCGCCGGAGACCCGGGCGCGGGTGCCCTTGTGCAGTCCGAGCAGGGCCAGCGAGGTCACCGACTTGCCGGAGCCGGACTCTCCGACGATGCCGAGGGTCCTGCCCTTCTCCAGGGTGAAGGAGACGCCGTCGACGGACCTGACGAGGCCGTCCTCGGTCGGGAAGTGCACCCTCAGGTCGCGTACGTCGAGGAAGGGTGCGGGCGCGGGCGTGACGTCCGCGGGCTGCGGTGAGGTCTGAACGGACACGGGTGTTCCTAAGGACGAAGAAGGGCTCAGGCGAGGCGCACGCGCGGGTCGACGAGGCCGTACACCAGGTCGACGACCACGTTGGCGAGGACGACGAACGTCGCGGCGAAGAGCGTGGTGCCGAGGATGACGGGAAGGTCGGAGTTCTGGACGGAGTCGACAGCGAGCTTGCCGATGCCGTTGATGCCGAACACCGACTCGGTGATGACCGCGGAGCCGCCGATCAGTGAGCCGACGTCCATGCCGAAGATGGTGATGATCGGGGTGATGGCGGCCCGCAGCCCGTGCTTGAGGACGACGGTGGAGGCCGGCAGGCCCTTCGCCCGTGCGGTGCGCATGTAGTCCTCGGCGAAGACCTCCAGCATCGAGGAGCGGCTGAGCCGGGTGTACATCGCGAGGTAGACGATGACCAGGGTGGCCCACGGCAGGATCAGGCCCTTGAACCAGCCTGCGGGGTCCTCGGTGATCGAGGTGTAGCCGGAGGTCGGCAGGATCTGGAACTTGTCGACGAAGAGGTACAGCAGGAGCAGACCGATGAAGTAGATCTGCACCGACACACCGAACAGGGCCAGTCCGACCGCCGCCTTGTCGGCGGCCTTGCCCCTGCGGACCGCGGCGACGGTGCCGAGGCCCACGCCCAGGACGAGGAACGCCACCGCGGCGCCGAGACCGAGGGAGAGGTCCGCCGGGAAGTCCTGGAGGAGCGTCGTCAGTACGGGGGTGTCGGTCTGGAAGGAGATGCCGAGGCAGGGCGCCGCGCAGTGGATGCGGACGCTCTGGTCGCCGTAGTCGCGGCCCACGACCAGCCCCTTGACGAACTCCCAGTACTGCGTCAGGTAGCTCTGGTCCAGGCCCAGCGAGTGCTTGATCTCCGCGAGACGGGAGGGCGAGCAGGTTTTTCCGCAGGCCAGGAGCGCGGGGTTGGACGGCAGCGCGAAGAAGATGAAGAAGGTGATCGTGGTGATCACCAGCATGATCACGGCCGCTGCCAGCAGGCGTCTGATGAGGTAACGAAACATGGGTTGCCGGGACCTGACGTGAGTGGGGTGCCCGCCGGCGGCCTGGACCGCCGGCGGGGTTCAGAGGGAGTGCGTCACTGCTTGATGTAGGCGTGCACCAGGCTGGGTTCGGCCATGATCGGATCGTCGATGACACCGCCGACCTTCGAGCCGCTCACCTCGCTGAAGTTCATGTACATCAGCGGGACCACGGCGGCGTCCTTCAGGATCTGCTCGTCCAGGTTCCCGTAGGCGGTGTTGCGCTGCTTGATGTCGGTCATCTTGCCGATCTTGTCGATCTGCGCGTTGACCTTCGGGTCGTTCAGGTACGAGAGGTCGTTGTTGGACTGCGGGAGCTTCTTGATCTGCCGCCCGTCGAAGAGGGTGGGCAGCACGGTGGAGGCGTTCGGCCAGTCCGCGATCCAGTCGCCCCACGTCAGGTCGTACTGGTTCTTCACGTTGTCCACGGTGCTGAAGTAGTTGTTCTTGTCGATCGGGGTGATGTTCACCGTGATGCCGATCTTCGCGAGCGCGGTCTTCACGGCGTCGGCGAAGTGCTCGTGCGTGGGGATGTTCTCCACCGCGAGCGACATCGTCGGCTTGGGATTGCCGGCCTGCTTCATCAGGGCCTTGGCCTTGGTGAGGTCACCGGCGGGGTTGCTGCTGTAGAGGTTGAAGTCCTTGTGTCCGTCGATACCGGGGGCGAGCATCGTGGTGGCGTAGTTGCCGTAGGCCGAACCGCCGAAGGCGCCGCGCACGGTGGTCTTGTCGACGGCGTACTCGATCGCCTGGCGGACCTTGATGTCCTTGACCCGGTTCAGGTTGATCGCCATGTAGTTGATGCCCGGGGCCGGGATCTTGTAGTAGCGCGACTTGAGCGACGGGTCGCCCGCCATCGCCGTCAGGTCGGAGCCGGCGATAGGCGTCTGCGTGATCGCGGTCTGTGCGGATCCGCCGTCGGACTTGATCTGCTGGTCGATGGCGGCCTGGTCCTGCCCGAACTTCGCGTCGATCTCGTCGAGGTTCTGCTGGCGGATCGGGTCGGTCGACTGGCTCCAGTTCTTGTTCCGGACGAGGACCATTTCCTTGTTCTTGGCGTACGACTTGATCATGTAAGGCCCGTCGGACCAGACATGTGTGTCGTACGTGGCGCCGGTGTCGTGTGCCTTGGGCACCGCCGACCACCCGGTCATGGCCGTCGTCTCGTTGAAGTCGGCGACGGGCTGGTTGAGATGGAAGACGAGGGTGTACTTGTCCGGCGTCTGGATCGAGTCCAGCTGCTTGCCCTGGTACGGGCCCTTGTAGGAATCGCCGCCGACCAGCCACTGACTGGCGTACGGCGGGCCGCCGTTGATGTCCGGGGAGAACGCCCGCTCGACGCCGTACTTGACGTCCTGGGCGGTGACTTCGCTGCCGTCCTGCCACTTGACCCCGTGGCGCAGGTGGAACGTCCACACCGTGGCGCCCTTGCTGGGCGTTCCGGTGTCGGTGGCCAGGTCGCCGACCAGCTTGGGCGCGGATGCCGTCTCGTCCCATCCGGTGAGGGTGCGGACGAGTTCGTAGTCCATGCTCGAACCCTCGGTGGTGTACGTCCGCTGAGGGTCGATGTGGTTGAAGTCGGCGTCGTCGAGGATCGTCAGCGTGCCGCCCTTCGACGGGGAGCCGCTGGCGGTGTTGCCGGAGGACCCTCCGCATGCGGTGGCTCCGAGGGCGATCACGACGGCGGTTGCCGTGAGAGCGACCGTGCGCGATCTGCGCGTGCTGCGCGTGCTGCGCGTCATTGGGGAAACTCCGTTCTTGCTATGGGCTCGGCGGTCGTTCGTGGGACCGCCGGGCCGACACTCGGGGGGTGGCTGGTCAGCCGCGCCGGGCGCGGGGATCCAGGGCGTCCCGGACGCCGTCCCCGAGGAGGTTGAGCGCCAGGACCAGGAGGAAGAGCAGGACGCCGGGCACGAAGAGGTACATCGGGTCCTGAAGGAAGAACTGGGAGGCGTCCGACAACAGGGCTCCCCAGTCGGGGTTGGGTGGGACGACACCGACGCCCAGGTACGACAGCGCCGCCTCGGTGGTGATGTTCTGCGGGACGGCGAGCGCGAAGGAGATCAGGATCGGCGCCCACAGGTTGGGCAGCAGCTGCCGGAAGAGGATGTGCCGCCGGCCGGCGCTCATCAGCCGCGCGGCGTCGACGAACTCCCGCTCCCGCAGGGACAGCACCTGTCCGCGCACCAGGCGGGCGGTGTACGCCCAGGCGAAGACCGCGATGTTGAGAACCAGGACGAGGAGCCGGAGGTTCTCGTCGGTGCCGCCGTGGGTGTTGGTCTGCAACGCGTTCTGGATCACCGGGGTGAGCGCGATGATGAACAGCAGCTGCGGGAACGCCAGCATCACGTCCATGACCCGGGACAGCAGGGAGTCGACCCAGCCACCGAAGTAGCCGGCCGCGAGCCCTGCCACGACACCGACCACGGTGGACAGCACGGCCGAGGCGAAACCCACGTAGAGGGAGGTGCGCAGGCCGTAGACGATGCGGGCGAACAGGTCGTAGCCGGTGCCCGGTTCGACGCCGAGGAGGTGCTGGGCGCTGATGCCGCCCAGCGATCCGTAGGGGAAGTTGCCCGTGTCGGGGTTGATCGCCTTGTTGTCGGGGGTGATCGGTCCCCAGCTGGTCAGCGCGGTGAGGACCGGCGCGAGCAGTGCGATCGCGATGAACAGGAGAGTGGCCGCCAGGGCGGCCGTGGTGACCTTGTCCCGCCTGATCCGCTTCCAGGCCATGCGGGCCGGTGAGCGGCCGGCGACGACCGTGCCGCCGGTTCTGGGGTCCTGCGTCGACGGCTCGGTCAGCAGCGCGGTGCCGCCGCCGGCGTCGGCCGGCTGGTGTTGCGTGGTCATCGTACGGACATCCCGGATCTGCCCCTGAGGCAAGGAAATTGAGTGGCGGTCGTGAGCGCCGCCGTGAGACTCTGCGGACTTTCGCAATGCCGTGCGAGTCCGGTCAAGCCGAGCAGGGGCCAGAAAAGGGATTGTTTGCGGTCATGGAAAAGTGTTGACGAGTACGGGGAATGTGATTACCCGCCGCGTGGACGAGTGCGGGAGATTCCTTGGGAAGCGGTTGGCAATAGGCCCGTGGACGTTTCCTTTTGCTTTTCCCTCGGAATCCCCCGCGCCGGGTAAAGGGCACGAACAGGAAGCTCGTCCTCAGCCGACCGGCACCCCGGCTTCCAGATAGAACGCCGCTCCGCGTTCGCGTGCCCTCAGGGCCCAGCGCAGCCGCTCGTAGCGCACCGGTGGCAGCAGGTCGGCGGCCTCCTCCTCGGTGACGAACCGCCAGTCGCGCAGTTCCGGCCCGGGCAGCAGCAGCCGTCCGGCCTGTGCGGAGTCGAGGAGGCCGCCGTCGAAGAGGAGCCGCAGTCCGCCGAACCCGGGGGGCGCCGGTCGTTCCCAGTCGACGACGAGCAGGCTCGGTACCTCGTCGAGGTGGATGCCGGTCTCCTCGGCGACCTCGCGCACACCGGCTCGTGCGGGCGCCTCACCGGGTTCGACGACCCCGCCGGGGAACTCCCAGCCGGCCTTGTAGGTGGGGTCGACGAGGAGTACCCGGTCCTGTTCGTCGAAGAGGAGCACACCGGCGGCGAGTGTCTCGGCGGTGGGCTCGGGCGTCTGCACGATGTCGCAGACGGGCACGGAGCCGCTGTTGACGGCTTCGGCGATCCGGGCGGCGGTCTCGTGCGGTGTGAGGTCGCTGGTGTCGACCGGGTGGGCGTCGGCGGTGAGCCAGGAGGCGAGGGCGGCCCGGTACGGCTCGATGTGGTCGAAGGACCACTGGCGTATTCGCATCTCGCCGTCGGGCAGGTCCTGCGGAACCTCGCGGCCCGCTATCCGCTCCCGCAGTATCGTTTCGGCCGGAGCGAGCAGGATGTGACTGACCGGAATCCTGCGGGCGGCCAGGCCGCCGAAGATCTCGTCGCGGTACTCCTGGCGCAGCAGGGTCATGGGGACCACCAGGGTCCCCCCGAGCTCGGCGAGCATCGCGGCCGCCGTGTCGATCAGGAGCCGTCGCCAGATCGGCAGGTCCTGGAAGTCTCCGACCTCGGCGAGGCGTTTGGGCGGCAGCAGATACCGGAGCGCTCCGCCGATGACCTCGGGGTCGAAGAGCGTGCTGTTCGGGATCAGTTCGATCAGTTCCTGTGCGGTGGTGGTCTTCCCCGCACCGAACGCGCCGTTGATCCAGACGACGGTCACAGGTCCCCCTCTTCTGTTGGCCCCCTGAGGCTTGCCCGCTCCACCCTGCCATGGAAACCAGCCGCAGTTGAGGGCGCATGACGATGGCGCCGGCACTCCCTCGCTCGGGAGCGCCGGCGCCGTGGGCCGGGGACGGGCGGACCGTTAGCCCTTCTCCTTCTCCTGCGCGCCGTCCTCCCTGTCCAGGGACAGGCTGTCCTTGGCTACGGTCTCGGGGAGGGTACGGAGGGTCTCGTCCGCGTTGAGGGTGCCGAGGCTCTCCCCGAGGGCGTGCGACGGGGTGACCGCCGCGACGACGAATCCGGTGGCGAGGGAGGCGATGGCGAGCATGCTGCGCTTCTTCATGCCCGACTCAACTGCCGGAACCGCCGCGGGGTCACGCACCCGGACCCGAGCGGGCGAAGCAGGGCTTCACGGCAGGTCGTCGTCCGGCTCTGCGCCCCAGGCGCCGGGCCCGCCACCGCGCCACTCGATCAGCCCGGACGCCGCCACGTACGCCTCGTCCGCGTCCTCGATCCCCGCCCGCCTCAGGAACTCGGCGACGTCCAGCGGCCCGTACGCGATCCCGAGGAACTGGTCGTCCACGCGTACCCGCCGGCCACCGTCCGTGGCGGGCGGGTACACCACGACGGGCTTCACGGACGCCATGGCACCAGGGTGCGCGGGGACGGCGCCGGGCGCTCGCCGGAGTAGGCCGTTCAGCTCGCCTTCTGCGTCTGCCGGAATTCGTGGACGTCGGCGGTGAGGGTGCCGTCGTGCTGCTCGTAGTGGGACAGGGCCAGGCCCAGACCGAAGAAGGTGGGTGCCCATTCGCCGACGAAGATGCCCCAGCGGTCGGCACGGGCGAGGCCGGTGCCCGGTTCCATCTTCATGGAGCCCATCCAGGCGACGACACTGAGGCCGACGGACGCCATGGCGGCCATGTAGGCGTGCTCGCTGCGGACGCCCTTCTCGTGCAGCTTCTTGATGATCATCAGTGGCTCCGTTCTCTGGGGGTTCCGGAGACGGAGTGCCCTCGGAGCGTGCCGTTATTCGCCCGATTTGTGACTTATGTGCAGACTGGGCTGCTCGTGACGGCCGTGAGGCGAGTGGCCCATGGCGCACACTCGCCTCACAGCAGTTCCCGAGGACCCGCTTCAGGCGCCGACGTAGGCCGCGAGGTGCTCCCCGGTCAGGGTGGAGCGGGCCGCGACGAGGTCGGCCGGTGTGCCCTCGAAGACGATCCGGCCGCCGTCGTGGCCGGCGCCGGGGCCGAGGTCGATGATCCAGTCGGCGTGCGCCATGACCGCCTGGTGGTGCTCGATGACGACGACCGACTTACCGGAGTCCACGAGTCGGTCGAGCAGGCCGAGCAGCTGCTCCACGTCCGCGAGGTGGAGGCCGGTGGTCGGCTCGTCCAGGACGTAGACGCCGCCCTTGTCCGCCATGTGCGTGGCCAGCTTGAGCCGCTGCCGCTCGCCGCCGGAGAGCGTGGTGAGCGGCTGGCCGAGGGTGAGGTAGCCGAGCCCCACGTCGGCGAGCCGCTCCAGGACCTTGTGCGCGGCCGGGGTACGGGCCTCGCCGTCGCCGAAGAACTCCTCCGCCTCGGCCACGGACATCGCGAGCACCTCGCTGATGTCACGGCCGCCGAGGTGGTACTCCAGCACCGAGGCCTGGAACCGCTTACCCTCGCAGTCCTCGCAGGGGGTGTCGACGCCGGCCATCATGCCCAGGTCGAGGTAGATGACTCCGGCGCCGTTGCAGGTGGGGCAGGCGCCCTCGGAGTTGGCGCTGAACAGGGCCGGCTTCACGCCGTTGACCTTCGCGAAGGCCTTGCGGATCGGGTCGAGCAGCCCGGTGTAGGTCGCGGGGTTGCTGCGCCGGGAGCCCTTGATCGGGCTCTGGTCCACCGAGACGACGCCCGCGTCGGCGGGGATCGACCCGTGCAGCAGGGAGCTCTTGCCGGAGCCGGCGACACCGGTGACGACGGTGAGCACCCCGAGCGGGATGTCGACGTCGACGTCCCGGAGGTTGTTCGCCGACGCGCCCCGGATCTCCAGCGCGCCGGTGGCCTTGCGGACCGTCTCTTTGAGAGTGGCCCGGTCGTCGAGATGACGGCCGGTGACGGTGTCCGCGGCCCGCAGCCCCTCGACCGTGCCCTCGAAGCAGACGGTGCCACCCGCCGTGCCGGCGCCGGGACCGAGGTCGACGACGTGGTCGGCGATCGCGATCGCCTCCGGCTTGTGCTCCACGACGAGCACCGTGTTGCCCTTGTCCCGCAGCCGCAGCAGCAGGTCGTTCATCCGCTGGATGTCATGCGGGTGCAGGCCGATGGTCGGCTCGTCGAAGACGTAGGTGACGTCCGTGAGCGAGGAGCCGAGGTGGCGGATCATCTTCACGCGCTGCGCCTCGCCGCCCGACAGCGTGCCCGCCGGCCGGTCGAGCGAAAGATAGCCCAGGCCGATCTCCACGAACGAGTCGAGCGTCCCCTGCAACGCGGTGAGCAACGGCGCCACGGACGGCTCCGAGAGCTTCCGGACCCACTCCGCCAGGTCCCTGATCTCCATCGCGCAGGCATCGGCGATGCTGATGTCGTCGATCTTCGAGGATCTGGCGCCCTCGCTCAGCCGGGTGCCGTCGCACTCGGGACAGACGGTGAAGGTGACCGCCCGCTCCACGAACGCCCGGATGTGCGGCTGCATCGCCTCCTTGTCCTTGGACAGGAACGACTTCTGGATCTTCGGGATCAGGCCCTCGTAGGTGAGGTTGATGCCGTTGACCTTGATCTTGACCGGTTCCCCGTAGAGGAACGCGTGCATCTCCTTCTTGGTGTACTCGCGGATCGGCTTGTCCGGGTCGACGAACCCCGACTGGGCGTAGAGCTGCACGGTCCACTGGCTGTCCGACTTCCAGCCGGGGATGGTGAACGCGCCCTCCGACAGCGACTTGGAGTCGTCGTAGAGCTGGGTGAGGTCGATGTCGGAGACCTTGCCGCGGCCCTCGCAGCGGTTGCACATGCCGCCGGTGCGCTCGAAGGTCGCCTTCTGGGCCTTGGTCTTGGCGCCGCGCTCGACGGTGATCGCGCCGCTCGCCCGGACGGAGGCGGTGTTGAAGGAGTACGCGCTGGGCGGGCCGATGTGCGGCTTGCCGAGCCTGCTGAAGAGGATGCGCAGCATCGCGTTGGCGTCGGTGGCGGTACCGACCGTGGAGCGGGGGTCGCCGCCCATCCGCTGCTGGTCCACGGCGATCGCGGTCGTCAGCCCGTCGAGCACGTCGACCTCGGGCCGGGCCCGGTTCGGCATGAAGCCCTGCAGGAAGGCGCTGTAGGTCTCGTTGATCAGGCGCTGCGACTCCGCGGCGATCGTGTCGAACACCAGCGAGCTCTTGCCCGAGCCGGAAACGCCGGTGAACACCGTCAGCCGGCGCTTGGGGATCTCGATGCTGACATCCTTGAGGTTGTTCTCGCGCGCGCCGTGCACGCGGATCACATCGTGGCTGTCGGCAACGTGCGGCCCGGACGACTGTCTGTCCGTCCTCGTGGCCATGCTCATCGGTCTCCATCTGTCGGGCGGGGCTGCCGCGGTCGGACGATCTGGTGCCCCGCGCCGACCCGGAGGTGCGGCGCGGGGGTGTTGCGTGTGGGTCTGCCGGCCGGCTGCCAGCGCGCCGTCACTTCTTCAGCTGCTGGATGCGGACCATGTTGCCCGCGGGGTCGCGGAAGGCGCAGTCGCGCACGCCGTACGGCTGGTCCACGGGCTCCTGGACCACCTCGGCGTCGCCCGCCTGCACCCGCTCGAAGACGGCGTCGACGTCGGGGGTGGCCAGGACGATGCTGGCGTAGGTGCCCTTGGCCATCATCTCGGCGATGGTCCTGCGCTCGTCCTCGGTGATGCCGGGGTCCGCGGCCGGCGGATGCAGCACGATGTTCGTGCCGGGCTGGCCGACGGGGCCGACTGTGATCCAGCGCATGCCCTCGTAGCCGACGTCGTTGCGGACTTCGAAGCCGAGGGTGTCGCGGTAGAACGCCAGGGCGGCGTCCGGGTCGTCGTGCGGAAGGAAACTGGCGTGAATGGTGAGGTCCATGGGCGTCACGCTAGTTTCGGCCCGCGGTCGGCGCTTCTCGATTCCTGATCGGTCTGGTCACCTGTTTCGCCACGCACGAGGGAATTCCCGCGGTGGCGAGGGCCGCCTGGCGCCGGAACGCGCTGGGCGGCATGCCGACCAGTTCCGTGAAGCGGGTGCTGAAGGTGCCCAGCGACGAGCAGCCGACCTCGAAACACACCTCGGTGACACTGAGGTCCCCACGGCGCAGCAGCGCCATGGCGCGCTCGATGCGGCGCGTCATGAGGTAGCTGTACGGCGACTCGCCATAGGCGAGCTTGAACTCGCGGCTGAGGTGCCCGGCCGACATGTGCACGCCCCGGGCCAGCGCCTCGACGTCCAGAGGCCGTGCGTACTCCCGGTCGATCCGGTCCTTGACCCGGCGCAGGAGGGCGAGGTCGCGCAGGCGCTGCGCCGGGGCGGGTCTGCTGCTCACATGCGCGATCGTGTCACATCGCACGGACATTCGGGCGCTTTCCGAGGGAGTGCCCGGCATCCCGGACCAGTGTCCGTCAGGTGTGCCGGTGTCCGTCAGGTGTAGTACGTGTCGAACGTTCCGATCCACCACGCGGCGGGCGGCAGGAGGCACACCTGCACGCCGGCCGTGATCCAGCACCGGCCGAGGACCGCGATCCCGCAGGTCCACCACGCCGTGGTGTGCAGCGCGCTCACCACTGCGGCCTGGTAGCCCCGCCCGGTGAGGTCCATCATGCCGGGGTAGCCCATCCAGTCCTCGGTGAAGACGCCGTCCGCCCCGAACACGATGGCCGTCGACACGAGCCACAGGTCGGCCAGCAGGGCCGTCACCGCGAGGGTCACATCGAAGCGCAGGAACGCGGGCGTCGGCACCAGCAGCCGCGCCAGGAGGTGTCCGTGGCGCCGCACCCAGTCCTCCGACCTGATGCGGACGAGCGTGACGACGGCGTACACCAGCGCGCCGGCCGCCGCCGCCCATCCGCCCATGAAGGCGAGCCCGAAGAACAACATCCCGACACCCACGCCGGACCAGATGGCGCCGACGTCGGAGTGGTTCCTTCCGCATCAGGTGAGCGCCGGGCTCAGGAACGCGCAGGCCGGGAACGCGCCGCGCTCAGGAACGGGCCGCGCGCCGGAGATGTCCCGCCTGAACGTTCCTGCTCCGTCTCACACTCCCACCGCGGCCGTGTCCGTCCGCCTCTCCAGTGCTGCCGCCGCCGCGCCCACCAGCCCGGCGTCGGTGCCCATCTGGGCCGGGGCCACGGTCAGGTGCCGGACGAAGGACAGCGTCGCGTAGGTGCTCAGGGCCTTGCGCAGGGGGGCGAACAGGACGTCGCCCGCCTTGCCCACTCCCCCGCCGATCACGGCGATGTCGATCTCCACGAGGGTCGCGGTCGCCGCGATCCCGGCGGCCAGGGCCTGGGCGGCCCGCTCGAAGGAGGCGACGGCGACCGGGTCGCCGGCCCGGGCCGCGGCGGCCACCGCGGCGGCGGACAGGTCGCCGTCGGGGCCGGGCAGCCAGCCGTTCTCCAGGGCGCGCCGGGCGATGTTGGGGCCGCTCGCGATGCGCTCCACGCAGCCGTGCGAGCCGCACGGGCACAGATCGCCGTCGAGGTCCACACTGATGTGGCCGATGTGGCCGGCGTTGCCCGTGGGCCCGGCGTGCAGCCGGCCGCCGAGCACCAGGCCGCCGCCGACGCCCGTGGAGACGACCATGCACAGCGCGTTGTCGTGGCCGCGGGCGGCACCCTGCCAGTGTTCGGCCGCCGTGATCGCCACACCGTCGCCGATCAGCTCGACGGGCAGGTCCCCGGCCGCGGCCCGGACGCGCCCGACGAGCGGGTAGTCGCGCCAGCCGGGCACGTTCACCGGGCTCACCGTGCCCGCCGATCTGTCCACCGGACCGGCGCTGCCGATCCCCACGGCCGTGGCCCGCTCCCAGAGCGGCGACCCGGTGAGCTCGTCGAGCACCTCTTCCACGGCCCGCATCACGGTGTCGCCGTCCTCCCGGGCGGGCGTCGGCCGCTGGGCGCGGACCAGGATCCGTCCCTGGCCGTCCACCAGAGCGCCGGCGATCTTGGTGCCGCCGATGTCGAGCGCGGCCACGAGGTCGGTGTGCATGAGTGTCGGAACTCCCCGTCAACGGTGAAAGGAACTGGCCGGCCAGCAGCGGAGCACGGTCCGGAGATTGCGGTGCACAGTCTCCCCCGAGCCTGACAACGTTGTCCAGGCCCTATGCTCGACGCCATATCCTCATACAGACCCAGGACCTACGCACCCCGTGGACCACAGGACAGGACACCGCACCGTGCCCCAGACCAACCTCCGATCCGCCACGCGCTACGGCACCCGGCCGACCATGAAGGACGTCGCGGCACGTGCCGGGGTCGGACTCAAGACGGTCTCCCGCGTCGTGAACGGCGAGCCGGGCGTGACGCCGGAGACGGAGCGGCGTGTCCAGGAGGCGATCGACGCGCTCGGTTTCCGCCGCAACGACAGCGCGCGGGTGCTGCGCAAGGGCCGTACGGCGAGCATCGGTCTGGTCCTGGAGGACCTCGCGGACCCCTTCTACGGTCCGCTGAGCCGGTCGGTCGAGGAGGTGGCCCGCGCGCACGGCGCGCTGCTGATCAACGGCTCCAGCGCGGAGGACCCGGACCGCGAGCAGGAGCTGGTGCTGGCCCTGTGCGCACGGCGGGTGGACGGGCTGGTGGTGATCCCGGCCGGTGACGACCACCGGTATCTGGAGCCGGAGCTCAGGGCGGGTGTCGCCACGGTGTTCGTGGACCGGCCGGCCGGGCACATCGACGCCGACGTGGTCCTGTCGGACAACTTCGGCGGAGCCCGGGACGGCGTCGCCCACCTCATCGCGCACGGGCACCGCCGGATCGGCTTCATCGGCGACATGCCCCGCATCCACACCGCCGCCGAGCGGCTGCGCGGTTACCGGGCCGCGATGGAGGACGCCGGCATACCGGTGGCGGACTCCTGGATGTCCCTCGGTGTCACCGACCCCGAGCGGGTGCGCAGGGCCGCCGAGGAGATGCTGTCCGGCCGGGCCCCGGTCACCGCGATCTTCGCGGCCAACAACCGGGTGACGGTCACCGTGATCCGCGTCCTCGCCGAGCAGTCCCGCCGTGTCGCCCTGGTCGGCTTCGACGACATCGAGCTCGCCGACCTGCTCCAGCCGGGAGTCACGGTCGTCGCCCAGGACGCGGCGGCCATCGGCCGTACCGCCGCTGAACGCCTCTTCCGGCAGCTGGACGGCACCCTCGTCACCCCCGAACGCATCGAGCTGCCGACCCGGCTGATCACCCGCGGCTCGGGCGAACTTCCCCCGGCGGACTGAGCGGCCCATGGAACATACGGAGCATATGGAGCACCTCACCGATCGCACCCTGCGAGCACTCGGCCTGGCCGAGGCCCCGCGCGAGCACCCCCTGCTCTACCCGGGCGCGTGGCCCGCCGACTCCGGGCTCCTCGACGGGGACCGCTTCCTGCCGCTGGACCGGCTCGCACACGAGGACCGCACACCGGTTCTCGCCATCGGCTCGAACGCCTGCCCAGGGCAACTGCGGCACAAGATGGAGGAGTTCGGGATCATGTCGCCGATCCCGATGGTGAAGGCCCGAGTGACGGGCGTCGACGCCGGTGTGTCGGCGCATGTGAGCCGTATGGGGTATGTGTCGGCCTCGCCGGTCAGCGCGCCCGACACCGTACGGGAGTTGTTCGTCATCTGGCTCGACGCCGAGCAGCTCGCCGTGATCGACGCGAGCGAGGGCGTGCCGGTGCCGGCCGGCAACTACGACCGTGCCTGGCTGCCCTCGCCCGACGTGCGTATCGATCTCGCGGACGGCACCCGCCTGCCCGGCGCGTACGCGTACGTCAACCGGCACGGCGTCCTGCACGACGGCACCGGCGTGCCGCGTACCCACCCGGGCCAGCGGGTGCTGCTCACCGAGCTGCTCGTCGGCCTGCCGCGCTTCCGGGAGCTGTTCGGCGTCGTGCCCGAGGAGTTCTGCGCACGGGCCCGCTCCGACCGGCGGCTGTGCGAGCGGGGCACACGGCTGTTCGTCGAGGAGAAGCTGGTGACGGCCTCCGGGCTGGAGCGGTACGCGGCGGCGTCGCTGCGCGCTCAGCAGACCGGGAGCCCGGGGACGGGCGCGTCGTTGTCGCCGCCCTTGACGTAGACGTCGCTGACCCAGACATCCGCGTTGCCGCTGTCGTCGTCGGTCTTGGCCCACCAGACGTTGGTCCACTCGCCGTACGTCTCGCGGCGGCCCAGATTCTGCTGGCAGTAGAAGTAGTTGGTGCCCGACTTGAGGATGCCGACCTTGGTGCCGGAGGCGGTGTAGGAGTCGGCGGTCTTCCAGACCTGGCAGTTGTACTTGCCGCCGCCGATGGCGTGGCAGACCGGTGCCGGAGCGGTGGTTCCGCCGCCTGTCGTACCGCCGTCGCCGGAACCGCCAGTGGTGGTGCCGCCGCCGGAGGTGCCGCCGCCCGACGTCCCGCCGCTCGTGTCGCCGGTGGTGCCACCGGAGGACTTCGCCGGGGCCGAGGCGGATGGCCGGCCGGAGGACTCGGGCTCCTTCTTGTCCTCGGCTTTCTCGGAAGGGGACTTGCCCTCCTCGTCGCCCTGTGGGGTCGGCCTCTGCTCGTTCGAGCCGTCGTCGGTGCGGCCGGGCTCGGAGGAGGCCGCCGCGTCCACGCCGGCGGCGTCGGTCCGGTTGCCCGGGTCCGTGCCGTCCGAGCCTCTGAGCAGGGCGACCGTGGTGCCGGCCGCTGCGAGGACGACCGTGACGGCCGCGGCGGCGAGCAGGGCGCGGGTCTTCTTGCGGCGGGAGGCGGGGCTGGAGTTCATCGGACCGGTCGGGGAGGTGCTGCCCGGGTCGGCCGGGCCGAAGCCCTGGGTGCCGGGGCCCGAGGCCTGTGCGGCGGGACCCGGGCCTTGCGGTTCTGACACCTGCGGGCCGGGGCCCGAGGCCTGAAGGCCGGCGTTCGGGCTTTGCGGGCCGGGGACTGGCTGTGCCGGTCGGCCGGCGCCCGGCCCGTCATGGTCGCCCGCTCCCGGTGCCCCAGCGACCCCGAAGGCCGCTGCCGGGCCGAATCCGGGCGTGCCCTGGCTCTCGTGCGGCCCGGCAGCGTCCGGCCGTACCTGCTGCGGTGGCCCGAATCCCGGCGGTACCGACGGGACACTGCGCTCCGTCTCAGGGCGCGGGGTCGGGGTCGGGGCCGCAGGGCCTCGGAGCAGGGACGTCGGCGTGTCCGTGCCGCCCGTGTCCGCCACCGTCCGGAGCATCTCGCGGGCCTGTTCCGCCTCCGGGCGGCCCTCGGGGCGCTTGTCCATCAGCTGCTGGAGGACGGGGGCGAGAGGGCCGGCGCGACGGGGCTCGGGCAGCGGCTCGGTGACGATCGCGGTGAGCGTCGAGAACGTGGACGTACGGCGGAAGGGCGAGGAACCCTCGACGGCCGCGTACAACGTGGCACCGAGGGCCCAGATGTCGGAGGCGGGGCCCGGGACGGCGCCCTGGGCCCGCTCGGGGGCCAGGTAGTCGAGGGAGCCGATGAGTTCGCCGCTGCGGGTGAGGTGCGTGGCCGAACCGTCGCCCGGGTCGTCCATGGTGGCGATGCCGAAGTCGGTGAGGACGACCCGGCCCGAGCGGTCGAGCAGGATGTTGCCGGGCTTCACGTCACGGTGCAGGACGCCGACACGGTGGGCGGCGGCCAGCGCGTCCATGACCTCGGCGCCGATCCCGGCCGCCTCGCGCGCGTCCAGCGGGCCGCGGTCGCGCAGTACGTCGTCCAGGGACGGCCCGTCGACCAGCTCCATGACGATGAGCGGGCGACCGTCGACCTCGGCGATGTCGTGCACGGCGATGACGCCGGTGTGGCGCACCCGGGCCGCCGCACGCGCCTCGCGCTGCATCCGCACTCGCAGATCGGCCAGTTCGGGCCCGGCCGCGTCGGTGAAGGTGCGGAGCTCCTTGACGGCCACCTCACGGCCGAGGACCTCGTCGACGGCCTTCCAGACGACGCCCATGCCGCCGCGCCCCAGCTGGGCCGTGACGCGATAACGGCCTGCCAGCAGCCGACCGGCCCCGTCCGCCTGCCCGTACTCCCCCGTTGACACCGCTGCCCCGTTCCTCTGACCCCACCGGATTCACTGACACGTCCGCACGTGGCGCACAGACTACGGGGCGGCGGTGACGACGACAGCCGGTGGTGACGGCTGTGACAGTGCCGGTACGTGGGGCAGAACCGGGAACGGTCTTGGGCGCACTGGTCCCCGGCGCGCTCAACCCCAGGGCGGCGACACGCATCCTGTGCGTGGTCCGACCCACCTGGCCAGTTCCCTGCGCGACCTCCAGGTGGGCCCCGCAAGCCGAGCATCACACGATCGAGCCAATTCGACCTTGTGCACGCCCTCCCGGCAGCAACTGCCGGCCCTCGGCGAGCCGTCAGGCGGACGCCGTCAGGTCCCCCCGCCGGGGCACCGCGAAGCTCTCCAGGTCGGCGCGGGTCAGGCCGGTCAGCCGGGCGACCTCCCCGATGTCGAGGGCGCCGCAGTCCAGGCCGCGCAGCAGATAGCCGCTGAGGGCCTTGGCGGTGGCGGGTTCGTCCATGACGTCGCCGCCGGTGCGGTTGGCGTAGCGGGCGAGACGGGCGGCGGCCTGCTCGAAGCCCTCGCGGTAGAAGGCGAAGACGGCCGCGTAGCGGGTGGGGATGTGGCCGGGGTGCATGTCCCAGCCCTGGTAGTAGGCGCGGGCCAGGGCGCGGCGGGTGAGACCGTAGTGCAGGCGCCAAGCGGCGTGCACCTTCTCGGTGGGGCCGATGGGCAGGACGTTGGTGGAGCCGTCCGAGACGCGGACGCCGGTGCCGGCCGCGGCGACCTGCATGACGGCCTTGGCGTGGTCGGCGGCCGGGTGGTCGCTGGCCTGGTGGGCGGCGGAGACGCCGAGACAGGCGCTGTAGTCGAAGGTGCCGTAGTGCAGTCCGGTGGCACGGCCCTCGGCGGCCTGGATCATGCGGGCGACGGTGGCGGTGCCGTCGGCGGCGAGGATGGACTGGCTGGTCTCGATCTGGATCTCGAAGCCGATCCGGCCGGGCTCCAGCCCGTGCGTCTTCTCGAAGGCGTCCAACAGCCGCGCCATGGCGGTGACCTGCTCGGCGTAGGTCACCTTCGGCAGGGTGAGGACCAGCCCGCCGGGCAGGCCGCCGGCCTCCATCAGGCCGGTGAGGAAGATGTCGAGGGTGCGGATGCCCCGGTCGCGTACGGGCGCCTCCATGCATTTCATTCGGATGCCCATGTACGGGGCCGCGGTGCCGTCCGCGTACGCCTCGGCGATCAGCCGGGCGGCGCGGGCGGCGGCCTCGTCCTCCTCGGCGTCGGGGCGGTTGCCGTAGCCGTCCTCGAAGTCGACGCGCAGGTCCTCGATCGGCTCGCGCTCCAGTTTGGCGCGCACGCGCGCGTGGACGGGCTCGGCGAGTTCGTCGGAGAGACCGAGGACGGCGGCGAAGGACGCGGCGTCCGGGGCGTGTTCGTCGAGGGCGGCCAGGGCACGGTCGCCCCAGGAGCGGAGGGTGTCGGCGGCGAAGACGTCGCCGGGGACGTAGACGGTGTGGACGGGCTGGCGGGTGCCGGGGTCTCCGGGGTAGCGGCGCTCCAGTTCGGCGTCGACCGGCGCGAGGGAGGCGCTGATCTCCTCGCTGACGGCGCCCGCGAGGCTCGTCGCCACCTTCTCCTGCTGGCCGTGACCCATTCCGAGACCCTCCTGTTTTCCGCTTTACGGAATCAACAATCCGTATAGCGAAGTTATCGGCCGACCTTCGGCCTGGTCAACACCGTCTTGAAGTGGGATTCCCCATCCTCCACCCTTGGTCACTGCCGACCCGCCGTCTTCTTCCGTATTCAGAAGGCAAGCTTCATCCTGACGTGCAAGGGGAGGGAGACCACGTGCCGAACGAGGTCGGAGTGACGCGCCGCCACGGGCTCAAGGCGGCGGCCGCCGCCGCCATCGCAGGACCGCTGCTCACCACGGCGGGCCCCACACAGCCCGCTTCCGCCGGCGAGCACCCGGGTGCCCTGAACGTCATGACGTTCAACGTGCGCTTCGCGACCGTCGTCGACGAGACACCGCGCTGGGCCGTGCGCCGACCGGTGATGCGAGAACTGCTGCGCCGCGAGCGACCGCATGTCATCGGCACCCAGGAAGGGCTCTACCAGCAGCTGCGCATGATCGAGACAGATCTCGGCGGGCACTACGACTGGATCGGCACCGGACGTGGGGGCGGCAGCAAGGACGAGTTCATGGCGATCTTCTACGACACGCGCAGACTCGACCCGATCGAGTTCGATCACTTCTGGCTGTCCGACACCCCGAACACGATCGCCTCGAACACCTGGGGCGCGGACTGGCTGCGCATGGTGACCTGGGTCCGTTTCGCCGATCTCACCGACGGGGGACGGGAGTTCTACGTCCTCAACACCCACCTTGACAGCGTCAGCCAGTACGCCCGGGAACGCTCGGCGGGGCTCATCGGCGAGACGATCGCCGGGTGGGACCGGTCATTACCGGTCATCGTCACCGGCGACTTCAACGCGGACGCCCACGACAACCGGGTGCACGACCTGATGCTGGACATCGGACTGGTGGACGCCTGGGACGCGGCGGCCTCGCGGGGTCCGGCGTACGGGACACACCACGGCTACCGGGGGCTCAGGCCCGGCGGGCGGCGCATCGACTGGATCCTCACCACGCCCGGGGTGACCACGCACTGGGCCGGGATGAACACCTTCAGCGCGGACGGCACCTATCCGAGCGACCATCTGCCGGTGCAGGCCTCGATGACCCTGGGATGAGAAGAGGCCCCCCTGACCGGCGTGGGTCACGGGGGGCCTGCTGCGGCCGGGAGGCGATCAGCCCTTGCGGGTCTTGATCTCCTCGGTCAGGGCCGGGACGACGTCGAACAGGTCGCCGACCACGCCGTAGTCGACCAGGTCGAAGATCGGGGCCTCGGCGTCCTTGTTGATCGCCACGATCGTCTTCGAGGTCTGCATACCGGCGCGGTGCTGGATCGCGCCCGAGATACCCGAGGCGATGTACAGCTGCGGGGAAACGGACTTGCCGGTCTGGCCGACCTGGTTGGTGTGCGGGTACCAGCCGGCGTCCACCGCGGCACGCGAGGCACCCACGGCCGCGCCGAGCGAGTCGGCGAGCGCCTCGATGATCGCGAAGTTCTCCGCGCCGTTGACGCCACGGCCACCGGAGACCACGATCGCGGCCTCGGTCAGCTCCGGACGCCCGGTCGACTCACGCGGCGTACGGCCGGTGACCTTGGTGCCGGTGGCCTTGTCGGAGAAGGTCACGGACAGCGCCTCGACCGCACCCGCGGCCGGAGCGGCCTCCACGGCTGCCGAGTTCGGCTTGACCGTGATGACCGGGGTGCCCTTGGAGATGCGGGACTTGGTGGTGAAGGACGCGGCGAACACCGACTGGGTGGCCACCGGGCCCTCGTCGCCGGCCTCCAGGTCGACGGCGTCGGTGATGATGCCCGAGCCCAGACGCAGCGCCAGACGGGCGGCGATCTCCTTGCCCTCGGCGGAGGACGGCACCAGCACGGCGGCCGGGGACACCTCGGCAACCGCGGCCTGGAGGGCGTCCACCTTCGGTACGACCAGGTAATCGGCGTACTCGGCGGCCTCGTGCGTGAGCACCTTGACCGCGCCGTGCTCGGCGAGCGTGGCGGCGGTGTCGGCGGCGCCGTTGCCCAACGCGACGGCGACCGGCTCGCCGATGCGGCGGGCCAGGGTCAGCAGCTCCAGGGTGGGCTTGCGGACGGCGCCGTCCACGTGGTCGACGTAGACGAGAACTTCAGCCATGGGACTTCTTCTCTCCTGCTTGCGAAAGATGAGGGGCGGTCAGCGAATACCGGGCTCAGATGAACTTCTGGCCCGCGAGGAACTCAGCGAGCTGCTTGCCGCCCTCGCCCTCGTCCTTGACGATCGTGCCCGCGGTACGGGCCGGGCGCTCGGCCGCACTGTCGACCGTGGTGTAGGCGCCCTCCAGACCGACCTCCTCGGCCTCGATGTCGAGGTCGGACAGGTCCCAGGACTGAACCGGCTTCTTCTTGGCCGCCATGATGCCCTTGAAGGACGGGTAACGCGCCTCGCCCGACTGGTCGGTGACCGACACGACCGCCGGCAGGGACGCCTCCAGGTTCTCGGAGGCGGCGTCGCCGTCGCGGCGGCCCTTGACCGTGCCGTCCTCGACCGAGACCTCGGAGAGCAGGGTCACCTGCGGCACGCCCAGACGCTCGGCGAGCAGCGCGGGCACGACGCCCATGGTGCCGTCGGTGGAGGCCATGCCGGAGATCACCAGGTCGTAGCCGGCCTTCTCGATGGCCTTGGCCAGGACCAGGGAGGTGCCGATGGCGTCGGTGCCGTGGATGTCGTCGTCCTCGACGTGGATCGCCTTGTCGGCGCCCATGGACAGCGCCTTGCGCAGGGCGTCCTTGGCGTCCTCGGGGCCCACCGTCAGAACGGTGATCTCCACGTCGTCGTCGGAGTTCTCGGAGATCTGCAGCGCCTGCTCGACCGCGTACTCGTCGAGCTCGGAGAGCAGACCGTCCACGTCGTCCCGGTCGACGGTCAGGTCATCGGCGAAGTGCCGGTCGCCAGTGGCGTCGGGCACGTACTTCACAGTGACAACGATCCTCAAGCTCACGCCGGCTCTCCTACTGCATCGTCATTTCCATGCTGCCTACTTGCAGGCAGCATAGGCGCCTCAAGCGGCCGATCCCGGTCGGGGCGACCCACGCTCCGAGCGAAATATTACTCGTCAGTACACCTAGTTCGTTCCCGCTAAGCAAGCGCTTTGAACTGTGACCTTCGCAACGCAGCGTAACCGGAACTCGACGGTCCCGCAGCCCGGGGGCACGCGGATCAGTCGCGCAGGCGATTGAAACGTCCCTGGTGGTAGAGGAGCGGTCGGCCGGTGCCCGTGGGGTCGCCGTGCACGACCTCCGCGATCACGATCCGGTGGTCTCCGGCGGGCACGCGTGCGACGACCCGGCCCACCAGCCAGGCCAGCACGCCGTCGAGCACGGGGACTCCCTCGGGCCCCTCCCGCCAGGCGGTGGGCGGCGCGAAACGGTCGGCTCCGCTGCGGGCGAAGGTGGCGGCCAGCTCCTGCTGGTGCTCGCCGAGGATGTGGACGCCGACATGGTCGGCCGCCGCGATCGCGGGCCAGCTCGAGGAGCCGGTGCCGACGCCGAAGGACAGCATGGGCGGCTCGGCGGAGACGGAGGCGAGGGAGGTGGCGGTGAAGCCCACCGGACCGGCGTCGCCACGAGCGGTGACCACGGCGACCCCCGCCGCATGCCGCCGGAAGACCGAGCGCAGGAGGTCGGTCGTGGCGAGAAGGTCCGCAGGCATGGGGTCAGGCTGACGATAAGCGGTACGCGCAGTCAAGTTCGTTCCGTGAGGTGCGAGATGACTCACTGACGGGGTCGCCTCCCTCACACCGCCTCCCCCAGCGCGGCGATCACATCGGCCTTGCGCGGCTGGCCGGTGGCCCGCCGCACCACCCGGCCGTCGGCGTCGAGGACCAGCACGGTCGGGGTCTTGAGGATGTCCAGCCGTCGTACGAGGTCCAGGTGGGCCTCGGCGTCGATCTCGACGTGGGTCACGCCCGGGACCATGCCGGCGACCTCGCCGAGAACCCGCCGGGTCGCCCGGCAGGGTGCGCAGAACGCGCTGGAGAACTGCACGAGCGTGGCCCGTTCGCCCAGTTCCGTGCCCAGCTCGGCCGCGTCCAGCCGCTTGCCGTCGTCCCGCCCGCGCACCCGCACTCTCCCGCTCCGCCGCCGTAGCAGCACTCCGTAGGCGCTCGCCGCCGCGAGCGCCAGCACGCACACCACCAGTCCGGTCATCACCTGCTGCAAGCGTTCACGAGACCGCAAAGATTCCCGCCCTCCCCACGGGTCCGTACTACGGAATGCTTGGTTCCCATGGACATCGATGCAAGAGGGCCGCGTTTCGGCGCGGCCGTGACGACCGTCGTACTGGCGGTCGTTCTGGTCACCGGGAGCGCGTGGCTGCTGGCCTGGCAGACGCTGGCGTTCCTGCTGGGCGCGGCGGGCGGGGCGACCCGGTCGCCGTACGGCCTGCTGTTCCGGAAGGCCGTACGGCCGCGGCTCGGGCCGCCGACCGCGTTCGAGGCGCCCGAACCGCCGCGTTTCGCCCAGGCGGTGGGGCTGGTTTTCGCCGGACTCGGGCTCGTCGGCTTCACCCTGGGACCCGGCTGGCTGGGGCTCGCGGCAACCGGCGCCGCACTCGCGGCCGCCTTCCTGAACGCCGTGTTCGGGTACTGCCTGGGGTGCGAGATGTACCTGCTCGTACGGCGGGTGACGGCACGCACGAAGTAATACGGACGTAAAAGCACGAGGTGGGGTCAGGGTGGTGACGTGACGAGAATCTCGTCGACTGCGGGCACGAGGACTGGCTACCCGGCCGTTCTTCGGGCACGATCTGCGACAAGCCGTAAACCTACGGCTGCGTAACTTGTCCGCTGGGAATCCCTTCCCAGGCAGAGCAGGAAGGGTCCGAACCGCCCATGGCAGAGCTCGTCTACCGTCCCGTCGTCGGTTTCGCCCGCACGCTGTTCAAGGCGTGGGACCTCAAGATCGACTGTCAGGGTTCGGAGAACATCCCGCGCTCGGGCGGCGCCGTGCTGGTGAGCAACCACATCAGCTACCTGGACTTCGTCTTCAACGGCCTGGCGGCGCTGCCGCAGAAACGCCTCGTGCGCTTCATGGCGAAGGAGTCCGTCTTCCGCCACAAGATCTCGGGCCCGCTGATGCGCGGGATGAAGCACATCCCCGTGGACCGCAAGCAGGGCGAGGCGGCCTACGCGCACGCCCTGGACTCACTGCGGTCGGGCGAGATCGTCGGGGTCTTCCCGGAGGCGACCATCTCGCAGTCGTTCACGCTGAAGAGCTTCAAGTCGGGCGCCGCGCGCCTGGCTCAGGAGGCCGGCGTCCCGCTGATCCCGATGGCGGTGTGGGGCACGCAGCGGCTGTGGACCAAGGGCCACCCGCGCAACTTCAAGCGCAGCCACATCCCCATCACGATCCGCGTCGGCGAGGCGATCGAGGCCTCCCGCGACAAGTACGCGGGCGCGATCACGCGTCAGGTGCGCGAGCGCGTCCAGGAACTCCTCGAGGCCGCCCAGCGCGCCTACCCCGTACGCCCGAAGGGCCCGGAGGACACCTGGTGGATGCCGGCCCACCTCGGCGGCACGGCCCCGACGCCGGAGCAGGTGCGGGAGGCCGAGGCGCGCTGACACCCGGGGCGGCCGGCCCGGGTTCAGGTCCTGCTTCAGAGTGTGCTGGGGAGTGTCCTCCACAAGTGGGGCCGGTCGTCGGCCGATGTGAGGGTGTCGAGTACGACCGGGTGAGGCGCGGCATACAGGACCGGACAGTCCGTCTCACCGGATGCCGGATCGGGCGTGAAGGCGAGCCGCTCGCCGTCGAGGGAGAACTGCGCGTCCACGCCCGGCTTGTTGCCCCGGGGGTCCTGCCGGTGCCATGCGCCGTTGAACCGCACGGCGACCAAACCGTGCACCACGTCCAGCTTCTGGTAGCACAACGCGGTCGGGATGTCCTCGGCCCGTAGCAGCGCCGCGAGCGCGTGGGCTTTGGCGTAGCAGATGCCGGTGCGCTGTTCCAGGACATCGGAGGCACGCCAGGTGACGCGGAGATCGCCGGAATCCTGGGAGTGCGGGATGGTGTCGCGCACGAATTCAAACGCCGCCCGCGCATACCCATACGAGTTCGCCACACCCCTGGCCAGCTCGGCCGCAGTCTCGCGAACGAGTGGATGGTGATGGTCTATCGCCTCGCCAGCGGCCAAGTAGGCGGAAAGGTCGGGGGTTTCCTGGATCAGCTGCATGCAGGCAGAGCATAGGGACGAGATCACTCCTGGGTCAATTCATTTCCGCCTCAACGCATACTTATGCACTCGATGGGGAGAACGGCTGAACACCGCCGCAACCACCCGCCCCGCCACAACCCTTCCCCCGCGCCACCGGTCTCGGCCCCCGCAGATCCGTGACAAGGGGGAAGACATGAAGGACCCACACCGCCTGCTCGGCGCCGCGCTCGTGAGTTGCGCCCTGGCGGCGGCCGGAGTCGGGGCCGCGCCCGCGTACGCCCAGGAGAACCAGCTGTGGATCAGCGCGCCCTACGAGACGGTGCTGCCGGGCGCGGACGCGGACGGCGGCGCGCGCGAGCGCAGCCTGGTCGTGCAGGTCAGTCGTGACGTCGCCGACGACAGGGTGCCGGCCGGGCGACTGACCGTCGACATCAGCGAGATCGCCTCTTTCGCGCGGGTGTCGTGGCCCGCGAACTGCGAGCCCGAGTCGGAGGCCAGGGCGGTCTGCGACTTCCCCGGGATGCCCGCCGGGACGGAGAGCGTGCCGGCCGCCACGTTCGGGCTGCGCGCGCTGCCCGGAGCGGACGTCAGCGCCTCGGGGCACGTGCGCTACGCGGCCGTCGCCGGAGAGGCGACGTCCCACCCGGCCGAGACCCGGGTCGGCGTGGGTAACGGGCCGGACCTCGGGCTCAGTCAGGCCGACGACCAGCGCGACCTCAGGCCGGGCTCCAAGACGAGCGTACGGGCGACGCTGTCCAACAGCGGCAACCGCACCGCGGAGCGCACACTGCTGTGGCTCAACGCCTCGTACGGGTTGCGCTTCGAGGAGCGGCACGCCAACTGCGAGTACCGGGAGCACCACACCGGTACGTCCGCCCTGTGCGTGCTGGACGAGGCGGTGGCGCCCGGGCAGGAGTACGCGCTGAACACCGGTCTCGGCGTGGGCCGGAAGGCGCTGTACGAGCGGTTCGACCACTCCGTCCATCCGTACTCCGACGACGCGCTGGAGGAGATGCGCGGCGACTGGACGTGGACCCGGGGCACGGGCGCCGAGCTGGACCCGCGTCCCGTGGCCCCCGCCAGGGCCGCGGCAGCGGACCCCGACATCGACCCGCAGGACAACTACCGGACCGTCATCCTCGACGCCCGGAACACCGCTGACCTGAGGCTCACCGGCAGCAGGGTGAGCGGGGCGGCCAGTGACACCGTGACCGCCCGGGTCACCGTGCACAACCGCGGTCCGGCCTGGGTGGCGTCGCTGGGTGCGGGCGCCGCCGTGGCGACGGTGCGGTTCCAGGCGCCGGAGGGCACCACGGTGATCGGGCTGCCGGAGGAGGACTGCTGGACCTCGCAGGACGGCGCGTCCCCCACGACCCACTACTGCAAGACGCCGATCTACCTGCACGAAAAGGCGTCGTACACCTTCGAGATCCCCTTGCGGATCGACCGTGTGGTGCGCGGCGCACGCACCACCGTCGCCACCGTCAACGACGATCCCGAGCTGAGCATCAGGAAGTTCGACCCGAACCTGCGCAACAACAGCGCGCGGATCGTCGTCGACTGACGGCGCCCACCAGGAGATGGCCTCAGCGGGCCATCTCCTCCTTCAGTGCCGCCACGAACGCGTCCACGTCCTCCTCGGTCGTGTCGAAGGCACACATCCAGCGGACGACGCCCGCGGCCTCGTCCCAGAAGTAGAAGCGGAACCGCTTCTGGAGGCGCTCGCTCACGTCGTGCGGCAGGCGGGCGAACACCGCGTTGGCCTGCACCGCGTAGAGGATCTCCACGCCGTGCACGGCGCGTACGCCTTCGGCGAGGCGCTGGGCCATCTCGTTGGAGTGGCGGGCGTTGCGCAGCCACAGGTCCCGGGCGAGCAGGGCCTCCAGCTGCACCGACACGAAGCGCATCTTGGAGGGGAGCTGCATGGACAGCTTGCGCAGGTGCTTCATGTGGCTGACGGCGTCCTGGTTGATCACCACGACCGCCTCGCCGAACAGGGCACCGTTCTTCGTGCCGCCCAGGGAGAGGATGTCCACGCCGGCCGCGTTCGCGAGCGTCCGCATCGGGACGTTCAGCGTGGCGGCGGCGTTGGCCAGCCGGGAGCCGTCCAGGTGCACCTTCATGCCGTGCGCGTGGGCGTGCTCGCACAGGGCGCGTATCTCGTCCGGCGTGTAGACCGTGCCCAGCTCGGTGGCCTGGGCGATGGAGACGACCTGCGGCATCGCGCGGTGCTCGTCGTCCCAGCCGTACGCCTGCCGGTCGATCAGCTCGGGCGTGAGCTTGCCGTCGGGCGTGGGCACGGTGAGCAGCTTCAGGCCGCCGACCCGCTCGGGCGCCCCGCACTCGTCGACGTTGATGTGCGCGCTCTCCGCGCAGATCACCGCACCCCAGCGGTCGGTGACCGCCTGGAGGGCGACGACGTTGGCGCCGGTGCCGTTGAAGACCGGGAAGGCCTCGGCCGTGGCCCCGAAGTGGCTGCGGACGACGCTCTGGAGGTTCTCGGTGTACGCGTCCTCGCCGTACGCGACCTGGTGTCCGCCGTTGGCCAGGGCCAGGGCGGCGAGGACCTCCGGGTGGACGCCGGCGTAGTTGTCGCTGGCGAAACCGCGGACCTCGGGGTCGTGATGGCGACGGGCGTCGGTCTTCGGCGGGTTCACGGCTTCTCGGTGAGCCACAGACGGTTTCCGTTCACTTCGGCGGCGGGCTTCTCCCAGACCCCGGTGATGGCCTCGGCCAGGTCCTTGACGTCGGTGAAGCCCGCGAACTTCGCGTTGGGTCGCTCGGCGCGCATCGCGTCGTGCACCAGTGCCTTCACCACCAGGATGGCAGCCGCCGAGGTCGGGCCCTCGGGGCCCCCGGCCTTGCGGAAGTAGTCGGCCATGGCCAGCGTCCACGCCTCGGCCGCCGCCTTGCCGGCGGCGTACGCCGCGTTGCCCGCGGTGGGCTTGCTGGCGCCCGCGGCGCTGATCAGCACGTACCGGCCGCGGTCGCTGCGCTGGAGCGCCTCGTGGAAGGCGAGGGACGTGTGCTGCACGGTGCGGACGAGCAGCATCTCCAGGAAGTCCCAGTCGTCGAGGCTGGTCCTGGTGAAGGTCTCGCTGCCGCGCCAGCCGCCGACGAGATGGACCAGGCCGTCGACGCGGCCGAAGTCCTTCTCGATGCGGGTGGCCCAGTCGTGGGTGGCCCGCAGGTCGAGCAGGTCGACCGTGTCACCGGTGACGGTGGCGCCGCCGGTCGCGTAGCTCGCCGCGTCCACGGCTTCCGCCAGCCGTTCCGGATCGTTGTCGGAGCCGATGACGGTCGCTCCCGCCTCGGCCAGCCTGAGCAGTGCGGCCCGGCCGGCGGGTCCTCCCGCTCCGGCCACCGCGATCACCGCGCCGCTGAGCGCCCCGTTCCCCGCCATGTTCTTCGCCTCCTGAGCAGTGTTCTCGCCTCGCCGATCGCTCACGCGGCGATCCGCTCGGCGCCGTCCGCCGTGATGCCCTTGGTGGAGGCGATCACGTTCTTCAGCTTCTTGGACAGTGCCTCATAGAACATGCTCAGCGGAAACTCGTCCGGAAGCACGTCATCGACGAGTTTCCGCGGCGGCTGCGTCACGTCCAGCGCGTCGGGGCCCTTGGCCCACTTCGAGCCCGGGTGCGGGGCGAGGTAGCTGGAGACGAGCTCGTACCCGGCGAACCAGTGGACGAGCTTGGGGCGGTCGATGCCGTCGCGGTACAGCTGCTCGATCTCGGCGCACAGCTGGTTGGTGACCTGCGGGGCGCGCTCCCAGTCGATGGAGAGCTTGTTGTCGGTCCAGCGGACGACATCGTGCTTGTGCAGGTAGGCGAAGAGGAGCTGGCCGCCGAGACCGTCGTAGTTGCGCACGCGCTCGCCGGTGACCGGGAAGCGGAACATGCGGTCGAAGAGGACCGCGACCTGCACGTCACGCGCCTGCGGCACGCCGTCCTGCGCGAGCTTCACGGCCTCCTTGAAGGCGGTGAGATCGCAGCGCAGCTCCTCCAGGCCGTACATCCAGAACGGCTGGCGCTGCTTGATCATGAACGGATCGAACGGCAGGTCGCCGTGGCTGTGGGTGCGGTCGTGGACCATGTCCCACAGGACGAACGCCTCCTCGCAGCGCTTCTGGTCGTGGACCATCGCGGCGACGTCCTCGGGCAGCTCCAGGCCGAGGATGTCGACGGCGGCGTCGGAGACGCGGCGGAAGCGGGCGGCCTCTCGGTCGCAGAAGATGCCGCCCCAGCTGAACCGCTCGGGGGCCTCGCGCACGGCGATGGTCTCGGGGAAGAGCACCGCGGAGTTGGTGTCGTAGCCCGCCGTGAAGTCCTCGAACTTGATGCCGCAGAACAGCGGGTTGTCGTAGCGGGTGCGCTCCAGTTCGGCCAGCCAGTCCGGCCAGACCATGCGCAATACGACCGCTTCGAGGTTGCGGTCCGGGTTGCCGTTCTGCGTGTACATCGGGAAGACGACCAGGTGCTGGAGGCCGTCCGCGCGGTTCGCGGCGGGCTGGAAGGCCAGCAGCGAGTCGAGGAAGTCGGGCACCTGGAAGCCGCCGTCGGCCCACCGGGTCAGGTCCTTGGCCAGCGCCTCGTGGTAGGCGCGGTCGTGCGGGAGCAGCGGGGAGAGCTCCAGGACCGCGTCCGTGACCTGGCGGACGGCGAGCTCGGCATCGGCCGGGTCGGGCGCGCCCTCGGCGTCGAAGTCGATCGACCCGTCCTTGGACTGCCATGGCCGGATCCGCTCCACGGCATCCTTGAGCACGGGCCATGCAGGGTGCTCCACCACCCTGACCACCGGAGGAACCCGCTCCTCCGAACCCACCTGCACAAGAATTTCCGTCATGTCACACCTTTCACGGGAGAATCTCGCGTACACCGACCGTATACACACGAGGTTCCTCCCAGCAAGGGCCACCTCGGGAAAATATCCTGCCTCGCCCTGCCCTTCACCGCACTTTTTCCTGTCGACCATGCTTCTGCCCGCACGCACGCCGACCATGCCCTCACCCTCTGCACAGGGTGGGTGCAGGCGATACGGTCAAGTGGGCCGCCAGGCCCCCACTGCCGCCTGTCGACGGAAGAGAGTCGCGTCTTGAACTTCCTCACCATCGGTCACCGCGGAGTCATGGGTGTGGAACCCGAGAACACCCTCCGGTCCTTCGTCGCCGCGCAGGAGGCCGGGCTCGACGCCATCGAACTCGATCTGCATCTGAGCAAGGACGGCGCGCTCGTCGTCATGCACGACACGGACGTGGACCGCACGACCGACGGCACCGGGCCGATCGCCGAGAAGACCCTCGCCGAGCTGCGGGCCCTGGACGCGGGCAGGGGCGAACGGGTGCCGGCCTTCGAGGAGGTGCTGGAGGCCGTTCAGGCGCCGCTCCAGGCGGAGATCAAGGACGTCCAGGCGGCACGCGCCCTGGCCGAGGTGATGAACCAGCGCGGGCTGGCCGGCCGGGTGGAGGTGTCCTCGTTCCACGACGAGGCGATCGCCGAGATCAAGCCACTGGTGCCGGGTGTGCGCACCGCGCTGATCGCCAGCCGCTACGGCACCGACATCGTGGACCGCGCCGTCGAGGCGGGTGCCGCGACCGTCTGCCTGAACATCCGCCGGCTCACCCTGGAGATCGTCGAGCGCGCCCGCAAGGCCGACCTGAGGATCATCGGATGGGTGGTGAACACGCAGGACCATCTGCGTCTCGTCCGCGCCTTCGGTCTGGACGGCGCGACCACCGACCACCCGGACATCAAGCGCACGGGCCGTTTCACGGCGTAGTGGCTAGGCGAGCTCCTTGATCAGCAGCTCGAACTTCAGGTCGTCGCGCTGGGGGACGCCGAAGCGCTCGTCGCCGTACGGGAACGGGGTCGTCCGTCCCGTACGGCGGTAGCCGCGCCGCTCGTACCAGGCGATGAGGTCGTCGCGTACGGAGATCACGGTCATGTGCATCTCCGTCACGCCCCACGTCTCACGCGCCTGCCGCTCCGCCTCCGTGATGATCACCTTGCCCAGGCCCGCGCCCTGGAGCCGGGGGCTGACCGCGAACATCCCGAAGTAGGCGTGCTCCCCCCGGTGCTCGAGCTGGCAGCACGCGACGATCCGGCCTTCCCGCTCCACCGTCAGCAGCCGGCCGTCGGGCGACTTGATGACTGCCCGCACGCCCTCCGGATCGGTCCGCTGCCCCTGGAGAATGTCCGCCTCAGTGGTCCACCCGGCCCGGCTCGCGTCACCCCGGTACGCCGACTCGATCAGCGCGACCAGCTCCTCCACGTCGGCGTCCGTGGCATCGCGGAAGGTCAGTCCGGTGGCGGCGGTGTCCATGGGCGTATGTCTCCGTTTCGTGGCGCGCTCGGGCAGGGACGAGAGTAACTCCACCCCCTAGTCTCCGGTGCATGGTGCATGTACTCAGCAGCCGGATCCTGCTCCGCCCCACCGACCCCGAGCGCTCCCGAGCCTTCTACGGCGAACAACTCGGGCTCGCCGTGTACCGGGAGTTCGGCACGGGGCCGGAACGGGGGACGGTCTACTTCCTCGGCGGTGGCTTCCTGGAGGTCTCTGGCCGGTCCGAGACCCCGTCGGCGCCGGCCACGCGGCTGTGGCTTCAGGTCGGCGACGCGGCGGCGGCGCAGGACGAGCTGCGGGCCAAAGGCGTGGAGATCGTACGGCCGCCGGTGAAGGAGCCCTGGGGGCTGGTCGAGATGTGGATCGCGGATCCGGACGGGACGCCGATCGTGCTGGTGGAGGTCCCGGCGGACCATCCGATGCGCTACCGGCCGGGCATCTGAGGTCACCCGGGGCGGTGCTCCCAGCCCCGGTCGGTACGGGTCAGCTCGCGGAAGCCCGCGCCCGTCAGGTGGCCGAGCATGGTGCTGTCGGCGGCGGACTCATAGGCGACGAGCCGGTCGACGCCGCACAGACGGAGCCAGTCGGCGGCCTGGGCGAGCAGCCAGTGCTCCAGGCCGGTGCCGTACCGCTCGGGGCCGATGTGCAGGTTGCCGATGTCGGCCAGGCCGGCGGCGCGGGCGTGGCGTTCCGGGCGGGCCAGAGCCGTGCCGATCTCGACGAAGCCGAGGGCGCGGCCGTCGGCGCGGGCCGTGAAGCGGGTGCCGCACTCCCCCAGCGTGCGGTCGATCGTGACGCCCGGCCGGGGCTCGGGCTCCGGCAGGTCGGCCACCCGGGCGATCAGGATGACCTCGGTGTCCCCGACGTGCTGGAAGCCCGCGCGTTCGTAGACGGCCCGGATGTGCGGCCAGTTGAGGGGCAGGCCGTAGACGAGGGGGGCGGGCAGCGCGCCGTCGGCGTACCGGACGCGGACGTTCCAGCGGGCGAACCGTGCCAGGCACGCCCGCATCAGCAGGTCCGCGGCCTGGTCGGCGTCCGGCCAGAAGGACGCCGCCGGGCGGCACACGAACCAGTCGATCTCGGCGGCGTACCGGTAGGCCTCGCCGACCTCGGCGTCGGCGCGGTAGCGCAGCAGATGGGCAGCGGCGACGACGTACTCGCGCTGCTCGGCGACCAGCGTCGTGCGCTCGGCCACCCACGGGTCGGTGATGAACTCGCCGGGCTGCCGCTCCAGGTCACTGAGGACGGTGTTGACCGAGACGGAGACGCCGGGGACGACGGCTGCCACGTGCATGTTGACCAGGTCGGTGAGCTGGTCACGGTCGGCTCGGCGGAAGGGGCGCACCTGGAGCGCGGGCATGGGAAACCTCCGGGCGGGGTGAAGGAGCTGGAGGCCGCCACGCGGTGCGGTACGGGACCGAGGGTATGCCGGGGCGGGCGCGGCACACCAGTGGATTTCCCCGGATGGCAGGGAGAACGGACCGCGGCTTAGCGTGCTGGAGAGGTCATGCCCGGGGACTCCCTGCGGAAGGAACGCGATGAAGCTCGACGCACCGGTGACCGGCGGGCCCTGCTGGACCGAGCTGGGGACCACCGATCTGGAGGCGGCCCAGCGGTTCTACACGAGGCTGTTCGGCTGGCGGCCCGAGACGGACCCGCGTCAGGAGGCGGGCGGCTACACCATCGCGCACCTCGGGGACGCGGCCGTCGCCGCACTCGCTCCGCTGTACCAGCCGTCGCAGCCGGTCGCGTGGAACGTGTCGTTCGCGGTGACCGACGCGGACGCCACCGCCCGTGAGGTGACCGAGGCGGGCGGGACGGTGCTGTTCGGCCCGATGGACGTGTTCGACGCGGGCCGGTTCGCGGTGGCCGCCGACCCGGCCGGTGCGGTGTTCCAGCTGTGGCAGGCGGGGACCTTCCCGGGCGCCGGGCTGTTCAACGCGCCCGGTTCGCTGGGCTGGGCCGAGTTGTACACCCGGGATCCCGAACAGGCCGTGGCCTTCTACTCGCGGGTGTTCGCCTGGACCGTCAACGCCTCGGAGCGGTACACCCAGTGGGGCGTCGGCGGGGCGGACTTCGGCGGCATGGTGACGATGGACGACAAGTTCCCGCCCGAGGTTCCGGCGCACTGGCTGCCGTACTTCGCCGTGGCGGACGTGGACGCAACGACCGCCGTCGTCCAGGAGCTCGGCGACGTCCTGATGGTCCCCACCTCCCTGCCCGGCGGCCGACGCATCGCGGTGCTGCGGGACCCGCAGGGGGCGATGTTCGGTGTGTACCGGGCGGGCGACCAGGGGCTCCAGGGCTGAGGCGAGGGTGTGTGAGGCCGGGGCCGTCGTTTGCGTTGAAGTGCGCTCCAGCTCATAGCGTCGTGCGGACGGCCTGCCCGGAGGGATGACCATGCGTTACACACTGTTCGGCAAGACCGGTCTGCGCGTGAGCGAGCTGAGCCTCGGCGCGATGACCATCGGTGACGACTGGGGCTGGGGCGTCGGCAAGGAGGCCAGCGCCCGGATCGTCGACGCCTACGCGGAGGCGGGCGGCAACTTCATCGACACCGCCAACAACTACACCGACGGCAGCTCGGAACGGATCCTCGGTGAGCTGCTCCAGGGACGGCGCGACACGTTCGTGCTGGCCAGCAAGTACACCTGCGGGATCCGCGAGGGCGACGTCAACGCCGCGGGCAACCATCGCAAGAACCTGGTCCAGTCGGTGGAGGCGAGCCTGGAGCGGCTGCGCACCGACCGGCTGGATGTGCTGTGGGTGCACGCCCGGGACAACTTCACACCGGTCGAGGAGGTCATGCGGGCCCTGGACGACCTCGTCCGCACGGGCAAGGTGCTGTACGTCGGTGTCTCGGACTGGCCGGCCTGGGAGATCGCGCAGGCCAACACCCTGGCGGAGCTGCGGGGCTGGACCGCGTTCGCCGGTTCACAACTGCGCTACAGCCTGCTGGAGCGGACCCCCGAGCGCGAACTGCTGCCCCAGGCCCGGGCGTTCGACCTGGCGGTGCTGGCCTGGGCGCCGCTCGCGGCCGGGAAGCTCACCGGCAAGTACCGCAGGGGCGAGACGGGGCGGCTGGACACCACGGGCGGTGACGTCGACCCGCGCGAGGAGGCGGTGATCAGTGCCGTCCTGGAGATCGCCGAGCAGGGCGGCTGGAGTCCGGCCCAGGTGGCGCTGGCCTGGCTGCTGGCCCGGCCGGGCAACGTGGTCCCGATCATCGCGGCGACCAAGGAGAGCCAGCTCGCCGACAACCTGGGCAGCGTCGACGTCCGCCTCGACGCGGACGCCCTCGCCCGCCTCGACGAGGTGAGCGCGGTGCCGCTCGGCTTCCCGCACGACTTCGTCCGCGAACCGGCCGTCACCCGGAACATCTACGGCGACCGCTGGCCGGCCATCCAGGACCGCCGCTCCACACACCGCCGCACGGCACACGAGGTGCTCTGACCGGGGGCCCGGACGGCCATGCCCCGGGCCGGTGCCGCCGGTGGGCGGTTCAGCTCCCCAGCGCGCCCAGGCGACCCTCCAGCCGGCCGAGCAACTCGCCGAGCAAGGCGGCCAGTTCGCCCTGCTCCGGGCCGTCCAGGCCGGACAGGACGGCAGTCTCGTAGGCGAGCTGGGCGGGCAGGATGCCGTCGACGAGCCCGCGTCCGGCGTCGGTGAGGCGGAGATGGGCGACACGGCGGTCGCGGGTGTCGCCGCGGCGTTCGACCAGGCCGCGTTCCGTCAGCTGCTTGAGGCGCTTGGTGACGGCGGCGCCCGAGGAGAAGGTCTCCCGGGCCAGCTCCCCGGGCGTCAGCTCGTGCCCGGTGCGGCGCAGCGCGCCGAGCAGATCGAACTCGGGACGGCTGAGCCCCGCCCTTCGCAGGGGTGCGTCCTCGGCCTGCTGGAGGAGGGCGGCGCAACGGTTGATCCGCCCGATGATCTCCATCGGCCCGGTGTCGAGCCCTGGGTGCACGGCCTGCCACTGCCGGACGACGGCGGCCACGGTATCGCCCTGCCGGTGGCCGACGGCACCCCCACCGACCGCAGCGACATCACCGACCGGGCCCTGTCCAGCGGCAGTGGTCTCACCGCCAGGTCCCCCTCCGGCCGCGGAGGCCCCGTCGGCCCCGGTCCCCGGCTCCGAGCCGCCCCCCGGCCCGCCCCCGTTGGGCGATGGTCCATCCGTCGCCGTCATGCCCGTGCGTCCTCCGTCTGTGTGTCCGTGCCCCGGTCCGGGAGCAGCCCCTGATGTCGCGCCGTCGCGGCGAGCGTACGGTGTCCGGACTGTTCGGCGAGTACGACCCGCTCCTGGGGCAGGGCGCGCTGCCACCATTCGCCGGCCGCGGCCTCGGCGGTGGCGCGCAGTTCGACGAGGGCGGCGGCGAGTCCGCGGCGGGCGGCCTCCAGGGCTGCGGCGTCACGGCACGGCTCGGCCAGGAGACGGGCGGCGCGCTCGCGGGCCTGGTCGGCGACGGTCAGGGCGCGTTCGACGCGGTCGCCGGCACGCCGGTTGGTGACGGCCACGGCGGTGACGAGGCCGACCAGGGCGCCGACGACCGTGTCCACGACCCGCTCCGCCATCAGCTCGCCCGGCTTCTGGTACCCGGCGAACTCGGTGACGAGCAGCGCCATGGGGGTCACGCAGACACTGCCGAGCCAGTAGTTGCGGCTGATCAGCAGTTCGGCGCAGAAGCTGAACGCGAGACAGCACAGCACGAGGGCTGCCTGGCCCACGTGCGCGAGCGGTACGACGGCCGCGAAGACGAGCACTCCGACGACGTTCCCCACGACGCGCTGGACGGCCCGGCTCCAGGTCAGGGCGACGTTCGCCTGGTAGAGCGAGGCGGCGGTGACCAGGGCCCAGTAGGGGCGGCCGATGCCGAGGGCCAGTGAGGCGTAGCCGGCGAGCGCGCAGCCGAGCGCGGTGCGTACCGCGAGCGGGGTCAGCGGGCCCAGCCGCGCCCAGAGACCGTGGGCCGCGTCGACACCGAGCAGTTCGTCGGCGGCCGCCCGCGGCAGCCCGGCCTGCGGGACGGGTTCGGTGCCGCGCAGCGCGCCCGCCCACGCCCGCAGACGGTCGGCGTCCGCCTCCGTCGGCGCGGCGAGGGCCACCTCGGCACGGACGACGAGCCGTTCGAGCCCGCGCCGGGTGCGGGAGCGGGCGCCCGTGGACAGCAGCGACTGCCAGGCGGCCTGCACGGCGGCGTAGGCCGCGGCGCGGGCCCGGGCATGGCCTTCACCGCTGCCGCCCGTCTCGGCGTACGCGGCGGCGGCCTTCAGCGCGGCGGCGGTGGCGCGGCGCTCCGGGCCGTGCGGGCGGACCAGCGCGGGCGCCATGCAGACCAGCCAGGCCCAGACACCCGTCGCGGTGGCCAGTGCCAGATGGCCGGGGACCTGGGCGAGGGTCTGCGGCACGAACAGGGAGGCGGAACTGACGAACGTGAGGACGACGTTGCCGGGTGGCCCGACACGGGTGGCGTCGCACAGCGCCTTCTGCGCGGCGGCCAGCAGGGCGCCGATGGTGACCAGCACGACGGCACTTCCGGTGAGCGAGGCCGCGACCAGGGCCACGGCGAGCCCGCCGAGCATGCCGAGCACCACCCGCACCAGCGCCCCGGCCCGGGCGGCGTACGGCCGGTTGTGGGCGTACAGCGCGCACAGGGATCCGGCCATCGTGTACATCGCCAGGTCGAGCCGGCCGAGTGCCAGCAGGGTGAGGTTGGGCGGTGCGATCGCCGCGACCACGCTCAGCGCGGGCTTGAACCAGATGTCCGAGGGACGGCCGACGCGCAGCACGCCCGCCAGCGGGAGACGCCGGGCGGGCGGGGAGACGGGGGCGGGGGTCGCGCTGCTCACAGGAGACAAGGTTAGCAGGTATTTTACTGGTAAAACACATATCCTCGCCTGGTGTGCTCCGTCGAATGCTCCCCGTGTACATCCTTGCGCTCGCGTGCGCACCGCATGGCCCGGGCATCGAACCACCGACTGCCGAGCTGACCGACCGTCGAGCGGGGAGGTGCGCGTGCACGGACCGGCTTCGTCCGGCTGGCTGCTGGTGGCGCTCTGTGCGATGACCGGCGCCTATTGCCTGGTGCGGATGCGCAGCGGGGCCGGGGAACAGCGCAGCACAGCGGGCGGCGAGGCGTTGATGGGCTTCGGCATGGCAGCGATGGCCGTGCCCGCGACGGCGTTCACTCCGCCCTCGTGGGCCTGGCCCGTATACGCGGTGGTGTTCGGGGCGGCCGCGTTCCCCGCGCTGTGGGCGGCGCGGGCCGGCGCGCACCACCTCCACCACCTGGTGGGGGCCGGGGCCATGGTCTACATGTCCGTCGTCATGGCCGGCGCTCCCGTACACGCGCACGGACAGGAGGGATCAGGGGTCCCGCTCCTGACAGGCGCGCTGCTGCTCTACTTCGCCGGATACGTGCTGCTGACCGGCGTCCGGCTGGTGCCGGTGGCCGCCATGGCGGGAAGCGGGGCCGGGGGCGGCGGGTCCGCCGCGTGGGGCGACCGGCCGGAGCTGGCGCGGGCCTGCCGGCTGTCCATGGGGATCGCGACGGTGGCGATGCTGCTGACGCTCTGAGCAGGACCGTCCCGGTACGCCGTACGGATCCGTTGCCTGCGTCACTTTGGCGTCACAAGTCGTACCCCTGAGCGGCGCGTCCCACATAGGCTGCGCCTCATGATGCTCCCCGCGGCACTGTTGCTGCTCGGCGCCCTGATCTCGGTGGTCGCTCCCCGGCTGCTCGCCCGGGCGGACTGGCCGGATCGTGAGCCGGTGGTGGCGCTGTGGGTGTGGCAGTGCGCGGTGGCGGCCGTGCTCATGTGCTGTGCGCTGTCGATGACGCTCAGCGCGGCGGCTGCCTGGCACGCGGTCGGCGGGCACGTCTTCGCGACGGCACCGAGCCCGGTCGTCGAGGCCTACTCCCTCGGTACGGCGGGCCCCTGGGCGGCGATCACCGCCGTGGCGCTGGCCGGCGGCGGGCTGTGGAGTGCGGCGATGCTGGTCCGCGAGATCGGCGGGGCACGCGCCAGGCGCCGCCGCCGGCGCGCCGATCTGCTGGTCAGGGCGCCGCTGCTGCCGGGCGAGGTGGCCGTGTCCGGTCGACTCGTCGTCCTGGAGAGCGAGCGGCCCGACGCCTGGTGGCAGCCCGGCACTCCGCCGCAACTGGTCGTCACCACGGCCGCGTTGCGCCGACTGAAGGGCCGGCAGCTGGAGGCCGTGCTCGCCCACGAGCAGGGGCACGCGCGGGCCCGGCACGACTGGCTGATGAACTGTTCCTCCGCACTGGCGGGCGGCTTCCCGCAGGTGCCGGTGTTCGCCGCGTTCCGCGAGGAGATGCACCGCCTGGTCGAACTCGCCGCCGACGACACGGCGTCCCGCCGCTTCGGCCGCCTGACCACGGCCCTGGCCCTGGTCGAACTCAACGAGCACCGCGGTGTGTTCGGCCCCTGCCCGACGCCACAGGCTCATGTCCCGGCGCGGGTGCACCGGTTGCTCGCTCCCCCGGGCCGTCTGCCCGCGGCACGCCGGCTGCGGCTGACGGCGGCGGCCGCACTGGTGCCCGTGGTGCCGGTGCTGGTGGCGTTCGTACCGGGGCTGCGGGCCCTGGGATAGCCGGGACACATGCTCCGGGGCGCCGGTGGCGTCCGTGCCGATTTCCCAGGCCTCGGAGGGGCGTCAGGCTGGCCGAAGCGTGCGCTCCAGGGCCCGAAGATCGTCACCGTACTGGATCCGGAGCCCCCGGTTCGGCGAGGATCGCATCATGCGCACCTCGTCCATCGACTCCCCGCCCCGCCCGCAGCACCACACCGCCGCCCGGTCCGCCGGCGTCCTGGCCCTGTGCTCCGCCCTGCTGCTGTCCCTGGTCGCGGCCAGATGGAGCCCGTTGATCAGTGCGGACGGAGACGCCTCCGCCACCACCCACCGCTGGGCGGTCGAGGAATCCGGCATCACGCAGGCGTGCCGCATCCTCACGGACTGGGTGTGGGATCCGTGGGCCATGCGACTGCTGTGCGCGATCGTCGTGGTGTGGCTGGTGGTGCGGTCGGCGGCGCGCTGGACGGCGGTGTGGCTGGCGCTGGCCGTCACGCTCGGCACGCTGTTCCAGCAGGCCCTCAAGGCGGTGGTGGACCGCCCCCGCCCGGTCTGGCCCGACCCCGTCGACTCGGCACACTACTCGGCCTTCCCGTCGGGCCACGCCATGACCGCCACGGTCGTGTGCGGCCTCCTCCTGTGGCTCCTGCACCGTCAGGGTGTCGGCCGTGCCGTGTGGCGTACGGCCGTGACCGTGGCCGTCGTGTCCGTGGTCGGCGTGGGGCTGACCCGTGTCTGGCTGGGCGTCCACTGGCCGTCGGACGTGGTGGGCGGCTGGCTGCTGGGCGCGACGGTGGTGGCCCTGGCGGTGTGGACGCACCAGCGCCGGCAGCCGCCGACCCACCCGGACAGCGCCGCCTCGTAGGATCGCCCCATGACGGCTGTGCTGTTCGACTTCTCCGGAACGCTCTTCCGTGTCGAGTCCACCGACTCCTGGCTGCGCGGCGTCGTGGCCGACGCGGGAGTCCCCTTCACCGAGGCTGAGTTGACCGCCGCCACGCGTGCGCTGGAGGCAGTGGGGGCGCTGCCCGGCGGTGGTGATCCCGCGCGGGTGCCGGCCGAACTCGCCGACTCCTGGTTGGTCCGGGACCAGAGCGCCGCACTGCACCGGGCCGCCTACACCGGCCTCTCCCGCCAGGTCACGCTGCCCGACCCGGCGTTGCACGACGCGCTGTACGACCGCCATATGACACCGGCGGCATGGACCCCGTACCCGGACGCCGTCGAGGTGCTCCGCACACTGCGGGAACGGGGCATCCCCGTAGGGGTGGTCAGCAACATCGGCTGGGACCTGCGCCCGGTGTTCCGCGAGCACGGCCTGGACCGCTACGTCGACGTGTACGTCCTGTCGTACGAGCACGGCATCCAGAAGCCCGACCCTCGGCTGTTCGCCACCGCCTGCGAGGCGCTCGGCGCCGACCCGCGCCGGACGCTCATGGTCGGCGACGACCGCAGGGCGGACGGCGGGGCCACCGCCCTCGGATGCGGGGTGCACTTCGTGGACCACCTGCCGGTGACCGACCGGCCGGACGGACTGCGGCCGGTCCTGGACCTGGTGAGCTGAGGCCACGACCAGGTCACCTGGTCATCTGCTCGCCCGCCTCGGACGATCCCCCGTGTCGCCCGAGGCAGACGGCATCCCCGGCCGGGACCGCACGGTCCTGGCCGGACGGCTCTGAGTATAGTTGGCTGACAGCCAGTCAACACAGGAGTTACAGCATGTCCCCGCGCAGCGCCTCGGTCAATGAAGAGTTGCGGAGGCGTTCGAAGGAGCGGCTTCTCCAAGCGGCGGTCGAACTGGTCGGCGAGCGCGGCTTCGAGGCCACGACGCTCGGCGACATCGCCGACCGGGCGGGCTCGGCCCGCGGTCTGGTCTCGTACTACTTCCCGGGCAAGCGCCAGCTCGTGCAGTCCGCCGTGCACCGGCTGATGCACCGCACACTGGAGGAGGCGCTGGAGCGCGAGCCGCGCACCGAGGACGGCCGGGAGCGGATGGCGCGGGCCATCGACGCGATTCTGGGCCTGGCCAGTGACCGGCCCGTGCTGATGCGCCAGCACATGGCCGGGCTGTTGCAGGCCGAGGGCTTCCTACCCTGCCCGGAACAGCGGCGCCTGGCCGAACTGCTGCGGGACACCGTCGTCCGGCACGGATCGCGGGACGTCGACAGCGACTACCCGATGCTGCGCGCCCTGCTGATGGGTGCCGTGTACGCCGCGCTCGTGCCGGGGGTGCCGATGCCGGTCCCGGTACTGCGGGCCGAGTTGTTCAAGCGCTACCAGCTCGACTGGGAGCTGGGTGTCCCGCCGGAGACCGGAGTCTCCGGCGGGAGGAGTGACAGGGATCTGTCGCGGTTCTTCGCGACCGGGGCCGCACCGGAGTGCGGTTTGACGGGTCAGCCGAAGTAGTCCGGCTGCGTCCGCACGCTGAGCTCACGCGAGTGGACCCACTGCGCCGGGTCCGTGGGCCGGGGACCCGCTCAGCGCCGGGCGCGACGCGGCGTCAGGAGCCCGGCGTCCCGGGCCTGGCCGATCAGCCTGAGGGACTTGCGGCGACTGTGTCCGGTCGCGCACATCACGGCGAGGACCGGATCGGCACCGCCCTGCTGGGCCGCGCGGTACTCCTGCGCCACCAGCCACCGCCCCTCCGCGCCGCGCGGCCAGGCCTGCCGGGCGCGCCGCCCCTGGCCTCCACGGCCTTCGGGAGCCGTCCCGGCACCGGAACAGCACGCCTCGGCCAGCGAGTCCTCGATCCAGTCGGCGAGCACCGCCAGGTCGTCGAGGGACAGCGCGGGCTGCGCGCGTACGTCCTCGACGCCGACGCATCCCCCGGCCACGACGGCCAGTGCGTCGACGTGGGCGCCGTCCGCGAAGGCCAGCCGGACGTCGAACCACCGCGTGACGTCCTCGTCCTCCCGCACCTCCCACGCGGGCCGCACGGACACCGCGCTGCCCGCCGGCGAGCGATCAGAAAGATTAAGAAAGGATGCTTCCAGCACACACAGAACGTAACCGAATGATCACATTCCCTATAGATCGGACACGCACCCCGACCGGAGCACAGCACCCTGTCAGCGGAGCCCGGCCGGTGCGATGCTGGAGGCGTCAGCACTCTCCTGAGATCCATCGGGATCCCCGGGTAAGGAGTTCCGCCGTGCTGCGAGTCGCCGTCGTAGGCTCCGGGCCGAGCGGGTGCTACACCGCCCAGAGCCTCGTCCAGCAGGACCCCGAGGTGCGCGTCGACGTCCTGGACCGGCTGCCGTGCCCGTACGGCCTGGTCCGCTACGGCGTGGCTCCGGACCACGAGAAGATCAAGTCGCTCCAGAACAACCTGCGCACCATCCTGGAACACGACCGGGTCCGATTTCTCGGAGGCGTCCAGGCGGGTCCCGGCGGCGTGCCGGTCACCCGGCTGCGGGAGCTCTACCACGCGGTGGTGTACTGCGTGGGCGCCGCCACCGACAGACATCTGGGCATCCCCGGGGAGGACCTGCCGGGCAGTTGGTCGGCGACACAGTTCGTGTCCTGGTACAGCGCCCACCCGGACGCCGTGGACGCCGGATTCCTGCGGGACGCCCGGTCGGCCGTGGTGATCGGCGTGGGGAACGTCGCCGTGGACGTCACCCGGATGCTGGCGCGCGGCCTGGCCGAGCTGAGCCCGACCGACATGCCACAGGCGGCCCTGACCACACTGGCGGCGAGCCGGGTGACCGAGATCCACATGGTGGGCCGGCGCGGCCCGTCCCAGGCCCGCTTCACCACCAAGGAACTGCGCGAACTGGGCACCCTGCCGGAGACCGACGTCATCGTGGACCCGGCGGAGCTGGCCCTGGACCCCGGGTACACCGACCCGTCCGCACTGCCCGCCCCGCAGCGCCGCAACGTGGAGGTACTGCGCGGCTGGTCCGAGGCACCGCCGAGCGGCGCTCCACGCCGGATCCGGCTGCGCTTCTTCCTCCGCCCGGCCGAACTGCTCGCCGAGCAGGGCCACGTGGGTGCGGTGCGCTTCGAGCGGACGGCACCGGACGAGCACGGCGGCGTGAGGGGCACGGGCCGGTTCGAGGACGTCGAGGCACAGCTGGTGCTGCGCTCCGTGGGCTATCGCGGAGTGCCGCTGGAGGGGCTGCCGTTCGACCCGGACAGCGGCACGGTGCCGAACCTGGCCGGACGCGTCCTGCGCGAGGGTGTCGTCACGCCGGGCGACTACGTGGCCGGCTGGATCAAGCGGGGCCCGACAGGCGTCATCGGCACGAACCGCCCCTGCGCGAAGGAGACGGCGACGTCCCTGCTGGAGGACGCCCCCGCGCTCGCCATGAAGGCCGTCCCCGACGACCCCCTCCCGGCCTTGCGCGCCGAAGGCACCGACGCCGTCGAATGGACGGGCTGGCAGTCGATCGAGCGAGCGGAGGCGGAACTGGGCGCAGCGCTGGGCCGCGGAGTGGTCAAGCTCCCGGACTGGCAGTCCCTGATGAACGCCGCACAGGGCAACAGGCTTTAAGGGCGCGGGGCTCTGTCGATGTGCGGCTCCGCCGCATGGGCGCGACAAGCCACGGACGCCCCTCAGCGATCACGAAGACTCAGTCACCACGGACAGCCTGCCGAGCCGCGGCAACGAGCAGGGCATCCAAAAGCCCCGGGAACAGCTCATCCAGATCATCCCGCCGCAGCCCGTTCATCTTGGCCGTCCCCCGATACACCTGCCGAATCACCCCGCTCTCCCGCAGCACCCGAAAGTGATGCGTGGTCGTGGACTTCGTGACCGGCAGGTCGAAGTGCGAACAGGACAACTCCCCGCTGGCCGCGGCGAGCTCCCGCACGATCCGCAGCCGCATCGGGTCGGAGAGCGCATGCAGCACACCCTCCAGCCGGATCTCGTCACGCACGGGATGCGGCAGGTCGCGGCTGCTGACGGCGGGAGAGGTCACGGCGGCTCCACTTCCTTCGGGGATCCCATAGTACGAGAACCCTCGTAGTTTGACATCCGCCGTACTACGATGCCTATCGTACGAGTCGACATCGGCCCCGTGACGAATGGAGTCCGCCGTGACCGCGCTCTTCGAGCCCTACACCCTGCGCGATGTGACGATCCCGAACCGCGTGTGGATGCCCCCGATGTGCCAGTACTCGGCCGCACCGGAGGGCCCGGAGACCGGCGCCCCCACCGACTGGCACTTCGCGCACTACGCCGCCCGCGCCACCGGCGGCACGGGCCTGATCATCGTCGAGGCCACGGCGGTGTCCCCGGAAGGCCGCATCTCGCCGTACGACCTCGGCATCTGGAACGACACGCAGGTCGAGGCGTTCCGCCGCGTCACCCGCTTCCTCACCTCACAGGGCACGGTGCCGGCGATCCAGCTGGCCCACGCCGGCCGCAAGGGATCGACGGACCGCCCCTGGAAGGGTGGCGCCCCGGTCGGCCCGGACGCGTACGGCTGGGATTCCGTGGCTCCGAGCCCGATCGCCTTCGACGACCGGCACCCGGTCCCGGCCGAGCTGACGGTGGACCAGATCAAGGACATCGTCGGTCAGTTCGCGGCCGCGGCCCGCCGCGCGCTCGCCGCCGGCTTCGAGATCGCGGAGATCCACGGCGCCCACGGCTACCTGATCAACGAGTTCCTCTCCCCGCACTCCAACCACCGCACCGACGCCTACGGCGGCTCGTACGAGAACCGCACCCGCTTCGCGCTCGAAGTGGTCGACGCCGTACGGGAGGTGTGGCCGCAGGACAAGCCGCTGTTCTTCCGTGTCTCGGCGACCGAATGGCTCGACGAGGGCGGCTGGACCGCGGACGACACCGTCCGCTTCGCCGCCGACCTGCGGACCCACGGCGTCGACCTGCTGGACGTCTCCACCGGTGGCAACGCCTCCGGCGTCCGCATCCCCACCGGCCCCGGCTACCAGGTGCCCTTCGCCGCCCGGGTGAAGCAGGAGGCGACGCTGCCGGTCGCCGCGGTGGGGCTGATCACCGATGTCGAGCAGGCCGAGAAGATCCTCGCCAACGGCGAGGCCGACGCGGTCCTGCTGGGCCGCGAGCTGCTGCGCAACCCTTCGTGGGCCCGGCAGGCGGCGCGCGAACTCGGCGGTGCGGTGCGGGTGCCGGACCAGTACCACCGGTCGGTCTGAGCCGGCACCCGCACCTCTGGGCACACCGTCCCCGTCAACCGGTCGCGCACGCCGTCCCGTTGAGCGTGAACGCGGCCGGAGCGGCGCTGTTGCCGCCGTGACCGGCCTGATAGCCGATGCTCACGCTCGCGCCCGGCGCGATGGTGCCGTTGTAGGACACGTTGGCCGCGGTCACCGACCCGGACGAGGGCGTGTACGTGGCCCCCCAGCCGCCCGTGACCGTCTGCCCGGCGGGGAGCGTGAAGCCGAGTTTCCAGCCGTTGACCGTCGTCGTACCGGTGTTGGTGATGGTCACGGAGGCGGTCAGACCGGTGTTCCAGGCGTTCACCGCGGCCGTCACCTTGCAGGCGCCGGGCTGGGGCTGGGGAGCCGGGCCCGACTTGTCGAGGCCGAAGAAGGTGAGCACTCGGGATGCCATGCCGTGGGAGTACAGGTTGTGGCCGATGCCCTGGAGGCTTACGGCCTCCACGGGAGCCTGGTCACCCGTGCCGCCGTAGCGGGTGCGGGTCCAGCCGGACTGGGGCGTGTCGGTGGCGGCCGGTGTCTGGCTCACGCCCTGCACGTTCGTCCACTGTTTGATCTGCTCCCCGAAGTTGGGATAGCGCAGGACGTCGTCCTCGGTGCCGTGCCAGATCTGCATCCGCGGGCGGGGTCCGCTGTAGCCCGGGTACGCGTTCCGGACGAGGTCGCCCCACTCCTTCGGGGTGTGGGTGACCGTGCCGCCCGAGCAGTTGCTGTTCCACTCGGAACCGTCGGTGGTGGCGAAGCAGGCGAACGGCACGCCGGAGAAGGCGGCGCCCGCCGCGAACACGTCGGGGTAGTCACCGAGCAGGACGTTCGTCATCATCGCGCCGGAGGAGATGCCGGTGGCGAAAACCCGGCCGGTGTCGGCGTCGTAGGTGCGGGTCACCCAGTCGATCATCGACTTGACGCCGACCGGGTCGCTGCCGCCGCCGCGGCGCAGCGCCTGGGGCGAGGAGACGTCGAAGCACTTGCTGCTGCGCGTGACGGACGGGTAGAGCACGATGAACCCGTACTGGTCGGCCAGGGTGTCGTACTCGGTCCCGTTGTACATGTCCGGGCCCGAGCCGGTGCACCAGTGCACGGCGACCACCACCGCCGGGTTCGGGGTGACGCTCTCCGGCACGTACAGGTACATCCGCAGGTTGCTGGGGTTCGTACCGAAGTTCGTGACCTCGGTGAGGGTCGCGGTGGGTACGGCCTTCTCACGGGCGGAATCACGGGCGGAATCACGGGCGGCGGCCGCGGGTGCGGTGAGCACGCCGGCCGCGAGCAGCGGCAGCAGCACGGCGAGGAGCACGGCGAGCATCGACCGCAGCGGTCTCCTCGTCGTGGGGTGGAGGGTGGCAGGCACGTCCGGGTCCCTTCGGTTGTGAGGCTCGGCTCGCAGGACGTCGTACGGCGGTTCAGCAGGTGGAGTTCGTCTGGGTCAGCAGCGCCGGCCGCCAGGGCAGCCGGTAGTACTCGCCGCTCGCGGCGGGGTCCATCCCCTGGTAGAGGAACCGGAGGCGGCACGGGTCGATCGTGAGGGTCTGGTCGGCGCCGGCGCGGATCATCTCGCCGTGGCTGAAGTCCCTGGTCCAGGCGGGTTGTCCGGCCTCGAAGGTGACGTTGGACGAGCGGGCGAAGGGGTTGGCCTCGGTGTCGGCCAGCGGTTTCCACGTGCCGCCCAGGCTGTCGGCGGTCCAGGCCCGGAAGTAGCGCCGCCAGTCGGATCCGGTCGCGAGCGCCTCGACGAGCATGAGGTAGCCGTCGCCGTCGCCGAGCCGGTAGACGTTGCCCGCCTCGAAGAGGTCGAAGCGGTTGGGTTCGGACAGCACGACGGCGGTGTCACGGAAGCCGTTCGGGAACTCGGCGAGGGTGGTGCGCGAGCGGTACTGGTGACCGTTGCCGTCCGAGAAGAACAGGTAGCAGTCCGTCCGGTCGCAGATCGTCCAGAAGTCCAGCCAGCCGCCGTCGCCCTTGTTCTCGGTCACGATGGGCGGCTCACTGCCGAAGAAGTTCCGCGGCGCGCTCCAACTGAGCGGCTCCGAGGGGTCCTTGCTCGTGGAGTAGGACGGCGGTCCGGTCTGGTAGACCATGTACCAGGTCTGCTGGGGCGCGAAGTAGAAGACCTGGGGCGCAGCGGCGTACCGGTTGCCGATGTTCGGATTGGCGTCGAGGAACGTCTGGGGAGCCGAGGCGGCCTCGGACCAACGGGCGAAGCTCGTGTACCCGAGGCTCCAGCGCCCGGCGGTGTCGGCGGTCGTGAAGTAGACGTGCCAGCGGTCCTGGTACCGGAACACCGTCGGGTCCTTGACCGAGAGGATCGGGTGGCCGGCGTCCGGTTTCGGGCTGATGAGCGGGCCGCTCGAGGACCACGAAAACGATCCCGTCAGGGAGCCCTCGCGGCCGGGCCGCGGCGTGCCCGCGAGCGCCGGTCCCGGCGCCAGGGTCAGGACACCCACAGCCAGCAGCATGAACACGAGCCCGTTGACGAACGTACGCATGCGCGGAGTCCTCATCGACCCGCCCTCTCCTGAAGGGAAGCGTCCGATCGGCATGGTGACATGGACATGGCTTTCATGGAAGCGCTCCCACACCGCTCCCCGAGGCGTCGGCGCTCCGACCAGGTACGGCTGAATGTGTTCTGCGCGAGGCGTTGACTAGAAAGCGCTTGCCGCCTACGTTCCGTTCAGCAGTGTGACCCGGAAGCGCCTCCGCCAGGGCACTCGCCGGCGCCTGCCAGACACGGGAAGTGCACCCCCTGAGGCATGGCAGGGCCTCCGGCCCGGTCACACGCAGCGCGCACGGTGAACAACATGGCGAACGTCATTCATGTACATGACCGACCCGCACCATGAAGGCACCACGAAGGGACGCACCCCACATGCGTACTCACCCCCCACGTCCACGTGTCCGCAGATCCACCCTGGCGCTCGCCGCCGCATCCGCACTGGCGACCGTGGCGGTCCTGGCCGTTCCCCAGCCGGCCGGGGCCGCCGAGAACTCACCGGTCGGGTTCGGCGCGGGGACGACCGGCGGCGGCAGCTCCTCGGCGGTCACCGTCTCCACACTGAGTGCCTTCAAGTCGGCCGTGACCGGCAACTCGGCCAAGGTCGTCCGGGTCAACGGCCTGATCTCGCTGAGCGGTCAGGTCGACATCGGGTCCAACACGACCGTCCTGGGCGTGGGTTCCGCGTCCGGGTTCACCGGCGGCGGACTGCGGCTGAAGAAGGTCTCCAACGTCGTCATCCGCAACCTCAACATCAGCAAGCCGGTGGCGCCCGCCGACGGCATCACCGTCGAGGCGTCGAGCAAGGTCTGGATCGACCACAACTCCTTCTCGGCCGACCGCGATCACGACAAGGACCACTACGACGGCCTGCTGGACGTCAACCACGGCGCGGACAACGTCACGGTGTCCTGGAACACCTTCAAGAACCACTTCAAGGGCTCGCTCGTCGGCCACAGCGACAACAACGCGAGCGAGGACACCGGCCGGCTGAAGGTGACGTACCACCACAACCACTTCGCCAACGTGTACTCACGCATCCCCAGCCTGCGCTTCGGCACCGGGCACTTCTACAACAACTACGTCGAGGGCGCCGACACCGCCTGCCACTCGCGCATGGGCGCCCAGATGCTGGTCGAGAACAACGTCTTCCGCTCGACGAAGGTCGCGGTCACCACGAACCGCAGCAGCGACGTCGACGGATACGCCAACCTGCGCGGCAATGATCTCGGTGGAGCCGCCACCGAGGTCTCGCGGGTCGGCACCTTCACCAGCCCGCCGTACGGCTACACGGCGGAGCCGGCCTCGTCCGTCGTCGCCTCGGTGACGTCGGGTGCGGGCGCCGGAAAGCCCTGACACCCCGTCCGCTCGGACACCCCTCACACGCTCAGACGACAGAAGGAATCGGGACATGACTTCTGCGACACGCCCGCGCGCCCGCAGGCGCGCGCTGACCGGCGCGCTGGCCACCCTCGGCCTGTCGGTTGGCATGATCATGACGACCAATGCGCCGACGGCGAGTGCCGCCACCTGGCCGACCCCCAACGGCAGTCAGGGGACGTCCTCGACCATCTCCGTGTCCGGCACCAAGGACTACGGGATGAAGCGGTTCTACGGCACCGGAAGCCTGGCCGGTGACGGCCAGGAGGAGGGCCAGGACCCGATCTTCAAGCTCGCGAACGGCGCGGTGCTGAAGAACGTCATCCTCGGCGCCCCCGCGGCCGACGGCATCCACTGCGAGGGCAGCTGCACGCTGCAGAACGTCTGGTGGGAGGACGTCGGCGAGGACGCCGCCACCTTCCGCGGCGGCACCGGCGCCACGTACCACGTGATCGGCGGCGGCGCGAAGAAGGCGGCGGACAAGGTCTTCCAGCACAACGGCGGCGGCACCCTGAACATCTCCAACTTCGCGGTGCAGGAGTTCAAGACGCTCTACCGCTCCTGCGGCGACTGCTCCACGCAGTACACCCGCAAGGTCAACCTCAACACCATCGACGTGACCGGCACGGGCTCCACCGCCCGGCTCGTCGGCATCAACGTCAACCGCAACGACGTGGCGACGCTGCGGGGCATCACGATCCGCAACGACTCCGGCCGCAAGGTCGTCCCCTGCCAGAAGTACAACAACAACACCGCCGTCGGGTCCGGACCCGACAGCAAGAACTGCCTCTACTCCACCTCGGACATCACCTACAGGTAGCCCCTCAGTCAACCGCAACCCCCCACGGTGAAGGCGGCCGTGCGAAGCGTCCCGGCGGGCGCTTCGCACGGCCGTCCGCGTCATGCGCCCCGCACCCGCGCGCGCACCTCGCCGGTCAGCTCCCGCTGGTAGTCGGTGTAGGCGGCGCGCAGCTCGGCTCCCGGCCAGCCGGCCGGCAGGAGTCCGGGCGGAAGGACGGGGTCGGCCAGCAGGTGCCGGACGACGGCGGCGAAGGCGGTCAGGCGGTCGGCCGGGCGGGGCTCCCCGGCGATGTGGGCGAGCAGCGCACGGGCCGTGGCGGACCAGGCGTCCAGCGGCCACAGGTTCCGGGCCAGGTCGCGGGCGGGCCGGTCGGGGCGGGCCGTGTAGTGCTGGGCCACCCGGTCCAGGTCGCCGGGGAGGGCGCGTGCCAGGTTGGCGGGGCGGATCCAGACGCCCTCGCGGAGTTCGGCGAGCCGGAGGGCGGTCAGCCGAGCGCGCAGGTCGGCGCGTTCGGCGGGGCCGCGGCCCGTCGCGGTGATCACGACCATCTCCCAGTCGCCGTCCCACGCGCGCGTGCGCGGGTGCACGGCGTCGTCCTGGCGGCGCTGGCGTTCCAGCAGCCGGTCGCTGAGGCGGTAGCCGGTGTCCGTGCGCCGCAGGTCACCGGCGGTCACCATCCGGCTGAGGGCCGCCCGCAGCGTGGAGCCGCCGACGTCGAAGCCCTCCACGAGCCGCACGAGTTCCCTGGCCGGCAGTTCGGCGGGATGCGTGCCGAGCAGCAGGCTCAGCACGACCGACCGCGCGGACAGCGGCCGCAGATCGAGCGCGCCGGGCCGCGCCGGGACGTTCATCGGCATGGTCACGTACTGTACGCGGCGGAATTCCGTGTTGCAGGATTGCTGCGGTCGTAGGCAGAGTGCAACACTCGACGTATGGTCTCGACACTCGACGAACAGCAGGCGTACGGCGGACCCGCCACGCATGACGTCACGAACCAGGCCCCGCCGCTCGCCCCGTACGACGCCTCCGAGGACACGGCCCTGCTGGAGGGGCTGCGGCGGGAGGGCGCCGGGTGGGCCGAGGAGGACCTGCGGCGGCTCGGCAGGCAGGCCGGCAGCGTCCAGGCGCAGGAGTGGGCCGACCTGGCCAACCGCCACGAGCCGGAGCTGCGGACGCACGACCGGTACGGCAACCGGGTCGACGAGGTCGAGTTCCACCCGAGCTGGCACCACCTGATGCGCACCGCGATCGCCGAGGGACTGGCCGCGTCGCCCTGGGCGGACGGGAGGCCCGGCGCCCATGTCGCCCGGACCGCGGGCGGACTGGCGTGGGGGCACACGGAGGCCGGGCACGGCTGTCCGACGTCGATGACGTACGCGGCCGTCCCCGCGCTGCGCGGGCAGCCGGAGCTGGCGAAGGTCTACGAGCCGCTGCTGACGAGCCGGGAGTACGAGCCCGGACTCCGGGTGCCCACGGAGAAGCGCGGGCTGCTGGCGGGCATGGGGATGACCGAGAAGCAGGGCGGCTCCGACGTCCGGACGAACACCACGACGGCCACGCCCACGTCCGAGCCCGGGGTCTACACCCTGCGCGGGCACAAGTGGTTCACCTCGGCGCCGATGTGCGACGTCTTCCTCGTGCTGGCGCAGGCCACGGGCGGGCTCTCGTGCTTCCTGGTGCCGCGCGTGCTGCCCGACGGCACCCGCAACACCTTCCGCATCCAGCGGCTGAAGGACAAGCTGGGCAACCGGTCCAACGCCTCCTCCGAGCCCGAGTTCGACGGGACCGTCGCCTGGCTGGTCGGGCCCGAGGGGCAGGGCGTCAAGACCATCATCGAGATGGTGAACTGCACGCGGCTGGACTGCGTGATGATGTCGGCCGCGCTGATGCGCAAGTCCCTCGTCGAGGCCGGGCACCACGCGCGGCACCGCAGCGCGTTCGGCGCACGGCTGGTGGACCAGCCGCTGATGCGCAACGTTCTGGCCGATCTCGCGCTGGAGTCCGAGGCGGCCACGACACTCACCCTGCGGCTGGCCGGGGCGGCCGACCGGGCGATCCGCGGGGACGCCCGGGAGGCCGCGTTCCGCCGCATCGCCACGGCCGTCGGCAAGTACTGGGTGACCAAGCGAGGTCCGGCCTTCACCGCGGAGGCCCTGGAGTGCCTCGGCGGCAACGGCTACGTCGAGGACTCGGGCATGCCCCGGCACTATCGCGAGGCTCCCCTGCTGTCGATCTGGGAGGGCTCGGGGAACGTCAACGCCCTCGACGTGCTCCGGGCGCTGAGCCGTGAACCGGGCACCGTCGAGGCCCTGTTCGGCGAGCTCGCCCTCGCGCAGGGGGCGGACGCCCGGCTGGACACTGCCGTGACCCGGCTCAGGAACCGGCTGTCCGGCGCGTCGCAGACGACAGCCCGCCGCCTCGTGGAGGAGATGGCTCTGACGCTCCAGGCCTCCCTCCTCGTCCGGTACGCCCCGCCGGCGGTCGCCGACGCGTTCTGCGCGACCCGGCTCGGGGGCGACTGGGGGTGCGCGTTCGGGACGCTGCCGGAGGGTGCCGACCTCGACGCGGTCGTGGAGCGCGCGCTGCCCGGCGGGAACTGAGCCGTCCTCGCGCGGCGGCGACCGAGCCCCGTCGGCCAACGGGCGCACAGTTCGCGCACAGTCATCTCCCGATTCCGCTTCGTTGTCAGTGCCGTGGTGCAGACTCCGCGTCAGTTGGTACTTCGCCTGGGGAGGACAACGTGTTCAGGGGGATCGACGAGGTCGACTGGGCCTCGCTGCGGCATGCCCACGGCAGTGCGGAGGACGTGCCGGGACTGCTCCGGGGACTGGCCTCCGCCGACCCGGCCGAGCGGGAGACCGCGCTCGACCGGATGTACGGCGCCGTGCACCACCAGGGAGGCGTGTACGACTCGACGCTCGCCTGTGTTCCGTTTCTCCTCGCGCTCGCCGGCCGCGAGGAGGTGCGCGACCGGGCGGGGGTCGTGGAACTCCTCGTCAGCCTCGGCGGGTCCGACGGGGACGGGGGTGGGCCCGGCGATCTCGCCGCGAGGACCCGTGCCGCCCTGCGCGCGGGTGCCGATGTCTTCGTACGGCTGGCGGGGGACGCGGACGCCGGAGTGCGCCGGGCGGCTCCGACGGCCCTCGTGCGGTTCCTCGACCGGCCGGCGCGTGTGCTCGCCCTGTTACGGGAGCGGATCACCGTGGAGCGGGACGACCGGGTCCTGTTCGCCCTGGCCGAGGGCCTCGGCCTGTTCGCGCGGCGGTACCAGCCGGCCGGCGACTGCCACGCCGCCGAGGCGGTGGACCTGCTGGCGGCACTGAGCGGGCCGCCTTACGGACCCGGGCTGCGGCTGGCCGCGCTCGGCCAGCTGGCGCAGTGCGCCCCGGAGTTGCTTCCCGCGGATCTCGTACCGACCGTGGTCCGGCTGCTCCGGGACAGGTCCGGGCAGCGCGGCTGCGAGAGACACGCGCAGGACGGTCCCGCGGTGGACACGCTCGCCGGGCGGCTGCGGCGGCTGCGTCCCTCGGACGAGGAGGGCTCCCGGCTGCTGCGGACCCTGCACTTCGCGCTCGGCGACCGGGTGAGCGACCGGGTCGCCCTGCTGTGCGGGCAGTTGACCAGCCCTGATCCCCTCGACCGGTGCAACGCCGTGTGGATGTCGGCCGGACTGTTCCGCGAGTGGCGTACCGGCGTGGCGGAGCCGGTCGCCCTCATAGGTGCCCAACTGGGCGCTGAGGAGGGCCGGTTGCACGATGCGGCGGTCGCCGTTCTGGCGGAGCTCTTCGAACTGGCCCTGCCCGCCGCGGACCACCTCCACGCCCTGGTGACCTTCCGTCCCGAGCTTCGCGTACGTCACAGGGAGCGGGGAGCGCCGACACTGGGCGGCCCGCTCAGGGCGCTCGCCAGGGCCGGGGACGCGCGGGCCACGCCGGTGCTGGCCGAGGTGCTGGCAGGCCCGGTCGTGCCGCACGACCTGGGGCTGGTGATACCTCACCTGGGCCGCGCCGCCGCACCGCTCGCTCCCGCCCTGCGGCGACGCCTCGCCCGCGTTCCGCTCGACGGCCCCGACACGCCTGAGCGGGTCGTTCCCCTCCTGTCGGCGCTCACGGCACTGGGCGACGCCGAGTCCGTGCCGTCGGTGCTGCGCCTGCTGCGTGGCATGCCGGACGGGCTGCGGCTGCGCGACACCGTCACGGAAGCGGCGGTCCGTGCCCTCGGGGCGTTCGGCAGCGCCGCCCATGAGGCGATACCGGATCTGCGCGGCCTGCTGGAGACCGAATGCGCCGTCGCGGCCGCGGACGCGCTGTGGTCGGTCACGGGTGAGGCGGATGCCGTCGTGACCGTACTGCTCGGGAAGCTGACGGATCACGGGAGCGGCCGGTATCGCCCCGCGGCGGCCGCGGACGTGCTCGGACGACTGGGGCCGGCGGCCCGTGCGGCCCTGCCCGGGCTGCGCCGGATGACCGGTTCCGGCACAGCGTCGGAACGGGCCGCGGCGGCATGCGCGGTGTGGCGGATCACCGGAGAGCCGGAACAGGAGCAGGTCCTTCCCGTCCTCCGCTCCGCATGGGCGGAGCACCCGCGCACCCGCACGGCGATCGCCGGATGCGTGGCAGCGCTGGGTCCCACGGGAGCGCCCCTGCACGACCTGCTGCGAGCGGAGCTCGCGTCCCCACGACGGCATCGCGCCGACCCCGGTGGTTACGACAGCCACGACATCCATGAGGACGAAGGGTTGTTACGGGTCTGCCGGGAGGCGCTGGGCGGCCGGTAGGGCGGTCGGGCCGGTTCCATCCCGTCACCCCGTCGTGCGCCCCCACATCGGGCCGAAGCGGGCCCACTCCGCGTCCCACTGGTCCATGCGGCGGCGTTCCATGCGGCGGCGTACCGCGCGGCCGCCGACGAGTGGCGTGGCCGCCGCGCAGACGGCCGCCACGCCGCCGATCAGCACGGCGCGTACGCGGGCCTGGGACTCGGTGACGGGGCGGGTGACCTGGCGGCCCTCACGGTCCGTCCACACGGTGATCGGCGAACCGGCCCGGCTGCCCGCCAGGACCCGCACCTGACCGGAGTGCGAGGAACCGTCCGCGGCGGTCCACCGTGCCTCCGCCCACACGTGCTCGGCACGGGAGACGTCGCCGTTCTCGGAGGCCGTCCCGGGGGCCCGCTCGGCGAGCCGGGCCACGAGAGGGCGCCACTCGACGCGCTCGCGGGCCAGCCCGTCCTCGACGGACCGGCTCACCGTCATGCCGGCGAGCACCCCGACGAGCACGGTGAGCATCCACACGCCCAGGACGACCCAGGCCTCCACCCTGTCGGCGCGCCGCTTGAGCGGATTGCGCCGCCAGCGCCACAGCCACACCTTCGGACCACGTAACGCCATCGAAGGCACCTCCTCACGAGCGCATGACCATCCCGCCGCCCTCCCCATACGGAAGAGGGCCGCCGGATGCTCACTGCACGTACCCCCGAGAGGGCGCATCGGTCCGTGGCGGCGTTTTCCGGACGAGGGCGCCGGACGCCCGCACGCCGCACCGACACGGCCCTGACCTGCGCCGGAACCCGCTTCGGAGGTGACTGTCAGTGGTGGGGTGCAGACTGGCCCGTGTCTGAGACGAGGGCGTCGACGACGACGCCGCGGAGGTGATCGGCATGACCGAGGTACTGCTCGCCGTGGGCACGCGCAAAGGCCTGTTCATCGGGCGCCGGCGGGACGGTGGCGCCTGGGAGTTCGACGAGAGCCCCTACTTCAACGCGCAGGCCGTGTACTCGGTCGCCATCGACACCCGCACCGCGACCCCGCGGCTGCTGGCCGGCGGCGACAGCTCGCACTGGGGCCCGTCCGTGTTCCACTCCGACGACCTGAGCCGGACCTGGACGGAACCGGCCCGGCCGGCCGTCAAGTTCCCCCAGGACACGGGGGCGTCCCTGGAGCGGGTGTGGCAGCTGCACCCGGCCGCCGCCGAGCCGGACGTGGTGTACGCGGGCACGGAACCGGCCGCGCTGTACCGCTCGGAGGACCGCGGGGAGACGTTCGAGCTCGTCCGCCCCCTGTGGGAGCACCCCACGCGGTCGAAGTGGGTGCCGGGCGGTGGCGGTGAGGGACTGCACACCGTGCTCACCGACGCGCGCGACCCCAAGGCCGTGACGGTCGCCGTCTCGACCGCCGGTGTGTTCCGCACGCTGGACGGCGGCGCGACCTGGGCGCCCTCCAACTCGGGGGTGTCCGCGGTGTTCCTGCCCGACCCGAACCCGGAGTTCGGCCAGTGCGTGCACAAGATCGCCCGGGACTCGGCGACCCCGGACCGGCTCTACCTCCAGAACCACTGGGGTGTCTACCGCAGCGACGACGCGGGTGCGCACTGGACGGACATCGGCGAGGGCCTGCCGTCCACGTTCGGCTTCGCGGCGGCCGTGCATCCGCACAGAGGCGACACCGCGTACGTGTTCCCGATCAACGCCGACGCCGACCGGGTCCCGGCCGACCACCGGTGCCGGGTCTACCGGACGGCGGACGCGGGCAAGAGCTGGGAACCGCTCTCGGCGGGGCTGCCCCAGGAGGACCACTACGGCACGGTGCTGCGCGACGCGATGTGCACGGACGACGCGGATCCGGCGGGCGTCTACTTCGGCAACCGCAACGGCGAGGTGTTCGCCTCGGCGAACGACGGCGACAGCTGGCAGCAGCTCGCCTCGCATCTGCCGGACGTGCTGTGCGTGCGGGCCGCGGTCGTCGGCTGAGGCGGGACGAGGCGGGGAGGACGTTACGAGCGGCGTACGGGTTCTGATCGTCGGTCACGACCCGTACGCGCCACGCGAGCGCTGGCGGCGCTCGGCTACCTGCTGCCATGTGCCCGGTGGACTTCCGATTCGTCAGCGATTCGGCGGGTCGGTATCGAAGCCAAACCAGAACCTGTACCCCGGGGGCTGCGCGGGTGAATGTTCCTCCGACGGGTCCTACTGTAACGCTCTCGGCCAGGTGGATCGGCATACTGAGTGAATGCGGATGCGGCAGAAGATTCCCGCCCTGATTCACCAGACCTGGAAAGACGCCGATGTACCCGCCCAATGGAAGAAGTGGGCTGATTCATGGCGTCTGCATCACCCCGACTGGGGTTACCGTTTGTGGACCGACTCCGACAATCGCGCATTCCTCCAGGAGCACTATCCATGGTTCCTGCCGGTCTACGACGGCTACGCGGAACCAATCATGCGGGCCGACGCAATTCGCTATTTCCTGCTCGACCATTTCGGCGGGCTCTACGTGGACTTGGACTTCGAGTGCCTGCGCCCGGTCGACGGAATCCTTGACGGGCACGAACTCGTCCTCGGCTGCGAGCCCCAGGTGCACACACAGCTGCTACTGGCCCGCCAGCGCGGATTCAGCCGCATCGTCGGCAACGCGTTCATCGCGTCGCGTCCGGGCCATCCCTTCTGGGCTCATGTGCACCAACAGTTGGTCGGCGCCCACAGAACGTCCGGTGCTCTGGACGCCACGGGCCCCTTCTTCCTCAGCAGAGCGATCGACAGCGCCCCGGAGCCCGCCTCGATCACGATCCTCGGCCCGGAGGTCTTGTACCCCGAGGTGAGCCCGTACGCGGCAGAGCTGTTCGGTCCTCAGAAAGCCGACTTCGAGCGTGCGCGCGCCGTGCACCACTGGTCCGGCAGCTGGATGCGCGACGCCCCCGGGACTTCGCGGACGTCGGCCGGCAAACGGTTCCCGTTCTGGGCGAGCCAGGAGCTGCACCCCCTCGCCGACGGTTTCCTCAACCTGGACGCGCAACGCCGTCGCTGGACCTCGGGCGCGCCGGCGCCGACGGTGTCATGCCTGATGGTGACGAAGGACCGTTCGTCGACGGCCCGCCGCGCGATCACGTGCTTCCGTACGCAGACCTATCCCAGTCTGGAACTGGTCGTCGTGGAGGACGGCACGGACGACGCTCTTGAGCAGTACATTCGCGAGCTGGGCGACCCGCGGATCCGCCATCACCGGCTCCCCCCGGAAGCGCGGCCGTTGGGCGAGCTGCGCAACGAGGCGGTGGACCGGGCCACCGGACCCTACGTATGCCAGTGGGACGACGACGATCTGTACGACCCGGAGCGGGTCGAGACCCAGATGGCGGCCATTCTCTCGCTCGGCGCCGAGGCCTGTTTCCTCGCACGTGAACGGCTGTGGTGGCCCGCTCGCCACAAGCTCGCGATCTCCTGCGCGCGCGTATGGGAGGGGTCGATGGTGTGCGCCAAGGACCGCCTCCCGCGCTACCCCGCACTACGCCGGGGCGAGGACACCCCGGTGGCGGAAGAGGTGGTCCGCACCTGCCGGGTGGTGTCGGTCGACGCACCCGAGCTGTACACGTACGTGTGTCACGGCAGCAATACGTTCAACGAGGCCCATTTCGCGGAGCACTTCGACGTGGCGACCGAGGTCTGGTCCGAACCCGGCGCATACGCCGAGCGGTTGCTCGCGATGGCGACGCGGCTGCCGATCGGGCCGGAGGACATCGCCCACGCCGAGACCGGTCCCGCCACCCGGGCCTCCGAGCGAAGAGCGCAGACGGCCCCCGAGCCCGCCCCCGGCCCGGCGAGTGAGCGCCCCCCGGTCCTGGTGCTCACCCCCCTCAAGGACGCGGCGGCGTTCCTGCCGGGCTATCTGGAGAACCTTCGCGCCCTGGACTACCCGCGCGAGGCGATCTCACTGGGCCTGCTGGAGGGCGACAGCACGGACACGACGCCGGATCTGCTCCGAGAGGTCCTGCCCAGCCTTGAGGCGCAGTACCGGCGGGTCACCGTCGTACACCGTGACTTCGGCCTCCAGTTGGCCGGCCCCCGTTGGGAGCCCGGCATCCAGCGCCGGCGCCGATCGGTGCTGGCCAAGGTACGCAACCATCTGCTCTCCAGAGCCCTCGACGACGAGGAGTGGGTGCTGTGGCTCGACGTGGATGTCACGGGCTACCCGGCCGACCTCGTCCAGCGCCTGCTCGGAGCGCGCAAGGACATCGTCGTCCCGCACTGCGCGACGACGACCGGTGGACCCACATACGACCTCAACACCTTCGTCCTGCACCCCAGGGCCGGCACGCTCAACTGGTCCCAGTGGCTACGCGACGGCATTCTGCAGCCACCCAGGGGATTCGGCCGCACGTACCTCGACGAATTGCGCGGGCAAGGGCTCGTCCGCGTCGACTCGGTCGGCGGCACCGCACTGCTGGTTCGCGCCGATCTCCACCGGGACGGCCTGATCTATCCCTCCTTCCCGTACCAGCACCTCATCGAGACCGAGGGGCTGGCCGCGATGGCCCGGGACATGGGCACTTCCTGCTGGGCGCTGCCCGACCTGGAAGTGCTGCACCCGCACCACGCCACGGACGTGGCGGACATCGGGGCCATGGCGCCGTCCTGACCGAGTACACCACATGGAGTAATTGATTTAGCACGCTAAGTAACAACATCCTACGGTGATGCTGCTGCCCCTGCCGGAGTTCACCAGCGGTAGAGGGCAACTCCCAGTCCCCGAAGGAAAGGCTCCACCGTGAAAGCCCGTGTCATGTCCTCCCTGGCCCTGCCTGCCGCACTGGCAACCGCCGGACTGCTCAATACCGCGGAGGCGGCCTACGCGGCCGCCCTCGGTTCGAACACCCTGACAGCGTCGGCACCGTACACGCTCCAAGGGCAGCAGGTGGGCGGCGACGTCACCCTCACCTCCGGGGACGGGCACCCCTGCACGCCCATCGGAAACGTCACCGTCACCGACTACGGCCACTGCTGCACACCCGTCGGCAACATCACCGTCACCGACTACGGCCACTGCTGCACACCCGTCGGCAACATCACCGTCACCGACTACGGCCACTGCTGCACGCCGGTGGGCAACATGACCATCTGTGACTACGGGCACCATCAGGAGCACGGCCACGACCACCACGGCCACCACGACCACGCACCTGGGCGTCAACCGCTCTCCAGCTAGCACGCGATCCGGCTGTTCCGCTGCGACGTGGCCCTGGAACAGGGCCCGGGGGGGGCGTCGGCGCCCGACGTCGCGGAAGCCTGCAGCCTGCACACCCGTACCCCCGGATCCCCTCCATCCCGTTCCGTTCCGAAGCGAAAGACGGCGCATGCCCCACAGATCCGACCCTGTGGTCTCGGTGGTCATCCCCTGCCACGACTACGCCCGTTATCTGCCCGAGGCGGTGTCCAGCGTGCTCGCCCAGACGTTCCGCGCCTGGGAACTCGTCATCGTCGACGACGGCAGCACCGACAACACTGTCGAGGTGGCCCAGGACCTGGTCGCCCGCCACCCCGACCGGTGCATCAGGCTGCTCCAACAGGCCAATGCCGGGGTCTCCGCCGCGCGCAACAGTGGAATCGAGGCCAGTGCCGGCCGTTACATCCTTCCGCTGGACGCCGACGACGTGATCGCGCCCACGATGCTGGAGAAGACCGTCGAGGTACTGGACAGTGACCCCGACATCGGCATCGCCTCAACCGATGTGTTCACGTTCACCGACGACGATCTGCCCCCGCAGGCGATGCCCCTCCCCGCCTACAGCAGAGAGCTGCTGCTCCAGCGACTGATCATGTTCTACTGCTCGCTGTACCGCCGTGAAGCGTGGCAGACCGTGGGCGGGTACGACGAGACCATGCGGGCGGGAGAGGACTGGGACTTCTGGATCGGCTGCGTCGAGCACGGCTTCGACGCCCACCACATCCATGAGCCTCTGTTCGGGGCTCGCAACAAGGACACCGGGCTCCACCTGGAAGCTGCCGAGAACGACCTGGCCATCCGGGCCCGGATCGTGGCCAACCACCCGGACTTGTTCAAGCCGATCACCCGTGGCTGGGCACACGCCGTGCTCACCCAGGACGCAGAAGCCTGCCTGTCGGACGAGCACGTGCCCGACGACATCCTCACCCGGGCCGCCGAGATGGACCAGTTCCTCGCCGCGGTCATGGCCCTCCAGCGCACCACGCGGGTGCAGTACTACCACATCCGGCGACTGGAGAAGGCGCTGGCCGCTCAGAGCGGCATCGTCGGCCCGCCCGTCCCGGAGAGAGAACCCACACCGACGGTCGCATCTGTTCCCGATCGCCAAGCGGCCGGGGCCCTGCGGCAGACGTGAGGTTTACGGCAGTCGCCAGTCCACCGGCTGCGCGCCCTGGCGGATCAGCAGGTCGTTGGCCCGGCTGAACGGACGGGAGCCGAAGAAGCCCCGGTCCGCCGACATCGGCGAGGGATGGGCAGACTCGATCGCGGGGAGATCCCCCAGAAGCGGCCGCAGATTGCGCGCGTCGCGCCCCCACAGAATCGACACCAGCGGCTTGCCCCTTGCCGCCAGTGCCCGGATCGCCTGCTCAGTGACCTCCTCCCAGCCCTTGCCGCGGTGCGCGCCAGGACTGCGCGGGGCCGTGGTGAGCGCCCTGTTGAGCAGCAGCACGCCCTGCCGGGTCCACGGCGTCAGGTCCCCGTTGGACGGCCTGGGCAGCCCCAGGTCGGAGTGCAGCTCCCTGAAGATGTTCTCCAAGCTGCCGGGCAAAGAGCGCACCTCGGGCGCCACCGCGAAGCTCAACCCGATCGCCATCCCCGGCGTGGGATAGGGATCCTGACCGACGATCAGGACACGGACGTCATCGAACGGCTGCTGGAAGGCCCGCAGGACGTTCGCCCCAGCCGGAAGGTACGTCCGGCCGGCCGCTATCTCGGCCCGGAGGAAGTCCCCCATCGCCGCAATGCGTTCGGCCGCAGGTTCAAGAGCCTTCGCCCAGCCTGCTTCAACAAGTTCATGCAAGGGTCGTGGTGCCACAGCGCGTCACTCTACTGGCGCACAGCGAAGCCCCGCACAGATCAACAGGCCCCCCCACACCAGGGCTCCTTTCGGCGCTACTCTTCCTCCTCGTCGAGGTCCTCAAGTCGGTCGAGCACATCGCGCAACCGGGGCCACCAGGAAGGAGGGGAGCTTGTTGCGTCCAGTGCTCAAGCCATTCCGCCGGGGTCACCATGCTCGGCCGGCCCACCTGCGCCCGCTGCTCGGCGACCCGCCCTCGGTCGAATCCGCCCACCCCTCCCCCATGTCCACGGACCGCGGCTTCTTCGACTCCCGCCCGTTCAGCCGGGCCAACGACCTGCTGATCCGCCAGGGCGGCCAACCGGTGGACTGGCGTCTGCCGTGACCGGGGCGTGGGAAGGCTCCGGCTTTCTCGCCGTGGACTCCGGCGGCTCCGGACTCCGGGCGGTCGTGGGAACCGCCGAGCACGGACCGCTCGCCCGGCGGGCTTCCGATGAGCCGGTGCGCACGGGTGACCGGGGCATCGACCCCGAGCACTTCATGGCGCGACTCGTGCCCCTGGTGCGTGCCCTGACCGCCGAGGCCGGTCCTGTGCGACTGACCGCCGCCGTCGTCGGCGCGACCGGGCTCGCCTCCCTCGGTGCCGGGCTGCGCGCCGAACTGCCGGGTGCCCTGGCCCGGGAGTTCGGTGTACGGAAGGTCGCGCTGGCCGCCGACGCGGTGACCGCGTACGTGGGCGCCCTCGGGCCCCGGCCGGGTGCCGTGATCGCCGGCGGTACGGGGCTGATCGCGATCGGCACCGACCTGGCGGGCTGGCGACGGGCGGACGGCTGGGGGCATCTGCTCGGCGACTGCGGGGGCGGTGCCTGGATCGGCCGGGCCGGGCTGGAGGCCGCGCTGCGGGCCCACGACGGGCGGGAGGGCGGCTCGGCCCGGCTGCTGGCGTGCGCCGAGGAGGTGTTCGGACCCGTGGCGGGGCTGCCCGGCGCGCTGTATCCGCGGCCGGACCGGCCCGCCGTCCTCGCCGCGTTCGCGCCACGGGTGGCCGCCTGCGCGGACGAGGACCCCGCGGCGGCGGGCATCCTGCGCGCGGCCGCCCGGCACATGGCCGACTCCGCGGTGGCCGTGTGCCCCTCCGGCGGCGAGTCGCGGGTCGCCGTCACCGGCGGTCTGTTCAAGATCGGCGACCCGCTCCTCGTACCCCTCGACGCGGAACTGGCGAAGCGGCTCCCGCACGCGCGGCGGGTGCCGGCCGAGGGCGATCCGCTGCACGGCTCGGTGCGCATGGCGGCCGAGCTGAGCGCCGGTCCGCTCACTCTGCCGGGTGACGAGACCATGCTGAGCGTGACAACCCGGTCGGGTGATTGATCCGATCACGCACCATCCGCACGTCATTTCATCCGTACGTTACTCATCAGACAAAACCGGACGGATACCGCTCACCTGCCCCCTCCCCGAACAGGGGAGCCCAAGAAGCCAGTAACATGCGGCGCCATGAGTTCCCCCACTGGACCCGAGTCCGGCCTCCCAGTACGAATGCCGCGACCCCGCCAGCCCGGACGGCACCGCCGTCCGGAGCCGCTGGCGGCTCCCGAGGGCGCGCCCGCGCTCGTCCTCGCCGTGCCGGGCACGCCCAGTAGCGCCACCCGCAGCCTCGCCGAAGAGGTCGTGAGCATCGCCCGCTCCGAGCTGCCCGGCCTCGACGCCCGGATCGGGTACCTCGACGGGGACAACGCGGAGTTCCCCTCGCTTCAGGCCGTGCTGACGTACGCCGCCGAGGAGCGCACCGCCCGCTTCGAACAGGCGCGTGCCGCCGGCATGGACGTCAGGGAGCCCGACGGGCCCGTCGCCGTCGTCGTGCCGCTGCTCGCCGGCCCGGACAGCGCGCTGCTGCGCCGGGTCCGCCAGGCCGTCATGGAGAGCCGGATCGCCGCCGAGCTGACCGATGTCCTCGGTCCGCACCCGCTGCTCGCCGAGGCGCTGCACGTGCGGCTCTCCGAGGCCGGTCTGGCCCGAGCGGACCGCGCCCGGCTGTTCACCGTGGCGACCGCCGCGGACGGCATCATCCTGGCCTCCGTGGGCGGTGACGAGGCCGTGCAGGCGGCCGGGATCACCGGCATGCTGCTCGCCGCGCGCCTCGCGGTGCCGGTGATGGCGGCGGCCCTGGACCAGGAGGGCTCCATCGCGTCCGTCGCCGAGCAGTTGCGCTCCTCGGGTTCGCAGCAACTGGCCCTCGCGCCGTATCTGATCGGCCCGGAGATCGAGCCGGGGCTGGTCGAGGAGGCCGCGAAGGAGGCGGAGTGCTCCGCCGCGGAGTCGCTCGGGCCGTACCCGACGATCGGGAAGCTGGCGCTGGCCAAGTACACGACGGCGTTGGGGATCACGCCGCAGCAGGCTCAGGGCACGCCGGTTCGCTGACGTTCCCTGATACGCCTGAGAAGGCCCGCTCCGGTTCGGGGCGGGCCTTCGTCGTCGGGGCGGCGAGCCCACCGCACGGCCGCGTCCCAGCGGCAGACGGTGACGGAGGGGGTTGGCGGCTGCCGCCAGGAGAGTGTGCACGAGGTCGAGTCAGCTCGATCGTGTGACGGTCGGCTCGCGAGCTTGCGGCGCTCCGGGCCGACCGGATTGACGTGATCGTGCGATCTGGGACGCCGGGTACGGCGCAGGGAACTGGCCTCCCGGGCTCGGACCACGCACAGGATGCGTGTCGCCGCCCACCGGGGGCTGAGTAGACACCGTTGGCGAATCCTGGGGCTGAACGTGACGTCGGCCTTCACGACCCGTTGTGGTCGTGAAGGCCGACGTTGTGTTGGGGGAGGGTGTCGGTGTCGTTGCACGCCAGGAAGATCGACGGGGTCCCCGAGGAGACGGCCCGGGTGGTGCGGGCTGCGTTTCCGAAGGGCAGCCTGGCCATGCGGATCCGTGACGAGTTGGGCGAGCTGTTCTCGGACGCGGACTTCACCGAGCTGTACCCAAACAGGGGGAAGCCGGCGTGGTCACCGGGCAGGCTGGCGCTCGTCTCAGTCATGCAGTTCGCCGATGGCCTGTCGGACCGGCAGGCCGCGGACGCGGTGCGCGGGCGGCTGGACTGGAAGTACTTGCTGGGGCTGGAGCTGGCCGACCCGGGCTTCGACCACTCAGTGCTCACCGAGTTCAGGGACCGGCTGATCGCGGGAGACGCCGGGGTCGAGCTCTTGGACCGTGTCCTTGAGGCCGCTGCGGGACAGCCGTGGTCCGGGCGCGCTTTCCGACGGCTGCCTGCCGTCCCTGCAAGTCCCGAGAGCAGTGCACCCGCTCCAACAGCAAGGGGGACATGGGCCGTCGGATCACCCTCCGCCCGCAAGCGGAGTATGAGGCGATCCAGCATGCACGAGCCCAGGAAGACACTCAGGAGTGGAAGGAGCAGTACGCCCACCGGGCTGGTGTCGAAGGCACCATCTCCCAAGGTGTTCGAGCCTTCGGTCTGCGGCGATGCCGGTATCACGGCCTGGCCAAGACGCGGCTACAGCATCAGCTCACCGCGGCCGCGATGAACTTCCACCGCCTCAATGCATGGTGGACCGACACCCCAAGAGCCCGCACTCGCACATCTCACCTGGCAACCCTCCGGCCCGCCCAGTAGAACGCGGCAGGCCTGCGTCCACCGCGGGCTGGCCATCAGTCCCATGAGTTGAGAGTGTTGCGCCAAGAGTCTCCGGCCGCCAGTGCTTGATCTGACGCCGCTCCGTCGCAGACAGAGCAGAGGTGTCCGACTCCGTCACCGGTGACAGGAGCTGTGCTGCGCTCAAGACGACAAAGCCGACCTCGCTGAGGACCGTGGTCCAAGCGGGAGGTTCCTGGAACTCGTCGGTGTACCAGTAGCGCCGGTCGCCGACGGAGGCAATCAGCGGGTAATGAGCGTGGAACAGCGCGATGTGCGTGCCGTCCCGATCGCTGATCGTGGCGCTGTGGAGGTTCTGCGGGTACTCCTGACACAGTGGCTGGCTCGTGCGCCGTCGGGCACCGCGAGCCATTTCAGGCAGCCGCCCATGGAACACGGCAGATGTGCGGCGCCATGCCCTCTGGGCACAGGGTCTTGATCACTGTCTTGCGGATCGCCCGCCACGTCCGCAGGGAGCACAGTAAGTGGACGCGCAGCTCTATGGGTTCCCGTGCGCCGCTGCTCTGGGCAGGATGTTCCACGGCCCACTGTTCCGCCAGGTGGTCGTACACGTCAGCGGTCGACAGCTCGCTGCCGGGAAAAGTGCGGACGATGGTCTCATCGACGATCCGGGCGCTCCGGGATCCCACAGCCTCCTCGACGAGTTTGCTGACCCATGCCAACCCCTGCTCGTCTGCGTACAAACCGAATTTCAAGACGCGCGTCCTCATTGCATCAGGCCTTTGTGATCCGTCGTCATCGCCCATGGCAGAAGGCGGTGGCGAACCAGGTGTAAACGGGAGCGAGTGTTGGTGATGCGGGCCATCCATTGATCGTCGCCACGAGTTGCCAGTAGCGCTCGGTGTGTGGGTCGGCGGTTGTCTGCAGGCGGGCGAGGAGCCAGCGGCGCAGATCGCCGTCGTCAGCACGCTCGAATGCGTAGCCGTAGAGGCCGCCCAGTGAGTCGGCACGGGGTGCTTCTTTGGCAAAGGCCGGGAGGATGCCGGCGGATACGGCTTCGTCGAATCGTTCACGCATCGCGTGGTTGAGAGCGTCGTGCAGGGCGCTGACGTCCTGCTGGGAAGGCTCTTGCGCTTGGTCCGCGGCTGTGCGGCGTAACGCGATACGGAAGTCCGCGTTCTGGCAGAGTTCGGCGAGTTCCACCCAGGCCTCGGCCTGTTCGGGCGCGGGATCATCGGGGAGCTCGGGAATGGCGGATCGCATCAGGGTCACGAACTCGGGGTTGTCGTCAAGGCCCCTGAACGCGTCGTCGATGAAGTCGGATACCAACTGGTGCCGTTCGGCCCGGCAGAGCGTGGCGAGTCGTTGCATGAGGTCCATCTCCATGGTGGTGGGGCCGCGCCTGGCGACTGCTCGCAGTATTGCCCGGCGCAGGCGGAGAGTCTGGATCTGTACGTCCAGAGCGTTGGCATGTACTTCCGCGACTTCCGATATGGATGCCTCCCGGTCCAGCACCTTGCGCACGGTCGCCAGGTCCAGCCCGAGATCGCGCAGGGTGCGGGCCAGGTCCAGGCGTGCGAGTGCGTCGAGGCCGTACATCCGGTAGCCCGCGGGACTCCGGTCGGTTGGCGGGACGATGCCCTTGTCGGAGTAGAACCGGATGGTCTTCACCGTCAGGCCGGTCCTGCGGGACAACTCTCCGATGGAATAGAGCGTGTCGCGGTCCATGCCCCCAGCTTGCTGTCTCCCCCCACAGGAGACTCAACCGGGGCCAGGACTTCCTGCGGGGGCAAGGGCTCTGTGCCCCTTGTTGACCATGTGCCGGGCGGTGTCGTCCGCGACCACGGCGTCTCGGGACGGTCCGGGCGCTGCCCGACCCGCTTTTCAGCCAGGTCCGTCGTCCAGCGCCGCACCCTGGCCCGCTCGTCCAGCGGAGGGCGTCGATCGCCTCGAAGCGTTCGGCGTCGTCCGGTATGGAGGCGAGGACGCAGTGGACCTTTGTGGGAGACGCCGTCACACCGCCGGCGGCGGGCCAGCGGTGGGCGGCGAACGGGCACCTGCGGACCCCGCTCAGCGACAGCCTCAGGTCATCGGCATGGATCTGTAACGAGACATCGACGCCGAACCGGTCCTCGCCGGAGCCGGATGGGCGCCGCCCATCTGCTGCACGGCTCGATCGAGCCGACACCGCCGGGCGACAACAGGGCAAACGTTGCTTGATACGGCACTAGTGATCACCAACCTCCGTTGGCCCAGGAAATTCGCCAACGGTGTCGCTGAGTACACCGGGGACCAGTGCGCCCAAGACCGTTCGGGGCGTGCGGCTGATCGGGCTCACTCCGGCTCTGCCGTCGGGGCGCACGGGGATCGCGGTGACGCTGCCGGAGCCGTAGTTGGTGGTCAGGACGTGTCCGGCGAACAGGCTGAGGTGGGTCGGGCCGTTCCCGCCGACCGGCACGGGCGGCCCGGCCGGCTCAGGGGTGTCCCCGTCCACGCGGTACGCGGCCACCGCGCCCCCGGCTGTCTCACTGACCGCATACGGGGTGCCGGCGTCGGGGGACAGCGCCAGGCAGGCCGGATCGGGGACGGCGTCGACGCTGCTCAGGGCGGCCAGCGCGCCGCTGTCGGCATCGACGGCCGCCCGTCACGATGCCGGGGCCGCCGGCCGCCGTGAACGACCCGCCGTACGCCCGCCGCCTGCCACCGTCCGCCGCCGCTGTCCCCTCTCGTTCCTCACTCGTCCTCAACCGTCCGCTGTGACCGCGCAGCCGATCACGTGCGGTCTAGACCAGGCGGTCGAGGGCTGAGCCGGGCCCGCTCACGCCCTGCCGAGCGGCGAACCGGACGGGATATCCAGCGGCCGAGCGAATCCGGCCAGGGCCCGTTCCAAGGGCGTGCAGCGCTCAGCCCCGATCAGCGGCGAACCCGGCCGTCGAGCAAGCCCGGTCAGGGCCGTGCGGCGCTCACGCGTCGACCAACGGCGAACCCGACGGTGTACGGAGGGGGCGGGCGAGTTCCGCCAGGGCGCGTTCCAGGCCGTGGAGGTGGGCCAGGGCGGGTTCCGTCGTGGCGGGGTCGTCGGCCAGGGCCGAGACGTCTCCGCCGTCGGTGAGTGCCTCGACCGCGGCCTGCACGCGATAGCAGGCGGCGGCCAGGCGGGCGTCGTGGGAGGCCTCGGGGTCGGCGGCGACGGCGACCAGGCCCCGGATCTCCCGGGCGCAGTCGTCGAGGAGGGCGAGCACGTGCCGGGCGCGTCGTTTGCGGCCGAGCATCGGGTTCAGCGGGTGCACCAGCGGGGCGACCGAGAGCCGAACCCGGGCGAGCAGCTGCTCCAGTTCCGCCACCCGCGGGGCAGGGTCGGCGTCGGCCGCGCCCGCCAGGCGCCGGGCGGTCTCGGCGGTGCAGGCGTGGACACAGCGCAGGGCCCGCTGGATCCAGGCGTCGGTGACGCTGTGCGTGGTGACGGGCAGGAGCAGGATCACGGCCAGTGCGGCGCCGAGCGCCCCGACGCCGGTCTCGGCGAGCCGCAGGGCGAGCAGGCCGGGGCCGAGCACGCCGAGGAGGCCGTAGAGCAGCCCTGCGAGGAGGGTCACCCAGAGCATCATCCAGGTGTAGGACACGGCTGCCGTGTAGAAGATGCCGAAGACGCAGACGGCGGCGAGGACGGCCGTGACGGTCGGGTCACCGTGCACCGGCATGGCGACGAGCAGGCCGAGGGCGATGCCGATGACCGTGCCGAGCAGCCGCCGGAAGCCGCGGACCAGGGTCTCGCCGCGCGAGGTGGTGTTGACGAAGATCCACCAGGTGGCACCGACGGCCCAGTACCAGCGCTGCCCGGAGACCAGCTGGCCCACGACGAGGGCGAAGCCCGCGCCGGCGGTGGCCTGGATCGCCTGACGGGTGGTCACCCGGGCCAGGCCGGCGCCGCCCGGCGGGGCGGGCACTGCGGCCGGGGGCAGGCGGCGCTCGTAGCACCACAGTCCGAAGCGCACCGCGGCGGCGGCGAGGACGGACAGCAGGACCGCGGCGTACAGCTCGGGCAGCTGGTCCGTGGTGGCGTGCAGGAACTGCGCCACGAAGAAGGTCATGAACGCGAACACACCGAGGCTGTGCCCGCGCGGACCCCAGCGGCGCGCGTACACGCCCGCGCCGACCACGGCGAGGAAGGTGAGGTCGCGGGCCACCGGCTGGTCGTGCAGTCCGGCCGCGGCGGTGAGCACGGGCAGCCCGACGGCGGGCAGCAGCGCGGTGGTGACCGCCTGCCCGCGGACCGTGGCGTCGGTGACGGTGAACAGGGCGAGCAGCGCGGCGAGACCGCCGGTGACGGCTCCCGTGAGGGAGTGTCCGGCCAGGCCGCACACGGCGACCGCGAGCGCGATGCCGAGCACGGCACGCGTGGCGAACCGCAACCGCGTCCGCCCCGGATCCGGAGCCACGAACACCCTCTTCAGCACCACTTACCGCCTCCTTCGGAACGCCGGACGAGAAAACATGAAAAAGGCGCCGCGGGGTCCGCAGCGCCATCGACGCACCCATATCAGCATCCCGGACGCCACTGGCTCAACAGGCTCCTTCTAGACTGAGCCATTGGTACAACGAGAGCGGCCGGAGAGCGGCTGCGGCAGGGCCAACGGACGAGGAGGGCGCGACATGGCCGTGGACGAGCTCGACACCCGCATCCTGCGGCTGCTGCTGGAGCAGCCGCGCACGAGCGTGCGCGAGTACGCCCGTATCCTCGGCGTCGCCCGGGGCACGTTGCAGGCCCGGCTCGACCGTATGGAGCGCGACGGCGTGATCACCGGCACGGCACCGGCCCTCTCCCCCGCCGCGCTCGGGCATCCGGTGCTCGCGTTCGTGCACGTCGAGGTCACCCAGGGCCATCTCGACGAGGTGGGTGACGCGCTGGCGGCGGTGCCCGAGATCGTCGAGGCGTTCTCCATCACGGGCGGCGGAGATCTGCTCACCCGGGTCGTGGCGCGGGACAACGCGCATCTGGAGGACGTCGTCCAGAAGCTGATCAGCCTGCCCGGGGTGGTCCGCACCCGCACCGAGATCGCCCTGCGCGAGCGCGTCCCCGCCCGGCTGCTGCCCCTCGTGGAGTCGATCGGCCGCACGGCCCGGACCTGACCCCCCGGCGGCCAATGGATCATGGTCTTTGACATGCTGGAGCCATGAGCAATCTCGGCGACATATCGGTCATCTTCGATCTCGACGGAACGCTCGTGGACAGCGAGCCGAACTACTACGAGGCGGGCCGGCAGACCCTCGCCGAGCACGGCGTCCCCGACTTCAGCTGGACGGACCACGAGCGGTACGTCGGCATCAGCACGCAGGAGACGGTCGCGGACTGGATCGAGCGGTACGGCCTGCGGGCCTCCGTGGAGGAACTGTTCACCGCCAAGAACCGCCGCTATCTGGAGCTGGCGCGCAGTTCCACCCGCGCGTACCCCGAAATGCGCACGTTCGTCGAGCTGTTGGCGGCCGAAGGCGTGCCCATGGCCGTGGCCTCGGGGTCCTCGCCCGAGGCCATCGAGGCGGTCCTGACGGGCACGGGCCTGGACGCCCACCTGCGGACCGTCGTCTCGGCGGACGAGGTCGCGCACGGCAAGCCGGCTCCCGACGTCTTCCTGGAGGCGGCCCACCGGCTCGGAGCGGACCCGGCCACCTGCGTGGTGCTGGAGGACGCCGCCCCGGGCGCCGCCGCCGCGCACGCGGCGGGGATGCGCTGCATCGCCCTCCCTTACGTCACCGCCCAGGCCGACGCGCCGGAGTTCGCCACCGCCGGTCTGCTTCTGCGAGGCGGCCAGGAGGAGTTCACCGCGCAGGCGGCGTTCGACTGGCTGGTGCGGTCGGCGACGCTTTCCTGAACCCACCTCTGAACCCACGTCCCAGAAGGGTGCTTTCTTCAACTCACCTCTCCCGACCCGTTGACGCTCACCCGTCCCCTCCCTATCGTCTGGTCGATCTCTCGTACAACGTTCGATATATCGAATAATTCGAGTCCGTGGACCCGTGGAGGAGCACACATGGCACGGCCCCTCTCAAGACGAACCCTTCTCCAGGCCGCGACCCTCGCCGCGGCCATACCCGCGATCTCCCATGCGGCGACAGGCCGGGCCGTCGCGGCCCCGGCGTCCGCCGCGACCGCCGCCGACGCCCCGTCCGCCTGGACCGTACGGCCGTTCGACCTGGAGGACGTCAGCCTCGGCCGGGGCGTCTTCGCCGACAAGCGGCAGCTGATGCTGGACCACGCCCGCGGCTACGACGTGAACCGGCTGCTCCAGGTGTTCCGCGCCAACGCCGGTCTCGCCACGGGCGGCGCGGTCGCCCCCGGTGGCTGGGAGGGGCTGGACGGCGAGGCCAACGGCAATCTGCGGGGCCACTACACCGGCCACTTCCTGACCATGCTGGCGCAGTCGTACCGCGGTACGAAGGAGCCGGCGTTCGCCGACCGGATCGGCACCATGGTCGGCGCGCTGACCGAGGTGCGCGCGGCGCTGCGGCGGGATCCGGCGGTGCTGAGCGTCCCCGGGAAGTTCGGGACCGCCGCGGATCAGGTGCGCGGCTCCTACCAGTACGTGGATCTGCCGGCGGCCGTGCTCGGCGGGGCCTCGGCGATCACCCTCTCCGTCTGGGTGCGGCCCACGCACGACGCGAACTGGACCCGCGTCTTCGACTTCGGCGACGACACCACCCGTTACCTGTATCTGGCCGCCCGCAACCAGGGCGGAGTGCCGCGCTTCGCCATCACCACGTCGGGCGCCGGTGGCGAGCAGGCCCTCAACGGCACGGCCGCGCTGCCGCTGAACCAGTGGAGCCACCTCGCGGTGACGATCGCGGGCGGCACCGGCACGCTCTACGTCAACGGCACCGCCGTGGCGCGGAACACCGCGATGAGCCTCACCCCGGCGGCCCTCGGCACGCTGAAGAACAACTGGCTCGGCCGCTCGAACTACTCCGCCGACCCGGTCTTCGCCGGCGCCTTCGAGGAGTTCAACGTCTTCTCGCGGGCGCTGACCGCCGCCGAGATCACCGAGTTGCAGAGCCGCCGGGCCGCCGACGCCTCGGCGGGCCGGGGCGATCTCGCGTCCTATGCCTTCGACGAGACGGCCGGCGGAACCTTCGCGGACGCCTCCGGCCGGGGCCTGTCCGCAACCCTGCGCCGCACCTGGGGCGGGCCCAGCCACCCCGGGTTCCTCGCGGCGTACCCGGAGACGCAGTTCATCGAACTGGAGTCGAGGACGACCCCCGACTACACCAAGGTGTGGGCGCCGTACTACACCGCGCACAAGATCCTCAGGGGGCTGCTCGACGCGTACACCGCCACGGACGACGACCGGGCCCTCGACCTCGCGTCCGGCATGTGCGACTGGATGTACTCCCGGCTGTCCAAGCTGCCGGAGTCCACGCTCCAGCGCATGTGGGGGATCTTCTCCAGCGGCGAGTTCGGCGGCATCGTCGAGGCGATCTGCGACCTGCACACGATCACCGGCAAGGCCGAACACCTCGCGCTGGCCAAGCTGTTCGACCTCGACCGGCTGATCGACGCGTGCGCGGCGAACACCGACATCCTCGACGGGCTGCACGCCAACCAGCACATCCCGATCTTCACCGGGTACGTGCGGCTCTACGACGAGACGGGCGAGGAGCGCTACCTCACGTCGGCGAAGAACTTCTGGGACATGGTCGTACCGCACCGCATGTACGGCATCGGCGGCACCAGTACCCAGGAGTTCTGGAAGGCCCGCGACGTGATCGCGGGCACGATCAGCGCGACCACCGCGGAGACCTGCTGTGCGTACAACATGCTCAAACTGAGCCGGACCCTGTTCTTCCACGAGCAGCACCCGAAGTACATGGACTACTACGAGCGGGCCCTGTACAACCAGGTGCTCGGCTCGAAGCAGGACAAGCCGGACGCGGAGAAGCCGCTCGTCACGTACTTCATCGGGCTGACGCCCGGTCATGTCCGGGACTACACGCCCAAGCAGGGTACGACCTGCTGCGAGGGCACCGGCATGGAGAGCGCCACGAAGTACCAGGACTCGGTGTACTTCGCGAAGTCCGACGGCAGCGCCCTGTACGTCAACCTGTACAGCCCGTCCAGGCTGACCTGGGCCGAGAAGGGCGTCACGGTCACGCAGACCACCGGCTTCCCCAGGGAGCAGGGCAGCACCCTCACCTTCGGCGGCGGCCGGGCCTCCTTCACGCTGCGGCTGCGGGTGCCGTCGTGGGCGACCGCCGGGTTCCGGGTGACCGTCAACGGGCGTGCGGTGTCCGGGACTCCGAAGCCCGGGAGCTACTTCGACGTGTCCCGGACCTGGCGGGCCGGTGACACCGTCCGCATCGACATGCCGTTCCGGACGCGGGTGGAGAAGGCCCTCGACGACCCGTCCCTGCAGACTCTCTTCCACGGCCCGGTCAACCTGGTCGCCCGCGACTCCGCCACGGAGTACCTGAAGGTCGGGTTGTACCGCGACGCCGGCCTGTCCGGCGACCTGTCGGCCTCTCTCGAGCCGGTGTCCGGCAAGCCGCTCCACTTCACTCTGGACGGGACCGAGTGGGCGCCGTTCTTCGAGGGGACCGAGGATCCGACGCACGCCTACTTCCGGCGCTCGGAGCCGAAGGTCGTCTTCGGCGGGCGGGATTCGGGCGTCGCCAACCCGGCGAAACCGGACGGCACCACGCTGCTGGACGAGGTCTGGGCCGGGGCGCCGTTCCGGAACAAGGGGGCGTTGGTGGCCCGGGTGCGGTCCACGGTGGACGCGTGGGTGACGGCCGGGCTGCTGAGCAGGGCGGACGGCGACAAGGTGGTGAGCACGGCGGGCGCGGCCTCGTACCAGCCCTGAGCCTCTCCGATCGGGCCCGGTGCCGTACGCCCTCGGCACCGGGCCCGATCGGCTCACGAAATTTTTTTGCGGCAGGGATGATTGTTTCGCCCCCGGCATCCGTACCTCCTGGCGTTGGGCCGTTCATATCCCAGGAGGCACGATGCGCATCTCGCGCAGCACGGCAGGAACCGCGTTCGTGGGCGGTGCGATGATCCTGACGCTCACCGCGCTCGCCTATCCGAGCATGCTGGGCGTGCAGAACACGGCTGCCGGCCAGGACCGCATCATCGCCAACACCCAGTACGGTCCGCTGACCGAGGCGGACCGCGACTTCGTGGTGAAGGTGCGCGCGGCCGGGCTGTGGGAGCATCCCCTGGGTCTGCTGGTGATGCAGCGCGGTGGGTCGGCCGCGATGAAGGAGGCCGGCGAGCACCTCGTCGTCGGACACGGGCGGCTGGACGCCGCCTGCCGCAAGGTCGCCCCCGAACTGGGCATCACCCTGCCCAACCAGGCGTCGCCCCAGCAGCAGCAGTTCGTGGCGACGGTGGAGGGCGCCCAGGGCCAGGAGTTCGACTCGACCGCGACGAGCATCATGCGCGTGACCCACGGCCAGATCTTCTCGACGATCGCCAAGATCCGCGCCAACACGCGGAACACGCTGGTGCGTCAGCTCGCCGACCAGGCCAACTCCACGGTGCTGGACCACATCACGATCCTGGAGAAGACCGGCCTGGTCAATCACGAGCAGGTCAACCTCCAGCAGACCAGCCCGCCCAAGATGCCTGAGGAGATGACCACGCCGCCGCCCCCGCAGCCAGGGGCGCCGGTGCTGACCCTGCAGATACCGAAGGGCATGGAGGACCTGCGCACGGAGGCACCGAACTCGATCCAGCCGTCTCCGTCGGCGGGTTGAGCGAGGCCCGCGGGCCGCGCGGCCAGGTTGGGATCAGGTCACAGGGAATCGACGGCATCTCGGCCCCGCGTCTGCGACGTGATCCAAACGACAGATCTCAGGAGCGGCGGCGGGGTTTGCCCCGCTTGCCGCCCTTACCGCCCTTGGGAGCGCCACCGGAGGACGCGCGCCGATGTGCGCCCGTCGACCTGGCCGACTGCTTGCGGCGGTCGTCACGCTTGGGCTTCTCCTGCGCCGCAGGCTGTTTGCGGCCCCGGGTGCTGTTGACCGAGCGGCCGCGGACGATGCCGATGAAGTCCTCCACCTGGTCCGTCGTCGCGTCCTCGGGCCAGGCCAGGGCCACGCTCGACTCAGGGGCGTCCTTGAGGGGACGGTGGGTGAGGTCCTTGCGGTGGTGGAGGCGGGCGAGCGACAGGGGGACGATGAGCACGCCGATCCCCGCCGCGACCAGTTCGACGGCGTCGGCCGTCGTGGCGGGGCGTTCGAAGGCGGGCCGCCCGGGGAGGTGCTCCCAGTCGAGGACGTCGTCGAGGGGGTGCAGCACGATGTCGTCGGACAGGTCCTCGGGGGACACCTCGTCGACCGCCGTGACCAGGTGGTCCTTGGGCACGACGACGACCGTCTGCTCGGTGTAGAGGGGGATCGCGCTGAGGACCGTCCGGTCGACGGGGAGGCGTACGAGGCCCGCGTCGGCGTCCCCGCCCAGCAGCCGCCCGGCCGCCGCTCCGGCGGGCACCTGCGTCAGGGCCAGCGGGACGTCGGGGTGCCGCTCGTTCCAGACGCGCACCCACTTGTCGGGCATCACCCCGGGGACGTACGCGAGCCGGAACGAGGAAGATTCTTCCGAGCCTGTCACCTGGCCAGGTTACCGGCCGTGGTCGGAGGTCGTGCACACGCTCGATACGCTGGACGGCATGACGTCGCACCAGAGCACCCAGACCATGAAGCCCGCGACCGCGGCGAAGAAGCTGGGTGTGTACCTCGAGGCCACACCCGCCGAGTTCCGGGAGGGTGTCGTCTCGCGCGCCGAGCTGAACGAGCTCCAGGCGAACCCGCCGCAGTGGCTTCAGGACCTGCGGAGCAACGGCCCGCACCCCCGCCCGGTGGTCGCGGCGAAGCTCGGCGTCTCCATCGCGGGCCTCGCCCGCGGCGGCGTCACCGAGCCCCTCACCACCGAGCAGATCGAGACGCTCAAGCAGGAGAATCCCGAGTGGCTCGAGCGGGAGCGCGCCACCCAGGCGGAGGTCCGCAAGGAGGCGGCCCGCATCAAGAAGAAGAACGCCGAGCGCACCGAGCGCCGCAGCTGACCTCGAACCTTCTCTCAGACGGCCCCAACCGGTCCATCCGGTTGGGGCCGCTGTCGTTCTCCGGGCCCTCTCACGGCCTCGTGTGACCTCGGTGAAATCTTTCAGCCATGTCTTGACATGGCGATGAAACGATCCGTAGCTTGGCCGATCATTTAGATTCGTGAAGTTGGTTCACGGATATGAACGGAGGCATCCATGCGGGATCGCCGACGCTGTATCGATATGCGGCTCCGCCGCGGGCGCCGCCTGGGCGCCGCGCTCGCCGCCTCGGGGCTCCTGTTCGGAACGGCCGCCTGCGGCTCCGGTTCCGGCAGCGCCCGGGCGGGCGATCCGAACACGCTGGAGGTGTGGACCCGGAGCGATCCGGAGTCCGCCCAGACCTACGAGCGGGTGTTCGCCGCCTTCACCAAGAAGACCGGCATCAAGATCGACTACCAGCCGGTCATGAACTTCGACCAGCAGTTGCAGAGCCGCGCGTCCACCAAGGACCTGCCGGACGTCATGATCAACGACACGGCCCTGATGGGCAGTTACCAGGCCCAGGGCCTGCTCAAGCCCATCGACCCTGCCTCGATCGCCGGACACGACGAGATCACCGCCAAGTCCTGGTCCTCCACCCTGGGCCGCGACGGCAGGCACTACGGCATCCCGTACTCCCGTCAGGCCATGACGCTGTTCGTCCGCAAGGACTGGCGCGAGAAGCTCGGCCTGCCGCAGCCGAAGACCTGGCAGGACACGCTCGCCCTCGCCAAGGCCTTCGCCACCCGCGACCCGGACGGGGACGGCAGGAAGAACACGTACGGCATGGTCGTGCCCGGCAGCGCACAGAACGGCTATGTCGCCTGGTGGGGCGCCAGCTGGCTGTGGCAGGGCGGCGTGCGGATCATCGAGAAGGACGGCACGGGCTACCGGCCCGCCATGGGCTCGGCGGCGGCCCTGCGCACCGTCACCTGGATGAAGGACAACCTCTTCTGCGGTGACAACGGTGTCATCCAGCCCAGCGCCCTCACCTCCGTCACCGCGAACACCACCAACTTCCAGGACGGCAACGCCGGGATGTACCTCACCGGCCCGTACAACATCTCCACCTTCGACAAGGCGCTCGGCAAGGACAAGTACGAGGTCCTGCCCGCCCCCGCGGGCCCGGCCGGGAACGACGTGCTGGCCGACGGGGAGAACGTCTACTTCGGCGCCAAGACCGGGAAGGCCAAGCAGGAGCAGACGCTCGCCGCGTTCCTGGTCTCCCCCGAGGGCCAGACGCTCGCCATGACCGGCGACCACCAGCCCGTCGTGCGGATCCCCGTCAACTCCACGCTGGACGCGGCGAAAGTGCGGGGCGACGCGCGCTGGAGCGTCGTGCAGAAAGCGTACGAGGACGACTCACTGCAGTTCCCCAACGCACCGGACTGGGCCCCGATCAAGCAGGACACGGCCGATTCCCTCAACGCGCTGTTCACGTACTGCGGCAGTGACGTCAGGGCCGGTCTCAAGGAACTCAACGACACCCTCGCCGGTGACCTCAAGGACCAGGACCTGTTGAAATGACCGCGACCGTGACGACACCCGGGCCGCGCAGAGCCCGGTTCCTCAGCAAGAAGGCCGTACTGCCCTGGCTGTTCCTCGCGCCGGGACTGCTGCTCGCCCTGGTCTTCAAGTTCCTCCCCATGGGCAAGGGCGTCTGGCTCAGCTTCTTCGACGTGCGGCCCTTCCTCGGTGACAAGTGGGTCGGCCTCGACAACTACACGCGGGTCCTGACCGACCACCGCTTCCAGGACGCCATCGGCCACACCCTGGTCCTGGGCATCGGCATGTCCCTCGGCGGCATCGTCGCCGGCTTCCTCCTGGCCCTGCTGCTCGAAGGCCAGGCCCGCTCACTGAAGTTCATCCGTACCGCCGTCTTCCTGCCCGTCGTCACCGCCACCGCGGTGGTCGGCGAGATGTGGCGGCTGATGTACTACCCGACCTCCGACGGCCTGATCAACAGCGGTCTCGGGCTCCTCGGTCTCGGGCCCGTGCCCTACCTCGACAACCCCGAGACGGCGCTGTGGGCGACGATGGCCATGGGCATCTGGATGCTCGCCCCCTACAACATGGTGATCATCCTCGCCGGACTGGCGGGCGTGGACCGCTCGCTGTACGAGGCCGCCGCGATGGACGGGGTGTCGCTGTGGCAGCGGCTGCGGCACATCACACTGCCGGCGATCCGCCCGGCCCTCGGCATCGTCCTCACCCTCGCCGCCATCCGCGGACTGCGGGTCTTCACCGAGGTGTACGTCCTCACCGGCGGCGGTCCGGCCGGGTCCACCGACGTCTGGATGACCCGCGCCTACACCCTCGGCTTCTCCCGCAACGACATCGGCGGCGCCTCGGCCGCCTCCGTGCTCCTGCTCTGCGTGACGCTGCTGCTCACCGTCACGGTCAACTACTTCCGCAAGAGGGGAGACGTGAGATGAGCGCGCCCGCCATCGACCCCGTCCGGACCCCGGTGACCGCCTCCCCCGCGCGGAAGTCCGCCGGGAAGCAGCGCACCACCCCCGCCCGTTTCGACACCGCCCTCGGCTGGAGCGACCGGCCGGGCCCCGCCTGGGCGCTGCGCGTCCTGCTCTGCGCACTCGCCCTGGGCGTCTTCGCGGCGCCGTTCCTGACGGTCTTCTCCGGTTCCTTCAGCGAGAAGGCCAGCGGTTCGACCCTGTCGTTCCTCCCCCACCACCCGACCCTGCTGAACTTCCAGGTGGCGGGCGAGCGCGGCATCTGGGACTACTTCGGCAACTCCCTGGTCATCGCGGGCGGCGGACTGCTGCTCCAGCTCGTCGTCTGCACGCTCGCGGCGTACGCGCTGGCCCGGCACAGGTTCCGCGGACAGGCGCTGATCCTGACCCTGTTCATGCTGACGATGATGCTTCCCGAGGAGGTCATCGCCATCCCGCTGTCCCTGGTCCTCGGCCATGTGCCCGTGATCGGCCTCGATCTGAAGGGCACCGTCTGGGGCGTGATCCTGCCGCTCGGCGCCTGGGGCTTCTCGGTGATGGTGCTCACCGAGTTCATGAAGGACATCCCCGCCGAGATCGAGGAGGCCGCCCGTATCGACGGCGTGGGCGAGCTGCGGATGCTGTGGCAGGTCATCCTGCCGCTGTGCAAGCCCGCGCTCGGCGTGGCCGGGGTGCTCGGCTTCATCATGATCTGGGACCAGTATCTGCTGCCCCTGATCGCCGCCAAGGACCCCACCGACTACACGGTCACCGTCGCCCTGTCCATCCTGCGCACCGACCCCGAGGTCGGCTCGGGGGTGGTGCTGGCCGGTGCGGTGATCGCCCTGGTGCCCAGCCTGATCGTCTATCTGCTCCTCCAGCGCTCGCTGGTCACCGGCATCGCCGCCGGTGCCACCAAGGGCTGACCACCCACCCCCCACGTATGAGGGAGACATGAAGTTCCACGGAGTGCTGTTCTTCCCGGTCACGCCGTTCGCGGCGGACGGTTCACTGGACGAGGAACGGCTTGCCCAGCACATCGAGTCGGGTGTCGCCGCGGGCGCGGGAGGTGTGTTCGTCGCCTGCGGCACCGGCGAGTTCCACGCCCTGTCGGCCGATGAGATCGAGCGGGCCACTCGGGTCGCGGTGCGGACAACCGCCGGACGGGTTCCGGTCCTCGCGGCCGCCGGCGGTCCCCCGCCGGTCGCCCGGGACCAGGTCGCCCGGGTCGAACGCGCCGGTGCCGACGGCATCCTGCTGCTGCCGCCCTACCTGGTCAGCGCCCCGCAGCAAGGCCTGGTGCGCTACGTCCGGGAGGTCACCGCGGCCACCCGGCTACCCGTCGTCTTCTACCAGCGCGGCACCGCCCGGCTCACCGAGGACACGGCCGCCGAGATCGCCGCACTGCCCGGGGTCGTCGGACTCAAGGACGGCATCGGGGACATCGAGCGGATGCACCGCATCGTCCGCGCGGTGCGTGCCGTGCCGGGCACGGAGGACTTCCAGTTCTTCAACGGCCTGCCCACCGCCGAGATGACCGCGCCCGCCTACCAGGGCATCGGCGTCGCGCTGTACTCCTCCGCGGTGTTCGCCTTCGCCCCGGAGATCGCCCTGGCCTTCCACCGGGCACTCGCCGAGGACGACGAGGCCCTGGTCTCCCGGCTCCTCGACGAGTTCTACGGCCCGCTGGTCGCCCTGCGCGACGAGGTCCCCGGGTACGCCGTGTCGCTCGTCAAGGCCGGGGTGACGCTGCGCGGCCTGGACGTCGGCGGCGTACGGGCGCCGCTGCTGGATCCGGCACCGGAGCACATCGCCCGGCTCTCCAAACTCGTCGACCGTGGCCTGGAGGTGGTCGGCGCATGAGCCCGACGCGTGTCCGGGAGCTGATCGTCACCCCGATCGCCTTCGGCGATCCGCCGCTGCTCAACTCCAACGGCGTGCACGAGCCGCTCGCGTTGCGGATCATCCTCCAACTCGTGCTGGAGGACGGCACGGTGGGGCTCGGCGAGTCCCCGGGCGGCACCGCCCGGCTGGAGCTACTTCAGGCCGCGGCGCAGGTGGTGGCCGGCATGGACGTCTTCGACACCACCGCCGTCGCCGCCGCGATCGACGGGGCCCTGCTGCCGACCGTGCCCAGCTCCCACGAGCGCGGCTGGACCACCTCGGCGGTCGAGGTGGCCTGTCTCGACGCGCAGGGCAAGCTGCTCGGCCGTCCTGTCAGCGATCTGCTGGGCGGCAGGGTCCGCGACGCGGTGCCGTTCGCGGCGTACCTCTTCTACAAGTGGGCCGAGCACCCCGCGCTCGACGGCCGCCCGGCCATCACCGACGACTGGGGCGAGGCCCTCGACCCGGCCGGGATCGTCGAGCAGGCCCGGCTGATGCAGGAGCGGTACGGCTTCCGGTCGTTCAAGCTCAAGGGCGGCGTGTTCCCGCCCGACGACGAGATCGCCGCGATCCGGGCGCTGGCGGAGGCCTTCCCCGGACAGCCCCTGCGTCTCGACCCCAACACGGCGTGGACGGTGGGGACGTCGAAGTATGTAGCCCGTGAACTCGACGGTGTGCTTGAGTATTTGGAGGACCCGGCCAAGGGCATCGACGGCATGGCGGAGGTGGCGAAGGAGTCGCCCATGCCGCTCGCGACCAACATGTGCGTGGTCGCCTGGGAGCATCTGAAGCCGGCCGTCGAACAGAACGCGGTCCAGGTCCTGCTCACCGACCACCACTACTGGGGCGGGCTGCGCCGCACCCGGGAACTGGCCGCCGTGTGCGAGGCGTTCGGGATCGCCCTGTCGATGCACTCCAACTCGCACCTGGGCATCAGCCTCGCCGCGATGACCCATGTCGCCGCGGCCATCCCCAACCTCGACCACTCCTGCGACACGCACTACCCGTGGAACTCGGCGGACGACGTGATCGTCTCCGGCGTGCTGGAGCTGCGCGACGGGGAGGTCCGGGTGCCGACCGGGCCGGGGCTGGGTGTCGAGCTCGATCACGACAAGCTCGACCGGCTGCACCGGCGGTACGTCGACTCCGGGATGCGCGGCCGCGACGACACCGGCTACATGCGGCGGATCCAGCCGGAGTACGAGCTGAGGCTCCCCCGCTGGTGACGAGCGTGCGCCCCTCCGTGCGGAGGGGCGCACGCGGTCGCTAGGGGGTGTCCGTAAAGTCCCGTCGTCCGCCCGCAGGGCAGGCGGGGCATTGCGGACACCCCCTAGGACTTCGGCACCTTCAGCCGGTCCCAGGTGAGCTTGCCGGGGATGCCGTCGGCGTCCTTGCCGGAGAAGCCCTGCTTCTGCTGCCAGAGCGCGTAGGACCGGCGGTCGGCCTCGGACCAGTCAGGGCTGGGCCCCTCCTCGTAGCGGCTGCACCCTTCGGCGACCAGGCGGCGGCCCATCGCCGTGATGATCGGGGAGCGCTGCCCGACGTGGAAGAACGCGGCGCCCGGGAACGGCTCGTAGGACGGCTTGGGCGCCGGCTTCGGGTCGGGGGCCGGCTTGCCGCCGCCCCCGCCGCCCTTGAGCCGCTGGGCTATGCGCTTGCGCATGCCGTCCATGGTGAAGCCGCGCGGGTCGACCTTGCCCGGCTGCCACTCCTTGTGGCCGATGACGGAGCGCTCGGACCAGCCGTGGTGGCGGCAGATCGCCGCGGCCACCTTCTCGATGGCCTCCTTCTGCGCCTCGGGCCAGGGGTCCTTGCCGTTGCCGAGGTTGATGCACTCGAAGCCGTAGAAGTGCCGGTTGCCGTCGGTGTCGGCCTCGTTGTCGGCCGGCAGCCTCGACTCGTTGATCACGGCGCGCAGGACGTCGCCGTCGCCGAGGCCGGCGTGGTTGGCGCGGCCGTTGCCGACCAGGTGGACGTGGCCCTTCTTGTCGATGACGCCGTGGCACAGAGGGCCGGGCAGGCTCGAGTAGCCGTCGTAGCAGATGTCGACGGAGGCGGCGGTGCCGGAGGTGACGGTGTGGTGGATCATCACACCGTTCACCGGGCCCCAGGGGCCCTTGCTGTTGCGGTTGTGGGTGCGCCAGCTGCGGACCTCGTGGACGGTCACGCCCTCGGCTCTCAGGATCTCCACCAGCTTGGACGCGCTCAGCGGCTTGGCCATCAGTTGTCTCCTTCCACGGCGGCTTCCGCCTCGGCTGTGGTCTGGGACCGCCCGTGGGAGGGGTCCTCGGCGGCCAGTTCCTCACGGTGGGCCTGCTCCTCGGCCGCGAGCGTGGCCTCGTCCGCGGGCGGCATGCTGCTCGCCAGCGGGCCGAACGCCAGACGCAGGTCTACGGCGCTGCCCTCGCCCTTGATCAGGGCCAGTGGGGCGAAGTGCCGGGCGATGCCGGCCGGTCCCCGGAGCAGGGGGCGGCGGGCCGGATCGACGGGCCACTCGACGCTGCCGGTGGCGGTGCGGGCGGGGACGATCCAGTGGTCGCCGGTGCGGTAGGTGCCGCCCTTGGCGAAGTAGACCTCGACGCCGTCCTCCAGGGGCAGCCACTCCCCCTCCGTGACGGGGACCGCACCGCCGCGCAGGGCCGTGGTGCGGCCCTTGCGCTTCGGGCCGCCGTGGTGGTCCCAGCGGCGCAGGTACGGGTTCAGGTGGGCGAGCCGTCCGACGCCCGGGGCGGGTTCGGCGGACAGGCGGACGCGGCGGCCCGGCAGGTCCAGTTCCTCGACCCGCAGCAGCGGCAGGGGCTCCAGGCGGGAGGCGTAGGCGGTGTCGACGAACTCCACGTGGTCACCGACGTCCAGGTCCAGCTTGCCGTCGTGGCCGAGGGACGCCAACTGCACCCAGGTGCCGTCGAGTTCGTCGACGGGGAAGACGACGGAGCCGTTCTCGCGGGACCACTTGAAGGTGGCGTCCTTCGCCTCGCCGCCCTCGTGGACCTCCACCCGGTACAGCTGGTTCTCCGGGCCGCGGTAGCGGGCGTCCGGCTTGACCAGGCACGGGTCCTCGTCGGCGTGGTCGGGCCGCTCGCTGCGGACGGCGAGCCGGGCCGAGGGGGCCGACTGGCGCTGCGCCCAGCGGGTGAACGCGGCGCGGACGACGTCCTTGGACGGTTCGGTCTCCTCGATATCCAGCGCGGCGAGAGACAGCGGCAGCACCTGCCAGACGACCTTCAGGCGGGCGGCGGTGTCGGGCATGGCCGCGCCGAGCGCGACCTCGCGCAGCGCGGGGTCCTCGGCCGCGGTGACCGATCGCTCCCACACGTTCAGATAGACGACGAACGGCGTCTGGGCGGGCGAGGGCAGCCGGTCGCCGGGCTTTTCCGGGTCCCGGAAGCCGTCGGGCTGGTCCCAGTAGGTCCAGTGCGCGGGCGGCTCGGGCACCGACTCCTCGCTGTCCTCGTCGGTGACGGGGACGCCGGCGGCCGGGCGGTCGGCGTCGCACAGGATGCCGTCGACGTAGTAGCGGCCGCCGTGGATGAGGAGGGTGTCGATCTCGTGCTTGCCGCCGACGTACTCGATGCGGAAGCCGGCGGCGTAGCGCGGCCCGCCGTGCGGTCCGATCAGGTCGGCGGCGAGAGTGCGGGCCTGGTGGAGCTGGATCGCGGTCTGTTCGTTGAGGTCGGCGTCGAGCTGGACGCGGCCCTGTTGGGCGACGACCGCGGAGTAGTGCCGCTCCGGGCGGAACGTGGAGCGGGAGAGGTCTGCGTGCATGAAGGGTGTCCCCCCTGGTTCAGAAGTGCGGGTTCACAAGGTCGGTGGCGGGTGCGCGCCTCACGTCACGAAGAAGACCCCGGCGTCGGTGCCCGCGGGTGTGTACTCGGCGAGCCGGGCCCTGAGCCCGTCCTCGCGCTGCGGCCGGTACAGGTCGTGGAAGGCACCCATCTCGGCGCCGTCGTCCGCGCCGCGCCGGATCGCCTCGGGGCTGGGGTCGGACAACAAGCCGTACCAGGGCGTCCCGTAGCGCTGGGAGGTGAACAACGGCCTGATGCCGGAGGCTTGTTCGGGTTGGCAGCGGTGGCGGCGCGGGGTGCGCGAGCCGGTGGGGACGTAGGAGTGGCGCAGGCAGCCGATGCCGCGCCGGGCCACGTGGAGCCGGCCCGTGAAGACGCTGTTCTCGGCGATCTTCACCGCGTGCGTGTGGATCTCGCCGATGACGGTGGTGCGGTGCAGGTGCATCACGGCGTGGGCGTGGCGGCAGTCCGGGGCGGACAGGGCCTCGCGGTCGTCGGCGGTGGCGTCGAGGATGCTGTCGCGGATGTGGATGTGGAGGGGGTCCTCGCTCACCTCGTCGCCGATGACCTCGATGGTGCCGAGGATGCTGTGCTCGATCTGGAGGCAGGCGGTGGTGCGGTCCAGGACGATGCTCGGCTCCTCGGGCGAGTGCGGCTCGCACTCGGGCTCCAGGGACCAGCCGGGCACGAGCGTGGTGTGCCGTACGACGACGGCGCCCATCGCTCCCGCCACGTTGATGCCGCGCCCGGCGACGAGCAGCCCGTCGAGCACGACCCGCGGCCGCTCGTGCGGGGCGCAGTCGTCGGACACCGCGCGGATGTTGAGGGCGTCGGGGCGGTTGCTGTACCAGTCGAGCAGGCGGACGACGGGGCGGGTGCCCTCGGCGGCGCGCAGTTCGAGCCGGTCGCCCGGGTCGAGGTCGAAGTCCAGCTGCTCCTGGTAGGCGCCGCTGTGCGTGATCTCGATGATGCCGGCGGGTCCTGTGCGGTCGGCCCGGCGATCGTGCTGCCAGGCCCGGTAGGCGTCCATGATCTGCCGGTACGGCTGTCCGGGACCGACCCGGTAGAACTCCGCGTCCGGCCGCGGTTCGCGGTCGCGCTCGTACTCGCCGCCGCCCATGTCGGCGGCGAACGCGTAGTGGTAGTCGACCCACACGCCCTGCCGGGGCGCGGAGCGCGACCCGAAGGCGATCCGCCCCAGCTCGGGGTCGACGGCCACCTGGCCGCGCTTCGGCCGGTAGCGCCAGTCCGACAGGTCGGCGACCACGATGTCCGAGGGCGGTACGGGGTTGTCCTCGCCGTCGAGGCGGATCACGAAGCTCTTGCCGGGGCCGTAGTAGTCGAGCAGCCGGTCGTGCAGGAGACGGCGGGTGACGAACGCCGGCACGTTGTCGACGGTGGCGATGTGCGCCGGCGAGGGCTCCGGGAACGGCTTGGTGACCAGCGGGGTGTCGTTGCCGAGGATCGAGAAGGTGTAGAGGTTGCGGGCCCGGTCGATGCAGTAGGCCGGCGTCCGGGTCAGCGGGTACGCCTTCAGCCGCCACACGAAGAGTGCGACGCCGGCCGGGCTCCAGCCGCCCTGCCGGTGCCGTGACTCGGCGCGGCGGACGTCGACCGTACGGGCCGAGTTCGTGAACGGACCGCCGCCCAGGGTGAGTTCGGCGCCGTCGCGCAGGTCGGCGAGGCGGCCGCGCTCGCCGCGGTGCGTGCCGGTGCCGGTGCCGGTGCCGGTGCCGGTGCCGGTGCCGTAGAGCTTCACCGGCTGGGTGTGGGCGACCTGCCGGGACAGTTCGACGGCCCGCGCGGGCCATCCCGCCACCCGCTCGGACAGATCCTCCAGGAGGTGGAGGGTGCCCTTGCGGCGGCGGTTGGCGACCGTGGCGGCGACATCCCCGCGCGGGGCGACCGCCTCGGCCAGGGCCGCCCGGCCGCCGTCGTGCAGGCCGGTGGTCAGGACGCGCTCGTAGCCGGGCAGGGTGCCGTAGCCGACGAGGTCGCCGAGGTACGGCAGCACCCAGGGGGCCGCCGTCTCCACGAACAGGTCCTCGTAGCCCTGCTGGACGCCGTCGCGGACGCGGTCGATCTGCTCGGCGATCACCGCGAGCAGCGCGCGCAGCGGCTCGCCCTCCTCGGCGTCGCGCAGCAGGTGCCAGCGCGGCAGCAGTTCGGCGAGCCCGTCGGGTTCCCTGGGCACCACCGGGGCCGGCGTCTCCAACTGGGTGTCCGGGGACATCACTTGACCTCCGTGAGAATCAGGGTGTCCGCGGCCCGGGGCGACAGCAGTGCGAGCTGGGCCGGGCGGATGCCGCGGAAGACGTACACCGACCGGCCCTCGGGCAGCCGCCGGGTGTCGGTGATGTCGGGGTTGAGGCGCAGCAGTTCGGCGAGCGGGACGCCGTAGCGGGCGCAGATCTCCGACAGCGTCTCGCCGTTCTCGGCGCGGACCGTGTGGGTCTTCTCGTCGTACGTCGCCGGGTGCGCCGGGACGGTCGCCCTGGGCGGGCCGGGCCGGGTGAGCAGCTCGGTGAGCTCCTCCGGGGTGGCGGAGGCGGGCACGCCGGTGAAGACGTCGACGTCCACGTAGTCGACGCCGGGCACGGTGTGGGCGGTGGCCAGGACCTCGGAGAGGCGGGCGGGGCGGCCCAGCTCCCGGCCCTCGAAGCCGAGCCGGTTCAGCAGGGCCTGCCGCAGTCGCGGCTCGACGATCTGCCAGGCGTGGTCGGGGGCCACCTTCACCTTGGCGGCGATCAGCAGCAGGACCAGTTCCCGGCCGTCCACGCGGACCGGGAGGTTCGCGTCGCCGTACTCGGTGAGGGCGCCGCGCAGGGCGCGCAGGGTGTTCGAGTCGGGCGCGATGGGGACATCGTCGGTGCCCGCGACGGTCACGTGCAGCACGCGCCGCCGCCCGTCGAAGAGTTCGCGCGCGGCGGCCCGGCCGATGCCGGCCCGGGAGCGGGCGAAGTCCTCGTAGTCGGACTCGGAGACCAGCCGGTCCAGGGCCGAGACGGCCAGCGGGACCGTACGGCGGGTCAGGCCCGGGCCGTCGGCGTCCGCGCCGCCGGTGGCGGGGCGCGGGTTGGTGACCGCGGTGACGCCGAGGGGCCGGGTGAGCGGCTGGGTGACGCGGTCGGCCGGGACGTTCGCGGCCTTGCCGGTGCCGAAGCGGTAGCGGGCGCGGACGTTCTCGTGGCCGGAGGGCAGCCGGGCGCCGTGCACACCGTCGCCGAAGGTCACCGTGGCCCGGCCGTCGGCCGTGGAGCCGGTGATGTAGACCCGCTCGGTCGGGCCGCGGCCGGCGAGGCTGTCGACCTCGTGCCACAGCACACCGTCGACCCGGATCTCCAGGACCGGGGTGGCGCCGAGGGGGTTGTCGTCGGCGAGCCAGGTCAGCGGAGACTGCCAGAGCGCGAAGGTCTGGTTGACGCGGTCCGAGTCGCCGCTGCCGATGGCCTCCTCGCGGCTCTCGCCGTGGGTGGCCTCGACGACGTTGCCGAGGATGCGGACCGTCTCGCGGCGGTAGCGGTGGGCGAGGTCGGCGGTGAGGGTGAGCCGGGTGTGGATGTGGTCGCCGGGGATCCGGCGGTCCGCGGCCGGGTCGGCGGCGTCGATCGTGACGACCTCGGTGGCCCGTACCCCGGCCGTGCCGGGGATGTCGCTGCGTTCGCCCTCGACGATGAGCGTGCGGCCCGGCCTGAGGCCCTCGTACAGCTCGGCGAGTTCGATCTCGTTGCCGTGCACGTCCTCGCCCAGCGGTTCGTCGGCGAGGCGCAGGGGCTCGCCCGCCGCGTGCACGGTGGTGTCGCGGATGTGCGACAGGAGCACGTCGAACTCGTCCAGCCAGGAGTCGGCGAGGGTGAGTTCGGTGCCGCGCCCGGTGATGCCGTAGTTGGTGTACGCGGCCGTGCGCACGGCCACCACCTGGGTGGTGACGAACGCCAGCTTCGGGTCGCCGGGGACGCCCTTGTCGGCGCCCTTGGCGGGCCGCTGGATCGCCACCCAGCTGCCGACGGTGATGCCGTCGTGCACGGTGTCCAGCTGGAGCGTGCGGCGGTTGACCGGCTCCGGCTTGGTGGCGATGACGATCTCGACGTTGGGTTCGGCGCTGCCCACCGTGTACTTGAGGCTGACCTCGTGCTCGCCGTGTGTGAACTGCTCACTGGTGCCCGGCCGGAGGGCGATCTGCTCGGACGTGCCGTTGTGGACACCGACGTGGATCAGGCCCTCGTCGTCGGGCCGTGACACGAACAGGGTGCGCTCGGGCAGGCCGGAGTGGAGGCGGGCCGTGACGCCGGGCTCCTGGGAGTCGGCGGGCCGGCGGTTGAGCCAGCTCAGGTCGCGGTCCTGGCCGGAGCGCACGGACAGCTCGACCTGGCCGGGGCCGAGCGTGAAGGTGACCGGCTGGGTGACGGGCAGGTTCTCCGCCCGCTGGTCGGAGCTGCTGCCCTCGACGTACTGGAACTCGGCCCGGACCGGGGCCTTGCCCGCCGTGTCGTACACGACGCGCATGGTCGCCAGCACGGCTCCCGTCAGCGGCCAGTCGGCGGTGCGGATGACCCGGCCGCGGTCGTCCTGGACCGGCTTGAGCGGGGCTGTGGCGCCGAAGGGGGCCGCGGTGACGCGCAGGGCGAGCAGTTCGCGCAGGAGGCGCCGGGCGCCGGGGGCGGCGGCCGTGCGCCAGGCCGGGTAGAGGCTGCCGAGGCCGGGGTTGAGGGCGGACAGCAGGCGGGCGGTGTCGGTGCCGGGGAGCTGACGGCCGGTGGCGCCCCGGGGGGCGGGGGCCGTGGCGCGCAAGGCGGGGAGGACGGAGCCGAGGGCTTGGAGGGCGGTCTGCCGGGGGTCGAGCTCCGTGCTCGTCTTGGTCTCCGGAGGCTCCTCCGTCTGCGCGGGCGCCAACTCAAGTGCCCGCTCGGCGAGTTCCGCCAACACCGCTTCCAACTGCTCGAACCACTCCGCCACGTCCCCGTACGGCTCGGCGAGCACCTGTGCCTCACCGAGACGGGCGAGGGGTTCCGCGAGGCGGGCCGCGAGCCGCTCGGGCGTCTTCACGCCGTCGAGGTCGTCGCGCAAGGGCTCCAGGACCTGGTCCTCGAAGTCCTCGATCAGCCGGCTGACCGGGCGCGGGTTGGGCACCTCCGGGGTCGGCGGCTCCTCCCCCGGCTCTCCCGGCTGCGCCGGCGGCGCGGTCCAGCGCCGTACCTCGTCGACGAGTTCCCTCAGGGTCGCCGGCGCCGACTTCGGCAGGGAGATCGCCGTGACGTCGTCGTCCCGGTCGACGCGCGTGTTCGCCACCGGCACCAGCTTGCGCTCGCCGCCGGCGCCTTCCCCGAAGACGAACAGCAACTGGTCGCCGGTCCTGAGGGAGTGCGCGGTGCCCTCGACGAAGAGCTCGGAGCGCTTCTCGAGGTCCTGCGGGGTGAGGAGCGAGGGACGGCGGCGGCGGACCTTCAGTTCGTTGAAGTCCCAGCGGGCCGTCAGGTCCCGGCTGGTCTCGAAGGTCAGCGACTCCTCGTCGGCGGACGCGGGCACGCTGTGGCTGCGCGCACCGCGCGGGATCAGCACGTTCTGGGCCTCGGCGCGCGGGTCGCGTTCGAGGGTGTACGCCAGGTGGGTGGCGGCGGCGACGCCGGGGCGCGGGCGGTGCCCGACGAGCCGGCCGAGCAGCACCAGGGAGCGGTGCTCGTTGGCGGTGCGGACGTAGGCCTCGTCGGCTATCCGCTCGGAGTGGAACGTGAGCAGGTCGCCGAGGACGGCGGTGGCGTCGAGCAGGCCGATCGCCGGGTCGTCCGGGGTGCGGACGGTGAGCCGGTTGAGTGCCGGGTAGGCGGGTGAGGCGAGCCGGTCGAGCAGGGCGGCCAGGAAGGAGCCGTACTCGCCGACGCGGTAGTCCAGCGCGGTGCGGCCGGGCGGGTTGTGCAACGGGGCCGGCGCGAGGCGCTCGTCGTGGCCGCCGCGGCAGGCGCCGCCGCAGCCGCACTCGTCGGTCGCGGTGACCGGGTGCGTGTCCGTCATCGGGCACCTCCCAGGGATATCGCCAGCAGGCCGTTCTCCGGCCGGTCCGGGTCGTTGTCGCAGGTGGCGATCTCCAGCGGGCCGAGCCGCAGCACGCCGTCCTCCCTCTCTCCTCGGTCCTGTCCGTACAGCCGCCGCAGCCGGGTGACCTCGACGCTCTGCACTCCGGGCACGGCCGCGGCGACGGCGACCAGGCGGCTGAGCCGGACCGGTTCACCGAAGGTGAGCGCGTCGGGGTGGAAGAAGCCGAGCCGTCCGCCCGGCAACCGCCCGCTGCCGAGCACGCGGTACAGCTCGGCCAGGATCTGCCCGTGCTGGTGGCCCGGCTCGGCGCAGACGGTCAGCGCGATGTCGAGCGGCACCAGGCGGGCGGGCCCCACGACGAGATCGTGGCCGATGCGCCGGTACGTCTCCAGCGACTGGGCGACCGAGTCGAGCAGGTCCCGCGACGGGGCGGCGGTGCCGTACGCGTCGATCGCGATGTGCGCCTCCTGGACGCTGCCCGTCCAGCGGAGTTCGGCCGCCGCGCGCTGCACGCCCGGCAGTTCACCCGCGAGGGCCGCATAATCCTCGGCGGTCACGGCCCGCAGCCGGGTGCGGCGCAGGTCGAGCGGGGCGAGCTGGCGTACCTGCTCGACCGGTTCGGGCTGGGTGCCGCCGGCCGCGGGCAAGGGGTTGCGCACGGCGACGGCCGGCACTTCGCAACCGGCTTGCACGACAAGGTGGTTGATGGCCTCGGCGCCGACGTTGCCGGCGGTGCCGCCGCCGAGCCGGTAGCGCAGTGCCAGCCGGGAACCGGGCGTGGGCTTCGCGCCGTGCCGGCCGTCGCCGAAGCGCAGGGCCAGCCGGCCGTCGTCCTCCAGTTCGCCCACGAAGTGCCGCTCGCGCGGCCTGCTGTCGAGCAGGTCGCGGCGCGGCACCCAGGTCTCGTCGTCGCCGTGGACGCGTACGGCGGGCAGCGCCCGGCGCGGGTCCTGGGCGAGGGCGGCAGTCGCCGAGCCGCGCAGCACCGTCTCCTCGGGGTGGAGACCGGCCGCGTAGGCCGGGCCCCACGCACGCGCGATCTCCCAGGCGATGTGCCCGTCGAGGACCGTGCCCGCGCGGGCCCGGGCGGCGAGAACCTCGACGCGGCGCAGCTTGGTGTCGAGCAACTGGTCGCTGCGGTACAGCAGTTCGCGCAGGGCTCGGACCGGGTGGCGGCGCAGTTCGAAGCGTTCCAGCACGTTCAGGCCGTAGACCACCGCGAGTTCGGCGATCTCCTGCTCGCCGAGCCCGTCCCGGTCGCGGGCGCTGCGCCACAGATCGACCAGCCGCTGCCGGATCCGGCCCGGGATGGCCGCGATCCGCTCGGCCTGCCCGGCGGCGACGGTGCCCGGGTCGGGGAAGGGCACCGCCTGGGTGACGGGAGTACGGCCGAGGACCGGGCGGAAGCGGGGCGCGATGCCCGGGTAGACCGACTGGGCGAGCAGCGTGCGCAGCGCGGCGGTCTGGGCGTACGCCGTACCGGGCACGACCTGTTCGTGCCGCTGCCCGGCACTCTCCAGGCCGAGGCCGGCCCGTGCGGTGGCGCGCTCGCCGACGACCTCGAAGAGTTCGCGGACCTCGTCGGGGACGAGCGCCCGGCCCGACCGGGTCTTGTCCGTCAAGGCGTTGATGAGCCGCGCGGGCGCGTTGCCCTCCTCGGTGTCCCGGCAGCCGAAGGCGGGCGGGTCGCAGGGGGCGACCACGGCGGGCACGGGCGGCACGGTGACCGTCTCGGGCAGCCCGGTCAGTGTCCGGCCGTGGTCGACGAGGACGACGTTGCCGCGGGCGAGCGTTACGTCCTCGACGGGCAGGCAGTCACGTCCGCCGCGGGTGGTGAGGCAGAGCGGGAAGCGCAGGGCGTCCTCGGCGGCCCAGGTGACCTCCAGGACGGGCTGGTCCTCGATACGGTCGAGGCCGGGAGTGACGGAGGTGAGGCGGACGGCCTGGCGGTGACCGGGGTCGGCGTCGCCGGGGGTGCCGGTGCGCGGGCCCTTGACCTCCTCCAGCACGATGACGTCGCCGGGCTTGAGGTCCAGACGGCGCTCGCGGCAGGTCTCCGGGTCCACCCAGGCGTCCCGCAGGGTGGCGGCCGTGGCGCCCTTCGGCAGGGTGCACACCTCGCCGCCCCACGTCCACAGCCGGATCGCGTTGTGCGCGACCCTCAGCTCCAGCGGGTCGGTGGCGACGACCGGCTCGAAGACCTCCACCGAGCCGCGCTCGTCGAGGTCGCCGAGCTCGCTCTCGTCGATGACGGTGCCCGGCTCGGGGCGGTCGTGCGGATCGAGGCTGCGCACGTCGACGGAGGCGAAGCGGAAGGTGCCCGGGGCGAGCGTCCGGTCGTCCGCGGTGCGGACGGTGACGTAGGCGCGCGCGTTGCAGCCGTCGTGCATCGCGTAGTCGATGAGCCGGACGTGGCGGCGTACGGAGACGCGGCGGCGGGCGGTGTCGAGGTAGGCCTCGGTGGCCACCGCGTCCTGCTGGTAACTGATCTGGTCGCCGGTGTACGCGAGGAGTTCGACGAGGGTCATGCCCAGGTCGGCGGGGTTGCGCTCGACCCAGTCGGGAGTGGTGAGCGCGAGCCGGTCCAGGAGCAGCTTGCGGATGGTGTCGTAGTCGCGGGCCGTGTAGTCGATGACGGGCGCGTCGGGGAAGTCCGGCTCCGGCTGGTCCTGGTCCTTGCAGTCGAAGGGGGTCGGGCAGTCGGGCCGGAAGGAGAACGTGGCGCTGTGGTAGCGCTGGTCGAAGCCGCGGTAGGGCTCCGTCCCGGGCCGTCCGTACGGGTCGGTCTCGACGAGGGACAGCCGGTAGCGGGAGGTGTCGCCGGCCTTGTCGAGGGTGACGTAGAGCCGGTCGTCGAGGTCGGGGTCCTCCTCGCGTTCGACGCTGACGTCGACGGCGGTGATGCCGGTGATGCGGCGGCCGCCGTCGATGCGGACGTTCTCGGGGCCGAGGCCGTGCGGGGCCTTGCCGAGGAAGGTGACGGTGAGCAGCAGGCCGTCGTCGCCCGCCTCGACGGTGTCGACGCCATTGAGCTGTGCGGCCCGCACGCGGGCCCGGCGGGACGCGGTGGTGCCGGTGGTCATGCGGCCCTCCCTTCGAAGACGTCCTCGTGCCGGGTGCCGGTGGCGCGGAGGGCGTACGACAGGTACACGCGCACGACGTGGTCCTCGCTGACGACGTCGAGGGTCTCCACGTCGATGAGGTCGCCGAGCCAGCTCTGGAGCGAGGCCTGCACGGAGAGTTCGAGCGTGCTGATCAGTTCGGGGCTGTTGGGTGTGAACACCAGGTCGAGGAGCCCGCAGCCGAAGTCGGGGCGCATGACGCGTTCGCCGGGGCTGGTGAACAGCAACTGCTCGATCAGGTCGTGGACGTGCTCGCCGTGGGTGGCGTGAGCGGTGCGTCCGCGCCGGTCCGCGCGGAACGGGAAGGCGACGTCGCTGCGGGGACGTGAGCCGCGGCTCGTGGGACTCATCGGACGGTGACCTTTCGCTGCATGCCCTGGACGACGGGCGGTCCCTGCGGGACGAAGGCCGCGGTGAAGCACTGGGCGGCGGAGATGTCGAGCAGCACGGGCGCGCCGTCGACGGTGATGCCGCTGCTGCCCGCGGTCCAGCGGACCGTGACGCACGGCATGGGCACCCGGTCGACGGTGTGCGGGCAACCGGTGACCACGTAGCTGTGCGCGGTGGTGGCGACGGCGGCGCCCGCGACGCGTACGCCGCCGGCCGGTGGAGTGGCCGCCGTGACGCGCCCGCCGTGCGGGCAGCCGATCACGGCGGCGGTGTCCAGCAGACTCCCGGATGTTCCGGACACGTTCTTCGTTCCCCCGTTCCTATCGCTTGGACGCGACGGTCAACTGGCCCTCGTTCACGTCCACCTGGTCACCGCGCAGGGTGATTTCCGCGCCCAGGCCGTTGGAGATCACGATGGCTTCCTTGGTGATGCGGATGTACGCCCCGCCCTGGGCCTGGAGCAGGATCCCCTGGTCGGTGCCGGGCGGATCGCTCATCACGATCTTGTGTGCCTCTGGTGTCTGGACCACGACGGGCTTGGCCTGGGACGCCGGCTGGACGAGCCGGCGGGCGTCGGGCGGCAGCTCGGCCTGTTCCCCGTACCAACACCCCGTCCACACCGGGAAGCTGGGGTCGCCCTGCTCGAACTCGACCCACACACCGGCGCCGGGCGACGGCACCACGAACTGCCCGGCCTGCGGCCCCGTGAACGGCAGACAGGGCAGCGCCCAGGTCGACGGCTCGTCGCCCAGGACGTCCGGGACCTCGACGGTGATGCGGCCGATGTGCAGCGGATCGTTGTTGTCCACGACTCGGCCGCGGAACTTGCCGAGGTAGCGATTGCCGGGTGCCGCCATGTGTACTGCTCCTGGTCGTGATGTTCGGTTCGGGTGGGTCAGGGCCTGACGTAGGCGCTGCGTGCTTCGAGTCCCTCTCGGGAGAGCGTGAAGTTCTGCCGGAAGGAGCCCGGACGCAGGTTGTGCGTGACGGACTTGACGTAGTAGTCGCCGTCGTACGTACGGCCCGAGCCGCGCACGCCGACCAGCTGGCGCGGCTGGAGGATGTAGCCGTGCCGGTTCACGTCGAGCGAACCGGAACCGGAGATGACGTCGGCGGACACGGCGGCCCGGGCGAACAGTTCGGCCTCGGCCTGTTCACGCTGGTGCTTGGCGGTGCCGGAGAGGGTCTTGCGCTTGAGAGCCGGGGTGGGTCGCTTGCCGAGCGGCGGGCGCAACGGACTGATCGGCGGTTGGGGCAGGAGGGTGGACTGCCGGGTGCCGGGGTCCTGCCAGCGGGCCTGCGGCTCCTCGCGGGCCGTCCCGTCGTAGGCGAACGTGAGCTGGTCGACGGTGGAGTTGGCGTCCATGTTGACGTTGAGGGCGTGCTGGCGGATGCCGAGGCGCACTTCGGGCCCCCAACGGGCGAAGGACTGACCGGGGTTGGGGCCGGGCTCCAGGTAGAAGGTGTAGCCGTTGGCCCGGGCGAGCTCGTTGATGTACTGGAGGTCGGTGCCCGTCTGGTAGTGGACGCGGAGGTCCTGGTGCGGGGGCTGGGCGATCTTCTCGGTGTACACGTCGGGCCGGATGCCGTAGTCGGAGTAGCGGCGCAGGATGGCCAGGACGCGCTGGGAGGGAGGGAGGTTGGGGTAGCGGTCGGTGCGCTCCTCGAGGTCCATGAGGAGGCTCAGATCCTCGCCGGTGACGGTGAGTGTGGAGTGCCCCGGCTGGTTGCTGGCCCCGACTTCCTGGCGCACGACGAGCCCGTCGAAGAGCACCTCGGGGGTGCCGCGGACGGTGACGGTCACGATGAGCCGCGTCTTCGGGTCGAAGAAGCCCTCGGGCAGGAGGGTGCGGCTGATGAGCCCGTTCTTGGTGAGGTCGAAGGCGAGCTGGAAGCCGGAGCGCTCGCCCGCGGTGGCGGTGATCTGGGCTGAGAGGAGTGCCTCGGCGACCTCCGCGGGCACGGGCTTGGCCAGCTTCGGCCCCATGTGCAGGGTGATGTGAACGGGGCCGCGCCCCACGGGCAGTTCAGCCACGCCGGACTCCCTGCGGCGCCTGCGGGAAGTGCCCGGCGAGCGGCACGTCGACCTCGCGACCGGGTTCGTCGGTGAGCTCCCGCGGATCCAGTACCGGGTTGGCGTCGGCGATCTGCCACCACTGCGCCGGGTCGCCGAAGTAGCGCTGCCCGAGCAGATCGGGGCGCTCACCGGTGCGGACGGTGTGGGTCTGCGTGTCGTCGCCTGTTTCCTCCAGCGGAGGAAGCAACCGCCGCTTGGTGTACCGGACTTCGGTCCCGTCCGGCAGCCGGTGAACGCCGATCTCGGCGTCGTGGTACCGGCTTGTCCGGGGGTACGGGTGGGCTCCCGGTATCGCGTCAAGCGCGTTCTCGTACGGCTCGATCTCAGCCATGGCGTTCGCTCCTCAGCCCCTTCCCACGCCGATGCCACCGGAGCCGAGCCCCAGCGACCCGATCCCCGCGGTGCGCGCGGCGGCGGCGAGGCGCTCCTTCTGCGCGAGATGCGCGTAGTACAACTCGGCGCCCGGGTGCCCCATCGGCAGATCGCTGACGGTGAGCACCTTGAGTCCGATGCTGAGCGAGGCCCGGATCGGGTTCAGATTCACATCGAACGCGGACTCGTTGATGGACAGTTCGGTGAGCCGGACGGGCATGACGCGCTTGCTGCCCCAGGTGAAGAGGGTGAGCGGCATCTCGATCGGGCTGATCTCGATGGTCCCCTTCTTCGATTGCCTGCTGGCTTCCCGGAGTTGGGCGGAGGTCGGCTGCACGAGCATTTCGAGCACGGCCAGTTGGGGGTGGATGCCGTCGGGTGCGGCGATCTCGAACTGGTCGGTTGCGTCGATCTCGGCGGTGAACTTCCAGGTCTCCTGGGCGGGGCCCTTGAGGCGGAGCGCTTCGTTTCTGTCCCCGTTGCCGCTGCCTCCTCCACCGGAATCGCCGCTGCCTCCTGCGGACTGGGGCGAGAGGCTGCGTTCCAGGGTGTCGGGGTTGAACTGGAGGACGATGATGCGTTGGGGGACGCCCAGTTCGGGGTCGACCAGGACTATTCCGGAACGGATGGGTTTGGGGATGTTGGCGTAGCGGGTCACAGGCGGGCCTCCAGGCGTGCACGGAGCGGCTCGTAGTCATATTCGGGGAAGAGCGTGGGAAACGTCTCCAGCATCGTTTGGAGGTTGCTGCCGACTTCCTCCAGCCAGGAATCCTTGAAGTCGACGTCAGCGAACAGGTACTGCCAACCTGTAGTGCCTTTGGTTGCCAACACGGTTTCCAGATAGCCGCTGGGGCTCAGATTCAGTTTCTGAAACATGCGCTCAGTCTTGCTGTAGTACCACATCTCGAAGGGTGGTTCAGCAGCCAGCCGCACGCCTGCCACCGCACCCATTCCGCTTTGCGACAAAGAATCGATGGCGCGAAGTTCGGAGAGGATCTTTTGACGGCGAGGCTTCAGGTTGACATCCCTCGGCACGTACTCCGGATGGCTTGCTGAATCCACTGTGCTGTGAAGCTGAAACTCCCCGCTAAGTGTCGGATGGCCTTCGCTCTCCCACAGGACGTGAACTTCCCGAGGAACGAAGAATTGGTGGTGAAGTGCGGATTCCAAGTGCAGCCGCCCGTTTGCGTCGAGTTCGCGAAGGGCAAGGTCCACCTCTTCAGACGTTGCGGCCGAAGGGGAGACGTACTCGTACTCGATCCGGACGTTCGCCTCCTCCCCCAGTTCCCGCACCGCTCGAAGGCATCGCCTTTCCAGGTCGTCGGCGTCTTGCATGGCAGCCCTTTCGCGATCCTTCATGTCATACTCGCCAGTCGATTTCTTGCTTCTTTTTCGCCAGTTGCCGCATTATTTCGTCGATTATTTTGTCCGAGGGCTTCTTGTTCGCCCGCTGCTGCTCCCGAAGGTATTTTCTGACCGAGCCGAGGTTCGTGTAGGTAGGCTTTTTGACCTTCGTCTCCGACTTCTCGAACGTCCCGGCTATGTGTCGCGCACTCCGATTCGATATTTTGAGCCGATCTCCGAGAATCTTCTCTCCCGCAGAGTTGATGTGAATGCTGTGTCTCTCGTCCGGGTCCGGCTGAGGAATTCCAGTGGCCTCGTAGGTGTGGGATGTTTTGGGTTCCCAGTGCTCGGGCAATTTTCCCGTGAGCTCTGGCCGTTTCTTTATGTATCCGCCGTAAGAAGCGCTGATTCGATCGGGGAATCCGGGGAAGTCGGAGTGGTTGAAGTCCGCCTCGGCTTTGTACCAGATCATCCTGTGCTTGGCGTTCTTCCCACTTCCTCTCTCCTGCTCCGACTTACCGATGATGGAGTCGTGCGCCCACTTCTCGATTTCTCGGTGGAACAAGTCGTTCGTGCGGTGCCCTCGCGCCGGCACAAGGTTATTCGCCCCGTTGTGCCCGCCAAGACCCTTCGAACTCCCACCCGGCAGGAGGTGCATCTTGACCCACTCCGCACCCTTCCCGAGGCCATTGTTGGCAATGTACTCCCACCCCAGCGGCTGCTTTCTGCTTTTGTCCGGAACCTGGCCCTTCTTCTTCATCGTACTGTCGAGGAATTTCCCTTCCATGGACTTACTGGAAATATTCGACCCGGTGTTCTGCACCTTGTCGTAGTCCACGCGGGTGAGCTTGTCGTCGACTGTACCGGGGGATATATCCGGCGAGGGAAATTGTTCGGGGCGAGTGCGGTCCTGATTCGCTGGCGTGTTCACCCCGTGAATGCCGCTCATCGCCGCAGGGTTGAGCGTCCCTCGCACTCCGAAACTTTCGTCCCCCGTCTTGTAAAGCCCGGTCAAGCGGTAATAGTCCTTGAACTCCGCGAGGACCGATATGTGATTCGACTCCGCCAACCCCTTGTCCAGGAGTTTTTGATCGCGTGGCCGGATCTTCGCGAGAATCTTCCTCAAGCGATCTTCCTTGTCCTTATCCTCTTCTTCCTTCCGCTTGTCCCTCTTTTCTTGCTTCGGGTCAGTCTTCGACTTATTTTCGTCGTTTCTTTTTTGCTTGTCCTTTTCGTTCTTCGGCTTGCCGTCCTTGCCCTTGTCCGTGTCCTTCGGCTTGTTGGATTCCTGGTCCTTCGGTTTGCCCGGAGGGTCATTTTCCTTGGGCTTGTCCGAGTTGCCCTTGCCGTCCTTGGGCTTCGGGTCCTGCGTCGGCTTGGTGTCCTGCTTGTCCTTGTCCGGCTGCTGGTCCTTGTCCTTCGGATTGCCGTTCTTGTCCTTGGACGTCGGGGGCGTCGGCTTCGTGGACGTGTCGCTCGGGGTGTTGTTCTTCTTGTCGTCGGGCTTGCCGTTGTCCTTGCCGGGCTTGTTCGTGGGGGCCTTGGGGTTCGTCAGCTTGAGGGACGGGGCGTCGGTGTCCTTGTCCTTCGGCTTCCCGGGCTTCGTCGTCGCCGGCTTCTTGTCCTGGGGCTTGCCCGGTGCGTCCTTGTCCTTCGGCTTGGCAGGCGCGCCCTGGTCCTTGGGCTTGGCCGGAGCGCCCTGGTCCTTCGGCTTTCCGGGGCCGCCCGTGTCCTTGGGCTTCGTCGGGGGCGTGACCTTGGCCGGGGGCGTCTGCGTCTTTTCGGGAGTCGACGAGGGCTTGTCCTTGTTGGAAGCCGGCGGGTCGCCCCCGCCGTCCTTCCCCTTGTCCCCGCCCGTGTCCTTGCCGATCTTCGCGGCCACGCCCTTCAACCGCGTGCCCACCTTCGACACGTACTTGCCGATCCCGCTGAGGATCAACTCGTAGGCCATCTCCAGCAGAACCACGATGCCCGCCGCGATCGCCTTGGCGAACAGGACCCCCGCCCCGCCCTGGCGTACGGACTTCAGCCAGGTGATGACCGCGCCGATGGCCTTGAGGATCTCGCCCAGTGAGCCGATCGCGGCCTGGATCGCCTCCAGGATGGCCGCGCCCCAGCCGGCGCCGGGGATCAGCTTCGCCAGGACCTTGGTGATGACGATCTCGCCGATGATGAACGGGAGTTGGGGGACGATCGCGTCCCACACCTCCTTGGCGATCTTCTCTAGGGTCCAGCCGCCCTTCATCAGCTTGTTCCAGACGGCTTCGGTCAGGCCGGTGATCTCCTTGACCTTGTCGTTGAACCACTGCTTGACCGCGCTCTTGACCTCGTTGAAGAGGTGGTTCTTCGCGCCGTCGTACGCGGAGTTCTTCGCGCCGCTCAGCCAGCCGCCGGGGTCGGAGAGGATGTCGACGAGGATCATCATGAACTCGCCGAAAGCGGCGATGAACTTCGTCGCGAAGTCGAGGACCGCCTTCAACGCGTCCTTGCAGGCCTTCAGGACGTCGAGGAGCATCTTCTTCAGGACGTTCAGGATGTCACTGAGAAGTTTCGCGATGGACTCCAGCAGATCCTTCATGATCTGCTTCAGCGCGTTGGCGAGCTGGGTGACGAACGCGAGCGCCGCGTTGATCAGGTCCGTGATGAACTTGCGGATACGGCGGGCGATTTCGATGACCGCTTCCACCAAGGACGTGACGAACTCGATCAGGTCCTCGATGAACTGCTTGATCATCTCGACGATGCCCTCGCGGGCCGCGTTGATCCAGCCCTCGACCGTCTCCTTGAAGCTTTTCAGTTCCTCGATGATCGCGTTACGGGCGTCCTTGATGATCTGGACGACCTTGTCCCGCAGCTCGATGAACTTCTCTTTGATCCAGTCGAGCGTCTTCGACAGCCAGCCCTTGGAGTCGTCGACCTTCTCGTCCTTCTTCTTCTCCGCGTCCTCCTCGGCCTTGGTGCCCTTGTCCTTGATGTCCTTGTCGCTGGTCTCCTTCTCCTTGTCGACGTCCTTGTCGGTGTCCTCCTCTTCCTTCTTGACGTCGTCGCGGATCTTCTTCTCGCGGTCGGACTTCTTCGTGCCGAGCTTCTTCAGCTCTTCGTCCTGCTCCTTGGTCCAGTCGGAGCGCTGCTTGTCCACGTCCGTCAGGACGCCCTCGCGCTTGCCCGTCTGCTCCTTGGTGTTGGACTGGACTTCCTTGTCGACCTGCCGCTTGTGCTTCTCCTGGGACGTGCGGGTGTCCTGGTTCTTCTTCTCCCGGCCCTTGCCCATGTCCTGGCGGCCGTCGCTGAGAGCCTTCTTGAACTGCGGCTTGCGCTCGTGCTCGGCCACTTCCGAGGCCGCTTCCGGTGGTACGGCACCGGTGCCCGCACCCCCTCCGCCGACGCGAGACTTGCCGCCCTGCTCGGCCGGCACCTTCCCTTCGAGCCGTTCCTTCGGCGCGTCCGGGTAGACCTGGTCCTCGCCCATCTTGCGACCGGCGTCGTCGGCGCCGGTCTCGGCGGCCTCCTGGCTCTTGTCGTCGGTGTTGCCGCCCTGCTCCGTGGCCTTGTCGTCGGCCTGGCCCTGCATGTCGACGCCCGGCGCGGTGCCGTTCTGCGCCTCCTTCATGGCCTCGTCCTTGGTGGGCATGCCGGCGAACTGGGCGGCCAGGTCCTCCGCCGTCACATCGAAGCCGAGCCAGTCGCCGATCCCACCGATGGCGTAGCCGGCCATCATCCCGATCTGGTCGAAGAAGTCCGGCTCCTCCATCTCCTCGGCGTCGATCTTGCCTTCAGGCTTCTTCTCGCCCTTGACCTCGGCCTTCTCGTCCTTGGCGTCCTCTGCGCGCTCGGCCTTGTCCTCGTTGTACTGCGCCGCTTCCTCGGCGTCCGGCTTGCCGTGCAGGGTCTTCGGGGCGCCGGTGGGACGGTCCATGGCGGGCGGCTTGGACGCCAGCTGCTTGTGTTCCTTGCCGACGTCCTTGTCCACGGCGCCGCCGACGCTGTCCATCGCCTCGACGGCCTGGTGCGGCTTGAGGTTCGACGCGGCGGCAAGGCCCTCCTCAGGGGAGCCACCGGAGAGGTCCGGCGCCGCCTTGGGCGCCTTCTTCCCCTTGGCCGCGGAGGCCTTGCCCCCACCCGTGGAGCCGCCCTTCGAGGCGCCGCCACCGCCGCCCCCACCGCGCGCCGGCGCGGGAGCCGCCCGGGTGCCGGAGTCGTCCCCGCCCCCGGACTCGGCCTTGGTCTCCGCCCTGCTCTCCGGCTGCCGGGCCTGCTCCTTCGGCTTCTCCGTCCGCGGTTCCTGGGCCCTCGGGCTCGGCTTCTCCGTACGGGAGGAAGAGCGGGACTCCGTACGCTCGCCTGAACTCTCCGTGTTCGAGCCGGAGTTGTCGCTGCCCGGAGACTGGCTGGAGGTCGAGCCGGACGACGGTGTCGCGCCGGTATCGGCCGAGCTGCCGGAGTCGGTCGTCCCGCCACCGGACGTGGACCCCTCCGAAGTGCCGCTCGCGACCTGGTCCTTGGGCCCCTTCGACTCCTGCGGACCGGGGGACTCCTCGGCCTTCGCCGCGCCCGTGGCGCCCTCGTCGGAAGCCGCCTTCTCCCCCTCGGCTCCCTTCGTGGCCGTGTCCGACGGGGACGCGGCGGCCGAGGTGTCGGAGCGGGCCTGCGCGGAGCCCTTCTCGCCGCCGCCCGAGGACTTGTCGCCGGGCCCGCCCGCAGCGGGCGTGCCCTTCTCCTCCTTGGCAGCCTTCTCGGCCGTATCGCCGCCCGTCTCCTTCGAACGGTCCTTGGCCTCCTGAACGTTGGCCTCGGCCGCGGCCGGGCCGGCCTTGGGGTCGTCGCCCTGTTTGGGGTCCTTGGAGGCGACGCCCGGGGCGGGCTTCGGCTCGTTCTTCTCCTCGGGGTCGAGCTCGCTCTCCGTACGACGCGACTGCTCCGCCGCCTCCTCCTCGGCGCCCGGCACGGGCGGGGAGTCGTCGGTGCCCGGGTCGTCCTTCTCCGCCGCCGCCTCGCGCTCGGCGTCCTCCTCGTCCTCCTGCTCACGCTGTGCCTGCACCTTTTCGGCCCTGGTCGGCGGCGGGGCTGAGAAGGAGGGGGTGGGCGGGGCGGAGTTCCCGGCGGACTCGTCGATCTGGTCGGAGGTCGGCACGTTCGACACGTCGAGGTCCTGCTCGGGAAGGAAGTCCTCCGGCCTGAGCTTGATGTCCCAGGCGCTCTGCTCCCCGCCGCCGACCTCCACCTCGGAGTCGCCGCCCTGGACGGCGGGCTCCTCCCGCTCCTCCTCGCCCTCCTGGTCCTGGGCGCGGGCCTCGTCCAGCGTGCTGGCACGGCCGGGGAACCCCTCGTCCCTGCCCGCGACCTGGGGACTGCCCTCGTCGCGACCGGCCTCGTCCTTCTTGGCCGCCTCGGCCGCGGCGGCGCTCTCGCGAGCCTTGGCGGCGGCCTCGTCCTCGGCGTCGGTGCGCGGGCCCGCCGCCTCGTCCTGGCCGGCTTCCTTCTTGGCCTGCTCCTCGGCCTGCTTCGCCCCGGCCCGGTCGCCGTCCTTCCCGCCGCCCTGCTTTCCCTTGTCCCCCTTGTCCTGCTGCTGCCCCTGCTGTCCGCTCTTCTCCGCGCCGGACTTCGCGTCCTGCTTCCCGGGGGCCTGCGCACCGGCCTTCCCGCCGGCCCCGGCCACCTGCTGCGCCGGCTTCTGCTCCGACTGCGCGGCCGGCGAAGTGGGCTGCTCCCCGTCCCCCTTGGGGCTGGAGGCGTCCCCACCCGTCCGCGGGTCGGACTCCTTGTCGTCCTCCGCCTTCCCGGCGTCCGCGCCCGGAGTCCCACCCTGCGGGATCGTGCCGCCCGCGTTCTCCGGCGTACTGCCCGCGGCGGGAGCGGTGTCCCCTGCCCCGTCCACGGACTGCTTCTCCGGGCCGGGAGCGGGCCCCGGCCGCTCGGTGCGCTGCTGCTCCTCCTGGGCGGCCTCCTGCTCCTTCTCCCGCTCCGCCCGTACCTCCTCTGCGGTGTCCTCCTCGATCTCGGGAGCGAGGAGGCCGCGCTGCCGGGCGGTGGCCTCGCTCTCCGCCCGGCCGTCCTCGTCGATCTCCGTGACGAGGTCCACCACGAAGTCGTGCTCGGAGCTGAGCAGCCGGTGCTCCAGGCGATCCAGTACGCGCTCCTGAAGCTCCTCCGAGAGCGGGGCCAGGGAGGCGCGGACACGCTGCGCGCTGTCCGTCGGGTCGGTACGGAGCGACCGGATGACCGTGTTGGCGAGGCGGTCGACGAGCGTGGCGGGATCGAGGTGCTCGAGCCGATTGCGGTCGGCGTCGACGGTGGTGTAGCGCATCCACGCCGGAGTGCTGGCCTCCGGGGCGACCTCCGGTGTCTGCTCGCCGCGCGCCACGGCCTGGGCGGCATCCTCGGCGGCGCGCTCGGCCGCCTCGTGCGGCGCGCTGACCTGGCCCAGGTCGCGGCCCGCAGCCAACGTGCCGCTGGCGAAGGGGTGTTGGATCGTGTGCAGCAGCTCGTGCGCGAGCAGGGCGCGGCCCTGCTGCGTGCCCGGCTGGTACTGGCCCTCGCCGAAGAAGATGTCCCGGCCCACCGCCACCGCGTCCGCACCCAGCATGCCGGTGAGAGCGCTCGCGTCGCGGTCGGTGTGCAGGCGTACGGAGCCCAAATCGTGGCCGAGCTGCTCCTCCAGTTCCCGGCGCACACCGGCGTCCAGTGGCTGCCCGGCTCCGCTGACGATGTTCTTCGACTCGGGCGCGCGGTTCTTCGCCGCGCGCTCCTTGCGTTTGCGGCGGCGCTCGGCGGCGGCCTGCTCGGCCGCCTGGGAGTCCTGGGAGGCGGAGGTCGTCATCGCGTCACCTCCCCACGGCCCGAAAGTCCCGCGTGCACCGCGCGGGCCAGCTCCTGGCCGAGGCGGCGCGCGGACAACCCGGCGGGCATCGGGGGCAGGCCCGACACCCCGTCCACCGACACGGCGCCGTCCGCGGCCAGCGGCACCCCGTGTTCCCGCACGAGACGGGTCAACTCCCGCTCGAACGACGCCGATACGCGCCCTGGGTCCACGGACGAGCCGAAGCCGTCCAGGACCAGCTCGCCGATGTCGACGCGGATCTCGCGCGGCTCGGGACGACCGGCCGCGCTCTGCCGATGGGGCCTGTTCACACCCATCCGCGGACCTCCCCCGGTGTCAAGGAGCGTTCCAGCTTGAGGTATTCGGTGCGGGCCGCGGCGAGCATGTGCCGCATCTGCAGCCGGTCGCCCTCCTCGGCGGCGAGGAACGCGCCGGACAGGGCGATGTTGCGGATCGAGCCGCCCGCGACGGTGAGTTGGGCGAGGAGTTCCGGATCGATGCCCTTCGTCGGGGTCTGCGGCGGCAGTACCCGGCGCCAGATCTCCGCGCGCTCGTGCTCCGCCGGGAAGGGGAAGTCGACGACGAAGCGGATGCGACGCATGAAAGCCGTGTCCAGGGCCTTCTTCATGTTGGTGGTGAGGATGGCGAGACCCCGGTAGGCCTCCATCCGCATCAGCAGGTAGCTGACTTCGAGGTTGGCGTACCGGTCGTGGCTGTCCTTGACCTCGCTGCGCTTGCCGAAGAGCGCGTCGGCCTCGTCGAAGAGCAGGAGCGCGCCGCCTCGTTCGGCGGCGTCGAAGACCTTGCGGAGGTTCTTCTCCGTCTCGCCGATGTACTTGCTGACCACCTGCGACAAGTCGATGATGAAGAGATCCAGGCCCAGCTCCTTGGCCATGACCTCGGCGGCCAGGGTCTTGCCCGTGCCGGAGCCGCCCGCGAACAGGGCGGTGACGCCGAGGCCGCGCCGCAGCGTCGCCGCGAACCCCCACTCCTGGTGGACGGTGGCCCGCTGCCGCACATGCGCGACGATCTCCCGCAGCACGCTCGTCTGCCGGTCGTGCAGGACGAGATCGCCCCAGCCCGCCTCGGGCTCGATACGGCGGCCCAGTTCATCCATCCCGATCCGGGCCTCGTTCAGCCCGGCCCGCCAGGCGAGCCCAGCGGCGTCGAGTTCGTCCTCGCCGGGCAGATCACGGCGTACGGCGGCAGCGGCGGAACGTACGACGTGCGGCGGCAGCTCGAACTGGGCGACCAGCGATCGCAGTTCGCTCTCGCCGATGTCGACGACGTCCCGGAACGCGCCTACCCACAGACCGAGTTGCTCCTCGTCGTCCAGGCGCGGCACGGTCACCCGCTCGCCGTGCGGTCGGTCCGAGTGCCGGGGATCGCCGCTCGACACGACGACGGGAACAGCGGCCCCGGTCAGGAACGCGTCGGTGGCCGCGTGCTGGTCGCGGTCCAGCTCGCCGACCTCCACCAGCAGCACGGCGGGCAGCAGGATCGCCTCGCGCTGCCACAGACGGGCGAGCCGGTCGCGCTCCGCCGCGTCCGTGGGGATGTCCTCGGCGCTCATCGCGTACAGCCCGAGCCCGGACCGCGCGGCCGCCGCGGCGGCGATCTCGGCCCGGCTGCGCAGATCGCCGCCGACCACCTCGACGAGCAGCGGCGCATCCGGGCGCGCGGCGGTGGTCCAGCCGGCGGCGACCCGGCTCGCGGCCAGGTCGTACGACGGTGGCAGTTCGTCAGGCACCGGAGTGCGGCGCAGCTGGCCGTGCAGCCGGGCGTCCAGGTAGGGCGAGCCGAGCAGGAAGTGCAGGATGCGTTCGTCGAGCCGCAGCCGGGACAGCGTCAGGCGCGACGCGTCGTCCAGCTCGACGATGCGCCAGCGCCGCAGCGGTGCCACGGGGGTCAGGGCGCTCCAGTGCGGTTCGGCGAGGGCGGCCAGGGCGAGCGAGAAGGTGGGGTACGCCCGCTCCGGGTCACCGCTCGCGGCGGCGCAACGGGCGGCGGTCGTGGGGTCCAGCTCGAAGGCGGCGGTGAGGAGTACGAGGTCCCGTTCGAAGGCCGAGAGACCGAAGCAGGTGACGAGCGTGTCGAGGGGGGCGGTCGCGGGGGCCGCCGGGTCGTGTACGTGATCGACGGCTGTGTCACGACCGGGGGTGCCGTCGCCGGACTTCGATGCCGTGCCCGTTTCGGCCGTGCCAGGTCCGGCCGCGCGCGCCGCGTGGTTGTCGACACGGGCCAGGACGCGCCGGATCTCCGCGGTCAGCGTCGGGCTGCCGCCCGGTGCGCCCGCCATGCCCGTCCGGGGTGTCCCCATGTCCTCGCCTGCCCCCGTTGTCCCCATGCCGCCTCAGCTCTCCGCGCCCTCGGAGCCCCTCGTCGAAGAGGAGCCCGGCGACGATTCCGACGAGGAGTCCGAAGAAGGCGCGGCACCCGTGTTCTTGGCCGCGCCACGCGCGGGCCCGGCCGTCTGCGCCGCCTTGCTGGCCTGCACATCCTTTCGGGCGCGGGCAGGTGCCTTGGCCGAAGCCTTCGCGGGCGCCTTGGCCGCGGATTTCGCGGGCGCCTTGGCCGCAGCCTTCGCAGGCACCTTCGCAACCGACTTGGCGGGCGCCTTATCACGCGGCTCCCGGACGTGCGCTTCTCCCGAAGTCCCGCTCTCTGCGGGAACGGGCTCGGGAGCCGGCGCGCCGCTCTCACTGTCCCGCGGCGCCTCCGCCCGGCTGCCCGGCGGCACCGGTGCCCCGGGCGCCCCGAACGGCAGCACCCGCGCCGTGAGCCGCTCCACCGGTTTCGCCGGCACCGGCGTCTCGCGGCCCTCGATGAAGACGAGGGCCGCCTGGTAGACCACCGACAGGGCGTACGGCGTCTGGTGAAGCATCCCCCACAGCTTCGACGTCTCGTCGATGTCCATCACCGTGGGCGTGAACCGCACCCGCTGCGCCGCCTCCGCGAGATCGCTGCCCGCCAGGTGCGGGAGTTGACCGGTCTCTTCGATGACGTCCTTCGGCAGAATCGGTGTCTCGTGCAGGGTTCGCACCACGGAGCCGATGAGCCGCTGCCCGACCAGGGTCGTCTCGTCGCCGTACGCACTGATGAGGTAGTGCAGGTCCAGCGCGGCGGCCGGCCGCTTCACCAGCGTGCCGTCGGACGCCCGGGTCGGCAGGTCGTTGTTGCGCATCGACGTGTTGGGCGTGACCTGGTAGAGGAACACGTTGAGGGTGGGGTAGTCCGGCGGCTCCGTCGGCGGCTTGTGCGGCTCCACCTTCACGGCCTCGTCGAACTCCGGGCCCACGTTGGACGCGAGCAGCAGGGCGAGGGCCTGGGTGACATGGGCGATGGCGAGTGCGTTGCTCATGAAGTCGGTTCCTCGGTTCCTCGATCCGTCATGTCACTCCCGCCCCCGCGCCAGATAGTCGGCCAGGCTCAAGGTCACGCCCGGCCGCTCCCTCGACGACGTACGCTGCCGGGCGCCGCCGGACGGCGACGGTCCCGCCGTCACCTCCAGCCGCCCGATCTGCACCTGGACCACCTGCTCGGGCGCCCGAGAGGGCCGCCGCGCCGCTGCCTGCCGTACGGCGTCCCGTGCCGCCGCGGTGTCTGCGGCGCTGGGCCGCGCGGCCGAGGCGGCAGCGGGGGATACGGCGTCCGTGCCCGGGGGGATGGGCACGGACGCCGTGCTCTGGGGTGCGCCCCGCTCCGTGCGCCCACGGCCCGCCGCCCGGTGCGCGGCGTCGGGCGCCGGCCGCTGCTCCGCGGCGACGGGCGCGACGGGGCGCAGCAGCGGCGCCTCGGGCAGTGCCCTCGAGGCGGGCCGCGGTGCCGGATCCGCGGGCGCGCGTTCGGTGTGTACGACGGTCCGCTCCCGTTCCGTATGGGTCCGGGGCGCGGCAGCCGTCGGACGCGGCGCCTCCCCCGGGCGTACGGCGGACGGTGTGGCGGAGGGCCACAGCAGGTCGGAGCCGTCGTCCGGCTCCGGCGCGGTGCCGCGGACCGCGTCCACCCGCTCGAACGGGCCCGGCAGTCGGGGCCGTACCCGCACCACACCCGCACGCGGACCGGCGACAGCGGCCGGAGCGTGCCGGGCGATCAGCCGGTCGAGGAAGTCGGGAACCGGCGCCCCTTCGGCGTCAGACATCCGCACACAGCTCCAGGTAGTAACGGCGCCGCAGCGGGCTGAGCGCCAGGATCTCCGGCTCGCTCCAGCCGTAGGAGGTGGCGAGCAGATGGACGTCGAGCAGCAGGTCCCGGGCCCAGGCGTCCAGTTCGGTCCACAGATAGGAGGCGATGTCGAGTTCGGCCCGGGTGGCCTCGCCGCACCCAGGGCAGGCGACGTTGAGCGTCACGTCCGCCCCGGGGTCGGCGGCCTCGACGGCCTCGGCGATCCGGCGCTGGACCGGGACGGGCAGGTCACCGGCGGCCACGGCCGCCCCGTCGCGCAGCGCCGAGACCAGGCACCGGGCGAGCAGGGCCCTGCGCGGGTCGGCCGCCCGGGCCGCCGCCGTCAGGTCGGCGACCCCAGGCAGCCGGAACTCGACGTCCCAGCCGTCCTGCCGCACCCGCACGACGGACCCGGCGGACGAGTCGCCCTCGTCCACCGCACCTCCCTGCCGGTCGACCGGACCGCCCCGCCCGCCCAGCGACCGAGCGAACTCCCCGGCGTCCAGGTCGAACTCCATGTCCTCCCCGCACGCCGAGCACGCGAGCCGTACCTGCATCCGCTCCCCGAACAGGGCCCGGCGCAGCGCGAACAGGTCGGCCTCGCGCTCCCCCACCGGCAGTACCGGCAGGCTCGCTGCGTCGGCGTCCGGGCGGGCCGTGCGGTGCAGCAGCAGGGCGCGCCCGTTCGGTGCCTCGGCGAGGCCCGCCTCCCAGGTGGCCAGCAGCTCGGCCGCCCCGGTGATCGCCATGTTCTCCCCCCGCTTCCTCAACTCCCCCTATATCAGGCTGGGTTGATGAACGACGGCTCCTCCGGCTCGGGCACCTCGTAGTCCCGCTCCCAGCCCTCGCACTCGAGCTTCAGCGACTGGATGGCCACCGCGTTGGCGTTGGCGTCCAGTTCGCCGAGGACCTGGTACTCGCTGGGCCAGGTCCGGTACAGCTTGTGCGAGACGGCGACCTGGCCGGCCTCGTTGAGGACCTGGATCACGATGTCCTTACGGAAGTCGGCGAGGGACACCTCGGAGCCGAGGCCCGCGCCGACCTGCCAGACCTTGTTGGCCCAGCGGTCGAACTCGGGGTCGTGCGTGACGCCGCGCTCCAGGGTGATGCCCTCGAACTCGGAGCGGCCCGGCGACTTGCGCGGGGACGAGGGGTCGCCACCGTGCCGGTGCTTGACGACCTCGGTGGTCCGCTTCAGCGGACTGATCTTGCTGATGCCGGCGACCGTCCGACCGTCCCACAGGACCAGGAACTTGAAGTTCTTGTACGGGTCGAAACGATGGGCGTTGACCGTGAACTCTGCCATCGAAATGTCCTCAGGGATTCCTTAGAGCGCGAACTGCCCGGACGTCTGCTGAATCTTGACGATCACGAACTCGGCCGGGCGGACCGGCGCGATGCCGACCAGGACGTTGACGATGCCGTTCTCGATGTCCTCGGCGGTCGTGGTGTCGCTGTCGCACTTGACGAAGTAGGCGTCGCGGGGCGTACCGCCTTTGAAGGCGCCCTGGCGGAAGAGGGTGTGCAGGTACGAGGAGGCGGCGAGCCGGATCTGCTGCCACAGGTTCTCGTCGTTGGGCTCGAACACCACCCACTGGAGGCCTCGCTGAAGGCTCTCCTCGACGTGCAGGGCGAGTCGCCGCACCGGCACGTACTTCCACTCGCTGTCGAGGGCGTCGGAGCCCTCCAGCGTGCGCGCTCCCCAGACCACCGGGCCGGTGACCGGGAAGGTGCGCAGGCAGTTGACGCCGAGCGGGTTGAGCAGGCCGGTCTCGCGGTCGGTCAGGTTGACCGTGAGCGAGCGCACGCCGGCGAGCCGGGCCTCGGTGCCGGCCGGGGCCTTCCACACGCCGCGCTCGGAGTCCGTACGGGCGATGACGCCCGCGACCGCGCCGGACGGCGGGAAGGAGCGCAGCCGGCCCGTGAGGGGGTCGGTGAGCTGGAGGTGCGGGAAGTACAGGCCCGCGTGGTTGCCGCGCACGGCGTCGAAGGCGGCGAGCCCGGCCCGGGCGGTGTCGACGCTCACCCAGGTGCTCGGCGCGTCGACCAGCAGGAAGATCCGCCTCTCCTGGCACAGCCGCTGGGCGGCCGAGACGACGGTGACGGCGTCCTCCGTCTTCTCGTACGCCGCGAGTTCGGGCAGCACGAGGAGGTTGACGTCGGCGACGCCGCGCAGCGCCTGGATGCCGGACTTGTCGGCCTCGGAGCCGATGAGGTCGCGCGGTCCGGGCGCCTCGCCGTCCTCGCCGCCTTCCAGCGGGAAGACGGGCGGGTTGACCGAGGCCTCCAGGCCCAGGTCGTTGGCGCACTCGCCGAGGAAGCGGACGACGTCCTCGGGGTCGGTAGAGCCCGCGACGACCTGGATACGCCGGCCGAAGGCGGTGACCTCGGCGCCCGCGAAGGCGTGCTTGCCGGGCGCGTCGGGCAGGGCGCGCAGCTTGCGCTCCAGCAGCAGCGCCAGCTCGGCGACGGAGTGCGGGGCCTCGCCGTCGCAGTCGGGGTCGTAGAGCGTGAACTCCCGCTCGACGTCGCCGATCTTGACCGTGAGGTCCACGGCGAGGTCGGGCAGTTCGTGCCCGAACGGCTTGGAGACGGTGCCGGACGGGTCGGGGCGGCCCTCGCCGACGACCTCGACGCGGATCAGCCGGGAGCCGGCGTTGACGACGGTCTGCACGTACCGGCCGTGGGACGGGTCGGTGGACAGGCCGGTGAAGCTCTCGCGGGCCTCGCCCTTGGCGTCATGGACGCGCAGGTTGAAGGTCTCGTCGGGGCAGGTCGTGTCGTAGTCGACGGCGACGCGCAGGCCGTTGCCCCACACGCCGGGTTCCTTGGCGTGCACCTTGAGGACGTCGCACTCGCTGTGGCCCTCGGTGGACTCCAGGGTGACGCCGGCGGCCTTGCCGCTGCCGGCCTTGGCGACGCGGACGATCACGGCGACGGTGCCGCCGTTGCCGAAGAACTGGTGAACGGCGTAGCCGACGGCGCTCTGGGCGCTCAACCCCCCGAAGCGGCGCTCGAACTCGGTGAAGCTGGTGACGCGGACCGGCTCGTTCAGCGGACCGCGCCGGGTGTGGCCCACGAAGGCGGTCACCGAAGTGGTCAGGGTCGAGATGGTGCGGGTGCTGCTGGGAAGCTCTTCGACGTAGACGCCGGGATACGTCGGCTTGGCGGCGCTCACTGCACTCATCGGCATTCCCCCTCCTATCCCTGTCTCGGGCACCGGATGAAGGCACCAAGAGAGGAGGGAGAGACGTTGCGGCCGTGCGCGAGGACCTGGCCCCCGCCCGTCGACGGTGGCCACGCGCGCACCTCATCAGTTCCCCCGTCAGTACCCGCGCGGTTCGGTCGCACGGGTCAAGCAGCGCGCTTGTGACTCCTGATGCTCAAGTGCTCAACCCACCTTGCTCCGTTCATAGTTGACCGAACAAGGCAGGTTCTGGCCAGCACAGTAGAAGGTTTTGTGAAGGCAAAATTCCGCGATCCGCACATCCCGCCCGCGCGCCCTCGTGGACTGGTCCACACCTCCTGCACAGCGGCGGCGTCCGCGGGCGGAGGGCATGCCTGGGAGACCCCGCATTTCCGGCACCGGCGTCTCATCCGCCCGGCGCACCCCCCGGGTCCTCCCCCAGTCGTCCATCCGTCGATGGCCGGTTTCAACAGGGCGGCATGGACGCGCGCGAAGTTGATCGATGCCTTACGGGATCCACCTTCGAGTGCCCCCTTTCGACCGGGACATGCCCGACCGAAACGCCAGCCCGCGCCACCCCTTCCTGCGCGTAGAAACATCTACGAGCATGGCCACTGCCGGACCGGCACGCGGAGCCCTGGGCTCCGCGGGTCACCGGCCCGTGTCCAGCGTGCGCCCGTCAGGGCGCGGCCGACTGTGCCTGGGGTGGCCATGCAGAGCGTGATGTGGAAGCAAGCCGTCGAGTGGCTCGCCGCGGCCGCCCGGGACCCTCAGGAGTGCAAGCGGGAGTGGGACTACGGCACGGGGACGGCGCTCGTGGAGGCGGGGCGGTACTGGGACGTGCTCAGCGTCCCCGACCGGCTCGGCCTGCTCGCCCTGGACTATCTGTGGCACGACCCCTTGAAGGTGCCCGGTCCCACCCTGGTGGACTGCGCGGCACGCAGAGTGGGCTTCTTCCTGCCACCCGACCCCGTCAGCGAGTGGGTCGGTTCCGGTGTCCGGCACGTCGGCCGGGGCTCCTGGGTCGCCGTGCCGCCGCCGTACCGGTCCGCCGGGCGCCTGGAGTGGCTCGTCCCGCCGGACGGCACGGGCACGCTGCACGCCCCGGGCACGCTGGAGTCGGCCCTGCGGGAGGCCACCGAGGCCCTCGCCGTGCTGGCACCGGTCAGCGCGGAACACGCGGTGGCTGACTGCTGGTGAGGCGAGTGCCGTCGGGGGCGGCCGTCCCCGGGTGCCGGCCGGCGGTCCATGTGGTGAGGGCGGCCCAGGTCTCGCTCGCGGACGGGGCCGCGAAGGAGACCCACTGGCCGTCACGGTGCTCCGGGACCGCGTGCCCCCTGGCCTGCCATTCGGCGACGAGCGCCGCGTAGATGGGCGGGTGACCCCCGTATCCGCTGGTGAGTTCGGCATACGACCGGGGAGCGGCGTCGTTCCCGAGAAGGCGCCGCGCCGTCTCAGTGCTGTCCATGCCCGGGCAACGCGACACGGCGCGTCCGTGGTACGCGGGCCGGGCACCGTCCGTCGGGTCGAGTGAACCCGTCACCCGTACGGCGGCACGCGGGCACCGGACAAACATCCGCTCAGGCGGTCGCCCGTTCAGGCGGGGTCGTTCCCGGACCGGTCGTGCCGAACCACGGCCGCCCGGGTCATCGGCGACACGCTCACTCCAGCGGCGTCCGGCACGGCTCGCATTTCTGACGGTCGCCTCGACCCCGGCCGCACGCATCCGGTAACACTGACCTCAGACCGAGGACCGGGCCGGCACCGCGCCCGGAACCGGTCCTCCCGGTACGACGGCAGGGAGAGGCCATGTCACAGCGCCCTGACCTCCGGCAGCGCAGGGCCGTGCTGGAGCACGAGTGGTCCCGCTGGGTGCCGCGGCTGAGCGTCGCGGGCGCGCGGCCGGGCGGCAGCGCGGCGTTGCGCCACGAGGTGACCGAGTCCTGGGTGCGTTCGCTGAGCAGCGTGGACCCCGGGCGGGACAGCGCCCCGGCCACCGACGGCGGCCCCGTTCACCAGCGCTGGACGTCCTCACCGCTGTACCGGCCGGTCTCGGGACTCACCGGGGAACTGCGCAGCATCGCCGAGGACGCCGGGTTCGTCACGGCGGTCACCGACGAGTCCGGCACCATCCTGTGGACCTGTGGCGGCCCGACCATGCGCCGCCGGGCCGAGCGTGTCAACTTCGCGCCGGGCGGCCGGTGGGACGAGCAGGCCATGGGCACCAACGCCCTGTCCCTCGCCCTGCGCACCGGCCGTCCCAGCTCCGTCTTCTCGGCCGAGCACCTGGTGTCCGCCCTGCACGGCTGGGTCTGCTATTGCGCCCCGGTCCACGGCCCGGACGGGCGCGTCCTCGGCGTGCTGGACCTGTCGACCACCTGGGACCGTTCGCACCCCCTGGCCATGTCCACCGTACGCACGCTGGTGTCCACCATCGAGGCCCGCCTCACCACGGAACAGCCCCGCCCGGGGCAGGTGCGGCTCACCTGCCTCGGCGCGGAACAAGCCGTGCCTGCCGTACGGGAGGGACGCCCACTGCCTCTGCGCCCCCGCCAGTTGGAGATCCTCACCCTGCTCGCACTCGAACCCGACGGCTTCTCCCCGGGGCGGCTGCGCGCCGCCCTCTACGGCGACCGGCCGGTCACCGCGTCCACCTTCAAGGCGGAGATCTCCCACCTGCGCCGCGCCCTCGCCGGCGGCATCTCCCCCCGCCGCTACGCCCTGACGATCCCGGTCTCCTGCGACGCCGCCGACGTCCTGCGCGCGCTGGAGCTGGGCGACACCGACACCGCCCTGTGCCTCTACGGCGGCCCGCTGCTCCCCCGCTCCGAGGCACCCGGTATCGAGGAGTGGCGCACCCGCCTCGAAGTGGCCGTACGCGAGGCCGTACTGGCGAGCACCCGCCCGGAACACGCCCTGCGCTACGGCGAACGGGCCCCGTACGACGCGGAGATCCACGAACACGCGCTGCGCCTGCTCGGCAGGGACGACACCCGCCGCGCGATCGCGCGGGGCCGCCTGACCACGGCCCGGCGCGACTGACGGCACAATGCGGCGCCAACCTCGCGCCAACCTCCCGGGAGCACAGTGAGGTCGTCACGACGGCGTGAACCGTAACCCGCCCGTCATCTCACCGAGGAGAGCCGCCATGGTGTACGCGCAGCCCGGAACGGACGGCAGCATCGTCACCTTCGCCCGCCGCTACGACAACTTCATCGACGGCGACTGGGTCGCCCCCGTCGAGGGCCGCTACTTCCAGAACCCGACCCCCGTGACCGGCAAGGTCTTCTGCGAGGTCGCCCGCTCCTCCGCGGCCGACGTCGACCTGGCCCTGGACGCCGCGCACCGGGCGGCCGAACAGTGGGGCCGCACGTCCACCGCGGAACGCGCGCGTGTCCTCAACAGGATCGCCGACCGCATCGAGGAGCACCTGGAGCAGATCGCGGTCGCCGAGACCTGGGAGAACGGCAAGCCGGTCCGCGAGACGCTGGCCGCCGACATCCCGCTGGCCGTCGACCACTTCCGGTACTTCGCCGGTGTCGTCCGCGCGCAGGAGGGCAGCATCGCGGAGATCGACGCCGACACCGTCGCGTACCACTTCCACGAACCGCTGGGTGTGGTCGGCCAGATCATCCCGTGGAACTTCCCGATCCTCATGGCCACCTGGAAGCTGGCCCCCGCGCTGGCCGCCGGCAACTGCGTGGTCATCAAACCGGCCGAGCAGACCCCGGTCAGCCTCCTCTACGTCATCGACCTGATCGCCGACCTGCTCCCGCCGGGCGTGGTCAACGTGGTCAACGGCTTCGGCGTGGAGGCGGGCAAGCCCCTGGCCTCCAGCCCTCGCGTGGCGAAGGTGGCGTTCACCGGCGAGACGACGACCGGCCGCCTGATCATGCAGTACGCGAGCGAGAACATCATCCCCGTCACGCTCGAACTGGGCGGCAAGAGCCCGAACATCTTCCTGCCCGACGTGATGGCCGCCGACGACGACTTCCTGGACAAGGCGGTCGAGGGCTTCGTGATGTTCGCCCTGAACCAGGGCGAGGTGTGCACGTGCCCGTCCCGCGCCCTGATCCCGTCGTCGATCTACGACGACTTCATGGCCCGCTGCGTCGAGCGCACCCGGGCCATCGTCGGCGGCGACCCGCTGGACCCGGCCACCATGCTCGGCGCGCAGGCGAGCAACGACCAGTACGAGAAGATCCTCTCCTACCTCGACATCGGCAGGAAGGAAGGCGCCGAACTGGTCACGGGCGGCAACCCCCGTACGGTCCCCGGCCTGGAAGGCGGCTACTACATCGAGCCGACGATCTTCCGCGGCACCAACGACATGCGGATCTTCCAGGAGGAGATCTTCGGCCCGGTGGTCTCGGTGACGACGTACGACTCCGTCGACGAGGCCTTGAAGATCGCCAACGACACGCTGTACGGCCTCGGCGCGGGCGTGTGGACCCGCGACGGCAACACGGCCTACCGCCTGGGCCGCGAGATCAAGGCCGGCCGGGTGTGGACCAACTGCTACCACGCGTACCCGGCACACGCGGCGTTCGGCGGCTACAAGAAGTCCGGCATAGGCCGTGAGACCCACAAGATGATGCTCGACCACTACCAGCAGACGAAGAACATTCTTTGTTCTTATAGCCCTCAGAAACTTGGCTTCTTCTAGAGCCAGAAGTCGGGTTGCTTGAGGCGTCGTTGCGCTTCAGGCAACCCGTCATAAAAGATACCTACCGTAATCAATCGGGTTCTGAAAGCTACCGTCTGGCATCCAAGGGAGTTCCCGCCGGACCATTCGCGGACCAAAGAGCCCCGAAGGACACAACCCACGAGCCGCCCGCTCACGAGCGCAGCGATCCGTCGATACCCGTAAGCAGCGCCGAACCGTCGGCAGCACTGGGAGAGCTCTTCGACCTCATAGCCGCCCTGAACGAATCCGCATCGCGAGCGAAGTCTCCTCGCGGCGAGAACGGCCCTGCCGACGTACACGAGCTGCCGAAGACCACGAAGAGGACAGCCCGGAAAAGGCCGGGCAAAGAGGCCGCCGCGAGGAAGCCCGCCCCAAGCTCCTGACTTGAACGAGGCCGTTGTCAGTGCCTCGTGCGATCCTCACCCGGAAGCGGGCACTTCAGAAGGAGACCAGGTGGCGAGGGGACGTCCGCGGAAGGATCCACGCGATCCGGTGCTGATTCTGCGGGATGCCGGGCTCGAACCACTGGAGCCCTATCCAGGAAGTGATAAGCCCTGGCGCTGCCGCCATGAAGCGTGCGGGAGAGAAGTGTCACCGCGGCTGGGCAACATTGCTGCGGGCCGGCAGGGCGGCTGCCGGTACTGCTCGGGCACGGTTCCGATTCCTCCGGAGGAGGCGGTGGCGCTGATGCGCTCGGCCGGCCTGGAACCGCTGGAGCCGTATCCCGGGGCGACACCCCCTTGGCGCTGCCGGCACGTGTCGTGCGGTCGGGAGGTCAAGCCGCGCTACTCGTACATCAAACGCGGAGGGGGGCCGTGCCGATGGTGCGCGCCGAACGCGCCGGTTGATCCGGACCAGGCCGCTGCGCTCATGAGGTCGGCGGGTCTGGAACCGTTGGAGCCCTATTCCGGGACCGACACCCCCTGGCGGTGCCGCTGCACAACCTGCGGCACGATCGGGACACCCACTCATGGGTCGGTCAAGGGCGGACAAGGGGGCTGCGGTCCGTGCGGACGCAAGAACGCCGGGCAGGGCATCAGCCGGGCATGGTCGCGTCGCCGCGAACTGCCCCGCACGGACGGCGACCGGGCCGCAGTTGAGGCGAAGGACTTCGGCCTTGAGCCGCTGGTGTCCTACCCGGGACCGAGCAGGCTGTGGCACTGTCGCCACCTCGCGTGCGGCCGAGACGTCGAGATCAGGTTGAGTAACCTCAGGCGCGGCCTTCGGGCATGCCCGTACTGCCCTCCCTCCCCGGGTGGCCGACGCCGCTGGCCCGCGGACGAAGCCGAGGCCCTCATGCGTGTGGCCGACCTGGAACCGCTCGAACCGTACGCCGGGCGCCGAGACAAGGCATGGCGGTGTCGCTGCAACGGCTGTGGGCGTGAGACATCACCGAGTCTGGGCGGCATTCTGGCGGGCCAGGGCGGCTGTCGGCACTGCGCCGATGTGAGGGCGGCAGCGGGCAGAAAGACCGACCCGGGCACCGCGGTGGCTGCCATGCGCGCGGCTGGACTGGAGCCGCTGGAGCCCTATGCCACCTCGGTGACTGCGTGGCGGTGCCGTTGCACAACCTGCGGCAACGAGATCTCCCCGACACTCATGAAGATCCGTGCTGGTGTCGGATGCAAGTTCTGCGCCACCCACGGCATCGATCTGGCAGGACCGTCGAAGGTCTACGTGATCACCCACCAGGAGTGGAAAGCCGTCAAGATCGGGATCGGGGCCTGCACGGGCTACACCTCCCGCCTCATCCAACACGAACGCCAGGGTTGGCAACTGCATCAGGCCCGTGACTACACCACCGGCGCGGCCGCCTACGACGTCGAACAGGCCGTGCTGGGCCGCCTGCGTCAGGCTGGACTCACCCCCTTCCTCACGAGCGACGTCATGCCGAACGGCTGGACAGAGACCTGCTCCGCAACCCGCGTCACGGCGGCCGAGGTCTGGGCCATGGTCGACGAGGAAACCCGGAGCGCAGAGGAACCCTTCGCGCCCCGAGTCGGCGCCCGCCCCCGAGCCGCGGTCCTCATCAACGCGGAGGCCGCAGCCGCCGAAATGCGGGCCTGCGGATACGAGCCACTCGTGCCGTATCCCGGCCGCACCAACGCGACTTGGCCCTCACGCTGCATGACCTGCGGGCACGAGGGGCGTCCAACGTTCAACGCCGTCCGCAACGCGGGCCAGCGCTGTCGAATCTGCCGAGCGAAGGAGACCCAGGCGAAACGCGCCGCCACGAACGCGCCCAAGGCCGGAGAAACCATGCGCGCGGCCGGACTCGAACCGCTGGAACCCTACCCGGGCAGCCAAACGCCGTGGCGGTGCCGCTGCACCACATGCGGTCGCGAAACCAGCCCCACCTACTCCAACGTCAACAGCGGTTCGAAGGGCTGCCGGTTCTGTGCCCTCGATCTGGCAACCGACGAGCGTGCGTCCGCGGAAGTGCGAGCGGCCGGGTTCGAGCCGCTGGAGCCGTACCCCGGTCGTACCACGGACCGTTGGCGCTGCCGCTGTTCCTGTGGGAACGAGGTCCCGACACGCCTGTCCTCCATCCGGTCGGGAACGACCGGCTGCAAGAAGTGCCCCCGATCCGGTGGCCGAACCGATCCCGCGACAGCCGTCGCGGAGGCGCGGGCCGCCGGGTTCGAACCGTTGGAGCCCTATCCGGGGAGGACTACCGACCGGTGGCGCTGCCGCTGCAGGTGCAGCACGGACCTTACGCTCACCCTGGCCAGCATCAGAGGAGGCCGTACCGCGTGCGGAACGTGCTCCCGAGGCGCGACTCGGCAACCGTCGCTCACGACGAGCGCCGCCACTGACACCGAGTAGTCGAGCAAGCCCGGGTTCCGCCGTACTAACCGTTTTAGACACCATCTCATTTGGTGAGTCGGCGGTAGCAGATGAGGGTGCAGGCGATGCTGGTGAAGGCGAGGAAGTGCTCGGCTTTGCGTTCGTAGC